>DVIV01000002.1 GCA_018710985.1 Candidatus Limiplasma pullicola
TTCCTGTTTACGCTCCAGATTTCTCTGGCTCGCAATTTCACTCATTTCATTGACTGCTTGCGTTCTTGCTTTCCTTGCTCTGTATCGTTTTCAAGGTTCGTTGCTCTCAAGCGAGCTTGTACATAATAGCACGGTTTGCCCTTTGTGTCAACAGGTTTTTTGCCATTTTTCTGAACTTTTTTCCGTGCCCGAACGTTCGTCTCCGTTAATTTCTCTACATATATATAATAGACGAACTTTCATTCCAATTCTTCCGCGTATCATTCCGGTTTTGGGTTTCAACAAAAGCGAAAGAAGGGACGGCCATTCTCACGGCAGCCGTCCCTTCTCCTGTCACTCGCTCTTGTACGCCGCCTCGCAGTAAAGGCAGCGGTACACCTGCTTTTCCCGATCCGCCAGCACAAAAATCTGGTCCAGTTCCTGCTCGGTCTGGGTGATGCAGCGCGGGTTCTTGCACTTCATCACATTGACCACACGGGCAGGCATTTCGGGTTTTTTCTTTTCCACCAGTTTTCCATCCCGGATGATATTGACGCTGATGCCGGGATCAATATACCCCAGCAAGTCCAGATCAAGGGGAATCTCCTGGTCGATCTTGATGATATCCTTCTTCCCCATGCGCTGGGACTTGGCGTTCTTGATGATGGCCACCGAGCAGTCCAGGGTGTCCAGCCCCAGATAATGATAGATCTCCATGCTGCGCCCGGCGCGGATATGGTCGATCACATAGCCGTTCTGGATGCTGTCGATGTTCATGCCTCCACCTCCAAAAGCTTCATCAGCAGGGCCTCGCGCATGTACTTGCCGTTGGCCACCTGGCGGAAATAGCACGCACGGGGGTCATCGTCCACGGCGCGGCTGATTTCGTTCACACGGGGCAGCGGATGCAGCACGCACAGATCGCGCCGCGCCAGGCGCATCTTGTCGGTATCAAGGATATAGCTGTCCTTGAGGCGTACGTAATCCGCCTCATTGAAGAAGCGCTCGCGCTGCACACGGGTCATGTAGAGGATGTCGAGGGTGCCGATGACATCCTCCAGCCGCTCCACCTCCACGAAGGTGACGCCGTTTTTGTGCATGCTTTCGCGCACATATTCAGGCACGCGCAGCTCCTCGGGGGAAATCAGGACAAAGCGGATGCTCTTGTAGCGCATCATGGCGTTGATGAGGCTGTGGACCGTGCGGCCGAACTGGAGATCTCCGCAGCAGCCGATGACGAGCTGGTTCAGCCGCCCCTTCTCGCGGCGGATGGTAAGCAGGTCCGCCAGCGTCTGGGTGGGATGGTTGTGTCCGCCGTCGCCCGCGTTGATGATGGGCACGGGGCTGACCTGTGCGGCCGCGGTGGGCGCGCCCTCCTTGGGATGGCGCATGGCGATGATATCGGCATAGCAGCCCACGGTGCGCACGGTGTCGGCCACGCTTTCACCCTTGGACGCCGAGGAGCTGTCCGCCGAGGAAAAGCCGAGCACGCTGCCGCCCAGTTCCAGCATGGCGGCCTCAAAGCTGAGGCGCGTACGGGTGCTTGGCTCGTAGAAGAGCGTCGCCAGCTTTTTTCCGTGCATGCATTCCGCGTAACGTTTGGGGTTTTGAATGATGTCATCCGCGCGGTCCATCAGAGCGTCCAGCTCCTGCGTGGACAGATCACGGATATCAAGAAGATGTCTGGGCATGCGCGCGCCTCCTCAGTTGTGCATCCAGCTTTCGTCGCCGGGGTTGTTGCGGAAGCGGATCAGCCGCTCCACCTGCTCGGGGCGGATATACCCCTTCTCCGCCGCCACCTCTGCCAGCACGTCAAAGTTGGACAGGCTCACGTTTTTCACATTGGCGGCAGCCAGCCGGTCCAGCCCCTTCTGCATGCCATAGGTGAAGATGCTCGCGATGCCCAGCACCTCCGCGCCGGCCTCGCGCAGCGCGTCCACCACCTCGATGACGCTGCCGCCCGTGGAGATCAGATCCTCCACCACGACCACCTTCTGGCCCTTTTCCAGCTTGCCCTCAATGCGGTTCTGACGGCCGTGATCCTTGTTGCCGCCGCGCACGTACCCCATGGGCAGATGCATCATATGGGCCACGATCGCCGCATGGGCGATGCCCGCGGTAGACGTGCCCATGAGCACTTCCACATCGGGATACTCGCGGCGGATGGTTTCCATCAGCCCGTTTTCCACCTGATCGCGCACCTCGGGCGCGGTCAGGGTCAGGCGGTTATCGCAGTAAATGGGGCTTTTGATGCCGCTGGCCCAGGTGAAGGGCTCCTCGGGCCTGAGAAACACCGCGCCGATGGAGAGCAGCGCGCCCGCAATCTGTTTTTCCATGATGGTCTTTCCTCCCTTTGTCACTCGCCAAGGAATTCCTTCACGCAGCGGCGATAGGCCGCCACGGGGTCCGCCGCCTGGGTGATGGGCCGCCCCACCACAATGTAGTCGCTGCCGCCCAGCCGCGCCTTTTCCGGGGTCATCACGCGCGCCTGGTCGTCCGCTGCGGAATCCGCGAAGCGGATGCCCGGCGTCACCGTCTGGAACGCCGCGCCGCAGGCCTCCTTCACCAGCCCCGCCTCCAGCGGAGAGCACACCACGCCGTCCAGTCCGGCTTCCTTGGCGTTCTGGGCGTACTTTTTCACGGTGTCGGGCATGCTGGCATTGATGAGCAGCTCCCGCTGCATGCGCTCCTCGCTGGTGGAGGTGAGCTGCGTCACCGCCAGCAGCATGGGCCGCGTGCCGTCCGGCCGGGTCAGGCCCTCCACGGCCGCGCGCATCATGTCGATGGTACCGGCGGCGTGCAGGTTGGTCATGTCCACATCCAGCCTGGACAGCGAGGCCATGGCCTTTTTCACGGTGTTGGGAATGTCGTGGAGCTTCAGGTCCAGAAAGATCTTATGGCCCCGCGCCTTGATCTCCCGCACGATCTGCGGACCCTCGGCATAGAACAGCTCCATGCCCACCTTCACGTAGGGCTTGCGCGCCTCGTTTTCAAACTTGTCCAGGAAGGCGTACACCGCCTCCGCGCTTGGGAAGTCCAGCGCAATAATCACATCTCCGCCGCTCATTTCCACGCACCTCCGATAATGTCGTTCAACCGTTCTATGCCCAGGCGCTCCATCTCGCCGGGCAGCGCCTCAATGATCTTCGGACAAACGTAAGGGTCCACCAGGTTCTGCGCGCCCACCTGCACGGCGGTCGCGCCAGCCAGCATCATCTCGATCACGTCGCGCGCGCTGCTCACCCCGCCCATGCCGATGACCGGGATCTTCACCGCCCGCGCCACCTGATACACCATGCGCAGCGCCACCGGAAACACCGCCGGGCCGGAGAAGCCGCCCATGACGTTTGCGATCACGGGTTGGCGCTTTTTCAGATCGATTCGCATGCCCAAAAGCGTGTTAATCAGGCTCAGCCCGTCCGCACCCGCGTCCTCGCAGGCTTTCGCGATGGAAACGATGTCCGTCACGTTGGGGCTCAGCTTGATATAGACGGGCTTGGTGGTCACGGCTTTGACCGCGCGGGTCACCTCCGCCGCGCTCTCCGCGCACGTGCCAAAGGCCATGCCGCCGCCGTGCACGTTGGGGCAGCTGACGTTGACCTCAATGATGCCCACCTGCTCCTGCGCATCCATCAGGCGGCAACATTCCACGTATTCCTCCACGGAAAAGCCGCTGATGTTGGCGATGACCTTTTTATGAAAGAAGGTTTTCAGCCTGGGCAGCTCATGCTCGATCACATGGTGCACGCCGGGATTTTGCAGCCCCACGGCGTTGATCATGCCGGCCGTGCACTCGGCGATGCGGGGCGTGGGGTTGCCGAAGCGCGGCTCCAGCGTGGTCCCCTTGAAGGAAAACGTCCCCAGAACGTTGATGTCGTACATCTCGTGAAACTCCTCGCCATACCCGAAGCACCCGCTGGCCGGGATGATGGGGTTGTCCAGCGTCCAGCCGGAGAGGGTCACCCGCGTGTCTACCATAGGATCTCCTCCCTCCTGAGCACCGGTCCGTCCTTGCAGATGCGCTTGCTGCCGTACCTGGTTTTGCACGAACAGCCCATGCAGACCCCAAAGCCGCAGGCCATGCGCTCCTCAAAGCTGAACTGGCCATGGATCTCCTGCTTTTCGCACACGGCGTGCACCGCGCGCAGCATGGGCTCCGGCCCGCAGGCGTAGACGTAATCGTACTTTCCCTCCAGCGGGACCATGGCATCGGTCACAAAGCCCCTGATGCCCATCGTGCCGTCAACCGTGGTCACCGTCACCGGCACATCCAGCGCCTCGAACTCCTGTTTCCAGAACACCTCCGCCGCCGTGTTGAACCCCAGAATCACGCGCGGCTTCTTGCAGGCGGCCAGCAGCTTCTTGCACAGGCCGTACATGGGCGGCGTGCCCACGCCCCCGCCCACCAGCAGCGGAAACTGCGAGGCCGTCACCTCGTCCAGCCGATCCACGTCAAAGCCGTTGCCAAGGCCGGTCAAAAGGTCCAGCTCCGTGCCGGGCGCGTAGCGGCTCATGGCCTCCGTGCCAAGGCCCACCACCTTGTAGATCAGATCCAGCGTACCGTTCTCCCCGGGCCGCCAGTCGCACACCGAAATGGGACGGCGCAGGTAAAAGCCCGACAGCTGCACCTGCACAAACTGCCCCGCCTGCACGATGGCCCGCGTATCGCCCGAAAGGCGCATATGATAGACGCTTTCCGTGAGCCTTACGTGGCTTTCAATCACAAAACGCATCGGTCCGCCTCCTCAGGAATCAATGGTGGAGATGCACAGCGTGATTTCCTCCAGCACCTCAAGCAGCACCCGCACCGTATCCAGCGCGGTGAACATGGTCACGTTGTTTTCCACCGCGCAGCGGCGAATCTGCGCGCCATCGCTGTCGCGGCCCAGATTCGCGGGTTCGCGGGTGTTGATGACGTAGTTGACATGGCCCTGCCGGAGGGAATCGAGGATCTCCTCGCTGCCCTCGCTGAGCTTCTTGCGGATGCGGGTGCGGATGCCGTTGGCCTTGAGGAACTCGGCGGTCCCGCGCGTGGCCTCGATGTTGAAGCCCATGTCATAGAAGCGGCGGATGAGGGGCAGGGCCTCGTCCTTGTCGGTGTCGGCGATGGTGACGAAGATGGTGCCGTAGTTGGCCACGTTCATGCCGGAGGACTGCATGGCCTTGTAGAGTGCGCGGGTGAGGCGCTTGTCATAGCCGATGGCTTCGCCCGTGGACTTCATCTCCGGGCTCAAATATGCGTCCATGCCGCGCAGCTTGGAGAAGCTGAAGGCCGGGGCCTTGACATACCACTTTTCCTTCTCCGGGGCCATGACCTCCACGATGCCCTGCTCGCGCAGGCTGTGGCCCAGCATTACGCGGGTGGCGATGTCGGCCAGGGGCACGCCCGTGGCCTTGCTGAGGAAGGGCACCGTGCGCGAGGAGCGGGGGTTGACCTCGATCACGTACACGTTGTCCTTGCGGTCCACGATGAACTGGATGTTGTACAGTCCCACGATGCCGATGCCCAATCCCAGCCGCACCGTGTAGTCGATGATGGTCTGACGCGCCTTCTCGCTCACCGAGAAGGTGGGATAGACGCTGATGGAGTCGCCGCTGTGCACGCCGGTGCGCTCCACGTGCTCCATGATGCCGGGGATGTAGACGTTCTCGCCGTCGCACACGGCGTCGGTTTCCAGCTCCTTGCCGGTGATGTAGTGGTCCACGAGCACCGGCTGGTCCTCGCTGACCAGCACAGCGGTCTTGAGGTAGTGGCGAAGCGCCTCCTCGTTGGGCACGATCTGCATGGCGCGGCCGCCCAGCACGTAGCTGGGGCGCACCAGCACGGGGTAGCCGATGCGCTCGGCCACGCGCACGCCGGCCTCGATATCGGTCACGGCCTCGCCGTTGGGCTGGGGAATCCCGAGCGATTCCATCACCTTTTCAAAGGCGTCGCGGTTTTCCGCGCGGCGGATGGCCTCCACGTCGGTGCCGATGATGCGCACGCCCATGTCATGCAGACGCTCGGCCAGGTTGATGGCCGTCTGCCCGCCCAGGCTCACCACCACGCCCTCCGGGTTTTCGAGGGTGACGATGTTCATCACGTCCTCCACGGTGAGGGGCTCGAAGTAGAGCTTGTCGCTGGTGGTGTAGTCGGTGGAGACGGTCTCGGGGTTGTTGTTGATGATGATGGCCTCGTAGCCCGCGCGGCGGATGGTCCAGATGGCGTGCACGGTCGAGTAGTCAAACTCCACGCCCTGGCCGATGCGGATGGGGCCGGAGCCCAGCACGATAATCTTTTTGCGGTCCGACACCACGGACTCGTTTTCCTTTTCGTAGGTGGAGTAGAAGTAGGGCACGTAGCTTTCAAACTCGCTGGCGCAGGTGTCGATCATCTTGTAGACGGGCATGAGGCCGTAGGCCTTGCGCAGGAGGAAAACCTCCCTTTCCGTCATGTCCCATACCTGGCCGATGTACCTGTCGCTGAAACCCAGCTTCTTGGCCGAAAAAAGCGTCGCCTCGTCGCGGGGATGCGATTTGAGCACGGCCTCGTACTCCACGATGTTTTTGATCTTCTCCAAAAACAGCATGTCGATCTTGGTGCGGTCGTAGATGAGGCCCAGGTCCACCCCGCAGCGGATCAGCTGAGCGATGGCGAAGAGCCGGTCGTCCGTGCCATCCTGAATGTAGTCCAGCAGCTCATCCACGGGCTTGTTGTCAAAGCGGGGCATATAGATGTGGCACACGCCGATTTCCAGCGACCTAACGGCCTTGAGCAGGCTTTCCTCGATGGTGCGGCCCACGCTCATCACTTCGCCCGTGGCCTTCATCTGCGTGCTCAGGCGGTTGCTGGCGCCCTCCAGCTTGTCAAAGGGGAAGCGCGCCATCTTGCTGACCACGTAGTCCAGCGCAGGCTCAAAGCAGGCCGGCGTGTTGGCCAGGGCGATCTCCTCCAGATACATGCCCACCGCCACCTTGGCCGACACGCGCGCGATGGGGTAGCCGCTGGCCTTGGAGGCAAGCGCCGAGGAGCGGGACACGCGGGGGTTGACCTCGATCAGGTAATACTGGAAGCTGTAGGGGTCCAGTGCGAACTGCACGTTGCATCCGCCCTCGATCTTGAGGGCCCGGATGATCTTGAGCGCGCTGTCGCGCAGCATGTGGTATTCCTTGTTGGTCAGCGTCTGGCTGGGGCAGAGCACGATGGAATCGCCCGTGTGCACGCCCACGGGGTCGATGTTTTCCATGTTGCAGATGGCGATGGCGGTGTCGTTGGCGTCGCGCATCACCTCGTACTCGATTTCCTTGTAGCCCTTGATGCTCTTTTCCACCAGCACCTGATGCACCGGGGAGAGCTTGAGCGCGTTTTTGAGCAGTTCCTCCATCTCCTCGGGGTTGTCGGCAAAGCCGCCGCCCGTGCCGCCCAGCGTAAACGCGGGGCGCAGCACCACGGGGTAGCCGATCTTTTCGGCCGCGCGGAAACCCTCCTCCATGCTGGTGGCGATTAGCGACGGCAACACCGGCTCGCCCAGGCGCTCGCACAGCTCCTTGAACTTCTCGCGGTCCTCCGCCATCTCGATGGATTCAAAGCTGGTACCCAGAATCTCCACCTGGCACTCGTCCAGGACGCCCTTGCGCTGGAGCTGCATGGCGAGGTTGAGGCCCGTCTGCCCGCCCAGACCCGGCAAAATGGCGTCCGGCCGCTCGTAGCGCAGAATCTTGGCCACGTATTCCAGCGTGAGGGGCTCCATGTACACCTTGTCGGCGATGTCCACATCCGTCATGATGGTGGCGGGGTTGGAGTTGACCAGGATGACCTCGTACCCTTCCTCGCGCAGGGCCAGGCACGCCTGCGTGCCCGCATAGTCAAACTCGGCAGCCTGCCCGATCACGATGGGGCCGGAGCCGATCACCAGAATGCGGTGGATGTCTGTGCGCTTAGGCATGCTTCTTCTCCCCTTCCATCAAGTCGATAAAGCGCCTGAACAGATAGGTGCTGTCCTGCGGGCCGGGTGCGCTTTCCGGGTGGTACTGGACGGAAAAGAGCTTGTCGGGCAGGCAGGCCACGCCCTCGGCGGTGCCGTCCAGGAGGTTCTGGTGCGTAAGGGTCAGGCCCGTGCCCTGAAGGGACTTCTCGTCCACCGCAAAGGAATGATTCTGGCTGGTGATTTCGATCTTGCCGGTGGCCAGCTCGCGCACGGGATGGTTGCCGCCGCGGTGGCCAAACTTCATCTTAAAGGTCCGCGCCCCGCACGCCAGCGAGATCATCTGATGCCCCAGGCAGATGCCGAAGATGGGCAGCCGTCCCCGAAGCGCGCGCACCAGGTCGATCACCGGGCGCACATCCTCGGGGTCTCCGGGGCCGTTGGAGAGGAACAGCCCGTCGGGCTTGAAACTGAGGATGGTGTCGGCAGGCGTGTCGTAGGGGACCACGGTCACGTTGCAGCCGAACTGATTGAGCTTGCGCACAATGTTGAGCTTGATGCCGCAGTCCACCGCCACCACGCTGTAGCGCGGGTTGGGGGTGCGGGCGTACCACTTCTTCTTGCAGCTCACGCGGCTGACGCAGTCGGTCGGCAGCTGATAGGCGCGCACGCGCTCCAGCGCCTCCTCGACGGGGGTGTCCGCGTCGCAGATGAGCGCGCGCTGGCTGCCCTCGTTGCGGATCATCCGGCCGATGCGCCGCGTGTCCACGCCCTGCAGGCCGGGGATACCGTTTTCCTCCAGAATCTCGCCCAGCGTTTTGGTGTAGCGGAAGTTGCTGGGCATGTCGCAGTATTCGCGCACCACCAGCCCGCCCATGGTGGGCACGCGGGTTTCATTGTCCTCGTCGGTGATGCCGTAGTTGCCGATGAGCGGATAGGTCATCACCACCGTCTGCGCGGTGTAGCTGGGATCGGTCACGATTTCCTGATAGCCCACCATGGAGGTGTTGAATACCAGCTCGCACACCGCGTCGTTCATGGAGCCAAAGCCCGTTCCCTCATGCACGCTGCCGTTTTCCATCACCAGCATGCGCCGCTTTACCGCCTGCGCCATACGCATGTCCCTCCTACATAGGTTTCAATGCACTCTCCCCGCACCCGCCAGCCCGCAAAGGGCGTGGCGCGCCCCTTGGAAAGGAAGGTGTCCGGGTCGATGGTCAAGGTTTCGTCCAGATCAAAGATCGCAAAGTCGCCCGCGCCGGGCTCAATACGAGCCGGGGGCAGATGGAAGCGCGCGCGCGGCGCGTCCGTCATGGCCCGCAGCACCCTCTCCAGCGGCACGCGGCCCGTCAGCACCAGCCCCGTATACAATACTGGGAACGCACATTCCAGCCCCACCACGCCCATCAGGCTCTTTTCCAGCCCGCGCGCCTTTTCCTCGGCGCTGTGGGGCGCGTGGTCGGTGGCGAGGATGTCGATGGTGCCATCCAAAAGGCCCTCCACCAGCGCGTCGCGATCGGCCGCGGAGCGGATGGGCGGGTTCATCTTGAACCGTCCGTCGTCCTCCAGCTGTGCATCGCACAAAAGCAGGTAGTGCGGCGCCGTCTCGCACGTCACATCCACGCCCCGCGCCTTCGCCTGACGGATGAGCGCCACGCTCTCCTTCGTGGATACATGGCACACATGGTAGGGGCAGCCGGTTTCTTCCGCCAGGCGCAGGTCGCGCTCCACCTGCCGCCATTCGCTCTCGCTGGAAATGCCCCTGAGACCGTGCTGCCGCGCGTATTCGCCCTCATGGACGCAGCCGCCGTGCAGCAGGCTTTCGTCCTCGCAGTGCGCGGCGATGAGCCCGCCCGCGGCCTTCACGCGGCGCATGGCCTCGCGCATGACGCTTTCCTCCTGCACCCCGCGCCCGTCATCGGAGAAGGCCACGGCATGGGGCTTGAGCGCCGCAAAGTCGCACAGCTCGCCGCGTCCTCGCTGCCCCAGCGTGATGCACCCGTAGGGATGAACCCGCACCGCCGCGTCCCGGCGGATGACGGCCATCTCCTCCTCCAAATGCTCGGGCGTATCGGGCGGAGGATTCAGGTTGGGCATGGCACACACGTCGGTGTATCCTCCGCGCGCCGCGGCCAGCGTGCCGCTCTTCACGCCCTCCTTATAAAAAAAGCCCGGCTCCCGAAGATGCACATGAACATCAACAAGACCCGGTATCAACAATTTGCCCGTTAAAGGCAACGCCCCCGCCTCATGGAAATTGGAAACATCAACAATGCGGCCCCCGTCCAGGGATACGTCCGCCTGCATCAGCCTTCCCTCATGGTACACCGTGGCTTTTTCAAGCGCCATGTGCAACAATGCCGCCCCCTTTTCGCTTCATCAGGTGCGTATATCCAATCATTTATAATACACAGGGGCAGGAGGTTTGTCAAGGCGATGTTCGCGGTTTTTCGCGTTATACGGTTTCGGTCCTGCGCCGCGTCGCAGGTACAGCTTGCCACATCCCCATTCACGTTTTCAACGAAAAAGAGAGGTCCACGTTCTTCGTTATTGATACGCTATGCTTTCTTGGACCTCATGGAACTCCGTGATTCTGGCGAATCGCCCGTTTTATCGCATAAACAGACGGGCGAATACAGGCCGCTTCAAAGCGGATGCGCCATCATCATCGTTCCGCTAATGCCAAGTCCGCAATGGGAACAAAGCCGCGAATCGGCTCGCCATCTATCGTCACTTCAGCATATATATAGCTGGCATCCCACCCGCTTAGTCCGATGATTCGCGTGCCGGAATGCAGCGTCTTATAGCACTTCTGAGAGAAAACCGGATCGTCTGTCAAACAGGTATCTGTACTTGCCACCAACGAAACGGAGTCAAAACAGCACGTACTGATTTTCAGCTCTCGTTCTGTCAGCGGGAACGCATTTGCTGTAATGTAGCCGAAATACGCGTGGTTTATATTGTCCCGATAACCGATGAAATACCAACCGTCAGCATTGCCGTAGAACGAGAAGGTTTCGTTTTGAAAAAGAGCCGAAGTATCAACTTTGCTTGCACTTTCGGGCGCAACATGAACATGTACATCTTTAGGCAGTAAATCCGTGCTAATCTGATCTTGACCAAAGTGGTTTTCGTTCAAAACGGTAAGCACAGCATTGCTTTTTTCTACCTTTCCATGCTTTTGGGAAATAACAGAGGATTGCAGTTGAGCCAGGTAATCTGATTATACTCGCTCAGGTTCCAATAAGCGGAATCATCAGCAGAATAGAATCGCAATCCCGCGGCATTCGTTTCTCCAATGGCAATGCAATGTTCACCATCAGCATGAAACGCTGCTCGATATAACCTTGTAAAATGATCCGTACCTCCGGCATAGTAATCATACTGTTCTCCCGGCCAGCTCATTTTAAAACGTTCCGAATCAATTTTCTGAATTTGCAATGTTTTATTCTGTTTTGTTCCGGGATACAGAGCGTTTCGAGTATAGCCTACAAGATCCCATTGCTTTTCAGTCTCTTTGGCAACAAAAAGGACACAGTAATCTTCCATTTCCAACACAAATACTGATATGTCTGCCGGATGCCCGGAAAGAGTATCTTCGTCGGCGGTCAATAGCGTAAACTGATCAAATTGTCCGGTTTCATAGACCATTGCTTACAGCTCTCCTGGAAATGAAACCGGCTGACTTTCCGCCAAAGCTCCAGAAGATAAAAGAGCAGATACGAGAAAGCAGAGCATCCGTTTTTTCACTGTGAAACGCCTTCTTTGGAATCTGTCATACCGTCATGCCAGGATCATATATTCCACAACGAAAGGTGGAACGGCTCTTCAGGACTTTATACTTTCCTTTTCCGGCGCCACCGCCAACAGGTATGCGCACAGGCTGAACGCCGTGACCGACAGCAGCTTGTACGTCATCCAGTAATGGATGTTGCTGTGATTCTGCACCGCCAGATACCACACGAACGGGTACAGGGCCACCGACGCCACCGGCAGGGCGCGAAGCCAGCCCTTCGCTCCCGTCCGCATCCGCAGCGCACGCACGCCCAGCCAGGCCAGCAGCAGCGCCAGCAGCAGCACATTGGACCTTGTAAAGAAGGTTTCCATATTGATCTGTACCGCGCCGGCGGGGGTCATGGGATACCACTTGCCGTCCTCCGGCACACCGGTCATGCGCCACATGGCCTGACCGAAAATATCTCCCAGCACATTTTGTCCGGTAAGCAGCGTGCCCACCAGTCCCTTGCCCACCCAGGTCAGGGCATAGCCGACCATCCACGCAGCCGAAAGGCCGATGGTCTGCACCCACAGCCGCCGCGCGCTCACATCCTCACGCACCCCCAGCAGCTGGCAGCACAAAAGCGGATACCCCAGCGCCAGGACAGGGAAGGTCAGCAGGTCCGAAAAGCATACCAACGACCCCAGTATCAGAAAAAATTCCGGAAGCCGGGCGCGAACGGCTTTGGGCCAGCGCAGCTGCACATAGCATCCCAGCAAAGCCAGGCTGGTGACGGCCATGTAATGCTGGCAAAACGGCGCAATCAGCAAAAAACCCATCAACAGGCCCGCCGCGAACGTCAGCGCGGTCCTCCTGCCCAGCAGCGACCGCATGCGGGCGTAGCAGCCCAGCAGCAGCCCCATCAGCAGCATTATGTTCAAATAACGCATGCCGCTGATGCCCAGCACCGCCAGCAATGGCCGCAGCAGCACGGCATAGCCGTGCCAGTAGCGGGCATATTCGGTGTGCATGGCCGCGTCTACCACACTGCGGCCGTCGCGCAGGAGCGACGTGTAGATGACCCGGTCCGATATGTTGTCCGTAATTCCAAAATCCGAATGCCAGAAGTAGTTGCCATAGCAACCCCAGTAATTGACTTCCTCATCAATGACGGCTACAGCCCCCTGCACCTTTCCGGCTACCCACTCGTCAGGAAAGATATAAACCGCCAGCATAAGCCCCGTGTATAGCACCACCAGCACCACCAGCAGCACTCCCAGCCCGGCGCCCCGGCGGACGACTTTCCTCATTCTTCCATTCTCCTCCCTAATATGGTTCGTTTGTGAAACAATGTTAGTATATCTTTATATTCTCAAAAAGGCAAGCACCTCGCCCCGCCTTTACGCCCCGCTTTCTCCGTGGTATCATAGGCGCGGGAGGGAACGCCATGTACCGCATACTCATCGTCGAGGACGACCCCGTCATCACCGAAACCCTGTGCGCCTACATGGGCCGGTGGGGGATGGAAGCGCGGGGCGTGGAGGATTTTCAAAACGTGCTGCGCGAATTTGCCGCCTTTGATCCGCAGCTGGTGCTGATGGACATCACCCTGCCGTTCTTTGACGGCTATCACTGGTGCGCCGAGATCCGCAAAGTCAGTACGGCGCCCATTCTCTTCATCTCTTCGGCGGAGGACAATCTCAACATCCTGCGCGCGCTGGATGCGGGGGCGGATGATTTTGTCTCCAAGCCCTTCGACCTCAGCGTTCTTATGGCCAAGGTGCAGGCGCTTCTGCGCCGCGCCTATGACTTTGCGGGGCAAAGTCCCCTGCTGACCCATGGGGATCTCATCCTGAACGCCTCCGACGGGGCGGTGACCTGCCGGGGGCAGCGTGCGGAGCTTACGCGCAACGAAAACCGCATCCTGACCGTGCTCATGGAAAACAAGGGCAAAATCGTCAGCCGCGACGCGCTCATGGCCCGCCTGTGGGAAACCGACGCCTTTGTGGACGAAAACACCCTGAGCGTCAACATCACGCGCCTGCGCCGCAAGCTGGCCGCCGTCGGCGCGGAGGATCTGATCAAGACCAGAAAGGGCATGGGGTATCTGATCGAATGAAAACGCTTCGCTGGGGTACGCTTCTCCTTCGCTACGCGCGCGACCGCCTGTTCCATATCGTGCTGGCGATCGCCTGTCCGGCGGTTTTTGCGCTGATATGCGCCCTTGCCGGCGCGCCGCTGGCGGGCGTCGTTTACGCCGGCGTGCTGGTGCTGGCGGGCGCGCTGATCGCGCTTTGCGTGGACCTGCCGCGCTATGTCCGCCGCCACAGGGAGCTGCAGAGCCTGCTGGATAGCTGCCTGTACGCAGCCACGGTTCTTCCCGCCCCGCACGGGCTTGTGGAGGAGGACTGGCGCGCGCTGCTTTTGTGCGCCATCGACCAGAGCGCGGGCCAGGCCGACGCCCATGACCGCGACCGGCGCGACCGCGAGGCCTACGCCGCCCTGTGGGCGCACCAGATCAAGGTGCCGCTGGCGGCCATGCGCATGCTGCTCCAGGCCGAACCCGGTCCCGCCTCGGACCGACTGTCGGTGGAGCTGTTCAAGGTGGAGCAGTACGTGGAAATGTCGCTGGGTTACCAGCGCCTGTCCGGTCCCTCGACCGATTTTTCCCTGCGGGAGTGCGATGTGAACGCCGTGATGCTGGCTGCGGCGCGCCGCTTCGCGCCCCTGTTCATTCAGAAAAAGCTGCGCCTGAACTATCAGGAAACGACCCTGCGCTCCCTCACGGATGAAAAATGGCTGGCCTTTGTGCTTGAGCAGGTGCTCAGCAACGCCGTCAAGTACACCCGCCGGGGCAGCGTGACCCTGCGCGCCGACGAGGACGCCCACGCCGTGATCGTGGAGGATACGGGCATCGGCATCGCGCCGGAGGACCTGCCCCGCGTGTTTGACCACGGCTATACCGGCCTCAACGGTCGGGAGGACAAGCGCGCCACGGGGCTGGGGCTGTATCTGTGCAAGCGTGTGCTGGACCAGCTCGGTCACACCATCTCCATCGCCTCCGAGCCGGGGCGCGGCACGCGGGTGACCATCGGCCTGGACAGCCTGCGCATGCGCATGGAATGAGCCAACATGACAAAAACGTAAGCTGCGCAGGCAAACTGTAAGGCAAATCCATGGCGCACGTTTCCGCCGTAAGGTATACTCTGACTCGAACAAAGGAGGTATGCCTCATGGCAATGCTGGAAGTCGATCATCTGCAAAAGATCTATACCACCCGCTTTGGCGCCAGCCAGGTACAGGCGCTGACCGACGTGACCTTTTCGGTGGAAAAGGGCGAGTACGTGGCGATCATGGGTGAAAGCGGCAGCGGCAAGACCACCCTGCTCAACATTTTGGCCGCCCTGGACAGGCCCACGCGCGGCGAGGTGCGTCTGAACGGAAAGCTTCTCTCCTCCATCTCCGAAAAGGAGCTTTCCGCCTTCCGCCGGGACAACCTGGGTTTTGTGTTTCAGGACTTTAATCTTCTGGACACCTTCTCCATCCGTGACAACATCTTTCTTCCCCTGGTGCTGGCAGGCTGCCCCTACCGCGAGATGGAAAACCGCCTGACCCCCATCGCCCAGAAGCTGGGCATCGGCGGCATTCTCTCCAAATTCCCCTATGAGGTCAGTGGCGGCCAGAAGCAGCGCACCGCGGTCGCGCGCGCCCTCATCACCCGGCCCCAGCTCATCCTGGCCGATGAGCCCACCGGCGCGCTGGACAGCCGCGCCACGGACAGCCTTCTGCGCCTTTTCGGCGAAATCAACGAGGACGGCCAGACCATCCTCATGGTCACCCACTCGGTCAAGGCCGCCAGCCATGCAACGCGCGTGATGTTCATCAAGGATGGCGAGGTATTCCATCAGCTCTACCGCGGGCTGGGCGGCGCGGAGGAGCTTTACCAGCGCATCAGCGACACCCTCACCGTCATCGCTACGGGAGGCGCCCGCCATGCGTAAAGGTTTCTTTCCACGGCTGGCCCTCAGCGGAATCCGCAAAAACCGCAGCATCTACTATCCCTATATTCTCACCGCCGTGCTGACCACGGCCATGATGTACATCATGGGTTCCCTGCAAAACGTCACCACCGATTATTCGGGTACCCTGGCCTTTTCCCTCCAGCTGGGCATCGTGGTCACCTCCGTTTTCAGCGTGATCTTTCTGTTCTATACCAACAGCTTTCTCATGCGCCGCCGCAAAAAGGAGTTCGGCCTGTACAACATTCTGGGCATGGAAAAGCGACACCTCGCCCGCCTGATTCTCTGGGAAACGATGCTCATGCTGCTCATCAGCCTGCTGCTGGGGCTGGCGGTGGGCATCCTGCTGGACAAGCTGATGCACCTTCTGCTCTCCCATCTGGTGGGGCAGGCGGTCTCGCTCACGTTTGCCGTCTCTCCCGGAGCCATGCGCTATACGGCCCTTCTCATCAGCGTCACCTTCGGCCTGATCCTGCTCAATTCCGTGCGTCAGGTCTACTTTGCCCGCCCTGTCGAGCTTCTGCGCAGCGCGGAGGTCGGCGAGCGCGAGCCCAAGGCGCGCTGGTTTATCACGCTGCTGGGCCTGATCACGCTGGGCACGGGCTACTGGCTGAGCGCCACGGTCAAGGACGCAGGCGCGATGATCCTGTTCTTCTTTGTGGCGGTGCTGCTGGTGATCGCGGGCACCTACCTGCTCTTTACCGCTGGCAGCGTCACCCTGCTCAAGGCCCTTCGCAAAAACCGGCGCTACTACTACAAGCCGGACCACTTCATCAGCGTTTCCGGCATGATCTACCGCATGAGGCAAAACGCCGTGGGCCTGGCCAACGTGTGTATCCTGTGCACCATGGTCCTGGTGATGGTCTTTTCTACCCTCTCCCTGTGGCTGGGCATGGAGGATACGCTCAACAGCCGCATCCGCGCCGATATTGACGTTCGCAGCAAAACCACGGACATCGCCGCGCTGGAAGCCGCCGTGGATGAGGTTTTGCAGCAGGCGGGCGCCTCGCGCGAGAACACCTGGACCTACCGCTACCTGTCCTTCTCGGCCCTGCCCGCCAAAGACGGGTTCGTTACCCCCGCTTCCTTCACTGAAAGCGACATGCTCATTGCCAGCCCCGCCACCTTTCAGGTCCTTGTGCTGGAGGACTACAACCGCATGCTGGGCCAAAGCGAAACGCTTGCGCCCGGTGAAGCGCTGCTGGAGTGTAGCCGCGGCAATTTCGAGGGCGACACCCTGCGCCTGCTGGATGAAACCTTTACCATCAAAAAGCGCATCTCAGACGGTCTGGGAGCCGGACAGGCGCTGGCCAGCATCTACGATTACTACTGCCTTGTGGTCGACAGCATGGACACCCTCGCCCGTCTGGACCGGCAGCAGCAGGCGCTTTACGGCGATTTGTCCTCGTCGGTTTCCACCACGATGAGCTTTACGCTCGTTCCTGCCTCGGAGGAGCTGTCGCGCTCGGTGGGAACGCTCCTTCGCGACCGCGCCGAAGCCGACGGATTTACCAGCGTGGCCGAGCGCTCGGAGCTTGAGGAAAACCTGCTGGCGCTCTATGGCGGGCTGCTGTTCGTGGGTCTGTTTCTGGGGCTGCTGTTCACCATGGCCATGATCCTCATTATTTATTACAAGCAGATCACCGAGGGCTATGAGGACCGCGAGCGCTACCGCATCATGCGCAAGGTTGGCCTGAGCCGCCGGGAGATTCGCCGCTCCATCTCCTCGCAGATTCTGATCGTGTTCTTCCTGCCGCTGGCGGCTGCGGGGCTGCATGTGGCCTTCGCCTTTCCGGGCATCGTCACCATGTTCCGGGCGTTCAGCATGACCAACGTGACTTTGATCGCCGGCTGCGCGCTGGGCAGCTTTGCGGGCTTCGCGGTGCTCTACGGCGCGGTGTACCTGCTCACGGCCCGCGTGTACTACCGCATCGTCAGCGAGTGAGGTGACGGCTATGATCAAAACCGTCTCCCCGCTGCGCCGCCGTCTGGCAGACGGCCTGTTCTGGACGGGCTTCGCGTTTTGCTGCCTGCTGCTGGTGCCGGTGTGCCTGCTGCTCTGGCTCATTCGCGGCATCTTCGCCGCGGTGGACTGGTGCTCCATGCGGCTCAAAAGCGCATAACGTCAGGGGGAGGCCAAACGGCCTCCCCCTGTTTTCAGTCGCTCCAGAAAATCGATCGCTGATTCTCGGTCATGCTCTGCACGGCGTTCGTCTCGTCCTCGCCTCCGCCGGTGAAGAAGTTTCGCACCGTATCCCACAGGCTGCCTGCGCCGGACAGCTTGGCCTGCGCCACCTGCACGGCCTGCACGCCCTCCAGCAGAATCCCGTTGTTGAGCAGCTCCGCATGCACCGGGATCACGCGGTAGGTGTAGACCACGCCGGGCTTTGCGCTGGTATCGGCATAGTACAGGGTTTCACCCGCGGTGCCGTAGAGCTCGGTCAGGACAAAGCTCTCGCCGTAGGTATCGCGCTGCACGCGGTAGATGGCGGTATCCGCCGGCTGGATCATCAGAAGCGGATAGCCGCTTTCGTTGTGCCCCACGGTAAAGTTGTTGGGCGAGCGCGGCGGGGTCCAGATGTCGCTCTTCTTGGTGGGGTAGTTGCTCGCCGAGAAGTACTCGGTGTAGCGGTACGCCTTGGGCGTCAGGTCCACGGCGAGCATGGGTTCGCCCCGCCACTTGATGGCCTGCTTGTCGATCTCCAGGGCGATGATGCCCTCCGGCCGGGTGAACTGGGGCTTGTCGCGGTTCTGATAGAGGGCCTTGAAGTAATCGCGGGCCATGGCGGCGGTGTTGTCGCCGCCGCTGATCCAGCCCTGCAGCTTGTGGCTGCTGTCCGGTTCGTCAAAGCCCATCCAGAAGGCGCATGCGATCTCGGTGTTGTAGGCGGCCATCCAGATGTCGCGGTTGCCGCCGCCGGTCATGTTGACGGTGCCGGTCTTGCCCGCCACGGGCGTACCCGCGGCGGAGAGCTTGGCGCCTGTGCCCGAGGACGTGACCGACTGCAAAAGGCTGGTCATCAGGAACGCCGACTGCTCGGACAGCACCCGTTCGCCCTCGCTGCGGTGCTGGTAGAGCACGCGGCCGGACGCGTCCGTCACCTTGGTGATGAAGTGCGGGCTATTGAAGACCCCGCCGTTGCCAAAGGGGGCGTAGGCCGCGGCGAGCTGCACGGGCGAAACGCCGTAGGTCATGGCGCCCAGCGCGAGAGCCAGGTTGGCGTCGCGGTCATCCAGCGGGATGCCCACCTTTTCCAGGTACGCACGGCCCGCTTCCACGCCGATCTCATCCAGCAGCGCCACCGTGGCCACGTTGAGACTGCTCTGCAGGGCAGAGCGGATGCTGACGTTGCCGTAGTAGGTATAGCTGGCGTTGCGCGGCTTGTAGCCGCCGAAGTTGGTCGGTTCGTCCTTGAGGACGCTGGCGGTCATGTAGCCGTACTGGTCGATGGCCGGAGCGTAGGCCACCAGCGGCTTGAGCGCAGAGCCCGGCTGACGGCGCAGGCGCGTAGCGCGGTTGAAGCCGCGGCGTACATCGTAGCTGCGCCCGCCTACGATGGCCAGCACCTCGCCGGTCTGGGTGTTGACGCACGCGGCAGCGCCCTGCACGGGCGTTCCGTCCGAGGCGTCGGCTGGGAAGATATCTTTGGTGAATTCCTTGTCCAGCTGGTCCTGATGTGCGCGGCTCATGGTGGTTTCAATCACCAGGCCGCCGGTGAGCACCTGATCGCTGGTCATGCCCAGCAGGGTTTCGGCCTCGTCCAGCACCGCGTCCACAAACCAGCCGTACTGCAGCGTTTCCGCCGGGCGCTCCACCACGGCAATGGCCTCGGCGGCGGCCTCGTCGTGCGTGGCCTGGTCGATTATCCCCTCCTGAAGCATGGTATCGAGGATATACAGGCGGCGGGATCGGTTGTTTTCCTCGTTCACATGGGGCGCATAATAGCTGGGCGCCTTGATGCTGGCCGCCAGCGAAGCCGCCTGCGCCAGCGTCAGATCCTCCGCATCCACGCCGAAATACGTCTGCGCCGCAGCCTGAATGCCGTAGGCCCCGTTGCCGAAATAGATATAGTTCAGGTACATGGCAAGAATTTCGTCTTTGCTCATCTGCCGTTCCAGATTGACGGCCAGCCACATCTCCTCGAGCTTGCGCGCGATGGTTTTCTGCGTGCTCAGATGGCTCTGGCGGATGAGCTGCATGGTGATGGTGCTCGCGCCCTGCGCATAGCCGCCCTCCCGCAGGTTGGCGGCCAGCGCACCGAACAGGCGCACGAAGTCGATGCCGTGATGGTTGTAAAAGCGCAGGTCCTCCGCCGCCAGAAACACCTGCCGCGTCAGGACCGGAATGCGCTCCAGCGGAATGACCACGCGGTTTTCCGCGCCCTGAATCTTGGTGATGAGTTCCCCCGCGTTGTCGTACATGCGCCCGGTCTGGGGCGCGGCGGTGATCTTGCTGATGTCCAGGGTCTGCCAGTGCGGCACGTCAAAGGCAAAGTAGGCTGTCACCAGCCCGATGACGCCCAGGCTCAACAGCACTGCCAGCACCGTGCGCACAGGATGGCGCTTGCCCTTGCGGCGCTGCCGCCGGGCGCGGCGGCCCGCCCGCCCGGCGGGCTCCGTTTCGCCGTCTGAGGTCACGCCGCCGTCCGTCTCTCCCGCGCCATCCGCTTCCCCTTCCGTCCCGGACATTTCGTCTCCGTCACGCGTCTCGTCTTCGGAAAGCGGCGTCTCCTCCTGCCGCGGCTCATCTTCGCCAGGCGCGGGCACGTCCTCCGCAGGCATGCCATCCTCCGTCTGCGCGTCACTGTCCGGGGCGTTTTCCGACGTTTCTTCCGGCACGGACAGCTCGGAAGGCGGCATCTCCTCCTGCCGCTCATCGTCCTCCGGACCGTCTTCCGGCATTTCCTCCGTCAGGGAGGCGCTTTCTTCGCCCTCAATGCCGCCTTCGGAGGGCCCGTCACCCTCCCCCATTGAGTCATCCTGCGCAGATACGCCGCCCGCCAGCGCCCGGCTGTCGCTGCTGCGCGCCGCGTCTTCGGCCAGCGCAGCCTCACGCGCAGCCGGAGAGTCGGCGTTTTCTACCCGGCCCTCCGGGCGCGGCGCTTCGCTGCGCTCCCCCGCATCGGGCCGTCTGGCAGCGTTCTTGCGCTTGGCTTTCTTCATCCAAATCCCCCCAAACCGTCCGCGCCGCATTCACTTGCGGGTCATACGTGCTTACTATGTGCGCTTTGGAGCCTGAAAAAACCGTGGAAACCCCAACAATAACTACCATTTACACGCATACCGGCGTCCGTGTATACTCGTTTTGAAACAGGCACGGAGGTGTTTTCAATGGGTTCCTTTCAGCCGGGCTACGCCCTGCTCCTGGGCGCGCTGATCGCCATGCTGGCACTGTACCGGTTTCGCCAGCGCCAGCGCGAACCGGCCGGGCGCGGCGGCCCCTTCCGGCCGTCGCCCGCGCCCAGCGCCCGCTTCTCGGACGTGGCCGCCAACGACGAGGCCATGGAAAGCCTGCGCGACGTGCTGCATTTTATTCGTTCGCCCGAAGCGTACAGCCGCTTTGGCGCACGGGTGCCGCGCGGCGTGATGCTCTACGGTGCGCCCGGCACGGGCAAAACGCTCATGGCCCGCGCCCTGGCGGGCGAAGCGGGGGTGCCGTTTTTTGCCGTCAACGGCGCGGACTTTGTGGAGATGTATGTGGGCGTGGGGGCAAGCCGCGTTCGCGCGCTGTTTCAGGCGGCGCGCAAGGCCGGGCGCGCGGTCATTTTCTTTGACGAGATCGACGCCATCGGCAAAAAGCGCGACAACCGCAGCGACGAACGCGAGCAAACGCTTAATGCCCTTCTGTCCGAAATGAGCGGTTTTGACGAGCATGACGGCGTGGTAGTCGTGGCTGCGACCAATCGTCTGGACACGCTGGACGAGGCGCTGCTGCGCGCCGGGCGCTTCGACCGGCAGATCGAGGTGCCGCTGCCGGGCCTTGCCGAGCGGCTGCGCATTCTTCAGGTGCACGCGCGCGGCAAGCCGCTTTCGCAGGACGTATCGCTGGAGGCGCTGGCGCGGGATACGGCGCTGTTTTCCGGGGCCAAACTGGAATGCCTGCTCAACGAGGCCGCCATTCTGGCCGCCAAGCGGGAAGCCCCGGCCATCGAATCCGCGGATGTGCGCAGCGCGCTGGATACGCTGCTCTTCGGCATGGAGCGTCCCGGCGCCAACCGCCTGGCACATGAACGCGAGGTGACCGCCGCCCATGAGGCGGGCCATGCCATCCTGACCGCCGTGCTCCTGCCGCAAAGCGAGATCCGCAGGGTTTCCATCATTCCTACCAGCCGCGGCGCGGCAGGCTACAGCATGGCCGTGCCACAGGAAAAGCTGTTCCACGAAAAGCGGGAGCTTATGCATCATATCGCCGTGGCGCTGGGCGGCCGGGAAGCCGAGGCCCTGCTTCTGGGCACGGAGCGCGTCAGCACGGGCGCGTCCAACGACATCGAAAAAGCCGCGCTCATCGCGCGGCGCATGGTGAGCGAATGGGGCATGCTGCCCCTGAGTGACGAGGTATGCCTCTTCAGCCAGCAGCAGAAGGACCAGGCCGCGCAGCAGTGGCTGTCGCAGGGGCGGCTGCTGGCCGCCGGTACGCTGCGCGCCCATCAGGCCGCCTGGGAGCGGCTCACGCGCCTGCTGATCGAGCGTGAAAGCGTGGATGGTCAGGACGTGGCGCGCTGTCTGGAAGCCTAGCGAGCATTGAAGGACCGGGCGCGCTTTGATGCAGCCGTCCGGCCGGGCGGGCCGGTTTTCCCTTTTTTCGGGGAGAGCCGGCCCGCCTTTACATTGCCGGCAAAATCCGCTATAATGGCAACAAACGTGTTCATCTTGATTGTACGGAAGGAGCATGCCCATGAAAGGCATTATTCTGGCGGGCGGCGCAGGCACGCGCCTGTATCCCCTCACCATGGTAACCAGCAAGCAGCTTTTGCCCGTATATGACAAGCCCATGATCTACTATCCGCTCTCCACGCTGATGCTGGCCGGCATCCGCGATATCCTGATCATCTCCACCCCGGTGGACACCCCGCGCTTTGAAGCCCTGCTGGGCGACGGCAGCCAGTTTGGCCTGTCGCTGTCCTACGCGGTGCAGCCCTCGCCCGACGGGCTGGCGCAGGCGTTTTTGATCGGCGAGGATTTCATCGCGGGCGAGCCGTGCGCCATGGTCCTGGGCGACAACATCTTCTATGGCAACGGTTTTTCCGGCATGCTGCGCGAGGCCGTGGCCAATGCCAAAAACGGGCTGGCCACCATTTTCGGCTACTATGTCAACGACCCCGAGCGCTTTGGCATCGTGGAGTTTGACAAGAGCGGCCGCGTGCTGTCCGTGGAGGAAAAGCCCGCGCATCCCAAAAGCAATTACTGCATCACCGGCCTGTATTTCTATGACGGGCGCGTGACGGAATTTGCCAGGCGCGTCAAGCCCAGCGCCCGCGGAGAGCTGGAGATCACCAGCCTCAACGACCTCTATCTCCAGGATGGTTCCCTGCGCGCCAAGGTGATGGGCCGCGGGTTTGCCTGGCTGGATACCGGCACCATGGACAGCCTGATGGACGCAGCCAACTTCGTACAGCTCATCGAAAAGCGTCAGAGCGTGAAGATTGCCGCGCTGGAGGAAATCGCCTACAACCGCGGCTGGATCAACCGCGACACGCTGCTTCGGAGCGCCGAGCGCTACGGCAAATCCCCCTACGGTGAACACCTCAAGCGCGTGGCCGAGGGCCGTATTCTCTACGACAGCAGCACCACCGATTAAAGGAGTGAGGCACCCATGAACATCATCGTTACGGGCGGAGCGGGATTTATCGGCTCCAACTTCATCTTTTACCTGCTCAGCCATCACCCGGAGGACCGGGTCATCTGTCTGGACAAACTGACCTATGCGGGCAATCTGGAAACCCTCGCGCCCGTCATGGAAGACCCGCGTTTCCGCTTTGTGCGTGCGGATATCGCCGAAGCCGAGGCGGTGGATCGCCTCTTTGAAGAAGAAAAACCCGACATCGTGGTCAACTTTGCGGCCGAAAGCCATGTGGACCGTTCCATCACCGACCCCTGCATCTTCGTGCGCACCAACGTGATGGGCACGCAGGTGCTGATGGAAAGCTGCCGCAGGCACGGCGTCAGGCGCTTCCACCAGGTCTCCACCGACGAGGTTTACGGCGATCTGCCGCTGGACCGTCCGGACCTGTTCTTCACCGAGGAAACGCCGCTGCACACCTCCTCGCCCTATTCGGCCAGCAAGGCGGGGGCCGATCTTCTGGTGTTGGCCTACGCCCGCACGTTCGGCCTGCCGGTGAGCATCACCCGCTGCTCCAACAACTACGGTCCCTACCACTTCCCCGAAAAGCTGATCCCCCTGATGATTTCCCGCGCGCTGGCGGATCAGTCCCTGCCCGTGTACGGCAAGGGCGAGAACGTGCGTGACTGGCTCTATGTGGAGGACCACTGCGCCGCCATTGACCTGGTGATGCGCCTGGGCCGCGAGGGCGAGGTCTACAACGTGGGCGGTCACAACGAGCGCGCCAACATCGACGTGGTGCGGGCCATCCTGCACGAGCTGAAAAAGCCTGAAAGCCTGATCACCTATGTGACCGACCGTCCCGGCCATGACCGCCGTTACGCCATCGACCCCACCAAGATCCACAACGAGCTGGGCTGGCTGCCCCAGACCACCTTTGAGGACGGCATCCGGCGCACCATTCGCTGGTATCTGGACAACCGCCCCTGGTGGGAGCACATTCTGGCGGGCGAGTACCGGGACTACTACGAAAAGATGTATGCTAATCGCTAGTCGGCAGCCTTGTCCTGCCTGAAAAGCGGTAATTTCTGTGGATGACAAATAAAAATCTTAGGCTTCATTCCTGTTGGCAGGCCAGCCAGGCCTTGCCCCATACCAAAAAAGCGCAAATTTCTGTTGACAAATAAAAAAGAACATGATATAGTTAATGCTACTGTGACGGATATATGCTCCGTCATGGTGACAATGGGATTATAGCTCAGTTGGTTAGAGCGCCACGTTGACATCGTGGAGGTCATAGGTTCGAGCCCTACTAATCCCACCAAACCACTTTCAAAGGGGCTGTTTCCAAAAGGAAACAGCCCCGAAAGTTTTCTTGAGAAGAAAACAAATAGCGCCTGAAACAGCCTGGCAATATGTTTCATGTCTTGTACTGCGGTGGTGAAAAACGACTGCTCATAAAGGCTATCCCGGATGTAAGCTGGGCGAAACGAATCACGCCGTCATTTTGTTAAAAGTCCATAACTCTTCTTGTTTGTTGCCGGTTACCGCTTCCAAAAGGCAG
The DNA here is from genome assembly GCA_018710985.1 of Candidatus Limiplasma pullicola. Lineage (GTDB taxonomy): Bacteria > Bacillota > Clostridia > Christensenellales > Aristaeellaceae > Limiplasma > Limiplasma pullicola. Next base: position 24,965 of record DVIV01000002.1, read on the forward strand.
GATATGCCGTCAATTCTTTGTTTGGGAAAAAAAGGTCCAGGCCGTCTTGTCCATAAAATTGGTAAGTTGGAAGGTCTTTCCCCCCTTCCGGCTCGGTTAGGATGCAGGCATTATCTGCGCCTTTTTTGAGAAACCCGCCATTTTCAGCCGCAGGCGTATTTTTGCTTTTTCCGACGTTCTTCCGATACAATCACGCTCATTCATCGCCCCATCAGGTTCTCTCACAATTCTCGCTGAATCTGATGCAGGTCTTTTACGCCAACTTTGTTCTTCCAGGTTTCATAGCATCATCTTTTGTATATTTCCCCCATGCGCAATTGTATAAATATTGAAAATCAGTTTGGGAGATCCAAGTCCGGTACAAGGTTTCTCCCATTTCTTCTCTATTTGAAATCGCTGCTGAAACGATGGAAGGTTTCCTTCCTGTCTCGCTGCGTCGGAAAAACGGATTTGCTTTTCGTCCTCATCCCCCTTCTGGTATCGTCTGTTCTCACCAATCCTCCACCTTCCCGAGACCTTTGCGGATTTACAGCGGTGGGACGCTCTCTTTTGCCACCTTGCGGTTGGACTCAAGCTTAAAATACGAAAAGAATACAAAAAAACAGGCTCCTTGACAATAATGCACAGTCTGAATTGATTGCATAATCACCCAATTGGATGTATATATTGAAATCTCGCGACAATCATCGACGAGATGTGCGGCTTTTAGCCTGCGCTTTCCAGAGGAAACATCTGGAAGAAAGGTGGAAAATGGGCATGGATATGAAGGAGATCATCGCACGGGTGCCGGATTACACCTGCTTTATGACGGTGGACGAGCTTGACCAGAGCACGCAGAAGTTGGCAAGCGATTATCCGGACCGTGTGCAGGTTCGCTGTGTGGGGCATTCGCGGGCAGGACATCCCATTCAGCTGATTCAGATCGGGCACGGCAGCAAAAACGCGCTGGTCTTTGCCTGTCCTCATCCCAACGAGCCGATTGGATCGCTGACGGTGGACTTTCTCACCAGAGAGCTGGCGTCCAATGAGGCATTGGAAAAAGAGCTGGACTATACCTGGTATTTCATCAAGTGCATTGATATCGACGGCAGCCGCATGAATGAAGGCTGGTTTAAGGGCCCGTTCGGCATCACCAATTACATGCACCACTACTTCCGTCCGGCGTTCCGCGATCAGGTGGAATGGACCTTCCCGGTTGAGTACAAGAAGCTTTCGTTCAATAGCCCCATTCCCGAAACCAAAGTGCTGATGGACCTGATTGATACCCTGCGTCCGGAGTTCATGTTCTCGCTGCACAACCTGGGCTTTGGCGGCGCTTACTGGTACATCACCAAGAACCTTCCGGAGCTCTATCCCAAGTTCTACGACATCGTCAAGCAGATGGGCATTCCCCGCAAGCTGGGCGAGGCCGAGGCGCCCTATGCCGTGACGTTTGCGCCGGCGGTGTTCCAGATGATGAAGGCGCGGGATTCGTATGATTACAACGAGCGTTTCACCGGCAAGGACCCCGTGGCGGGCCATAACTACGGCACCAGCAGCGACGAATATGCCAACCGGGACGGGAAGGACCGGACGCTGACGTTTGTGTGCGAGCTGCCTTACTTCTATTCCGACAAGATTGACGATACCTCGCTGACTGACCGCGACCGCAGCGACGTGATTCTGGAAAGCTGCGATATGAAGGAAAAGCTTGACGGCCAGACGCGTGACATCTTCCGGCGTGTGGAGGATCTGCTCAGCTGTGATGACAACTACTTCCGCCGCGCCCTGGAAGAAAAGCTGGGCGGCTCGGAAAGCATCGAGGCGCAGCGCGCGTGGGCCAAGTCGCCCGAATGCGCGGGGAAGGCCACGCAGGCGCAGATGTTCGATAACCTTTACGTGATGCGTTACTTCCGCTGCACCAACCTGTGCCTGCTGCTGCGCGGCATTGACTTTGAGCTGGGGCGCGCGGCAGAGCGCGGCTTTACCGCGGAGCAGATGCAGCGGCTGCACGATGCCTTTGATGCGACCAATGCTCTTCTGGATTCCGAATGCGCCTATCTGGAAGAAAACATGCATTAATCTTCTACATGATCGGCGACGGGCTGAACTACGCGCTGAGCCCAAGGATGAAAAAGCTGTGAGGGAGGGAAACAAGTTGTTGCTGGAAGCGGAGAACCTGTGCGTCAGCTATCGCACGGGCAAGAAAGATCTCAAAGCAGTGGACCGGGTTTCCTTCGGCATTGAACGCGGCGATACGTTGGGCATCATCGGCGAGAGCGGATCGGGCAAATCCACCATCGTCATGGCCATGCTGCGGCAGCTTGATCCCCGGTTTACCAACATATCGGGCACTGTCAAATTTGACGGGCAGGACCTGCTCTCCATGCCTGAGGATGCCTTCAAAAAGCTTTTGTGGCGGCGCATTGCCATCGTGTTTCAAAAGTCCATGAACAGCCTCAGCCCGGTGCACCGTATCGGCAGCCAGTTTGAGGATATCTATCGCGTGCACGAACCCCACGCATCCAAAGTTCAGATTCGCCAGCGCGCCATGGAATTGTTTAATCTGGTAAATCTGCCTGAACGGGTATACACGCTCTATCCGCACGAGCTGTCCGGCGGAATGATGCAGCGCCTGTCCATTGTGCTGAGCCTGATGTTCAACCCCGATCTGTTGATTATGGACGAGGCGACCACCGCGCTGGACGTGGTGACGCAGGGGCAGATTCTGCGCGAGATCATGCGGCTGGAGAAGGGCATGAACCTGACCCGCGTGATGATTACCCACGACCTGTCGGTGGTGACCAGCTCCTGCGGCAAGATCATGGTGCTCTATGCCGGTCAGATGGTGGAATTCGGCACGGTAGACCAGGTGGTGCGGACGTGTCTGCACCCCTATACGGAGGGACTGATTCGCTCCTTCCCCTCGCTCTACGGCGAAAAGCGGGCGCTGCGCGGCATTCCCGGTACCCTGCCCGACTTGACCAACCCGCCGCAGGGATGCGTGTTTGCGCCGCGCTGCCCCTATGCGAGCGACCGTTGCCGCAGTGAGCGGCCCATCATTGCCGAGTATGCGCCGGGGCACTTTGCCGCCTGCCATCGCTGCGCGGAAAGGGAGGCGAAATAGCCATGGCAAAGAAACAGGATTTCAGCGAGCTTTTCAACAGGGAAAAGCCCATGCTGGAGGTACGGGAGCTGAAAAAGCTCTATCCCCAGAAGGACGGCAAGCTGCTGAGCTTTCATGCGCCCCGCAAGGTACATGCGGTGGATGGCGTCAGCTTTACGCTCAATGAAAAAGAGATCTTTGGCATTATCGGCGAAAGCTGATGCGGAAAGTCTACGCTGGGCCGGCTGTTGATTCGTCTGGAGGAACCCACCAGCGGCGAGATCGAATTCTATGGTGTATCCACCAAAGAGCTGCTGAAATGCAACCCGGAGCAGTTTCACTGCCTGGTGCAATCGGTATTCCAAAACCCGTTTGATACCTTTACGCCCAACGACACCATCGGAGCCATTATGGAGCGGCCGCTCAAGCTGCACCACATCGGTGAAACGGATGAGGAGCGCAGAAAGATTTGCGTGGACGCCCTTAATGAGGGCGGCCTGATCCCTGCCGAGTCCTTTCTGGAGCGGTATCCTCATGAGCTGTCCGGCGGACAGCTCCAGCGCATCTCCATTCTGCGCAGCATGCTGCTCAAACCCAAGTTCCTGGTGGTGGACGAGCCGGTATCCATGCTGGATGTGTCCGTGCGCGCTGACATCATCAACATGCTGCTGAAGCTGGTGGAAAACCACAATACCAGTATCCTGTTTATCAGCCACGACATTTCCATCATCCGCTATGTGTCGGCGCGGGTGGCGGTGATGTATCTGGGCAACATTGTGGAGATGGGCGAGACGGATACCATCATTCATCATCCCCTGCATCCCTACACCCGGGCGCTCATCTCCAACTGCGCATCCATTGATCTGGATGAAAAGCGCGAGCCTATCCGTATCGAGGGCGAGCCTCCGTCTCCTGTGGACCCCAAGCCCTGCTGTCCGTTTGCGGGCCGCTGCTTCTGCGAGCAGGAAATCTGCCGGCGCGAGAAGCCGCAGCTGAAGCAGATGTCCGACGGCCGGGTGGTGGTCTGTCATCTGGTCAAGGAAAACTAGTTCCGGCTTGGAAGAACGGCACTTTCAAAACGACCATTCATCAAAGGGTTCGGAGGGCTGTTGCCCTTCGAACCCTCTTGCTTTGCCGCGGGGAGGCGGCATCATGACGCAACCGCCGGACTTCCTCTGGCTGCCGTCACGTAAGAAGCGTCCAAAACGCGAGGCGGGCCTGTGCCTGCTGTGCAGACCGCATACCAAAAGATATTCTTCAATGCTCTCCAGGCCTGACGAACGCCGCGGACATATGGCTTTTTGCCCCGTTCTCCGGTTTCTCCCGGAAGCGGACCGGCCAGACGGTGCAAGTAAAAACCCCCTGGCCTGTGCCAGGGGGCAGCCAAAGCGAATGTCTTTACACCCGGTAACGCTCCACTGTTTCCATGTTCAGTTCCACCCCGATACCCGGTTCCTCAAACACCGTCACAACGCCATCCTTCATCACAATGCTCTTTTTGCACAGCTCGCTGCGCAGCGGATTCTCGTCCAGCGTGTATTCCATGTACTTGGTGTTATACAGCGACAGGCCAAAGCTCAGGTTGGCAGCCAGCGATACCATCGAGGCCGAGAAGTGCGGTATCACCATCTTGCCCCAGGTGCCAGCCAGCATACCCACACGGCGCGCTTCCGTAATGCCGCCCGTCCAGATTGCGTCGGTCTGCACAATATCCACGGCGCTGCGGGTGATGAAATCCTTCATGCCGTAACGGGTCAGCAGCGTTTCATACCCGGCGATGGAAACGTCCGTATGCTGCGCCAGGCGCAGACAGTCCTCCGGATAGTCGGTGGACATGGGTTCTTCAAAGAACAGCACATTTTCCTTTTCGCAGGCGCGCGCCATTTTCAGTGCCGTGGGATAATCCCAGGCGTTGTTGGCGTCTATGCCCAGCGCTACATCGGGGCCAATGGCCTCGCGTACCGCATGCACCCGGGCGATATCCTCTTCAACCGGCGCACCGCCAACCTTGATCTTTACCGCCCGGAAACCCATCTCCACATAACCGGCACATTCCTTTTGCAGCTCGGGGATACCTTTGCCCTCCTGGTAATACCCCGCGCTGGCATAGGGGATCAGCGAATGCTTGGCGGCGCCCAGCAGCTTATAGACCGGCATGGAGGCTGCCTTGCCCAGAATATCCCACAGGGCGATATCCACGGCGCTGATGGCGGCCATCATGATGCCGCGGCGGCCGTAGCGTGCGGTGTTGAGGTACATGCGGTTCCACAGCGCCTCAATCATGGTGGGGTCCTGCCCCACCAGCAGCGGTTTGAGGGTTTCCATGGTCAGGGTTGCCAGCGATTCCAGCGACCCCAGCGCAAAGCCTTCGCCGATGCCGCTAATCCCGGCGTCGGTTTCGATCTGCACCAGAAACACATCGCGCGTTGGAATGGCAGCCAGGCCGTCGCGCGGCGGGTTGGGGGGCCAGAACTGCAACTTAATGGGTTTCACATCGGTAATGATCATTCTTTTTGCTCCTTTGGTGGACAGCAGCTTTTGCGGATAGAGAGCTGCGTGTCCAAGATATGCACTTCATGTTTGCGTTCAGGCTGCGCGATCCGCTTGAGCAGCAGCTGGCAGGAAATGCGGCCCATCTCCAGCCTCGGCACGCGCACAGAAGTCATCTCCACCCCTCGTATGCTGCTCCAGCTGATATCGTCCATCGAAACCAGGGACAGATCGTCGGGGATGGAGAGGCCGCGCTCCAGCACGGCTTCTCTCGCGCCGAATCCCATCATGTCGTTTCCGGCCACCACGCCGGTGAAGGATAGACATCCCGCCGCGCGTGCGTCCAGAAATTCATTCATCACCCGATGGCTGCTCTGCATGTCCAACTCGCCCCAGCCCACCAGCGCGGCGTTGACCGCGATGCCGTGCTTTGCGAGCGCTCCGGCATAGCCGCGGTATTTTTCCAGGCTGGAGAGCGAATTGCGCCTGCCGCAGATGTAGGCGATGCTGCGGTGACCCAGCGTGATCAGATGCTCGGTGGCGGAAAACGCCGCCTCATAGTCGTTAAAGAGCACGGTGTCGGCTTCGATGGTGGAAAGCTGCCTGCACAGCAGGACAAACGGCATGTCGTTTTGCACCAGCAGCGGAATGACGTCGTCGCCCTCCAGGGCGCCCAGATGCAGCACGCCGTCAATGCCGATCTCAATGATCTTTTTGACCGTTCTGATGCAGGAGTGATCGCCCTCGGAAATGGTAATCACATCAAAGCCGTTCTGCGAGGCTTCCTGATGAATCCCAAGCTGGATATCATCATAGTAAGGGTTGTATCCGTCCGGCACAATCACGGCAATCAAATCACGGCGCTTTTGCACAAGCCCACGGGCCAGTCCGTTGGGCACGTAGCCTGTTTGGCGTATGGCCTGCTCCACCTTTTCCCTGGCAGCCTTGCTTACGTGTGCGTTGTCCGTTAACACACGCGAGACCGTGGAGGTGGATAACCCGGATAGGCTTGCCAAATCGCGTATGGTTGCCCTCATGCTTCTATACGAACCCCCTCTTTGCACTTACGGTTAATAGCCAAACAGGCCCGGCAGGAACAGCAGCACCGGCTCGGCAAAAATCAGCAGTATGCAGAACAGGATTTCTACCAGCGCATACGGCAATATGGCTTTGTACATTGCAGACAAGTCGATTTTTGCCACGGTGGATGTGGTAAACAGCAGCATGCCCACTGGCGGGGTTACCAGGCCCATGGTCAGCGTCATGGCCACGAACAGGCCAAAGTACAGCATATCCACACCAAAGGCTCTGGCTGCGGGTACCAAAATGGGCACGATGATCAGAATGGCAGGGGTCACGTCTACCAGCATGCCGATAATGACCAGCAGCGCGAAGCACAGCATCATGAACTGCAGCTTGGTATGCGCAAACGTCAGGCACCATTCGGAGATCTTCTGCGGCAGACGCATGGTGGTGATGCCCCAGCCCATGGCGGCGGCCACGGCGATGATAAACATGACCACAGCCGTCATCTTGGCCGATTCCACCAGCGCTTCATACACATCACGCCAGGTCAGGTTACGCAGGACGAAAGCGGAAACCACCAGCGCATAGGCGCCCGCCACCACGGAGGACTCGGTAGGCGTAAACACGCCGCCCAGGATGCCGCCCAGAATGATGATCGGCATGAACAGGGCAGGCAGGGTCTGCAGCGCCGTTTTGCCAACATGGCGCCATCCCGCGAATTTTTCATTCTTGGGGAAGTTGTAGCGCTTGGCGTAGTAGACGTTGAGGGCGATCAGCAGCGCTGTGAGCACGACCGCCGGCACGATGCCGCCGATAAACATGGCCGAGACCGAAACGGTGCCCGCCGTAACGGCGTAGACGATGAAGATGTTGCTGGGCGGCACGATGGAGGAAAGAATGGCGCTGGCAGCGGTAACAGCAGCGGAATAGCTGCGCTTGTAGCCCTTTTCCGTCATCATTTCGATTTCGATGGCGCCAAGGCCCACCGCGTCAGCATTCGATGCGCCGCTGATGCCGCCAAAGAGCATGCTGGCCAGCACGTTGGCATGTGCCAAACCGCCGCTGAAATGACCGCAGATGGCGTCACAGAACAGAAAAATACGTTTTGTGATGCCGCCGCGGGACATGATGTTCGCAGCAAAGATAAAGAACGGTATACACAGGAAGGTAAAGGTATTTACGCCGCCCACCATTTTCATGGGCAGCACGGAGAAGGCAACATCGCTGTAAAACAGCGTGAGCAGACTGACGCCTGCAATGCTCCAGCTGATGGGGACGCCGATCAGCACCAGCAGAAGAAAGACAACCAGCACCACGATTGCTTCCATGGTTACTCAACGCCTCCTTGTCCAACAGATTCAAAGGGCTTGATTTCGCCGCAGGCAAAGCCCAGCATTTCGATAATATAGCGGATGATTACAATACCCATGCCAATAACGACCGGCCCATATTGAAAGAAGCCCGGCAGCTGCATAACCGGCGAAGTAAAATTCCAGTAGGTCTGCAGCGTGGAAAAGGAATAGATGAAGGCAACGAGTGCAATGGCCAGACACAGGCCGCGCACCACCAGATACAGGGCGGTCTTGGCCGCGCCCTTGAGCTTGTTGGGCAGGTAGGTGTTGGCGGCTTCCATTCCGTCCTTGATGCAGACGGGCAGAAGCAAATAGATGATCCAGAACAGGCAGTACCTGGCCAGTTCTTCGGTAAAGGCAAGGGGAAGGTTCATGAAGTTGGACAGAACATAACGATAAAGGACCTGCAAAATGATCGCCAGAAAGGCAACCGACATGGCAACCGCACCCAGGGCTTTACAGACTTTGTATACCTGGTCCTCGATTTTGTTAGCCGCGAAGTAGACTTTTTTTAATTTATCCATGGCCTGCTCTCCTCATAGATGCGGGTCATCTGGGCGCGCAGGCGCCCAGATGAACCCGAGGAAATATTGAACGGGGAAAGACTTCAACCGCTTACTTCAGGCTGTTGACGATCGCCATGAAGTTGTCCACGGTTTCCTGGCCCAGCTGCTCGACGACGTAGTCGTAGGTGCCGTCATAGCAGGCAGTCATCCACTCGGCGATCTCTTCTTCGGTCGGCTCGTACACCGTCATGCCCTGCTCCTTGAGGAAATCAAGGCCCTCGGCCTCCATGATATCCACGCGATCATTAGAGGCCTCAAAAGCGGCCTGCGCGGCGGCCTTGATGCCTTCCTGCAGCTCGGGATCAAGATTGTTGAGCCAGGCGGTGTTGGTCACCATGAAGGCGACGGAGTACACGTGGCCGTCCAGCACTAGGTAATCCTGCACCTGATAGGTCAGGTCAGAGATGATAGAAGCAATGGGGTTCTCCTGGCCCTCGATGACCTTGTTTTGCAGGGCGGAGTACATCTCGCTGGAAGCCATGGGAACGGCCACGCCGCCCATCGCCTCAACCATCTTGACGTACAGCGGGTTTTCCATGGTGCGGAACACGATGCCGTTCATGTCGGCGGGGGTCTTTACCTCACGGACGTTGTTGGTGAAGTGGCGGGCGCCGGCGGAGAAGCCCATCAGAATGGTGGTGCCGGTCTGCTTGCTCACGTTGTCAAAGGTCGCCATGGCTTCCTCGCTGGACAGCAGCGCGCGCATATGCTCCAGGCTGACCACCGAGCCGGGGATCTGCCACACATTCAGGCTGTTGTCCACGGTAGCGATGGCTGCCACGTTGACCAGCGAGATCTCGATGCTGCCATCAGAGTTGCCCGCATAGGTTTCCGCAAAGGAGCCCAGCTGGCCGGACGGGAAAATCTGCACTTCAAAACGTCCCGGGAAATGCTCTTCAAGATAATCGCGGAAAGTATAGGCAATGGTGGTTTCTACGCATTCTTCGGGCGTCAGTTCGGGGGGCATGTAGGCAAACTTGATTTTGATGGCTTCCTCGGCGCCAGCGGGCAGCGCAACCAGTGTGAGAGCCAGGGCCAGTACCAGGGTCAGGGCAACAAATTTTTTCATGGTATTTCCCTCCGTGTATTTTTTTAGCGCCATAACCGACGCTTAAACCAAACAAGAAACCACACAAACACCCGTATGGGGTTTGTCCAGTGACAAACAAATATAGAAGGATACCTCCCCCAGTTATTAATGTAACGCTCAGGAGGCATTCCAGGGGTTCTTGGGAACGCTTCCATCTCTTTCTGTCTTCACTTTATCATAATGCCCTAGAAAAATCAATACATTTTCCAAATAAAAAATATTTCACAAAGCTATTGCTTTTTTGTTGTGAAAGTGCTTATATATAGAATATCAGGGAGTAGGAAAGTATGGATTCAAACCCGTTATACCGTTTTCAGAGGACTCAAACCCATGACTTTGGAGCAGCTACATGGGAACGTTCCCTTGTTCATTTCAATGACGTGGCTGTTTTCCGTCCGGCGTCCCAGACGCCATATCCATATTAATTAGGAGGTTACAAACATGGGCTCCATTCATGAATTGCTGAAAGATGTGCCCATTCCCCGCCTGGTGCCTGTCCGTCAGATCTTTGATGCCACCCACCTGGAAGATGTGGCAGCCGAAGTGCGCCGCGAGCTTTCGCGGCCGGAGGTGGTTTCTGTCATCGAGCCGAACATGTCGATTGCGATCACGGCCGGTAGCCGGGGAATTGACCAGCTTGCCGTAGTCATCCGGGAGGTGGTTTCTTTCCTGAAGGTGCGCGGGGCCAAGCCCTTTGTGATTCCCGCCATGGGAAGCCACGGAGGCGCCACGGCCCAGGGCCAACTGGATGTTATCCATGGCTATGGCGTTACGGAGGAGAACGTGGGCTGTCCTGTGGTGGCCACCATGGAGGTAAAAAAGATCGGCGAGCTTGATGACGGGCGCCCCATTCTGATCAACCGGCTGGCCGCCGAGGCCGACGGGATCATTTCGCTCAACCGCATCAAAGCGCACACGGCATTTCGCGGCAAGTACGAAAGCGGCGTAATGAAAATGCTTACCATCGGGTTGGGCGGTCAGGCAGGCGCAGAGGTTTGCCACCGGGAAGGCATCCTGCGGCTCGGCCCCAACGTGGAGAAATTCGCCTTCGGTATTCTCAAGCATGCGCGTGTGCTGCTGGGCGTGGGCATTATCGAGAATGCCTACGATCAGGTGGCTATGGTGCGAGTGATGACCGGGGAGGAAATTCCCAACGAAGAGCCCAAGCTGCTCCAAATCGCCAAGTCACGCATGGCCTGCCTGAAGATTCCCAAGGTGGACGTGCTTATCGTGGACAAAATAGGCAAAGACATCAGCGGCGAGGGCATGGATCCCAACATCGCCGGGCGGTGGATTGTGCCCACCATTCAGGGCGGTATTGACGCCTGCCGTATCGGCATTCTGGACATCACGGATGAAACGCTGGGCAATGTGGTGGGCCTAGGCATGGCCGACACCTGCTCGCGCCGCGTGGTGGAGCGCATGAGCCGTGAAAATACCTACCCCAATTCGCTTACCAGCACCGTGACCTGCCTTTGCAAGATTCCCATGTACTTTGACACGCAAAAGGAAACCATCCAGGCCACCATCAAAATGACTCCTGCCAAGCCCCCGGAGGAGGTCACCATGATCCGCATTGCCAGCACTTTGGCCATGGATACCATTTACGTATCCGAAAACCTGCTGGATCAGGTAGCCGCCACGCCCGGTATGGAAATCCTGGGCGAGCCCGAGGCCCTGGTATTCGATGAAAACGGGGACCTGTTCTGACCTGTCCCGGAAAGGAAACCGCCGCATGCAAAAAATCACTCAGGTGGAAAACCGGCTTTACCTGGTTCCTCTCGCCCAGCCTTTGGGCGATGCCAGCCACGACAAGCATACGCATTTTGAGCTGGTGATGTGTATCGTCACCACCGGAGACGGGTTGACAGGCTACGGGTACACCTATACCGGAGGCATTGGCGGAACCGCCATTGTGGAGCTTCTCAACAAGGAAATAACGCCTGCGCTTCTGGGACAGGATGCCGCCTGCATCGAAGCCATATGGAGCAACCTGCGCCGCAAGCTGCATTATGTCGGTCGCGGTGGGATAGATGCTTTCGCCATCTCCGCCGTGGATATCGCCCTGTGGGATATCCGCTGCAAACGGGCCGGCCTTCCGCTGTGGAAAATGGTGGGCGGAGCCAACGGCCGCGCCCGTGCCTATGCCGGCGGCATTGATCTGGATTTTTCCCAGGAGGAGTTGCTGGACAATATCCGCGGATATCTCAGGCAGGGTCACACGGCGGTCAAAATCAAGCTGGGCAAGGACACGGTGGCTGAGGACGCCGCCCGTGTCGCTGCCGTGCGCGAGCTGATCGGTCCGGACCGGACGCTGATGGTGGACGCCAATTACAAATGGACGGCGGAAAACGCCCTGCGCGTATGCCGTGCCATCGCACCCTACCGGCCCCTGTGGATTGAGGAGCCCGTCGATCCCGATGATCCGTCCGGCTATAGCCGGGTGGCTCAGCACGCGGGCATTGCCGTCGCCGGCGGGGAGAACTTCCATTCCGTCTATGAATTTGAAAACATGATGGATTCCGCCTGCATTGATTACCCGCAGCCGGATGCCTCCAACGTGGGCGGCATCACCGCATGGTTGAAGGTGGCCGCGCTGGCTTATGCGCGGCATCAGCCGGTCTCGACCCACGGAATGCAGGAGTTGCATGTCAGCCTGTTGTCGGGCGTATGCAATTCCGGCTGGCTGGAGGTGCACAGCTTCCCCATCGACCAGTATACCACCCACCCGCTTCAGGTGCGCGACGGCTATGCCTACCCGCCCGAAGAAAGCGGAACAGGGGTTTGTTTCCGCTTTGACCTGCTGGAACCGTATCGCTTGCGCTAGCTGTCCCCCGTTTTGCAATGACAGTAAGGAGGAATTTTACATCATGCCAGTCACCGTCTCCTATGACTCCGATGGAAAGCTGTCCCTTTCCGGCTTGCAATGCGATTGCCCCTGCGAACACCACCAGCTGGATATGGACATCTATGTGGGACGGGGCTTGATCGGGCGCGTTCCGGAGCTTATCCGCCGGCGCGGTCTGGGCGATCATTGCGTGCTGGTTGCCGATGACAACACCTATCGCGTGGCAGGAGCCGACGTGGAAAAGGCGTTGGTGAAGAACGGCTTTTCCGTGTCGCCTTGCGTGATCCACCGCCAGGGCGACATGCTGCCCGACGACGGGGCCTGCGGCGAGGTGTTGCTGTCCATCACGCGGGACACACAGTTTCTCATTGCCGTGGGCAGCGGCAGCGTAACTGATACCACGCGTATCAACGCCGAGCGGACCGGATTGAAGTTCGTCTCCGTCGGTACCGCGCCCTCCATGGACGGTTATATTTCCGCCGTGGCGCCGCTGCTGCATCGCGGCGTCAAGATTCAGCGGCCCGCGAAGTGCCCTGACATCGTCATATGTGATCTGGATGTACTGGCTACCGCCCCGATGGAGATGATTGCCAGCGGCGTGGGCGATGTGCTTGGCAAGTACATCGCCAAAGCGGACTGGCAAATCGGCAACATCATCAACGGCGAGCCCTATTGCCCCGTGTGCGCCGGCCTGACCGCAAATGCCGTGAACGCGCTGGTAGAGCATGTGGACGAAATCGCTGCCAAAACCGAAAAGGGCATGCGGATTCTCATTGAAGCGCTGTTGCTTGCCGGCGTGACCATTGGCATCATCGACAACACGCGCGCCGTAGCCTCTATCGAGCACAACATTGCCCAGTACTGGGAAATGATTCTGGTGCAGCAGGGCGTGCGTCCGCCTATGCACGGAGCTTCCGTTGGGGTCGCCACGCTGCTGGTCTGGCCGCTTTATGAGCGGTTTGCCCGCGAGGATCTTACGGCACTGGATCTGGAATCCATCAAGGCTCGCCGCATGAGCCGCGAGGCACGCGAGCGCTGGATGGTCCGGGCCTTTGGCGAGGAGGGCGGCCGCCTGATCATGCGGGAGAATCCCGGTGACTTTCTCTCATGGGAGGAGCAGGAGCGCCGTATCCATGCCGCGCAGACGCATATGGAGCAGATCCGCGAGGTGATTGCCCAGCTGCCGCCGCTTGCGACCGTGGAGCGGGTGATGCGCACCCTCAACGCCGATATGACCCCGCAGCAGGAAAACATTCCCCAAGACCTGCTTTGCCTCTCCATGTGGTGCGGCAAAGACTACCGCACCCGCTACACGCTGCTGAAGACCATAGACGAATGCGGCCTGTTGCCGGCGTATCTCCAGGCGTACCCCTGCGACTTTGCGTAACCTGTTCGAACTTAGAAAAGCGAGGTGTTTTTCATGCAAAACTACGAGGTTTTGGACCAGAACATCCAACGCGCGTTTGCCCAACTCAAGGCCGAGCACCCGGAGCGCCTGCAGAAGCGGCTCAACTTCTCCTGGAGCAACTGGGGATTCGGGCTGGAGCCGCTGGAGCGTTCCCTGGAACGGCTGGCAAAAAACGACATCCATTACGTGGAGCTGCACGGCAACCACTACGGTGACGACCTGGGATACGATGCGGCCAAAACCAAAAAGGCCCTGGCTGATTATGGCATTGCCTGCGCGGGTGTTTGCGGCATGTTCAGTGCGGACAACGACCTGTCCTCCAACCGCCACATTCAGCGCCAGGCCGCCATTGACTACATCAAGCGCGAAGTTGCCTTTACGGCGGAAATGGGCGGCAAGTACATGCTCGTGTGCCCGGCGGCAGTAGGGCGTCCCGGCAAGTATGACGACAGCGAAATCGCCCGCAGCCTCGACAGCCTGAGCCGCGTAGCAGACCTGTTCGTAGAGCACGGCGTGCGTGCAGCCCTTGAGCCCATCCGCGCGGCGGAGACCAGCATCGTCCACACCTTTGATCAGGCCAAGGAGTATATCCGCCTGCTCAACCATCCCGGCGTTCAGCACATCAACGGCGACGTCTATCATATGCTGGTGGGCGAAAAGCACATCGGTCAGGCCATCTGGGATGCGGGCAGCATGCTGACCAACCTGCATATGGCTGATACCAACCGCTGCGCGCTGGGTGACGGCTTCATGGATATCAAAACCATCATTCGTGCCCTGTACCTCATCGGGTACAATAACGATTCTTGCTTTGTGACGCCAGAGCCGCTCGGCCCCGGCGGTGATCCCTATCCCGCCCAGAACGCCATCACCCCGCCTGAGCAGCTGGATGAGCTGGTATCCAAGAGCGTCAGCTATTTCCGCCTCTGCGAGGAAGAAGTGCTGGCCGAGTGAGAGCCGCCCAAAAGGACATAAGAAAAGCAGGCCGCCCGGTTGCGGCCTGCGCAGGACCGTTGGCAAGGCCATGCCAACGGTCTCTTTTTTCAATTCCAAGAAATGGCCTGGTATCAGTCCAAAGACAGCGTGTAGCGCACCAGCTGCTGCACCTTGCCGCAGGAAGCGTCAATCACGCAGGCATCCCTTCCGCTGGTAACGGACAGGTTGGTTGGCGCCACAAAGCGGTCAATCACGGTGTGCTGCATTTGCCAGCCTTCCTCGGGTTTGCGCAGCAGCAGCAATGCGCCGTCGCCACCGCGGTACGCGGCCAGCAGGCCGGGCCTGCCCAGGATGTTCCCACCCCAGAGCGCATGGGCAAACGGCGCGCTGAAACGGTATACGATCTGCCACTGGCTGCCGCACAGCTTGTTCACCGCGATCTCATCGCCGTGGAAGCCCTCAATCGTCACCAGCTCGTCCTCGCCGTCTCCATCCAGATCCACCGTCACGGCATCGCTGATTTCCCTCTCCAGCAGCCGCACGGCCTGCCAGGGATCATCCGGGCATTTGGGCACCGCCACTTCATACAATCCTTCCGAGCCGGCAATCAGCAGCACTTCGTGCCCGTTGTGCACCGTATGGCAAAAGCCATGGTTTTTGGTCAGGCTGGGAATCACGGGGCGCATTTCCCGCGGTGGACGGTCGCCATCCAATTCTCCGATAGCCGTCTCCCCCGGCGAGCTCCAGTCGTCGCGGAAAGCCTTTGTCTTGCATAGCTGGCAGGCCACAAGAAACCGCTTCTCCTGAACCCTGACAATATCAAAGCGGTGCAGATAGGGATAGGCCATCCACTTTTCCGCTTTCCAGCCCTCCTGCGTGGGAAAGGTTCTGACGATGCATGCCTGCGCGGCGTCAAAGCCGGGGAAAAAGTTCTGCACAGCCAGGAACGTACCGTCCGCTTCCAGCTGGCTGATGCTCATGCAGCCTCCGGCATCCTGCCAGACAGGGATTTGCCCGTCGGGTGCATTCCACTCGTACACTTGGCATCCGCCCTTGCCCTCGGAGGCACACACGCCATAGCAACCCTGCGGCGTATGCAGCTGGCTGACTGCATAGCACATCGGCAGAGAAAAAAGAACCTTGCGGCAAATGGAAAGATCGTTCATATCCCCGTTCCCTCTTTTCCTCTTTTGAACATGGCAGCCTATCGCCCCGGCGATACCTGCGGCTGATTTCAGTATAGCCCCGCCAAAGGGCACTGTCAACCGGCTGTCTCATCCCCGCAGCTGATACGGCGTTATGCCGGTCACGCGTTTGAACGCCTTGGTAAAGCTGCTTTGATCCGCATAGCCCACGGTCACGGCAATCTGATTGATGGGATATCGGGTGGCTGTAAGGAGCTGGCGGGCCTCCTCCATTCGAAATCGGGTCAGATATTCATGAAAGCCGACACCCATGCATTTGGAAAAGAGGGACGAAAAATAGGAGGGGCTGATACCCAGCTCGTCTGCCAGGCTCTGGATGGACAACGGCTGGTCAAAATGATCCGCAATATATTCCACGGCTCTGCGTACAACCGGCCGTGCCTGCGCCGTTTCGGGCAGCGATATGGCTCCAACGAAATTCTCCACAATTTCCTTCAGGGAAAAGCACAGGTCCTCATAGCTCTCGTCCTTTTGCAGCCGTTCCAGATACCTGGGATTGAGCGCAAGAATACGGTCGGGTGGCGCGCCACCCTCGATGGCGATGCGGCTGAGCAAAACGGTCAGCTCGCAGGCCCGCGTCCGAATCCATTGCAGGTCCTGTCCCTGAGCCAGCAGCACAAATCCCAGCAGCTCATTGAGCACCTGCCTTGCGCCCCGGATATCGCACTGTTTAACCTTGCCCAGCAGATCGCATTCCTTGCGGTAAATCTGCGTGCACATGGAGTCGGTTCGGGTCCCTTTATAATGCTGCACGGTTTCGTTGATCACCGACTGCTGATACAGCTTTTCCTGCCGCTCCTGCATCAATAGCCGTGCGTCAGAAAGCAGTGGGGCGAACAGATCATCCATCAGGCTGCTGATGCTGTGTACGCGGGAAGGGCTGATTACAGGCAGCTTTTGCAGTTCGTCATACAAATCCAAACAAAGCGAAGGCGGCAGATGGTGCCTGTCCGCAAGACCAGACAGCAGCGTGCTGTCCGGCACATCCATCAGAAACGGACCCACGATCACCGTACCAAGAAGTTGCTTTCGGCTCACCAGGGAAAAGGCAATGTGGTTGAGCTCTGCATGGCAGCTGAAAACATAGCTTTCACCTAGCTCATAGGCGATTCTGCCCGCTTTCAGATGTGCCTGCGTACAGTCGTTCTCGCAAAAAACTTTCGTTTTCAGCAACTTGCAGTAGACGCCGGTTTCTCCATGCTGCTCAAGCTGCTTTCCCTGGGCATCAAGCAGTCGTGTTGGAAGGTTCAGACATTGGGAAAGTTCAGCCAACCTTCTGCTGAGCCTTTCCTTCGAGATCAGAGCATACAGTGCATCCATAGGCACCTCAAAAACAGACAAGATATCAAAAAAAGGAACAAGCATTTTTGATTTTATTCCATTATAATCGATTCATTCAAAAGTCGCAATATCGGAATCATCATAGGAGGAAGCCGTCATGGAACTGCTTGATCAGATTTCGGAGCATGTGCAAAAAGGCATGGTCAAAGAAGTCATGCTGTTGGTACAGCAGGCTATCGACGAGGGTATTCCCGCCCGGATAATCCTGGAGCAGGGCCTGCACCGCGGCATGGGCATCATCGGCGAAAGGTTCCAGAAAAACGAGGCCTTTGTCCCTGAGGTGCTGGTAGCTGCCCGTGCCATGAATCAAGGCGCGGCACTTCTCAGGCCGCAGTTGGCTGCCGCCGGCGTGAAAGCCGTCGGAAGGGTGTGCATCGGTACTGTCAGGGGAGACCTGCACGACATCGGCAAAAACCTGGTCAAGATGATGATGGAGGGCAAGGGGCTGGAAGTGGTGGACCTGGGAACAGATGTCACCCCCGAGCGCTTTGTTCAGGCGGCAAAGCAACAGAATTGCCAGGTGATTTGCTGCTCCACACTGCTTACCGCAACCATGGGAGCGATGGAAGAAGTGGTCAAGGCAGCTGAAGCTGCCGGCATCCGTGACAGTGTAAAAATCATGGTTGGCGGTGCTCCTGTAACGGAAGCGTTTTGCCGTGAGATTGGCGCAGACGCATACACCCCCGATGCCGTAAGTGCTGCGGATATGGCCGTGCGGCTCTGTGCTTCTTAAGGTCGTGTGGACAGAGATTCCTATTTCCCATGTACGGAAATCGGCGCCCTTCTTTTGCAGGCTGTCAGCATGCGTGACGCATTGAACGCCACGTTCCAAAGGCCGCAAGTCTTTCGTGCGAGCTGCAAGGCTGCATCGCTTCAGACGCTCAGGTGCTGTTATGGGCCTGTCCCGCCGAATCGGACTTCCTGCCTGTTATTGCACATACGTTGGCTGGGAAGGCACTGGCATCCTTTTCATGTCCTTTAGGAGGGAAAATACCCATGAGCGAGCTTGGCATGTGTCTGATTAAGGCAGCTCTGACCAGCGGAGCAGCTAAAGCAGCCATCATCCCCCAGCGTCAGATCGTATTGTCCGCGGAGTTCCGCAGGATCTGCGAAACCAACGGCTGCGGCAACTACGGCCGCTGCTGGATGTGCCCACCCGATACGGGCGACATCGAAACCGCCATGGCGCAGGTTCGCCGCTATCCTTGGGCCCTGATTTATCAGACCATCGCGTCCATCGAGGACAGCTTTGACATTGAGGGCATGACCAGCCGCGCCAGAGAGCACGCCCAGGTGAGCCTACATGTGCAGCAGGCCGTTAAGCCGCTTTTGCAAAAGCCGTTTCTGCATCTGGGCTGTGGCGGCTGCCGCCTGTGCGAAACCTGTG
The DNA here is from genome assembly GCA_018710985.1 of Candidatus Limiplasma pullicola. GTDB lineage: Bacteria > Bacillota > Clostridia > Christensenellales > Aristaeellaceae > Limiplasma > Limiplasma pullicola. Next base: position 43,699 of record DVIV01000002.1, read on the forward strand.
CCCGGCGCGACGGTCAGCCCTGCCGCCATCCCGACAAGGCGCTGGCCTCACTGGAGGGAAGCGGCGTGGATGTGTACAACACCACCAAGGGTACATCCCTGAAGTACATCAATGGTCAGAATACCGTCACCTTTTTCGGAATGGTTTTGTGGGAGGCGTAAAAGCTGCCCGTGCTCCCCGTGCGTCAGGGGGAGGCTGCAGGCATGGCCGCGCGGCTGTGCTTTGAGAGTCTGGAGAGGGACGGGGAACAAGGTGCCAGCGGTCCGGGAAAGGTTGTCGAGCGGCGTCGCCTATACTGACGTGCTGCATGGCGGAGATCCCTCTCTGCTGTATTTTGAGAGTAAGGGTGGAAATGCCGCCACCTTCATCCGCTACTTTCTGTTCTTTCTTTTGGGAGACAAGCATTTCTCAGCGCGGGTTTGTGCCTGGGGGCCGCGCCTGTACATATGTTGAAAAAAGGAAAGCCCCTTTGCATACGGGGCTTTCCCACCAATCCTCCTCTTCCTCTCCGGGCAGCTTCGCCATGCCTGCGAAAACAGATTCCCCCGGTCATCCGTTTAGCGGCGTACCACGGTTCCATCGTCATGAACGACTATCGGCAGCACAATGTTGGCTTTTTTCATATGCACATCCTGCATCTGCTCCAGCAGCACCTTGACCGCCACTTCGGAAACCGTCTGTTCTTTGGCGGTCACGCTGTTGAGCAGCGGGAAGCTGCTGTTATGGCGCCGGATATGGTCAAATCCGATCATGGAGATTTCCTCGGGGACGCGGATGCCGTGCATTCTCAGCTCATTCATGCAGTGATACGCGATATCGTCGTTGTAAGCGATCATTGCCGTATAATTCAAAGGCAACAGCAAAGGGTAATACTCCCCGGCTTCGCCCTGCCCCGGCAGCATGGACCAGGGCAGGACCCGGAGCTTGGACCGGTCAACCCTATACTCATCAAAAGCGCGGAAGATGCCCCTCTGACGGTCTCCCTGCGAGCTGTTGATATAGGGGCCCGCAATGTAAAGAATATCACGGTGCCCATATTCCAGAAGCATTCTGGCAGCTTCGTATCCGCCGCTTTCATCGTCCAGCCGCACATTGTTGTAAGACAAACCCTCAATCCAGCGATCCATAACCACAAAGGGAATGCCGCTGTTTTCGAGCTGGATGATATGCTTGGAACTGCTGAAAGGGAAAAACAGTATGCCGTCCACGCACATGGAGATGGACAGTTGAATCATCTGTTCGGCAAGGTTTTCATCATTCTTGCAGCAGAAGAGCATCATGTTAAAACCATTCTGATTGAGGTAGAGATTGATGTCGCTTGCCATATTGGTATAATAGGGATTGTTGATATCATTGATAATGATGGCTACCGTGTGGCTGCGTCCGAGTCGGAGCGTTTGTGCGGACATGTTCCGAATATAGCCCATCTCCTGCGCGGTTTGGGAAATCAGGGAGCGGGTTTTTTCAGGCAGTTTCTGATCTCCCCGCAGCGCACGCGATATGGTATTTGCCGAATACCCGCAAACCTTTGCAACATCTTTCAGCGTAACTCGTTTGTCTGACCGATATGTGTGCAAAGCCTTCACTCCTTCAACCACTTCGCCAGCTCATGGCTTTTCGTGCATTATTATAACAAAACGCAAGTGGTTTGGGAATGATCTTTCCATACAATCCGGTTTTGTTTTTTTAACCAATCTGCGACAGGCGGATGACATTCCAGCTCAGAGCAGGAAGGCGGATCTGCAGCTTTCCGCCGTCGATCTGCCCGTCAGCAACCCTGACAGGCTCAACCCGGTCAGGATTGCACTCGGTATTGGCTGCCTTCACATCATCGCAATGCAAAACGATATGCTCCTGCACCTGTGAAACATGATAGCCCCGTAAATCAGCGGTCAGTTCAATACCCTCCTGCATATCCCGGTTAACGGCAAACAGAACGATCTCGCCATTGTCATTTTCGACTGCCGCGGCGTCAACGATCGGGACCCTTTCGTATTCTTTGCAGTCGTAGAAGGGGGTTTGAACCATGACCTGCAGCGATTTGCCATGTCCAAAAAGCGCGGTATGGTAGAATGGCCAGAAGATGGTCTGCTTCCATACGCTCCCTTTCGGCCTGGTCATAATGGGGGCGATTGCGTTGACCAGCTGCGCAAGGCATGCGATTTTCACGCGGTCTGCATTGCGCAGCAGGGCAAGCAACATGCTTCCGCACAGCAGCGCATCCTCAAAGTTATAGACATCTTCCAGCAGCGGCAGGGCGCGGCCCCATTTGTCCAGCGTTTTAATCTTCCTGTCCTGCTCCTTGCTGTGATACCATACATTCCACTCGTCAAAGGAGAGATGGATCTTCTTTTTGCTCTTCTTGGTTCCCCCAACGGCGTCACAGATGGAAGAAACAGTATGGATGAAAGATTCCATGTCCATGCTTTTTGCCAAAAAGGAGGGCGTATCATCGGATTCATTGTCATAATACCGATGGAGCGATATGTAGTCAATATTGTCATAGCACTGCTCAAGCACCTCCCGCTCCCACACGCCAAAGGTGGGCATGTCGGTATGCGAACTTCCGCAGGCAACGACCTCGATGGATGGGTCCACCCATTTCATGACCTTGGCCGCCTCATTTGCAAGCCGCCCGTATTCGTAGGCCGTATGGTGTCCGATTTGCCAGTCTCCGTCCATCTCGTTGCCAAGGCACCAGAGCTTGATGCCCAGCGGCTGGCTTTCTCCATATTTGATTCGAAGATCGCTCCAGTAGCTCCCGCTGGGATGGTTGGCATATTCGACGATGTTTCGGGCCGCGTCGATTCCTCTGGTGCCAAGGTTGATCGCATACATCATTTCGGCCCCGACCGTTTTCGCCCAGCGGCAAAACTCATGCAGGCCCACCTCATTGGTTTCCGTCGTGGCCCACGACAGGTCCAAGCGCCTGGGGCGCAGTTCTTTGGGGCCAACGCTGTCTTCCCAGTTGAATCCGGAAACAAAGTTTCCGCCAGGATATCTCAGCACGGAAACATTGAGCATTTTCACCAGTTCGATCACATCGGTGCGGAAGCCGTCCGTGTTGGCCAGAGGATGGCCGGGCTCGTAAATTCCATTGTAGATAGCCCTTCCCAAATGTTCCAGCAGAGATCCATACAGCCTGCGGTCAATCTGGTCCACGAGAAAATCTTTGTCTATGATAATGGTCGCCTTTTTCATGTCATATCTTCCTTGCTGCATGATGTTTTTTTTATAGGGTGCCTTTGTTATCCCTTGATGCTTCCGGCCGTCATGCCCTTCATGAAGGTCTTCTGGCAACACAGATATACAATTACAATCGGTACCACGGCCATAACCGCTCCTGGCATCAGCACGTCATAGGCATTGCCGTAGGGGGTAATCGTCGTTCCCATGCCAATGGGAATGGTGAACTTCCGGTCCGTATTGATGACCATCAAGGGCCAGAGCAGGTTGTTCCAGCTGTTCATGGCCGACAGGATTCCCATGGCTCCAAAGGCCGGAATCATAATGGGTGTCATGATTTTGAAAAAGATGCCATAATCGCTGCAGCCATCGATGCGACCCGCCTCAATCAGTTCCCGGGGCAGCCCGCTGCAGAACTGCCGGAAAAAGAAAACCATATAGGCGGGCACCAGGTACGGCATGATGACGCCGAAATAGCTGTCGATCAGCTTCACGTTTGTCAGCACGCGATACATGGGAAGGATCAGAATTTCAAAGGGAAGCATCAGCATAATGAGCACCAGCACATCCAGCGCTCTGCGGCCCTTGAAGTGATACATGGCCAGTCCGTAGCCGACGAGAGAGGCAAAGAACAGGCCAAAAGCCGTTTGAAGCACCATGATGATCAGGCTGCTCGCATACCAGCTCCAGTAGATTCCTTCCCGATAGGTATTCAACGCCGTATAATTTGCAAACGAGGAGATACCGGGGTCAATCTTAAAGCTCAGGCCGTACCGGAGGATCTCCGTACCGGGTTTCAGCGAGGAAAGGAACATGAAATAAAAAGGCGTGAGCATAAACACCGTCGTCAGTGCAAGCAGCACGGCATATAGCATTTTCAGCCCCGGCCGCTTTTTGATCAGGCCATGTCCACTTTTTTTCATTATGAATCAGCCTCTTTCCTGAAGAACCCCATCAACACCAGCTGAATCAGGTTGACGACGCACACCATGACCAGCAGCACGATGCCTACTGCGCTGCCCAGGCCTATATCATTCTTTTTGAAGCCCATCATATAAAGATAGCCTACGATTGTGCGTCCGGTGCCGCCGGGATACTGCTGCTGCCAGAGTGCGACGCTTTCCGTGAACATGGAGAAGCCGCCCATAACCGTAATGGTGATCACATAGATCAGCGTGTTTTTGATACCCGGAAGCGTAATGTTAAAAAACGATTGTACTAAGGGCGCAATTATACACCACCCAGAGGTTGGTGCATTGCGTTCTCCGAAGGCTCCTCGCCGGAGAGCTGTGATTTTCCGCAGTCATGGTCTGCTCCAAATCAAACAGGGGACGCTACACTTCCCCTGCGCTGGCTGCAGCCAGCTACCCTTTTGTGGACTTGCCTGTTGGGGACACCTTGCGGTGCAAGCTGTTCCCAGCCGACAAGTTTCATAAAATATGCTATCTTTTCGATAATCGATGAAGTATAATAAAGTCAGAAATAAATCAGGAATTTGAGGTCAAGGCTTAAACGTGAGGTTTATATGAAAAAATACCAATGTCCTTGCTGCGGATATTTTACCTATAATGTTCCGGCAAATGAAGATTGTGGGTATATTTGCCCCGTTTGTTTTTGGGAGAATGACCCGTTCATTGCTTCTGATAACGAACCAAGCGACTCTAATCATGGAATAACGCTAAAAGAAGCGAAATCCAATTTCTCAAAATTTGGTGCTTGTGAAAAAGAAATGTTATGTTATGTCCGACCACCAAGAGATGATGAAAAAGAAATTTCATAGCGACAACTTCCAACTTGTAGAACTGAAAAATTAGAAGTTGTAAAGGAGTGTGATAAAATGGAAACACTTTTTGACCAATACAAAGAACTGAATATAAATGGCTCTTTGATTTGTCTTGAACAAGTTGAAGATATTTATTCTTACTTCTGCTATCCGACCAATGCAAAGGCAATAGGTTTTGAAGGAAGTATTATGTATTGCTTTATTGAGCCGTATGGGGAAATGGTTTTTGCCTGCAATCCTGATACTTGTGCAGATGTTTTTGTTTATCCACTGGCAAGAACCTTTGAGGATTTTATGAGACTTATTCTTGCTTGTGGTTCTACTAATCCTATTGAGCAGATTATTTGGATGGACAAAGACAAATTTGAAAAACACCTCAAAGAGGAAGAAGCAATCCGCACAGAGGAACAGAAAGCGACATTAAGTTATCTTGAAACAGAATTAGAAATTTCCCCTATTGATAACCCTTATGACTATGTAAAAGAACTGCAATCTCGCTTTGACAATAGTGGCATTGAGTATAGTGATGAATACTATGATGTTTTGGGGATTGATAGAAAATAACAACAAATAAATTCCAGTTCGTCAGCTTCACATCGGGTCAACTTGTCCCGAACTTTTACAACTAAATACCCGCCGCCCACACAGCGGCACACCGAGCAGGAAATCTGAAAGAAAGGTTTCCTGCTTTTTTTCTGCCCAAAATGAGGTGGTAAAACGCCACCCCGTCCACCAATTAGCGAAAGGAGGGACACGAAATGCCCTGTCCACACAACGAAATCACGATTGTTCAGCGCAGTCAGCGGCAGTCTGCGGTTGCCGCCGCTGCTTACCAGAGTGGCGAAAAACTGTTCTGTGAATATGACCAGCAAGTGAAGCACTACCCGGAAAAGCGTGGTATCGTCCACAATGAAATCCTGCTCCCGGCAGATGCTGGCCGATCTGGAGCCAGCCTAACTGTTCCATCGACATCCTTAACACGGGCAGTCGGCAGAGGTATAATATACATAAATAAGAACCTCTTGCTTGATTGCAGGAAGGAGGGTATTTTGAAACAGTCAAGCAAGAAAATCTCTACCGGCACAGCCGCTCTCTACTGCCGCCTGAGCCGTGATGATAATGTGGACAGCGAGTCCAACAGCATCCAGAACCATGATGTAATGTATAGAGGGTGGATTACACCAAAAAACATTACATCATGACTGGCGGCTCATTTGTGGCGAATGAAAAGACAGTTATGATAAAGGAGGGATGCCCTCAAACCTACCGTAACTGTCA
>DVIV01000003.1 GCA_018710985.1 Candidatus Limiplasma pullicola
GACGACCTGCACGAGGAGCTCAAGGCCACCAAGCGCCAGCGCATCCGCGACATCATGAAGCACCCCGATCAGGAGGCGCTGCTGGAGGAAACCTACGACGAGATGGAAAGCGACCTCCAGCGCAGGATCGAGGGGCTGACCCACCAGATCGACCTTCTCTCGGACAGGCGCAACACCATCCTGCGGGTCAACCGCGTGGCGAAAACCGCTATCGACGTCTTTGGGGACATCCTCGCCAAGGAAAAGCTCGACCGAAACGACCTGCGGCTCATCATCGACCGCATCAAAGTCTACGAGGACCACCTCGAAATTCAGCTTCAGGCCGACATCGACCAGCTTCTGCGCGCCTGCGAGCTGGAGGATACCGTAAATTTTAAGCCGGGCATCGAAAACGCCCTGGGTTGCCAACTTGTCCAGTCTGCCAGAAACCAGCGAGACAAGGTTTTCGATGTCCATGTTGTCAGCAGCGGCGACCCCCTGGAGATCTACACCGACCGGGACGGCGAGGTCATCCTGAAGAAATACTCCCCCATCGGGGAAATGTCGGCCTTTGCCAAGGATTATACGGAATCCATCTTTCGCGCCATGGGGCACATCGCCTGCATCGTAGACCGCGATCAGGTGGTGGCGGCCAGCGGCGTAAGCAAGAAGGAACTGGCCGACAAGCCCATCAGCCATGACCTGGAGACGGCCATCGCCAACCGCCAGACCGTGGCCATCAACCGCGCGGGCGGCGGCAAGATCGTGGCCGTGACCAACGAGGAGGACATCACCGGCTACACGGCGCAGGTGGTCTCCCCCATCATCGCGGACGGCGAAGCCATCGGCGCGGTGCTGCTTCTCTCCAAGGAACAGGGCGCCAAGATGGGCGACGCGGAGCTCAAGGTGGCGGAAACCGCCGCGGGCATCGTAGGCCGTCAGATGGAGCAGTAACACTGGCCCCCAACGCACATCATTACCTTGCGAAACCGCGGCAATGCGCTTATAATAGGCTTGCCGCGGTTTTGCCATATTCCGCCGACAAATTTCCTTTTTTTCGGAGGCCTTTTTTTGAGCAGCACGCAGAAATCCATTCTCAGCGGCATGACCGTTCTCAGCGTCGTGGGCCTGATCTGCAAGATCGTGGGCGCCCTGTACCGCATCCCCCTGGCCTGGCTCATCGGGGACGAGGGCATGGGCACCTATCAGCTGGTTTTTCCCACCTATAACATGCTGCTGACCATCTCCTCGGCCGGCCTGCCGGTCGCTATCAGCCGCATGGTCAGCTTTACGCTGGCGCGCGACGATCCCCGCAACGCCCGGCGCGTCTTCCGCGTGGCGCTGTGCCTTCTGTCCAGCCTCGGCCTGATCGCCATGCTCCTGATGGTGGTCATGAGCCCCACGCTGGCCCTTCGTTCGGGCGATCCCTCCACCCAGCCGGGCTTTGTGGCCATCGCGCCCGCCCTTTTGCTGGTGTGCGCCATGTCCGCGCTGCGCGGGTTCATGCAGGGTCAGCAGAACATGGTGCCTACCGCCATTTCCCAGCTGATCGAGCAGGTGGGCAAGGTCTTTGTGGCCCTGCCGCTCGCGTATTTCGGCATGCGCGTCTCCGTGGCCTACGCGGCGGCCGGCGTGCTTCTGGGCACCTCCATCGCCGAGGGCGTGGCGCTTCTGTACATGGTGGTGATCTACCGGCGCAGGCGCGCATCCTTCGCCGCCCTGCCCCAGAATCCGGACGAGCCGCCCCTGGCCGTGCGTCCCCTGCTCAAGCGCCTCCTGTCCCTGAGCATTCCCATCACGCTGGGCGCGTGCATCGTGCCCATCGCCTCCTTCATCGACAGCGGCCTCCTGCTCAACCGTCTGGTGGACGCGGGCATCGAGCACAGCGCCGCGCTGGGGCTCTACGGGCGCTATTCGGGCTATGTGCTCACTTTGATCAACGTGCCCACCGCTCTGGCCGTGGCCATCTCCATGAGCCTGGTGCCCTCCATCTCCAGCGCCATGGCCCGCGGCGACGGCAAGGCCATGCGCCGTCAAAGCGCGCTGGGGCTTCGGCTGTCGTTTGTGGTAGGCCTGCCCTGCTCCATCGGCATGAGCCTTTTGTCCTCGCAGATTCTCAGCCTGATCTATCATTTTGATACGCCCGAATCCCTGCGCGTAACCACCGAGCTGCTGAGCCTTTCCAGCCTGACCATCGTGCTCTTTACCGTGGTTCAGTCCACCAGCGGCATTCTGCAGGGCCTGCGCAAGCAGCGCATCCCCATGTACACGCTCATGGCGGGCGTGGCGGTCAAGGTGCTACTCAACTACACGCTCATCGGCACGCCCGGCATCAACATCTACGGCGCGCCCATCGCCTCGCTCTCCTGCTATACCATCAGCATGCTGCCCAACCTGTGGTACGTGCGCAAGTACACCGGCATGAAGCTGGATCTGAAGGGCATTCTGCTCAAGCCCGCGCTGGCCACCGCGCTCATGGGCGCCGTGCTGGCGCTGGCGATCCGCTGGCTGCCCTCCGGACGGCTGTGGACGGTGGCGCTGGTGCTGCTGGGCATTGGCGCCTATGCCGCCTTTGCGCTCATCACCGGGGCGATGACTCGCGATGACCTTGCTCCCCTGCTCAAACGCTTCAGCCGCGGCAGGGCGCCAAAGAAGGAGGACTGACTCATGAACCGCCTGACCATTGTGACCCTGGGAACCGGCGGCGAGGCTTTTTTGACCCGCGGCGTGGAGCGCGCGCTGCGCGAGGCCCCGCGCGTGATGCTGCGCACGGGCCGTCACCCCATGGCGGATTTTCTCCGCCAGGAGGGCATCGCCTTTGAGACGCTCGACGCGCTCTATGACGAATGTGAGGACTTCGACACCTTCAATCGCGCAGCGGCGGTCAAAGTGCTCAGCCTGCTTGGCGAAAGCCCCGTTTGCTACGCCGTGAGCGATGCAGCTTTCGACGAAACCGTGGCCCAGATTCAGCGGCTCAAGCCGCGGGAGGCGGATGTGCGGGTTCTGCCCGGCGTCAGCCATGCGGACCGCTGCCTGGCCATGATAGAGGATGCGCCGGCGGGCGTGAGGCTGTACGCGGCGGAGTCCTTCCTGCAGGCCCGCGTTTCGCCGGAAGAGCCGCTGCTGGTAACGGAGGTGCACAGCCGCGAATGTGCGGGCGAGGTGAAGCTGCGCCTGATGGACCTTTTGCCGGAGGAGACGCCCGTGTCCTTCTTCACCGGGGACGAGGCCACGGGCGAATTGTCCGTGCGCTCCGTACCGCTCTATGAGCTGGACCGCCAGAGCGCCTATGACCACCTCACCGCCGCCTACGTGCCCGCCGTGCCCATGGAGCGGCGCGCCCGCTATGACATGGACGACCTGGTGCACGTGATGCAGCGCCTGCGCGCGCCCGACGGCTGCCCCTGGGACCGCGAGCAGACCCACGAAAGCCTGTTGCCCAGCCTTCTGGAGGAAAGCTATGAATACATCCAGGCCGTGCGCGACGGCGACATCGACCATATGTACGACGAGCTGGGCGACGTGCTTTTGCAGGTGGTGTTCCACGCGGAGGTGGCGCGCCAGCACGGCGACTTTGACATCCACGATGTCACAACCGCCATCTGCCACAAGATGATCGAGCGGCACACCCACATCTTCGGCACGGAAAAGGCTGATACCGCCGGACAGGTGCTGGACAACTGGGAGGCCCTCAAACGCCGCCAGCGCGGCATCACCACCCACGCGCAGGCCATGGAGGACGTCTCCACCGGGCTGTCGCCCCTGCTTCGCGCCAGCAAGGTGCAAAACAAGGCGCACAAGGTGGGCTTCGATTTTGCGGGCGCGGCCGAGGCGCTGGGCAAGGTCTACGAGGAGGCGGACGAGGTGGCCCAGAACCTCGGCGACGGCGTGGACCCCGAAATGGAGCTGGGTGACCTGCTGTTCTCTGTGGTCAATGTTTGCCGCCTGGCTGGCAAGAATCCCGATATTGCCCTTTTTGCTTCCACAAATAAGTTCATTTCCCGCTTCCGTGCCATGGAAAACGCCATAAAAAAGTCGGGAAAATGCTTAGAGGACTTGACTTTATCGGAAATGGATGTATACTGGAACACAGGAAAGCGAGGCGGGCAAAGGGTTTGAGCCAAAAACCCCGTGAGATCGCGCTTTCCATGAACGAAACCCCGTCTTCCATGCCATGCATGGGAAAATCAAAGGAGGTAATTCATTGTGAACAAAGCTGAATTGACTGCCGCTATCGTTAAGAAGACCGGTTTCACCAAGAAGGACGCTGAAAAGGCGATCGCTGCCGTGACCGACGTCATCACCGAGACCCTGGCCGCTGGCGAGAAGGTCCAGATCGTTGGCTTCGGCGGCTTCGAAGTCCGCAGCCGCCCCGCGCGCGTGGCCCGCAACCCCCGCACCGGCGAGCAGATCAGCATCGAGGCCTCCAAGGCCCCCGTCTTCAAGGCCGGCAAGGCTCTGAAGGACAGCGTCAACAAGTAATTCTTTTTGGCGAAGCCGCCGTCACCGATGGCGGTCCGCGCGTCGTCCGGCAGTCTGCAGCGGCTGTCTGGCGACGCTTTTTTTCTTGCCTGCCTGAGTCAAATGAGGTATCATAATAAAAAACCATGTTTTGGAGGAAATGTCCCATGCCGCTCGACGCACGCTATTCCCTTGACCAGACCCTTCGCCTCCTGTCCATCCCCAGTCCGACGGGCTATCCCGGCAAGGTGTGCAGCGCCCTTGTGGAAACGCTGGAGGGGCTTGGTTTTTCTCCCCGGCAGCTTCGAAAGGGCGGCGTGGTGTGTACGCTTGGCGGAGAAGGGCATCCCATTGCCCTCGCCTCGCACGTGGACACGCTGGGGCTGATGGTGCGCGCCATCAAACCGGACGGACGGCTGGCTTTCACCTGTCTGGGCGGGCCTTCCCTGCAGGCCGTGGAAACCGAGAACGTGACCGTCCTCACCCGCGGCGGGCAGTCCTATACCGGCGTGGTGGAGCTGCGCAACGCCTCCAAGCACGTCAACCGCGAGCTGGACACTGAAAAGCGCGACGATACCACGCTGGAGATCCTCCTGGATGAGGAGGTCGCTACCCGTGAGGACGTCGAACGGCTGGGCATTGCCACGGGCGATGTCGTCTGCCTGGACCCCCGCACCCGCGTAACCGAAAGCGGCTTTATCCGCAGCCGCTTCCTGGATGACAAGCTCAGCGCGGGCATGCTGCTGGCGCTGGCCAGGGGCGTGGCGGATGGCGCGGTCCAGCTCTCGCGCAAGGTCACGCTGTTTTTCTCCGTCTATGAGGAGGTCGGCCACGGCGCGTCCTGCGGCCTGCCGGAGGACACCGAGGACCTTTTGGTGGTGGATATGGGCTGCGTGGGCGAGGGGCTTGCCTGCCGGGAACAGCAGGTGTCCATCTGCGCCAAGGATTCCTCCGGCCCCTATGACTACGAGATGACCGGCGAGCTCATCGCGCTGGCCAGGGCCAACGGCATCGACTATGCCGTGGACGTGTATCCCGCCTACGGCAGCGATGCGGGGGCGGCGCTGCGCGCGGGACACGACGTGCGCTTTGCGCTCATCGGCGCGGGCGTATACGCCTCGCACGGGTATGAGCGTAGCCACCGAAAAGGGGTGGAAAACACCCTGCGCCTGATCGAAGCGGTCGTAACCGCCTGAAAGGAGCAGCATTCCCATGAGACTGGATAAATTTCTGAAGGTGTCGCGCATTATCAAGCGCCGCACCGTAGCCAACGAGGCCTGCTCGGGCGGCCGTGTGTCGCTCAACGGCAAGGTGGCCAAGCCCGGCGCGGAGGTGCGCGAGGGCGACGTGCTGGAGATCCGCTTCGGCAGCCGCGTGGGCCGCTACCGCATCCAGAGCGTGAAGGAAACCGTGCGCAAGGAAGGCGCGCAGGATATGTACCAGGTGCTTGAGGAGGACGAGCAGACGCGCATGGAGCGCGGGGAGGCGTAAGGTGAAAAGCTACGCCATTGTTTTGGGTGGAGGCAGCGGCCGCCGCATGGAGGCGGACCGCAACAAGGTCTTTCTGCCGCTTCGGGGCATACCCGCCATCGTGCGGGCCATCGCGCCGTTTTCCGGCCTGTGCGCGGGCGCGGTGGTCGTAGCTGCGGCTGCTGAGGTGGAGGAGATGCGCCAGATCATCGCCCGCTGCGGGCTGGACCGCTTTGTGCTGCGGGTGGTGCCCGGCGGTGCGGAGCGTCAGGACTCGGTGCGCTGCGGGCTGGACGCCCTGCCGGACGACGCCGAGTGCGTGCTCATCCACGATGGCGCCCGCGCGCTGGTCACCGAGGACGTCATCCGACGCGCCATCGAATCGGTGGAAGCGCGCGGTTCGGGCATCGCGTCGGTGCCCGTGAGCGACACCATCAAGCGCGCCGCACCCGACGGGCTGGTGCTGGACACCCCCGACCGGTCCGCGCTGCGCGCCATGCAGACCCCGCAGGCCTTCCGGGTGGAGCTGATCCGCAAGGCGCACGAGGTCGCGCGCCGCGACGGATTTCTCGGCACGGACGATGCCGCCCTGCTGGAACACGCCGGCATGCCGGTCTACCTGTGCGAGGGCAGCCGCGAAAACCTCAAGCTCACCACCCCCACCGACCTCATGCTCGCCGGGCTGATTCTGGCCGCGCGGGCGGAAAAGGAGCTGATCGGATGATGCGCATCGGACACGGCATGGACGTCCACCGCCTGGTGGAGGGTCGAAAGCTCATCCTCTGCGGGGTCGAAGTGCCGCACACGCTGGGGCTTCTGGGCCACAGCGACGCCGACGTGGCCACCCACGCCCTGATGGACGCGCTGCTGGGCGCGGCCGCGCTGGGCGACATCGGCAAGCTCTTTCCCGATACGGACGAGCGTTACCGCGGCGCGGATTCCATCGGCCTGCTGAAGGAAGTGTGCGCGCTGCTTCGCCGCGAGGGCTACGCCCTCGGCAACGCGGACGTGACCATCGTGGCGCAGCGCCCCAAGCTGCGCCCCTACATTGACCAGATGCGCGCCTGTCTGGCCCGGGCCATGGGTGTGGCGGAGGGGCGCATCAGCGTGAAAGCCACCACCACTGAACATCTGGGGTTTGAAGGCGAGGAGCTGGGCATCAGCGCGCACGCGGTATGCCTGCTGGAAGCGCCTCCCCCTGAAGCGAGGTAAGCGCGGTGTGCCGCGCCCGGGGCCGCCTGCTGATGATAGCGGTCCCGGAGCGCAACAGCATACTGCTTGTAGTCTCTCTTTCGTTTCTTGCAGGCTGTATGGCGGCTTTGCGGCTGACGGGCGGGCTCTGGCTGTGGATCATCGCGGGAGTGTCCCTGCTTCTGGGATGGATTCTGCGCAGGTTGGGCGCGGGCGCGGGCATTGCGCTCGCGCTCTGCTTTTTCGCCCTGGGCGCGCTGCGCTTCCAGTCCGCCTATGGGACGCCCCAGCCGGACCCCGGCACCTATGAGATCACCGGGTATGTCTACGGCGGCGCGAGCGAGCGCCCGGACCAGCGCGTCGCCTTCGTGCTGGGAGATATCGCGCTCGATGGCGCGCCCGCACACGGCACGGCCTATTGCACCCTGCATTATGACGATGTTCCGCCGGAGCTGTTCGACGGCGCGCAGGTCCGCCTCGAGGGCCGCGTGTATCTGCCGGATGGCAAATCGGGCGAGCCGCACCGGGATTTTGCCCTTTGGATGCGGCAGAGCGGGCAGTCCTTCGGCATCGCCGCCTATCAGGGCATCGAGGTGCTCAACAGCGAGGCGGATGCACCGGTCAAGGATGCGGCCTACCGTGTGCGCCAGGCTTTCATCCGCTCGCTGGAGCGCGTCATGGGCGAGGAAGCGCGCGTAGGCGTGGCACTGCTGCTGGGCGAGCGCGAGGGCCTGAGCCAGCAGGAGCGCGAGGCGTTTGAAACGCTGGGCGTGGCGCATGTGATGAGCGTGTCGGGACTGCACGTGGGGCTGCTGGGCGGCCTGCTGCTCCTCGTGCTGCGTCTGCTCCGCGTGCGCCGCACGCTTCGGCCGCCGGTGCTGGCGGTGTTTCTGGTGGGCTACTGCGCGCTCACGGGCTTTTCTGCCGCCTCGGTACGCGCGGCGGTGATGCTGATGCTCACGCAGCTGGCGCATCTGGCCTTGCGCAAGCCCGATCCGCTGACCACGCTGGCCGCTGCGATGCTGGCCGTACTGGCGCTGGACCCGCTGCAGGCATGGTCAGCGGGATTCGTGCTCAGCTTTTCGGCCATGCTGGGCATCACGGTGCTTCTTCCGCCGTTCAGGCGTCTGTTTGCCCGCCTGTTCCCGCATTCTCCGGAGAGAATCCGGTCCCTGCGGCACGCGCTGGGCCGGCTGGAGCAGAGCGCGCTGTCGCTTCTGGCGGTTTCCCTCGCCGCGCAGGTGGGTGTGGCGCTTCCCACGGCGGCGTACTTCCACCAGCTTCCGCTCTACGGCGTCGCGATCAACCTGCTCATCGTGCCGCTGGCTGGCACGTTGCTCACGCCCCTGTGCGCCATCACGCTTCTTTTTTCCTCCGTTCCCCTCCTGGGGCAGGCGCTGGGATATACGGCTTCCCTGCTGGCGCGGCTGCTTCTGTGGCTGGTGAATCTGCTGTCCACATTGCCGGGCGCGGCAGTGCGCGTTCCCTCCCCGCCCGTGCTGGCAGGTCCGGCGCTGGCGCTCATCGGGCTGATGCTGTCGGGCCGTGTGGCCGGGTCCCTGCGCCGCCGCGCGCTGGCCTCGGCGCTGGTGCTGGCGGTGGCGCTCGGCGGCACGTATGCCTCGCGCTCGGCGGAACTGCGCTATATCCAGCTTGCTGTAGGCCAGGCGGATTGCGCTCTCCTGCTGGACGGCGACCAGACCCTGCTCATCGACGCGGGCAGCGACGGTGAAGCCGCGCTGGATTATCTGCTTGCGGAGGGGCGGGATGTGGACGTGCTGTTCATCACACATCTGCATCTGGACCACATCGGCGGCGTCGCGGATCTTTTGGACGCGGAAATAGCCATCGATCAGGTCTATCTTCCCCTGAACGCCACCCGCCAGCAGGTGGACCCGGACGCGCTGCTCCTGCTGGAGCGGCTGAAGGACGCCGGAGTGCCGGTCAGGGAGCTTGCGCGCGGCGACGAACTGCGCTACAATACCACCAGTGTATCCGTGCTGTGGCCCGTGCGGGAGCACATCCGTTCGGGGCAGGATGCCAACGAGCTGCCGCTGGTCCTGTCCATCGGCTTTGGTCCGTACACCATCCTCAGCGCGAGCGACCTTTCCGGCGCCTATGAGCGATACGCCGCCGCGCCCGCGGATGTGCTCAAGGTGGCGCATCACGGCAGCGGCTCGAGCACGGGCGAAGCGTTTCTCGACCAGGTGGGCGCGCGCGTGGCGCTGGTGAGCTGCTCCTCCGGCAGCCGTTACCTGCCCGGGACAGAGACGCTGCAGCGCCTTGCGCAAAGCGGTGCGCAGGTATTGCGCACCGACGCCTGCGGCGACATCACCCTCACCCTGCACGGCAGCCAGCTGTGCATCATACCCTACAAAGCGAGGTGGGCTCCGTGAATCACACCGCCTTTTTCGACGCCGTCAAGGCCGGACGCATCGCCGGCTGCTATCTCTTTGAGGGCGCGGAGGAATACATCAAGCAGCAGGCGCTCAAAAGCCTGTGTGCTCGCCTGTTGCCCGAAGGGCTGGAGCAGATGAATCTGACCGACCTGACCGACCCCGCCCCTGACGCACTCATCGCCGCTGCCGAAACCCTGCCTTTTCTGGCTGAAAAGCGCGTGGTGGTGGTGCGTGAATGCGCCCTGCTCACCGCGGGTCGAAAATCCGAGGACGAGGACCGCGCCGCTGCTTTTTCGGATTATATTCCCCGCATTCCGCCCACGGCGTGCGTGGTGTTCTATGTCAAGGGCAAAGCCGACGGCCGCAAGAAGCTCTATACGCTGCTCAAAAAGCAAAATGCCATCGTGGACTTCTCCCCCATGAATGACGCCGAGTGCGCCGACTGGTGCGTGCGCGCTCTGCGCCGCATGGGCAAGCGGCTCAGCGGCGAAAACGCCGCGCGGCTGGTCTTTACCGTGGGGCATGACGCGGCGCTGCTGCGTCAGGAGATGGACAAGCTGTGCGCGTATCTCGGCGAGCGCGAGGAGATTGCCGCGGAGGATATCGACCAGATCTGCACGCGCTCCACGGAGTGCACGGTGTTCCAGATGGTGGATGCGCAGGTCGCGGGCAACAACAACACGGCCTTTGCCCTGCTGCGTGACATGCTCCGCTCCGGCGAGGATCGCGTGGGCATTCTGGCCATGCTGCTCAGGCAGTACCGCATCCTCTACCATATGCGCTGCCTGATGGACGAGCGCACCCCGCAGGCGTCCCAGGCGCAGCTGCTGGGCATCCCACCCTTCGCGGTGGGGCGCACGCAGCAGCAGGCCCGGCGCTTTGACAAGGCGCGGCTGCGTGCGGCCTATGACTTCCTGCTCGATTATGAATACCGGCTCAAGCAGGGCCGCTTGCCGCAGGAGGGCTGCGCCGAAAACGCGCTGCTGTATCTGGAGGGCATTCTGAAAACGCATGCATGAACCTTTGACCGCCCGATTCCTGGCCACGGAGCATCCGGACCTCGCCCGCGTGAAAAGGCTCTATGAAAGTGCCTTTCCCGCCAATGAGCGCCGTCCCTTTGACGTGCTGCTGCCCAGCCCCGACGGGGCGTGCGAGCTGACCGCCTTCTATCATGAGGGCGCCTTTGCGGGCTTCGTCAGCCTTCTCACACATGCCGACATCACCCATATTCTCTATTTCGCCATCGAGGAGCCGCTGCGCAATCAGGGGCTGGGTTCCGCGGCGCTGGAAACCCTCAAGGCCCTCAAGCCGGGCCAGCGGCTCATTGCCGATCTGGAAGCGCTCCTTCCCGACGCGCCCAACCATGCGCAGCGCGTGCGCCGCCGCGCGTTTTACCAGCGCGCCGGCTTCACCCCTTCGGGCGTAAGCTACCGATGGCAGGGGGAAACCTACGAGCTGATGGTCTTTGGCGGCGGGCTCGATGAAGCCGCATATCTGGCATTCTGGCGGCATTTTGGCATAACGCCCAGGACCGGCGGCTCCTTTTGATCCCTCTCCCCACCAACTCACACGCAAAGGAGGCATATCATGCCCATCGTATCCGTACAGGCTGCCGGCCGCTATGCCCCGGAGATTCTGGACCGCGCCGTGGCCGCTCATTTTGAGACCCTCGACGTGGCGCGCGATCTAAGGCCCGGCATGCATGTGCTCCTCAAGCCCAACCTGCTGGCCGCGCGTGAACCCGCGCTGGCCGTGACCACGCATCCGGAGGTGTTGGCCGCGGTGGCGCGCTGGCTGCGCGCGCACGGCATATCGCAGATCACCCTTGCGGACAGCCCCGGCGGCGTCTACAGCGCGGCCATGCTCAAAAAGCTCTATGCGGCCTGCGGCCTCTCGCCGCTTGAGGGGCTGCTTACGCTCAATCTGGACGTTTCCAGCGGCCGGCGCGACGGCTTCACGCTGATCACGCCCGTGCTCAAGGCTGATTACATCATCAACTGCGCCAAGCTCAAAACCCACGGCCTGACGGTAATGACCGCCGGGGTGAAGAACCTTTTCGGCTGCATTCCCGGGCTGAAAAAACCGGAATGGCACTGTCTCAAGCCCACCATCGGCGCCTTCAGCGACCTGCTCATCGACCTGTCCCAGGCCGTGGCCCCGCAGATCACGCTGCTGGACGCCGTTGACTGCATTGAGGGCAACGGGCCCGGCGGCGGTGAGGTGCGCTACATGGGCATGACGCTGTGCTCCCGCTCGCCCTATGCGCTGGATGAGCAGGCCGCTCTGCTCATGGGACTGCGGGGCGATATGCCGCCCACCGTGCAGGCCGCCCGTCGCCGCGGGCTGATGCAGGAGCCCACCGTGCTTGCAGGGGATGCCCTCATCCCGGCCGACCCGCCCTTCCGCCTGCCGGACGCCGTCCTGGGGAAGGAACGTTTTCTCTCGCGCAAGGGGCTGTTCCATCGCTTCTTTGGCCGGGGCCGCGCCCTGCCCCACGTGGATGCCGCCAGGTGCGTCGGCTGCGGCCGCTGCGCCGAATCCTGCCCCATGCATCTGATCCGCATCGAGAACCGCAAGGCGGTCATGACCTCCAGGGGCTGCATCTCCTGCTTCTGCTGTCAGGAGATGTGCCCCGCGCACGCCATCGAAGCCCGCCCCCGGCGGCTGTTTTCCTGACGGGCGCGCCTTACGGCTGCCTGCTTTTCTGCTTTTCACTCAAAAATGCCATACCCTGGCCGATCAGCTGCTCGGCAATGCCCGCGACCTCGCTCGCGGGCGTTTCCATGTCCTCCCACAGCCAGCGGCGCAAAAGCCCGATGCAGCCCCAGCTGGCATAGGCATAGAACCAGGAAATATCCCTGGGCGATACGCCCTCGAACATGCGCTGATAGCTCTCCTGGCATACCATACGGCCCAGGTCCAGCATCTTCCACATGAAGGTCCGGTCCCCGTACTCCCCCAGAATCACCTCGCACATGTCGCGGTTTTCACGCATCCACTGGAATACCGCCGCGGTGATGTCCCGATAGGTGACACTTCCCTCGCTGTCCAGCAGCGGCCTGAGCTCGCCCAGCACAGCCTGGTACATCTCGCTTTCAATCTTCTCGCGCAGATCGTAGATATCGCGGTAATGCGCGTAAAACGTCCCCCGGTTGATGCCCGCCTTTTCGCACAGTTCCTTGATGGAGATGCTCTGGATGGGCTTTTGCTTGAGCAGGTCGGTAAAGGCCTCCCGAATCAGCCGCTGCGTCACCCGCACGCGATGGTCCTTGGTTCCCGGCATTTGTTACATCTCCTCCATACATTTGGGCCATTCTGTGTTCAAAAACCGATCAGATGCCATTTTTCTGACGGTTGTTTCCATCCGCCATTCGCATTATAATCCAGTCAGAAAAGATAATCAACAGTCCTGTATGATTTCGGGAGGGAGTGTATGATATGTTTGCCTGGATTGTAACCGGGGCGGCCGGGCATTTGGGCGGCGCCATCATCCGCCTGCTTGAGGATCGCAAGGCCGAGGTACGGGGGCTGGTGCTGCCGCACGAAAGCGTCGCCGACGATGGGCGGACGCGCTATTTTGCCGGCGACGTGACCCGCCCGGAGACGCTTCTCCCGCTTCTGGAGGGGACGGACCCCGCAAAAACCGTGCTCATCCACACCGCCGGGCTCATCGACATCGGCGACCGTCCCTATGAGGAACTGCGGCGCGTCAACGTGGAGGGTACGCGCAACGTGCTGGCGCTGTGCCGGCAATACGGCGTGCGCCGGATGGTCTATGTCAGTTCCGTACATGCCATCGCGCAGGACCCAAACGGTGGTGTACTGCGGGAAACCACGTTCTTTTCGCCGAATGCGGTGGTGGGCAGCTACGCCAAAACCAAGGCTGAGGCCACCCGCGACGTGCTGGACGCCGCCGCGGCCGGGCTGGATGCGGTGGTGGTGCACCCCTCCGGCATTCTGGGCCCCTATGACAAGAGTGGGGGCAATCATCTGGTACAGGTGATCCGGGATTTCATGACAGGCAAGCTGCCCGCCTGCGTGCGCGGCGGATATGACATGGTGGACGTGCGCGATGTGGCATGGGGCTGCATCGCAGCGGCGCTCAACGGCAGAAAGGGCGAATGCTACATCCTCAGCAACCGCCGCTGTGACATCAGCGACATGCTCGAAATGGTACGGCAGGCCTGCGGCGGGCGCCGGCTTCCGGTGCTACCGCTGTGGCTGGCGCGTGCTGCCGCTCCGCTGCTGGCCGCAGCCGCCAGGATGCGCGGGCGCAGACCGCTCTACACCGCCTATTCCCTCCAGGCGCTTGCCAGCAACGACCGTTTTTCGCATGACAAGGCCACTGCGGAGCTGGGCTACCACCCGCGCGACCTGTGCCTGACCGTGCAGGATACCGTGCGCTGGCTGCAATGCCACGGCGTGCAGCCCTGCAGCGCCACCCGCGTGCGGCGCCGGGCGAAGGGTGCCTCCCGCCGGGCCGTATCGGCGGACCAGGGCTGAAACGGATGGAAAAGCCTGTTCAGCCTTTCCAAAAACAAGAGGTTGCCGCAGCTTGATGCGGCAACCTCTTTCCTTCTCCGGCTTCCTTTCACGGACGCCGGATGGGTTCAGATATGGAAGAATACGCTGAACCAGCTCGGGGCGTGGTAGATGATGTAGCCGGCAGGGCCGACGAAGGACCAGCCCAGGATCAGGCCGGTGACAAACGCGCCCAGCCATACGCTCCGGGTCACCTTGTAGAGCCTGCGGCACAGGTAGACCGTAGCGGGAACGGCCAGCAGGAACTGGTAGGTGAACTGCCAGTTGCTGAACATGGCCCCGCCGGAATGCAGCACCAGAATGTTGATCAGTGCGACCAGCCAGATGCCGACAGAGCTGAACAGCACGGTCAGCAGCTCATCCAGCCATTCCGGCATATCGGTGCGGCGGTGGTAGTTCATCATCGCGCTGCCAATCACCAGCTGGACAAACGTGAACGCCATGGTCAGCAGCACATACCACCAGTGCTCGACCTTGAGCTCGTCAAAGGCGAACATCCACATCCTGTAATCCTGATTGAAGAGGTACTTGATCAGGGCCAGCGAGGCATAGCCCGCCAGCACCAGGATGAACGCCATCAGCAGCGATTTGAGCACGCCCTTGAAGCCCAGGGCGATGTTGAGCTGCGGCAGGTTCGTGTTTCCGTAGCGCTTCTTGTCGATTGCGCAGCATATCGCCAGCTCGATCAGCGAAACCGCAGCAAACAGGCCCAGGAAGATCGGCGCGAGCCAGAAGGCGGGCCACAGCGGGAAGAAATCGCTGCTGTAAAGCGTGGGCGCCATGATGTTGTCGTTGATCCACAGGATGATCAGGAAGCTGACCACCAGCGAGATCACGCTGATGATCCAGTACCGCTTCTTGGAGAACACGCGGCCATTGGGCTCATTCTTGCCCACGCAGTCGGCAAAGAACGAGGTCTTGCAAAGGATCGCCGCCAGCGGCACCAGCATGGCCAGCATCGCGCACATCGCCAGGAAGTTGAAGATTTCGCGCAGCACAAACACGGAGTTTTCCGGATCAAGGGGCTGGGTCTCCGGGTCGCTCAGGTCGCCGCAGTTGTACTGCAGCGTCTGGGTCATGAACACGACGGCATCGGACGTCGTGGCGACCGAGAAGAAATTCTTGCTGTGCGTTTCGGGGTTGTAGGTGACGAAGCGGGCCTGGCGGTTGTCCATGGCCGCCTTCATCTCGGCGTTGTCGGCCACGGAATCGTCGATCGTGCCGACGATCGTGCTCTTCTGCGCCAGATCATCCGTCGCGTACCAGGTGTCGGTAGCGATTTCGCCGGTCATGTACAGCCCGTCGAGGCCGTAATCGCTGGTCACATACGCCATCGAGTCGTATGTACCGCTCATGGTGCCGGCATTCACCTGACAGTTGCGCTTCACGGTATAGCCCGCGACGCTGACCTCCTTGCGCGGCATGAGACGGCTGCCGGGCGTTCCGATGATCAGCACGGAGCGGATGCGGGTGTCAAACCATTCCTTCTTCTCCACCCGGAGGTATTCGTAATACGCCAGCTGATCCCCGGTCAGACGGGCCTTGGCCAGCTCATCCGCGTCCATGACGATCTCTTCCTCGGTGAAGGTCTGTCCGAAGGTATCGTAGAGGACGTTGATCATCAGGTCGTTGAAGGTCAGTTAGCTGTCGTCCAGCATGGCGGCGAATTCCGCCTTCATGGAGCCCATCGAATGACCCGCAATGCCGATCCTCGTCTGGTCAACAAACTGGAACGTCCGGAGGAACTCCACCACGTCCAGCACGCCGCAGGAGGAACCGAAGGAGTTGTATCCGTCCACACCCTGGTCGTATTCGTCGTAGGGCGGCATCTCGCTGCCGCTCGTGCCGTAGGCGTTGATGTTGAACACCACAAATTCACGGCGGGCGAGCTCCTCGGCAATGCTCTTGTAATTGCCCTTGTTCACGCCGCCTCCGTGAACCACGATGACTGCCGGCAGCTTGTCCTCGTCGCTTACGCCGGCGGGATAGTACAGGTCGCCTTCCAGCTTTGCCCCACGGGCATCAATGGTCATCTTCTGCACCTTGATGTGCCCGCCGGATGTGGTGATCAGCTGCGCGCAGCAGCTGAAAACCAGGATCGCCGCTACCAGAATCAGAAACAGATGCCAGCAGCCGGCTTTCGTTTTGAGGGTCAGCCAATTCTTCTTTTCCATTTTTAACCCTTCCCTTTTGCTTGCTCTCCGGATGCGCGATTCATGCATCCTTTTGTATCTATTATACATTCTTCAGAATATATCATCAATATATCTGGAATAGAAAGATTGACAATTTTCACGCAAACCGTTATAATAGCTACGTTAGGCTGTGTTTCTCAACGGAATGCTTCCATTTTGATACTTTCATGCCAAAGAAGGGAATATGCATGGATAATGAATGGATGGGAAGATATCGCCCGCTGGTCGCCGCCCTTGTGCGGCATGTCAACGTGATCAGCAAGCTCAATGAGGAATTCTGCATTCAAATCGGCGACGGCGTATTTATCGACCGGCCTTCATGGCAGATCATAGAATACTTTGTGGAGCATTCCGACAACACCTACAACATGATCGACATTTCGACAAAGCTGGGAATTCCGCAGAGCTCCTTTTCCAAAAAAGTCAAGCAGCTCAAGGAATACGGCTTTCTTGACCGCTTCATTGCGGAAGGCAACAAAAAAGAGATCTTCATCCGGCCTACGGAAAAGGCGATTCACTTTTACAGGCAGAATACGTCAGATCATGTCAGCAAGCATTTTTTACCGTTTTTTGAAAAGCTGGACCGCTTTTCAGATGAGGAAATCGCCGTGATGACCGAGGCTATCGAAAATCTGACGGACAATTGCAAAGCAAAGGAACAACCGAAGCCCCCCAAAATGAAATACATCAAATTGGATTGAGCCGCTCCGCAAGGGTGGTCTTTCCCGATTTGTTTGTCATGCAAAAAAGAAGCTTCCCGCTTTTACCGACGTGCCGTTCTCAGGTGAAGAACAGGGCGCGGATATCCTCCTCCGTCAGGCTGCGCAGCTCGGTTTCGCCCGCCATGACCACGCGGTCGAACACGGCGCGCTTGCGCTTGCTCAGTTCGGTCACCTTTTCCTCAATCGTACCCTGGGCGATCAGCTTGACCACGTCTACATCGTGCGTCTGGCCGATGCGGTGCGCGCGGTCGGTCGCCTGGTCCTCGGCGGCGGGATTCCACCACGGGTCGTAATGAATCACCAGATCCGCGCCGGTCAGATTCAGCCCCGTGCCTCCCGCCTTCAGCGAAATCAGGAACACGCGCCCCTCTCCTCCGTTGAAGCGGTCGCACAGCTCCTGGCGCTTGTCGGGACGGGTCTCGCCGTCCAGATAAAGGGTCTGTATCCCCTCGCGCCCCAGACGCCTGCGGATCATCTGCAGCATGCCCACAAACTGGGAGAAAATCAGCATGCGGCGCTTGGTGGCGATGGCGTTGTGCACGATCTGCACCAGCAGCTCCAGCTTGCCGCTGGTGCCCTCATAATCGGGCAGGAACAGCTTGGGATGGCAGCACACCTGCCGCAGCTTGAGGAGGATGCTGAGCACCTGCATGCGCGCGCGGGGCAGCGAGCCCTCCGCCAGCGCCTGCCCCACGTGCTCGCGCAGGGTGAGCATCAGGCTGTCGTAGACGCGCGTCTGTTCGGGGGGCATGGCGGCGTAGACGTATTCCTCGCGCTTCCCGGGCAGGTCTGTCAGCACCTCGCTCTTGAGGCGGCGCATCAGGAAGGGACGGATGCGCTCGCGCAGCTCGTCGGCGCGCTCGCCCCCGCCGTAGCGGCGCAGAAACGCCGCCTGCGTGCCCAGGTAGCCCGGCAGCACAAAATCAAAGATGCTCCACAATTCGCCGGTGTGGTTTTCCATGGGGGTGCCGGTCAGGGCCACGCGCACCTGCGCGTCCAGCTCCTTGGCAGCCACCGCCCCCTGGCTCTGCGCGTTTTTTACGCTTTGCGCTTCGTCCAGGATGGCAAAGCGCAGGGGGATGTCCCGAAGCAGCTCGATATCGCGCCTGAGCAGCGGGTAGCTGGTCAGCACCACATCCACCGAAGCGTCACGCTTGATCTCTTCGATGGCGCGGCGGCGCTCCTCCCGCGGGCCGCTGACCACGCGCACCACCATCGCATCGTCGAAGCGCTTGAACTCGGCCAGCCAGTGATAGGTCAGCGACGTGGGGGTGACGATCATGCTTTTCATCACGCCGTCCCTGCGCCGGGCCGCCGACAGCGCCGCGATGATCTGCACCGTTTTGCCCAGGCCCATCTCGTCAGCCAAAATGCCGCCCATGCGCGCCTCATAGAGCGACAGCACCCAGGCACAGCCGCGCTGCTGATAGGGCGTGAGCTTGCGCCGCAGGCGTCCGGGCACATAGCTCAGATCCGCCTGCGCATCTCCGCCCAGTGCCTCAATCACATTCTCCACACTGCCGTCCGCCTCAACATCCGCGCCGGCCATGCGCAGCATGCTCACCATATAGGCCGAGCGGTAGGCGCCAAAGCGCAGCTCGCGCGACTCGTCGCTCGCGGTAGGATCGTCCAGGGCGGCCGCGTCCAGCAATTCCTGCACCACGGGCGCCAGGGCGCTCATATCGCGCACATCCAGAAATTCTCCGGTTTTCAGCCGCACATACTGCTGCCGCTGCGCGATGGCGCGCATCACCGGCAGCAGCTCGGGTACGGGTTTGCCCTCCTCCAGCAGTTCAAGCACCAGCCGGCCGCCGCGCATATGAAACGAAGCGCGCGCCGCGAACCGCCGGGGCTTGACCTTTTCAAACGCCGTGGAGGCATAGACCTCGCACAGCTTGCCCAGCTCTGTCACGCCCTGGGTGCAGAATTGCAGGATCTCCTTGGAGCGCTTGAGCACGATGTGCCCGCCGCGCACCACAAAGCCCGC
Organism: Candidatus Limiplasma pullicola; assembly: GCA_018710985.1. Taxonomy (GTDB): domain Bacteria; phylum Bacillota; class Clostridia; order Christensenellales; family Aristaeellaceae; genus Limiplasma; species Limiplasma pullicola. The sequence goes on from DVIV01000003.1 coordinate 18,947, forward strand.
GTCCGAAAAAAAGTCCAGCAGCGCGCTTTCCGCCCGCCCGTCCCGCAAAAGCATGCGGCCGCTCTCCGCAGGCGCGTCCTCCTCCCCGCGGGAGGCGGCAAAGGGATCAATGACGGCGCTGCCGTAGTGAAATTCCACCCGTGCCTCCACATTGCCGCCCACCAGGTCCAGATAGGCAGCGGCCTTGAGCGGCGCAGTCTCCAGCCGCTTGGCCAGCTCCGGTGAGGGTACGACCGTGCCCACGGCGGACAGGGCAGGCAACAGCGTGGCCAGGGTATCCTCCGCCTGGCGCGCCGGATAACGGAACTGCCGCCCCTCCTGGCACAGCAGCCTGCACACCCGCGCCTGCGCGCTGTGCAGGTGCGCCACGCGCCCCTCCCACAGCACATAGCGCGCATCGGGGCTGACCAGGCGCAGGCTTTCCACGCCCTCGGCGCGCACGGTCAGCTCCGTGGGCGTAAGGGAGATGGCGAAGCAAAGAGGCAGCTCCACCGTGTGGATGGCACTGTGCGTGACCTTATCCTCGTCCTTGAGAAACACGAAGGGATGATTTTCAAAATACCGCAGCACGCCATGCAGCAGCGCGCCGTTCATCAGTACGAAGCGACCGTCCGTCTGCGGGCCCTGCGGCTTTCCGTCGGTGGGGGCGCCGCCTTCCTCCCACTGGCGCAGCGTCTCCGCCTTGAGCGGGATGTGGTTCATCAGCAGCGTAAGCAGGCGCTCGTCCTCACGGGAGAAGCGCATCACGTCGGGCCGGTAGATGAACTTGGCCGAGAGCCTCAGTGGCGCGCCCAAAGAGAAGCAGGTGAGCAGGTCTGCCACGCTGCGAACCGCATAGAGCCGCTCCTGCCCCGCGTTCAGCCCCAGCCCCACGCGCCCGTCCGCGTACAGCCGCAATGCGGGCACCAGGCGGACCGTTTCGCCTCCCGGCATGGCACGCCCCAGCACCCCCAGCATTTTTTCGCCCAGTCGCAGTTCGCTCTCCTGCCGGAAGCGCCGCAGCCGCCCGTCTCCATGCGCGGCCAGCGCGGCGGCCGCCACGTGACAGCACGGCTCCCCTTCCTGGCCGCAGGTACACTGTGCGGCGCCGGAGGCCAGCAGGCAGACCCTTTGCGGCGGTGTGGAGCCGACGTCATAGCACAGCGCGTCCTCCCGGTCCGCAGCGGGATGCACGCTTCCCCTGCGAAACAGTTCCTCCCCCTGCCGGTAGCTTTCGCTGTCCGCCCGCATATTCTCCCAAATCATCTGCTGCCCTCCATGCAAAGCCTAGTCTGATAAACTTCTGGATCGGCATGTTTTTTTCCTGCCTTTGGAAGCCCTGCGAAATCAAAAAAAGCGGAATATTTTCATTCCGCCGGGGCAATTCTATGGGTGAAACGCAGACCAGGCAAACGGCCGGGAAACGCGCAGCAGGCGCTTTTGATTGAAAAGTGCCGGCCGTGTGCGGGGCGCATCACGGTGAAGATGTGAGATGGATTGAAGAAGATGTTGAGCATTGCGCGGTTTCTCCTCAAGCGCAGACGCTGCCGCGAAGCTGCATGCTTTCGATGATCTGCGTTTCAAAGCCCGGACGGGAAACCGTCCGGGCTCTCTTCATGCCAGCACGCGGTCGCACGCGCCCTCCACCATCAGGCGCAGGGCCTCCTCAAATCCCGCGCCCACGTCCTGGCGGAAGGAGATGGACATCATCAGCATGCGCACCGTGATGCAGGCGGTTTCCATGCTGGTGGTCAGCCGGGCCCCGGCCTTGAGAATCAGGCGCTTGATGCGCTCGTCATCCGTGACGTAATGCGCGTTGACCACCTCGTCCGGCAGGCGGCGCAAAAGCAGGGGCACCTCCTCGCGGATGAAGGGAATCAGGTTGTAGGTTTCCGCCACGCGGAACACCTCCAGAATGGCCCGCATGGTGCGTTCGCGCAGGGGAAGGTCGGTGCGCTCGGCCAGCACCCTTTCCGCGCTGCCGTACATCTCCTCATGGGTGCGTTCCAGCATGCTCAAAAACAGGTGCTCCTTGCTTGGATAGAAGCGGTAGAACGCGCCCTTGCTGATGCCCGCCTCACGCGCCAGTTCATCCACCGTGGCATGGCGCATGCCCAGGGACGCCGCGCTTTTGAGCGCCGCATCCAGCAGGCTGTCGCGGATGCGCTCGCGCTCCTGCGGGGAAAAAGCCGTTGCCATCGCCGCGCCTCCGTCACTGGCCGGCAGGCAGGCGCACCGTGGCGTTCATGCCGGGCAGCACCTGCCAGCTCGTGCTGATGGAAATGGTCACATCATAGTAGGTGGCGTTTTGCTTGGCGTTGCCGATGAGGGAAATGCTCTTGACCGTGCCGGAAACCTCCTCCTGCGGGTAGCAGTCGAACACCACGGTGAGCGTATCGCCCACATGCACGCGTTCCAGGTCGATCTCGTCCACCTCGGCCACCACGTTCATGGCGCTCAGGTCATGGATGCTGGCCAGAAGCTGTCCCTTATAGACCTGCTGGCCGGAGGACGCGCCCGCCGCCAGCTCCACCGCTCCGGCATGGGAAGCCGTCACCGCCGCTTCCGTCACATTCGCCTCCGCATCCTGGCCGGACAGCTCAAAGAGCAGCTGACCCTTGCGCACGCTCTGGCCCGGCTGCACCGCGCAGCTGAGCACCCGTCCTGTGCCGTTTACGGCCACATCCGCGGCCCGCTCGATGGTGCCGGAGCCGATGCAGCTCTTGGTGCCCATCTTTTCGTCACGGTAGATCTTGATGCTGTCGCCGTTTTCAAAGTCGCCCGCGGTCAGCTCCACGGTGTAGTCGGAGCCGTTGACAGCAGTCACGCGGCCCTCGCCCTCGTTGTCCTTGTCGCTGGTCTGGTAGAAATAGACCGTTTCGCCCACATGGATGAGGCGGTTCTCCTCGTCGTTGTAGGCGCCGGAGGTGCTCGCGTCGGCCACCTGCGGAAGCGTGCGCTCGATGCAGGCGATCATCCCGTAGAGGGCGGTCACGTCCTCGCACAGGTCGCCGGGATCGGCAAACACCGCCTGCACGGTGCCGTCCACCGGGGCGTAGACCTTGACCGTATCCAGCGAGAACAGCACAGTGCCCGCCGTTACCTGATCGCCGCTTTCCAGGTCAAAGGGCAGCAGCACGCCGGAATAGGGCGCGGTGATCTTATAGACGTTTTCGCTTTCCGCCACCGCGTTGGCGGTGACGTTGCTCACGGCCGCCGTCTGAGCGTCCTCCGCCAGAGCGCACAGGGGGGTGAGCAAAAGGACGGTCAGCAGCAAAGCGACGTTTTTTTTCATGGTTGATTCCCTCCCGAAGATTATTCGACGCTCTTGAGCGCCTCCACCATGTCGATGGACCGGACCTTGCGCGTCAAAAGGCCGGCGATGAGGCAGGAAAAGGCAAAGGTGACCGCGCAGGCCAGAAGGACCGAGGGCGGCTGGACCGTGGAGATGAACACCATCGTGTCCGTTTCGCAGGAGCGGAACACCACGCCGGTGAGCCACCAGCCCGGCAGGATGCCCAGAAGCACCCCCAGGCCGCTGACCAGCGCGCTTTCGCTTAGAATCAGGCGGCGGATCTCCCGCTGGTGGTAGCCCAGCACCTTGAGCGTGGCGTATTCGCGGCAGCGCTCCACAAAGTTGAGGATGCCCATGTTGTACAGCACCACGAAGGCCAGCCCCAGCGCCGCGCCCGCCATCAGCCGGAACACGCCCTGCAGGCTTTCCAGGACCTTGAGGGTGTCGGCCATTTCACTGACAGGGTACTGAAATTCCTCGAACTCCTCCAGGCCGCTCAGGTACGTCAGCCCGGTCTGCGTGGGCGAAAGCACGTTGAGCGCCGTGGGCACGAAAGCGCCCTTTTTGCACGCATCCCACACGGCGCGGCCCATAAACACGGTCTGTCCGATGGTGATCTCAGCCACGCCGCCGACCTTGACCGTGATGGGGTCCGGGTCGCCGGACAGCCAGATGCTCACCCGGTCGCCCGGCTGCGCGTCCAGCGCCTCCGCCAGCTTGCGTGACAGCAGCACCCCGTCCGTGGGCAGCGGAATCCACGTTTCGTCCGGGCCCAGGTTCATCAGGCGCTGACCGTCCTCCAGCACGGTCAGCGTGGTGGCGCGGAATGCATCGTCCAGGCGGATGCTCACGCTTTTGTCCATCACGCCCTCCACAAGCTCCGCGTCCACGCGCTTGCGGTAGCCCTCCACGGCTCCCGCACCGGCATCCAGCTTCGCGCGGACGCTGTAGCGAATCGTGCCCTCATAGTACTTGCCCACGAAGTACCTGACGCTGTCGTTGAGGCTGAGGGAGGTGATGATGAGCATGGTGCAGCAAAGGACCCCGATCAGCGACATCAGCGTGCGCGCCTTGTTGCGCAGCATGTTGCGGCACACCATTTTCGCATTGAAGCCAAAGCGGCTCCACAGGCTGCCCACCCGCTCCAGAAACAGCTTCTGTCCCGCGCGGGGCGGACGGGGCCGAAGCAGCGCGGCGGTGACCTCCCTGGCGCCGCGGCGGTAGGTGCGCAGGCAGATCAGGCAGCTGAGCAGCACACCCAGCCCGCCCACCAGCCATTGCTCCCAGGAAACGGGCGCCTGCAGGCAGCGGGGAAAGGTATAGCGCGCGCTTTCCATGTTCCACAGGATATAGGGAAGCGTCTGCCGCCCCACGACCAGTCCCAGCGCCGATCCCACCAGGGACGGATAGAACGCATAGCACAGATAATGCCGTTCGATCTGCCCGTCTCGGTAGCCAAGCGCCTTGAGACAACCCATCTGCGTGCGCTGGTTTTCCAGCATGCGCGTGATGGTGGTCAGCACGATCATCGCCGCCACGGCGTAGGCCAAAAGCGGAAAGACATAGCTCAGGCTGCGGTACATGCCCGCGTCCGATGCGATGCCGTGCACGCTGCTCTGGGTGCGGCTGTCCAGCATCAGGGCATCGGGATAGTACGCGCTGACAGCGTCCTCCACCCCGGCGGCCTCCGTCCCGTCCGCCAAGGTGACCACCAGGCTGTTGAGCGAAAGCGCGCCGATCGCCCCGTTGTTGATGAGGATAAAGCCGTAGTTGAGCGGATCGCGCACGCTGTTTTTGGTCAGGGACACAAATTCCGGGCTCAGGCAGGTGCCGCGGATGGTGAAGTCGTACACCTGTCCGCCCACCTTCAGGCCGATGCGGTCGCCCACGGCCAGCCCGTTTTCCCGGGCGAAGAGCTCATCCAGCAGGCAGCCGCGCAGGTCGCTGCTTTCCAGATTGCTCCCCTCCCGCACCAGCGGACGGTTGATGCGGATGCTGCCGTCATAGGCCTCCACCACCAGGCTGGGCTCATGGGGCAGGTCCACGGTCAGCTCGGCCGTGGCGCGAGCCTGCACATCCTCAACGCCCGCAATGCCGCGCACCCGTTCCACGGCCTCCCGGTCGGCGCTGGAGAGGGTGATCCATATATCCGCCACATTCTGCTCGTCAAAATAGGTCTGGGACGACAAATCCAGCATGCGCCAGGCCGCGTCCAGCCCGCTGAACACCCATGTGCCCAGCGCGCAGAGCAGAATCACCGCCAGAAACTGCATCCGGTTGTGCCACATATCGCGCACAAGCTTACGGCGCAGCACGTTTTTTACCATGCGATCTCCTCCACAGAGGCCGGATGGTCGTTCATTTCCACGCTCTCGATCTGACCGTTGCGCACGCGGATAACCCTGCGTGCCAGCGGCGCAATGGCTGCGTTATGCGTGATGATGGCCACGGTGGTCTGGTATTTTTCGCTCACGTCCTTGAGCAGCGCCAGCACCTGCAGGCCGGTCTTGGAATCCAGCGCGCCGGTGGGCTCGTCGCACAGGAGCAGCGCGGGATTTTTGCACAGTGCGCGCGCGATGGACACGCGCTGCTGCTCGCCGCCGGAGAGCTGGGCCGGGAAGTTGTTCATCCGCTCGCCCAAGCCCACCTGCCTGAGTACCTCCACCGGGTCCAGCGCCCTGGGGCACACCTGGCGCGCCAGCTCCACGTTTTCCAGGGCGGTCAGGTTGGGCATGAGGTTATAGAACTGGAACACAAAGCCCACGTCCAGCCGGCGGTATTCGGTCAGCTCCCGCCCGCTGAGGCTGGTGATTTCCTTGCCGTCCACGGTAATCTTCCCGGAGGTGACCCGGTCCATGCCGCCCAGGAGGTTGAGGATGGTCGTCTTGCCCGCGCCGCTGGGGCCCAGCACCACGCTCAGCTCCCCCTTTTCCATCTCAAAGCAGACGTTGTTGGCGGCGAGCACCGTTTCGCCGCCGGTGTGGTATTCCTTGGTCACATTTTCAAAGGTGATGTAACTCACAGCTTTTCCTTTCCGAACGGCCGGTTGGAAAATGATGCTAAACGCTGGGACCAAAACCGTTCTTTTGGTCATAGGGTAGCATTCCGCCATGCGCTTGTCAAGGGTTGGAGGCCTCCGTGGCAGAAGGTTTACAGAAGGTTCACAACCTGCTGCGGCGGAAAATAAAAACCGGAGGGGCTTTCCCCCTCCGGCGCTGATTCAGACGGTGATTCCGGAGCCCAGCAGAAGCATCATTTTCTTTGCCGGTGTCTCTGGCCGGCCGGGTTTCTGCTCCGGCAACGGTTCGGCGACGTCCCCGTCCTGCCGTCCCGGGTATTCATGCGCATACGGGCAGCCGGAGCAATGCGGCCGCCTTCTTTCCGGCTCGCACCTGCGGCAGTGCGGAGCCGCGTGCCACGGCCGCTCATCCTCACGGGGACCGCGCGGCCCCCTTTCCTCCGGACGGGCATGCAGCCCTTCTTCCCCATGATGCCGGTGAGCCGCGCCGGGACGCTCATGACGATGCGGGATTTCGGGTGCTTCAAAGCCGTCGGGCTTTTCCGCCGCCTTGGGCTCGCGCGTCGCTTTGGGTGCTTCGGGCTCGGTGGCGGGATCTTCTTCGGACGCCTTTTCCGTCACCGCGGCGCAGCTACGGTATCAGGGGAAACCGGGTTCGCTTCCGCCAGCGCCGGCAGCAGGGCTCCGGCCAGCAGGCAGGTCAATACCACGAGGACTATCGCCAACTTCTTCATACGCAACCTCCTCACGCTTTATCAGATGCGCTCAGCGCTCCATCCAGCCTTCCAGCCGGGCCGCCAGCGCCGGGTAGGCATATTGTTCCACCTCGTCTGCGTTTTTCGACGACAGCAGGGGCTTTCCCTGCTTCCAGCGGCACGCCAGTTCCGTCATATAGGCGTCCAGCGCCGCCTCGTCCGCGGCTCCGGCCGCCTGCTCCACGCACAGGCCCATACCGGTTTCAGCCAGCACCTGCTTGACGCCGCTTCCCGGCAGGTCACCCGACATGCAGCAGACGATGGGTTTCTCCATCATCATATATTCAAACAGCTTGCCCGTCAGAATCCCGCGCTGGGCAGCCATGTGCCACGAAGCCATCAGCAGGATATCCGCACTCCGCTGCAGGGCGATGGATTGCTCGCGCGAAACCAGGCCATGGTCCTCCACCAGGTCCCCCATGCCGCACGCGGCGGCCTGACGGCGCATCAGGGCGCTTTCGCCTCCTGCGTACACCAGCGTCACCTGGCTGCGCGCCAGCTGACCACGTTTGATCAGCGCGGCCAGCGCGCGAAACATCGGGGTCAGGTCGCGGTCGCCCACGCCCTTGCGCCCCATGCTGAGCATGCCGCAATAGACCACGCGCAGCTTGCCCGTGCGCACGGGCGCCTCCGCCGCGGGCGGCAGGTCCTCGCGGTCGAAGCCGTTGGACAAGACGCGGCCGATGTCGTCAAAGCCCATCATTTCCAGAAAGCCCTGCGACGCGGCGCACAGCACGTCGGCCTCACGCCGGAGCATGCGCAGATAACGGGCCTTTTTCCCCTTCTGCCAGGCAAAGGCCGTACCCACCTCGTCGCGGAAATCCGCAATCCACCGGCGAGCCAGCCCGCGTCGCTTGGCCGCTCGGGCGATTTCATGCACGCTCCAGGGCGCATAGGTCGAAAACACCACGTCATATGTGCCGGTCAGCTCGTCCAGGGCAGCGATGGCACGGCGGCGGAAGCTCCGGTCCGCCTGCCAGCGCAGCCAGCGGTAGACCGCATCCTTGACGGCGTGCAGCGCACCCCCGCGTGAGGCGGCTGCGGACGGCTGCGCAGCGGGCGGACGTGTTGCCGCAAACGCTGCGGCCGAGCGGGCGCGCCGGTCCCGGAGGGGGTTCCACTCCCGGATGACATGCACCTGCTTGAGAGCCATCAGGTCGCGTGCGAGGGTGGGGTCCCGGCGGTCGTTCATGCCGGGTCCACACAAAACGGTGACCTCATGGCCCATACGGCTCAGGTATTTGGCCAGCTTGGTGGGCCGGACCGCCCCCATGGCGTTCTGCGGGGCGAAGAAATAGCTGATCATCAGGATACGCTTACCCACGAGGCGCGTCCTCCTTTCCGTGCGTTCAGGCCTGTTTGGGAAACAGCTTGGGTAGCAGCGAGGCGCTGCAGTAGCCCTCGTCCCAGCGGCGCTTGGCCGCCCGGCGCATGGCCTCGGCTTCCTCGCGGGGCAGGGCCGCAAAGCGGTTAAGCGCCTCCAACACGCCCTCCTCGCCCTTCTCAGGGGCATAGAGGAAGCCCACGTCCGGCGTGACCAGTTCGGGAATGCCGCCCACGCGCGGCGCGATGACCGGGATACCATGACGCATGGCTTCCATGATGGACACGGGCACGCCTTCCTTTTTGCTGGTGTTGATGAACACGTCAAAGGGGCGCGTATCGTAGAGGCGCTGCACATGCGCGCCGTCCAGCTCGCCCAGCAGCTCGCAGATCACGTTTTCCTTGGGGTCCAGCAGCTCGGAGGCCAGGGTCCGCACCTTCGCCTCCTCCGCTCCCGCGCCGATGTGCGTCCAGCACAGCGGCCCGCCCTGCCAGCGCGAAAGCGCCCGTACCAGCACGTCCACCTGCTTGATGGGATTGAACATGGCGCAGCTGACCACGCGCAGCACGCCCTGCGTATACAGCGGCGGCTCTCGCAGGCGGTCCACCGGCATGCCGGCAGAGCCCATGGCCAGCACATGAACCTTTCGCTCGTCCACATGGCCGCGCATGTAGCTCATGAACTGGGCGCGGGCGGTGCGGCTGATCAGGTACAGGCCGTCCGCCTCGGCGGCGATGCGCCGCTTCATCATGTAGGGATTCTTGGCAAAGCGCTCCGTATCCACGTCGTAGGCGTGGCCGCGAACCACGCAGCGCACGCGCGGATGCTTCCGTTTCGAGAGCGCGGCGGCATAGCCGTCAAAGCTCATCCAGCAGGAATACAGCGTGGTGTGCGTCTCCACCGCGCCGTGCAGGAGCCGCTCCGTCCAGTAGTGCATCTTCAGGCCCCGCTGCGTAAACGCCAGCAGCCGCAGCGCGTTGCCCACCGTCAGCACCCCGTCCCTGCGCATATGCGCCAGCTCGCGCCACACATCCACCGTGAACGGCGTTTTCAACAGGGCCCGTAAACCCGCCAGCCCCGGCCTGACCGCGGTGAAGGGCCGCTCGCCCCGCTCATCGCCCGGCATGAGGGTGCGCACGCCATAATAGCTGACCATCATCACCCGGTCAAAATGGGACATCAGCCAGGGCAATTCCTGCATCATGAAGGGATTCTGCCGGCCATCCGCAGAAATGGCGCAGTTGCTCAGATAAATCAGCGTTCCGGACACTTGATTCCCACCCTTTCCAGCACCTGGGCCAGCACGCCCTGCCAGGACATGTGGCTTTCCGCATAGGCGCGCATCTGCGCGGGCGTTTCTTCATCGGCTTGCGCGCGCCGGGCAAAGGCCACAAGCGCCGCAAGGTCGATGGGGCTTTCGTCATTGGGGAGCCGCAGGCAGAAGGCGGGGTTCTCCGGCAGGGAGGGGTCGTCCACCGCATAGGCGAAGGGCAGGCCCCGCGCCATGTATTCCCGCAGCTTGAGCGTCATGCTGCGGTACTGTCCCTTGCGGTGCAGCCCCAGCCCGCCGATACCGATATCGCACTGTGCCGCCACCCGGTCCAGCGCCTCGCCGTGCAGCTCGCCATGAAAGACGACGCGGTCCGCCACGCCCCGCTCCTGCGCCAGCCGTTTCCACGCCGCCAGCGAGCCGTCGCCCTCGCCTCCAACCATGTGCACCGTGACCGGCTCGCCGCCCCTGTAGCGCGCCAGCGCCTCGATCAGCCGGTCATAGCCCTGCCACACCGACATGCTGGCCAGCGCGAGCATGCCGACGTCCCGCGCTCCCTTGCGCGGGACGTGCAGCGGCAGGCGGCTCACGTCCACGCCGTTCAAGATGTTCATGGCGGGACGACCGTTGAGCGTTCCCTCGCAGGGGTCCCCGATGAGGGCGTAGAGGTCGATCATGGGCTCCAGGCGGCGGAACACGCGCGCGTTGTAGGCAAAGACCGGCATGCGCAGAAGCGAGGAGCGCTTGCCGTTTTCAAACGGATAGGTCGGATGCTCCACCACCAGCCGCGCCCCCCGCGCCTTCACGGCGGCCAGCGCCCCCGGCGCGTTATGGAACACCCGCATGAAGCGCATGTACACCACGTCAAAGCGCCTGAGGGCCGCCGCCTTTTGGAGCGCGGCCATCAGATCCACGTACAGCAGCGTCTTTTCATACCCCGGCAGGCCCGTCAGCCGGGCGGGACGGAGCAGCGTACGCTCGCCCTCCCCCACCAGCCACAAGCCCTCATGGTTCCAGCCGATCAGCCGCGCCTCATGCCCCATGGCCCGCACGGCGGCCATCTGCCCGTCGAACTTGATCTTGAGGTTATCGCCCTTCTCCAGCGGGTAACGCATCAGAAACAGCACCGACGCCACGGCCGCATCCCCCTTCCGTCATGGCTCGCGCCCATCCAGCAGATCGCGGTAGAGCGCGGTCATCTGGCAAAGCACCGCCTCCAAGCTGTAGCGGCGCATCTCCCGGCGGTTGCGCTCGCCCATGCGCGCGCGCAGGGCCGGGTCCGCCAGAAGGCGCATGATATCCTGCGTAAAGCCGGCCACGTCGCGCGGCGGGCGCAGAAAGCCGCCCTCGCCGGGGGCGATCAGGTCGTTGTTGCCGCGCACGTCGCTGACCACGCAGGGAAGCCCCGCGGCCATGGCCTCCATCTGCGCCACGGGCAGTCCCTCCTGCAGGGAGGGAAACACAAACACGTCCGAAGCCGCCAGCAGCGCCGGGATGTCCTTGCGAAAGCCCAGAAAATGCACGCGTTTCTCCATGCCCAGCGCGCGGGCCTGCTTTTCCAGCGCGGGTTGCCGGTCCCCCACGCCACAGAACACCACATGCGCCCCCTCGATGGGCCCGGCGGCGGCGATCACGGTTTCATGGTTCTTGCGCTCGCTGTGCTCGCCCACGGTGATGAGCACGCTCTCCTCCGGCCCGATGCCCAGCCCGGCGCGCACCGCGGCGCGGTCCACCGGCCCGCGGAAGCGCGCAAGGTCCACGCCCACGCCGCTGACCAGCGCCACGCGGCCGGCGGCAAAGCGTTTCGCGCGGGCGTAATCCTCGCCGTTGATGGTGATGAGCAGGTCCGTCCAGCGGCTGAGCAGGCGCTCGGCGGGATAAAACAGCAGCCAGTTTTTCAGCGGTGCGCCGGTGAAAAAGTGAAACCCGTGCGCCGTATAGGCCACGCGCGTGCCGCGCTTGCGCGCCGCGCGCGCCGCCAGGCGGCCCACCAGCCCGCCCACGGGCGTGTTGCAGTGGATGAGCGCGTAGTCCTCCGCGTCGATCAGCTGTTTCAGGCGGCGACAGACCTCGCGGTTGGCCGCGGAAAAGGGCGAGCGGGAAAAGGGCAGCTCCACCCAACGGTCGCAGTAGGGCACCTGCGGATGGGGATCGGGCGTATCATTGGCGCAGCACAGGTGCACCTCGTAGCCCTGCTCCTGGAACCAGCGCATATAGGGCAGGTGAAACACCAGCACGTGCATGCGCAGCACCGTGGCCACAAACAGCACCTTTTTGCTCATGCGCCCACCTCGGTCCGGCGGATGGTCTCGGCAAAGGAGAGCTCCTCCTCCGGCCGGAACGCTTCGCTCATGCTCTGGTCATAGGTCAGCGTGCCAAACACCTTGCCCACCAGCCCCACGCGCGGGGCCAGCGCCCCCAGCAGTGCGGCCATGCCGGGTACCATCCGCACCCGCCGGCCATAACAGGCGGCGATTTCCCGCACCATGGCGCAGGTGGACACATAGTCGCGGTTCTGCGGGAAGTACAGCCCGCCCTCGCCACTGTCCACCAGCCGCTCCACAAAGGCGCAGAGGGTGTCGATATAGAGCATGCTGCGCTCGTTTTGGACGCGGGGGAACAGCAGCAGGCTCTGCGCCAGCGCCGATAGCCGGGGATAGTTGCCCCGGCAGCCGCGGCCGTAGATCATGGGCGGCCGGAGCACGGCCACGCGAAAGGCATCGTCCGCCATCCCGGCAAGCGCCTGTTCCGCCTTCCATTTGCTCGCGCCATAGCAGGTATTGGGCGCGGGCCGCGTCTGCGCAGTGATGCGCCCGCAGCTCAGGCCGTAGACGCTCATGCTGCTGAAGAATATGAACTGCCTCACGCCCTGCGCCTTGGCCGCCTCGGCCACCTCCAGCGCCAGCGCATGGTTGACCCGGTCGTAGAGCGCCTCGTCGCCGGGCTGCTCCCTTCTGTGCGCCAGCCCCGCCACGTGGATGACGCAGCCGCAACCCAAAAAGGCGCTTGCATCCCAAGCGCCGTGCAGGTTCAGCTCCTCCACCTCAAACCGCTCCGGCCGGCGGCTGAGCCAGGCCCCCAGGTGCGTGCCGATGTAGCTGCCCGCCCCGGTAATGATTACCCGCGTCATGGCTTGTCCTCCCTGCCGCCGATGGGATAGCTTTTTCCCTCGCGTCCCTCGGCGATGCCCTGACGGTTGACGACCTTGACCAGCGTGAACAGGAAGCACTTGAGGTCGAAGGCAAAGCTGATGTTATGGGCATATTCGCCGTCGCGCCGCGCCTTCTTCTCCAGGTCGCGGCTGAGGTAATCCCGGCCGTTGACCTGCGCCCAGCCGCTCAGGCCGGGCCGGATCTGGCTGGCCCCGAAGCGGTCGCGCCAGGCCATCAGGTCCTCCTGATTCCAAAGCGCAGGCCGGGGACCGATGAGCGACATATCGCCCTTAAGGATGTTCCACAGCTGGGGCAGCTCATCCAGGCTGCTCATGCGCAGAATGCGCCCCACGCGGGTAATGTAGCCTTTGGAGCCGCGCAGGTCATTGGTGGGCACGTCGCGGGGCGCGTCCACGCGCATGGTGCGGAACTTGTAGATTTCAAACAGCTTGCGGTCCTTGCCGAAGCGCTTCTGCTTAAAGACCACGGGGCCGGGGCTGTCCAGGCGGATGGCCAGGGCGATCAGCGCCAGCAGCGGGCTGAGCACCACCAGCCCGACGGCCGAAAGAACCACGTCCAGGGCGCGCTTGATATATCGTTCGTACATCGGCTCAAACTCCCGTCTCTTGCTGATGGGTCCTCTCCCGCTCCTGGCGCGCCTCGATGATGCGGTTGGCGGCGTTGAGGTAGGCCAGGCAGCTGGCCTCGATGATATCGGTGGATACGCCCTTGCCCAGCATGGTCACGCCCTCGTTGCTCACACGCACGGTGACCTCGCCCAGCGCGTCCTCGCCCTCGGTGACGGCGCGCAGCTGGTAGCTCTCCAGCTTGCATTTGAAGCCCGTGATCTGGTCCACGGCATGGAAGCACGCCTCGACCGGGCCGTCGCCGCAGTCCGCGCGGGTGATGATATCCGCGCCCCGCTGCAGGCTGACGGTGGCGGTCGCGGTCATGCGGTTGCCGCTGAAAATCTGGAAGGAATGGATGCGATACATGCCGTGCGAGCCATGCATCTGCTCGCGGCAGATGGCCATGACATCGCGCTCGGTGATGTCCTTCTTGCGGTCGGCCAGCTCCTTGAACTTTTCAAAGGCGCGGTCCAGCTCGTGCTCGGTCAGCTCAAAGCCCAGCTCCTGCGCGTGCTCACGCAGGGCATGCCGGCCGCTGAGCTTGCCCAGCACCACCCCGCCCTGCGGGATGCCCAGCTCCTCGGGCTTCATGATTTCGTAGGTGGCGCGCTCGCGCAGCACGCCGTGCTGGTGGATGCCGCTCTGGTGCACGAAGGCGTTGGCGCCCACGACGGCCTTGTTGGGCGGAATCTCCATGCCGCTGAGGTTCGCAGCCAGGCGGCTTAGGCGGTAGAGCTCGCGGATGTTGAGGTTGTCCCGTAGGCCGTAGATGTCCCTGCGGGTGCGCAGGCCCATCACAATCTCGTCCAGCGAGGCGTTGCCCGCGCGTTCACCCAGACCGTTGATGGTGCATTCCACCTGCCTTGCACCCCGGCGGATGGCCTCCAGCGTGGTGGCGGCGGCCAGGCCCAGGTCGTTGTGGCAGTGGGTGGAGATCACGATGTCGCGCTCCCCCGCCACCTCGCGGCAGATGGAGGCGATCAGCTCCCCGTATTCGCCCACGGTCGCGTAGCCCACGGTATCGGGGATGTTGATGGTGGTCGCGCCCGCCTCCACCGCCGCCCTGCATACCTGATAGAGAAAGTCCGGCTCGGTGCGGGTGGCGTCCTCACAGCTGAACTCCACGTCCGCGCACAGCGAGCGCGCCAGGCGCACGCCGCGCACGGCCGCGTCCAGCACCTGCTCGCGGTTCATGTTCAGCTTGGCGGCGCGGTGCAGGGGGCTGGTGGCAATAAAGACGTGGATGCGCGGCCTCGCGGCCTCCCGAAGCGCGTCGGCGGCGGCACGGATGTCGCCCTCCACGCAGCGCGCCAGCGAGCACACGCCGGTTTTGACCGTGCGGGCCACGGCACGCACGGCCTCAAAATCCCCCGGACTCGCCCCGGCGAAACCGGCCTCGATCATGTCCACGCCCAGCGCTTCCAGTGCGCGGGCAAATTCCACCTTGTCGTTGAGATGAAAGCTCACGCCGGGGGTCTGTTCTCCGTCCCGGAGCGTGGTGTCCAGAAACAGTACCGTATCGCGCATGCGTTTCCTCCGTTATGGCAGGCGGATGTGCGGAAGCAGCTTTTCCAGCGTCTTTTCGCCAATGCCTTTTACGTTCATCAGGTCTTCCGGATAGGAAAAAGGTCCGTTTGTCTCGCGTTCCTCGATGATGCGCTGTGCGATGACCTCGCCCACACCCGGCAGGGTGTCCAGTTCGTCCGCATCCGCGGTGTTGACGGCCACCGGCCCTTCCGGCAGGGACGGTGCGAAAGCGGCGGCCTGCACCCCGCCTGGAGCGGCCAGCATAAACGCACCGCTTCCGGGCCCGGGCGTCACATGCGCCGCCGTCAGCCCCAGCGCCAGCGCAATCAGCGCGCAGGCCGCGCACCAGCTCAGGACCCGGCGCATGGCCTCAGGCGCCTCCCTTGCGCACCTTCTGGCCTGCCTTGGTGTCCTCCAGAATATAGCCCATGGCCTTGATCTGGTCGCGCAGCTCGTCGGAACGCTTCCAGTCCTTGTTTTTGCGTGCCTCGGCGCGCTCGTCCACCAGCGCCTGTACCTCGGCGGGGATGGCGCCCTCCTCCTTCATCAGAAGGCCCAGCACGCCGCAGATGGCTTTCATCTTGTCAAGCCCAAGCTGCGCCGCCTCGCGGCTCACGCCGCCCTGCGGCAGCCTGTAGACGGCGCGCACCAGCTCAAACAGCGCGGCCAGCGCGTCGGCGGTGTTGAGGTCGTCGTCCATGGCGGCGACGAACTTCTCCTCCGCGCGCGCGCACTCGTCCATAAAGGCGCGCTCGCCCTCGTCGGGCGTGCGGTCCTGCGCGCCGGCAAGGAGGAAGGCGAGCTGGTCGCGGGCGGTGTAGAGCCTTTCCAGGCTGCTGGCCGCCGCCTCGATGAGCTCGCGGCTGAAGTTGATGGGGCTGCGGTAATGCGCCGAGAGCATGAACAGGCGCACGGCCTCCAGGTCAAACTCCTTGGAGATGTCGCGCACGGTGAAGAAGTTGCCCTTGGATTTGGACATCTTCTCGTTGTCGATGTTGATGAAGCCGTTGTGCATCCAGTAGCGCACGTAGGGCTTGCCGGTGGCGCCGGAGGTCTGGGCGATCTCGTTTTCATGGTGCGGGAAGAGCAGGTCCTTGCCGCCGCCGTGGATGTCGAACGTCTCGCCCAGGTAGGTGGTGCTCATGGCCGAGCACTCGATGTGCCAGCCGGGACGGCCCATGCCCCAGGGGCTTTCCCAGGCGGGCTCGCCGGGCTTCTGCGCCTTCCAGAGGGCGAAGTCCAGCGGGTCCTCCTTGACCTCGTCCACGCTCACGCGCGCGCCGCTTTCCAGGTCCTCCAGATTCTGGCCGCACAGGCAGCCGTAGCTGGGGAAGGCGCGTACGCGGTAGTATACGTCGCCCTGGGATTCATAGGCCAGGCCCTTGTCGATGAGCCGCTGGATGAGCGCGATGATCTGCGGGATGTGCTCGGTGGCGCGGGGATGCACCGTCGCCGGACGGATGCCCAGCGCCTTGGCGTCGGTGAAGTACTCGGCGATGTAGCGCTCGGCGATCTCCCCGACGGTCACGCCCTCCTCGTTGGCGCGGCGGATCATCTTGTCGTCGATATCGGTGAAGTTCTGCACGAAGGTCACTTCGTAGCCGCGGTATTCCAGGTAGCGGCGGAGCACGTCAAAGACGATGAAGGGCCGTGCGTTGCCGATGTGAAAGAAATTGTAGACCGTGGGGCCGCAGGCGTAGATGCCCACCTTGCCCTCGTGCAGGGGCACGAAGGGTTCCTTTTTCCGGGTCATGCTGTTGTAAATCTGCATGGGTGTTCGCTCCTTTATTGCGCTGTGTCGGGCGGTTCGCAGGGGTTGTCGCAGGTACATCGCCCGTGGCAGGGCGCGTCCTCCGGGGATGCGTCGCAGCCCTCGCAGCCCAGCCGCCGCGCATGCTGCGCCAGGCAGCTCTCCAGCACGGTCAGGCGCTTGACCAGCGCCTCCATGCGGTCCAGCATGGGGTCGGGGAGGTTGACCTGGTCCAGGTCCACCTCGCCGGCGGGCTGGGGATGCTGCTTTTTGACGATGCGGCCGGGGTTGCCCACGACGGTGCAGTTGTCCGGCACGTCCTTTAGGACGATGGCGCCCGCGCCCACCTTGCTGTTGTTGCCGATGGTAATCGGCCCCAGCACCTTGGCCCCCGCGCCGATGGTCACGCCGTTGAGGATCGTGGGGTGGCGCTTGCCCGTGTCCTTGCCCGTGCCGCCCAGCGTGACGCCCTGATAGATGGTCACGTCGTCGCCGATGATGGTGGTTTCGCCGATCACCACGCCGTCGCCGTGGTCGATGAACACCCGCCGGCCAATCGTCGCGCCGGGGTGGATCTCGATACCCGTGCGGTGCCGGGCGCGCTGGCTGATCCACCGGGCCAGCAGCACATGTCCCTTTTCATAAAGCGCGTGCGCCCGCCGGTGAGATTTCAGCGCCACCAGCCCGGGGTAGCACAGGCGCACCTCCGCCATGGACTTGGCGGCGGGGTCGCGGGCCAAAACCGCCTCGCGATCCTCGCGCACCAGCGTTTTCCAGTCATTCATCCGATTTGTCCTCCCCGGCGCATCCATGCGCCTGCGCCCCCGGCGCCCTTTCCACATAGCGGCCCGCAAAAACGCCTTCCACATCCCTGAGCAGGGTTTCCTGGGCGTTGAAGCCCCCGGCGTGGCGGGGCGAGAGCAGATAGGCGCCGTCCGCCAGCCGCCTGCGGGCCTTTTCGGTATCGTTCCATTGCAGGAAAAGCACGTTTTCCACCGCGCGGGCCAGCGCCGCGTCCTTGACCGGGAACATCAATTCCACCCGGCGGTAGAGGTTGCGGGGCATCCAGTCCGCCGAGGACAGGTAGACCTCGCGCTGCCCGCCGTTTTCAAACACGAAGGCCCTGGCGTGCTCCAGGTGGCGGCCCACGATGGAGCGCACATGGATGTTGTCGCTCACGCCCTCGATTTCGGGAATCACGCAGCAGATGCCGCGCACGATCAGGTCGATCTCCACGCCCGCGCGCCCGGCGCTAAGCAGCGCCTTGATGATCGCCTTATCCGAGAGGGAGTTCATCTTCGCCACGATGCGTGCGCTGCGTCCGGCCAGAGCATGCTCGCGCTCGCGCTCGATCAGGTCCAGCAGCGTGGGGGCGAGCAGGTCGGGCGCGGTGACCAGCTCATCCAGCGCCTCCGCCCCGCCTGTCTCCAGTCCCTTGAAAAAGGCAACCGCGTCGGAGGTGAGCACCGGGTCGGCGGTGAGCAGACCGAAGTCGGTATAGAGCCGGGCGGTGCCGTCGTGGTAGTTGCCGGTGCCCAGATGCACCTCGCGGCGCGTCTGTCCGTCCACCTCGCGTTCAAACAGCGTGATCTTGCTGTGGGTTTTCATGTTCGGCAGGCCGTACATCACATGGCAGCCCGCGCGCGCGAGGCGCTCGCCCCAGTAGAGGTTGTTTTCCTCGTCAAAGCGCGCGTGCGCCTCGAAGAGCACCTGCACCTCCTTGCCGTTTTCGGCGGCCTGGGCCAGCGCCGCCACGATGGGGCTGTTGCCGCTGACGCGGTAGAGCGTCTGGCGGATGGCGCGGACCGTCGGGTCCTGCGCGGCCAGCTTCATCAGATGTACCACTGGCGCGAAGCTGTGGTAGGGATGGTAGAGCAGCCAGTCACGCCGGTCGATCTGCTCAAACGCGTCCCGGCCCATCAGCTCGTTGCGCTCTACGGGCTGGGCGGGCGGATATTTCAGCTCCGGCCGCTTGACCTGCGCGTAGAGGTTCATCAGCATTCTATTCAGATCCAGCGGACCCGTGACCCGGTAACGCCGTTCGCGCTCCAGGCCGAAGCGCTGCATCAAAAGCGTGAGCATCTCCTCGCTCATGCGCTCCTCGGCCTCCAGGCGCATCACCTCGCCCCCCAGGCGGTGGGCGAGCATCTCGCGTACAGCGGGCACGATATCGTCCCCCGTGCGTTCCTCGACGGGGAAGTTCTGGTTGCGGATGATGCGGAACACCGCCGCGTGCTCCACCTGATCCTTGGGAAACAGCCGGTGCAGGTAATGCTTGACCACGTCCTCCACCCGGATGAGGCATTGCTCCCCCTTGGTCTTGGACAGGTCGAACAGCCTGGGCAGCGCCGTGGGCAGTCCCACCAGATAAAACGGACCCGCCTTGTGCCGGGGGCGCGTAAGCTTCACCAGCAGGTAGAGCTGCTTTTGCCGGGGACGGCTGTCCCGGAGCGGCTCCACCTTCAGAAAGGGGCGTATTTCCTTTTCAAACAGCGCCTTTTCGCGCCGGATATGGTCCTCGTCCAGCGAGAAGGTGGGATAGAGCCTCACGCCCTGCAGATACAGTTCGCTGCGGATGCCCTCGTAGAGCAGGTACTGGGCGTTGTTCTGGCGCAGGAGCTCGCGGTTGACACGGCGGTAGAGGGTGTGCCCGGCGACGCCCCCGAACTTCTTTCCCTCCTTGGCGGCCTGGTAGATGCGCTGATAGCGCACCTGTACAAACTCGTCCAGGTTGGAGGTGACGATGGCGAGAAACTTGGCGCGCTCCAGAAGCGGGTTGTCGGGATTGTCCGCCTCCTGCTGTACTCTCCGGTTAAACGCAAGCCAACTCAATTCGCGGTTCTGGATGGCGTGCCGCTCCGCTTTGCGTTTGTGCGCCGTACCCATATTCCCCCGTCCTTCCATGCCCCTTGCAAATCGGTCATCTCTCATTATAGCACATCAAAGAAGCGGCTGTCTACGCTTGCCGCCCATCGTAGAGCTTTCTCAGCGCCGTGTACTCATCGCTGAGCATTGCGCTGCAGTAGGACTCGTCGTAGGCCACGCAGCCTGTGGCGATCAGGGACGCCATGCCCTGCGTGAAGATAAACATGTGCCGGTGAAAGTCGCGGGCGATTTCCAGCGGATAGCCCGTGACGGCTATGACGGCCTCATGGGCGCGGCCCGCCGTTTCTTCCAGGCAGGCTCTGGCATTGGCCACGCGCGCAAAGTCGCTTAAAAACAGCAGCCGGTAGAGGGCGCGCTCCTCGTTGGCAAAGCGCAGCACCGTCAGCCCGCAGGCCTTGTAGAGCGGCACGCCCTCGATGCCGCAGTCGGCCATCTGCCTGTTGAACAGCGCCGCCGCACGCGCGTATACCTGCGCCCGAAGCTCATCCATGCCGCCCAGCCCGCTGTAGAGCGGCTGGGTGGAGCTGCCCAGCCGAGCAGCCACAGCGCGCGCATTAAGCGCCTCCGGTCCCCTCTCGCGCACAATATCCAGCGCGGCGCGAATGATGCTCTCCCTGTCGAATTTTACCCTGCGCGCCACAGTCACCCCTCCCTTATTCCCTGATTTTAACAAGGGTTACGCCGCGTTGTCAACCGTGCCGTGCGCCTTTTGCTTTGCCAAGGCAAAAAGCCCTTGACGGCTTCGCGCTTTTCCGCTATCATATTAGATTGGCGGTCCTGCATCAGGACCCTCTTTCACTGCTCGTTAACTTTTCAAAAAACCGAAGCACACAAGGAGAAGCGTTTATGGAACAGCAGGAACGTTCAAAAATGCTGGGCACCATGCCCATGGGGCGGCTGGTGACCAAGGTATCTGTCCCCATCATGGTGAGCATGCTGGTGCAGGCCCTCTACAACGTGGTGGACGGCATCTTCGTGGCGCGCTACAGCCCGGATGCCCTCACGGCCGTATCGCTGGCCTTCCCCATCCAACTTCTCATGATCGCGGTGGCGACGGGCCTAGGTGTGGGCATCAACAGCCTGATCAGCCGCAAGCTGGGGCAGAAGCGGCCCGATGAAGCGCGCGACGCGGCCCGCTGCGGCATGCTGCTGGAGCTGGGCGGTTTCGTGCTGTTTCTGCTCTTCGGCCTGTTTGGCTCGCGCAGTTTCTTCCATCTGTTCACGCCGGATGCGGAACTGCAGCGCATGGCGGGCGACTATCTGAGCATCGTGACGATCTTCAGCTTCGGCCTGTTTCTGTCCATCTCCTTTGAGCGCATGATGCAGGCCACGGGCAACACCATGCTGTCCATGACCACGCAGCTTACAGGCGCGGTGATCAACATCATCCTGGACCCCATCATGATCTTCGGCCTGCTGGGCACGCCGCAGATGGGCGTTGCGGGCGCGGCGGCGGCCACGGTGATCGGCCAGATCGGCGGCATGCTGCTGGGATTTGTGCTCAACCAGCTCAAAAACCACGAGCTCAAGGTGGTCTGGCGCGGCTTTCATCCGGAAGCCTCCGTGTTCAAAAGCATCCTGGCGGTGGGCTTCCCCAGCATCATCATGCAGTCCATCAGCTCGTTCATGAACGTGTTGATGAATCTCATTCTCATCGGCTTCGGCAATACCGCCGTCAGCGTGCTGGGCGTGTATTTCAAGCTCCAGTCCTTCGTGTTCATGCCGGTGTTCGGCCTGAGCAACGGGCTGGTGGCCATCGTGGGCTACAACTACGGCGCGCGCCTGCGCCAGCGCGTGTATGACGCCATCCGCGTGGCGGTCAAGCTGGCCGTGGCGATCATGGCGGTGGGCACGCTGGCGTTCCTGCTGATTCCCGAAACGCTGCTGGGCCTGTTTGAGGCGGAGGGCGCGAGCGACCTGACCGCCATCGGCGTGGTGGCGCTGCGCACCATCAGCAGCCATTTCATCCTGGCCGCGGTGGGGATCACGCTGAGCACCGTGTTCCAGGCCATCGGCAAGGGCTTCTACAGCCTGCTGATGAGCATGTGCCGCCAGCTGATCGTGCTTCTGCCGGCGGCGTGGATTCTCAGCCGGCTCGGCGGGCTGAACGCCGTGTGGTGGTGCTTCCCCGTGGCGGAGGCGGTGTCGCTGGCGCTGTGCCTGGTGCTGTTCCGCAAGGTGGATGTCCGGATGCTCAGGCCTCTGGGGCAGGAGGAAGCGTAAGCGCGTCATCCCGCCGCGCGTTTGCGCGGCGGTACTCCCTTGGCGTACAGTGATAAAACCGTTTGAATATTCTGGCGAAATTACTGGGGCTGTCAAAGCCACAGCGCGACGCCGCCTCCGAAACGCTGCTGGCCGGATCGGTCAGCAGCGTTTCTGCTCCCCGCATCACGCGGTATTTCAGCAGGTACTGAAAGGGCGAAAGCCGGATGGTTCTCTGAAAGCAGCGCAGGCATTCCCGCTCGCTGATGCCCGCCGCGCCCGCCACATCCCGCAGCGACAGATTGTCGGAAAAGTTTTCATGGATGCAGCCGAGCATTTTTTTCACGCGCAGGTCATCCCGATCCATGGCGGGAGCCCTTTTGTCCATCTGCCCCGCAAAGCGCTCGCACAGGCGCAGGCAGATGCGGGAAAGGTTTTCGCGAACGGTAAATTCAAACCCCGGCACGTCCTGCGCCAGTGCGTTGTGGGCGGCTGCGAACCAGCGGGATACGCATTCCTCCTCCAGCAAAACACCTGAAAAGGCCTTGCACGCGGCCAGCGGTCGCATATACTTTCTGGCAAAAACAGAATCGTCGCTTCCGCAGATCAGGGCCGGGCTGAACACCAGAGAGCGCAGGCTGCATTCCCCCACCGCCGAGGCGGCGTGCGGAACGCCGGAGTTGATGGCGGCCAGCCTGCCCTTTTCCAGCAGAAAGGACGCCGACGGCGTGCTGATGTTCATTTGCCCCTCCGCAAGCGAGATGAGCTCAATCTCGTCGTGCCAGTGCCACGGAATGTCATCCTCCTGCCGCTGCGTATGGCGCGAGGCGTATCCCGCGCAGGGAAACTCGGTGCTTCCGTGCGGCTGGAGCTCCCTTGACGTGCCGCTCAGGTTCAGTCCGCATTGTTGAAGGGCCATATTGGTTGGTATACCTCCTCCGCCGTTTGGCGGTTTTCTGCTATTATACGGCCAGATATGCGTTGAATCAAGCGGCGTTTGGCTGTATTCTTACACATGACAATCCACATGGGAGGATGAGCGCATGCTTCATCTGCTGCTTGGCATCATCTATCTGGCGTTTATCAGTCTGGGGCTCCCCGATTCTCTGCTGGGATCGGCGTGGCCGGCGATGTATCGTGAGTTCGCCGTCCCCGTTTCCTACGCGGGCGGCATTTCCGCCATCATCTCCATCGGCACGGTGATCTCCAGCCTGCAAAGCGACCGGCTCACCAAGCGGCTGGGCACGGGCAGGGTGACGGCGCTCAGCGTGCTGACCACAGCCGTGGCCCTGTTTGGTTTTTCCGTCAGCCACTCCTTCGCGGCGCTGTGCCTGTGGGCCATCCCCTACGGCCTCGGCGCCGGGAGCGTGGACGCCTCGCTGAACAATTACGTGGCGCTACACTACGCCAGCCGCCACATGAGCTGGCTGCACTGCATGTGGGGGCTGGGTGCTTCTCTGGGACCGTACATCATGGGCTACGCCCTGACGGGCGGCGGCTGGAGCACAGGCTATCGCATCATCTCCCTCCTTCAGTTCGCGCTGGCCGCCGCGCTGCTTCTCACCCTGCCCCTGTGGAAGACAAAAGCGACGGGCACCGCCGGCGCGGAGCGTCCGCAGCCGCTCCCGCTGAAAAAGGTCATCCGCATTCCGGGCGCAAAGGAGGTCATGGCGATGTTCTTCTGCTATTGCGCCGTAGAGCAGACCGCCATTCTGTGGGCGAGCAGCTATCTGGCCCTTCGCTGGGGGCTGTCCGCGCAGGAGGCGGCGAGCCATGCCAGCCTGTTTTTCGTGGGCATTACCGCCGGGCGGGCGCTGTCAGGCTTTCTGACGCTGAAATTCAGCGATACGCAGATGATCCGTCTGGGGCAGGCCGTCTTGCTGGTGGGCGTGCTGTGCCTTCTGCTTCCCTTTGGCACGTCCTCGGCGCTGACGGGCCTTGTGCTGGTTGGCCTTGGCTGCGCGCCGGTCTACCCGTCCATCATTCATTCCACGCCGGACCGTTTCGGCGCGGATCAGTCGCAGGCCATTATCGGCATACAGATGGCCTCCGCCTATGTGGGCACCTGCCTCATGCCGCCTCTGTTTGGCCTGATTGCCAACCATATCAGCGTTTCGCTGCTGCCGCCGTATCTGCTTGTGCTTCTTGCAATGATGGCGCTGATGCATGAGCGGCTGCTGAAGGTGACGGGAAAGAAAGCGTGATGGACGGTTTCAGCGGCCCGCTTTCGCTTGACATGCCCCGCGGCATTGGGTACAATCGGCATAGCAAAACGGAGGGGAGGCGCGCTAGATGGAGCCCATGGTGAGCGTCTGCTGCGCGGCGTACAACCACGCGCCCTACATCGCCCAGGCGCTGGAGAGCTTTCTGGCGCAGGATGTGCCGGTGGAGATTCTGGTGCACGACGACGCCTCCACCGACGGCACGCAGGAGATCCTGCGCGACTACGCGCGCCGGTATCCCGACGTGGTCAGGCCCCTGTTTGAAACCGAGAACCAGTATTCCAAAGGCGTGGCCATCGACCCCACGTTCAACTACCCCCGCGCGCGGGGCAAGTACATCGCCCTGTGCGAGGGGGACGACCTGTGGAGCGACCCCCGCAAGCTGCGCCGCCAGGTGGACTACATGGAGGCCCATCCGGACTGCACCTTCTGCTTCACCAACGGCCTGATCCGCGACGCGGACGGCCGCGCGCCGGACCGGCCCTTCCTCCCCTACAGCGAGAAGGACACCCCGGGTTACTTTGCCGCCGACCACGTCTACACGCTGGGCGACTTCTGCGCGCTCAACTTCGTGCCCACGGCCACGTTCCTTTTTCCGCGATCGGCGCTGGACCGGCTGCCGCCGGCCTTCTGGGACAAGCCCTGCCCCCACGGCGACCTCAAGCTGCGCATGTACCTGACCGCGGCGGGCTACGCCGCCTACCTGCACGCCTTTACCTGCGTGTACCGCGAAAACGTGCGCACCGGAGCCATGAGCCAGTGGTCGCGCGAGACGGGCCGGAAGGTATACGAGCGCAGCCGCAGCGTGGCCGATATGCTCGGGGATGTGGACGAATTTTCCCAAAAGCGGTATACTGAACAGGTGAGCCGCTTCCGCGACTGGTATCTCTACGTGATGCTGTGGAACGCGCCCAGCGCGCGCGTGCTCAGGGAGCCGGACGCGCGGCGCGTCTATCGCGCCCTGCCGCCCGCCCGCCGGCTGAAATACCGCCTCAAGCGCCTGCTGGCCCCCCTGCGGGGCTGACCCAAGAAAGGGACTGCTGCTATGCGCATCAACGTCACCCGCTCCTCCATGCCTGATTTTGAGGAATTCTGCCGGGAAATCCGCCCCCTGTGGGATTCGCACTGGCTGACCAATAACGGCGAGAAGCTGCTGGATTTGCAAAGCCGCCTGGAAGCGTATCTGGACGTATCGCATGTCTCGCCGTTCACCAATGGCCACCTGGCGCTGGAGGCGCTTTTGGAGGCGCTGGACCTTGAGGGCGAGGTCATCACCACGCCCTTCACCTTTGCCTCCACCACGCACGCCCTCGTGCGCAAGGGGCTGACCCCCGTGTTCTGCGACATCCGCGAGAGCGACTACACGCTGGACCCGGCGCTGCTGGAGGGGCTGATCACCGAAAAAACCTGCGCCATTCTGCCCGTGCACGTCTACGGCTGCCTGTGCGACGCGGACGCCATCCAGGCCGTCGCGGACCGACACGGTCTCAAGGTGATCTACGACGCGGCGCACGCCTTCGGCGTCAGCCGGAACGGCGTGTCCGCGGCGCGGCTGGGGCTGGCGTCCATGTTCAGCTTTCACGCCACGAAGGTGTATCACACCATCGAGGGCGGGGCGGTTGCCACGGAGAGCGCGGAGCTGACACAGAAGCTGGCGCTTGTGCGCAACTTCGGCATCACCGGGCCCGACGACGTGGTATCCGTGGGCGGAAACGCCAAGATGAACGAGTTCCAGGCCGCGATGGGCCTGTGCAACCTGCGCCATGTGGATGGTGAAATTGCCGCCCGCCGCCATGTTCACGAGCGCTACATGGACCGGCTGGACGGCGTGGGCGGTTTGCGCCTGCCGCCCGTGCAGCCGGGCGTCAAGGGCAACTATGCCTATTTCCCGGTGGTGTTTGCGGGCGGGCGGGCCGTGCGCGACGCGGTGTGCGAGGCGCTGGACCGCGAGGGCGTCTACGCGCGCAAATACTTCTACCCCCTCGTGACCGACTTTGAATGCTACCGCGGCCGCGACGGCTTCGACACCTCGCGCTTGCCCGTGGCTCGCCGCGTCTCCGACGGCGTGGCGACGCTGCCGCTCTATCCGGGGCTTGCCGACGCGGAGGTGGACCTCATCTGCCGCGTGGTCAGGGAGGCGGTCCGAAATGCGTGAGCAGCGCGGCAAGCGGGCCGCCGCTTCCTTTTTGTTCAAGCTGACCGAAAGCGTGGGCACGCAGGGCATCTCCTTCGTGGTCAGCGTGGTGCTGGCGCGCCTGTTGGACCCGTCGGATTACGGCGTTCTGACGATGCTGACGGTGTTCATCGCGGTATCGCAGGTCTTTGTGCAGAGCGGCCTCAATACCGCCCTGATCCAGAAAAAGGACGTGGACGAAACCGACCTGTCCTCGGTGTTCTACGTGAGCCTGGGCATCGCGGCGGCGCTGTACGGGCTGCTGTTTGCGCTGGCGCCGACCATCGGGGCGTTTTTTGCCATGGAGGCGCTGGCGCCGGTGCTCCGCGTGCTGGCGCTGATTCTGTTGCCCGGCGCGCTCGTCTCGGTGCAGAACGCCGTGATTGCCCGCGAAATGGCCTTCCGCAAGCTGATGACCGCGAGTCTCATCTGCACGGCGCTTTCCGGTGCGGTGGGCATTGCCATGGCGGCCGCAGGCGCGGGCTACTGGGCGCTGGTGGCGCAGCAGCTGACCAACCAGATCAGCCTGGCGCTGGTGCTGCTGTGGCTGGTGAAATGGCGGCCGCGGGCGCTGTTTTCCTGGGCGCGGGTGAAGGTGCTGATTCGCTTCGGCTGGAAGCTGCTGGCCTCCAGCCTGCTGGAAACCGGCTACAACAACCTGCGCACCGCCGTGATCGGCAAAAAATACGCGCAGGAAACCTTGGGCTTCTACAACCGCGGCAAGCAGTTCCCCGAGCTGGTGATGAACGCCGTCAACGGCTCCATCCAGAGCGTGATGCTGCCCGTGCTGGCCGACGAGCAGGACGACGTGCCCCGCATGAAGCAGATGATGCGGCGCTCGGTGATGGTTTCCAGCTTTCTGGTGCTGCCGATGATGGCAGGTCTGGCGGCGGTGGCCGAGCCGCTGGTGCGCCTGCTGCTGACGGACAAGTGGCTGCCATGCGTGCCTTTTTTGCAGATCTGCTGCATCGACTTCGCGTTTTACCCCATTCACACGGCGAATTTGCAGGCCATCAACGCCATGGGCCGCAGCGACGTGTTCCTCAGGCTGGAGTTGATCAAAAAAAGCTACGGCCTGATTATCCTGGCGGCCACGGTCTTTCTGTTCGACAGCGTGTACGCCATCGCCTGGGGAGCGGTCGCCAGCACGCTGCTGGCCGCCGTGGTCAACGCCTCGCCCAACCGCCGCCTGCTGGGCTACGGGTATCTGGAGCAGATGCGCGACGTGCTGCCCGCGATGGGCCTTGCGGCGGTGATGTTCGCAGCGGTATGGGGGCTGGGGCGATTGCCGCTTGCGCCGCTTCCGCTGCTGGTTTTGCAGGTTTTGGCGGGCGCGGTGATCTACGGCGGGCTTGCGCTTGTGCTGCGGCTGGAGAGCATGCGGTATCTCATGGACATGCTGCGTGGGCTGAGCGCCCGGCGGCGCGGGGAGGCGAAGGCATGAAAACGGCGCTGTTGACGGCTGTGGGCTCGGCCTCTGCCGGCATCGTGATTGAGCGGCTGCACGCGCTGGGCATCCGCGTGGTGGGCTGCGACATCTACCCGCAGGCATGGAACGTTGCCTCCGGCGAGGTGGATGTCTTTTTCCAGGCGGTGCGCGCCTCGGAGGCGGATGCCTATGTGCGCCAGATGGAGGAAGCCGTGCGGCGTGAGCGCGCGGATGTTCTCATTCCCCTGACGGATGTGGAGGTGGACGCGCTGTGCGCCCACAAGGCGCGCTTCGCGGCGCTGGGATGCACCCTCTGCGTGCCAGACGAGCCCTGCGCCCGCCTGTGCCGGGACAAGCAGGCCATGGCCGCGCTGCTGGCCCGTGAGGGCGCCTGCCGGGTGATTCCCACCCGCTCCCCCTACGGCTGGGAACCGGCGGCGGCGGACTATCCCCTGATGCTCAAGCCCCTGCACGGTCGCAGCAGCCAGGGGCAGGTGATTGCCCGCACGCCGCAGGCCTATCACACGGCGTTGGACGCGCGCGGGGACTACATCACCCAGCCCTATCTGCCGGGCGATATCTACACCGTGGATGTGGCCCGCGACCGTTTCGGCCATGTGCAGGCGTTGGCCCGGCACGAGCTTTTGCGCACCTCAAACGGGCTGGGCACCGCCGTGCGCGTGCTGCCCGGCCACCCGCTGGAGGCCGTATGCGCGCGGGTGGCGGCATGCGCGGGCGTGGTGGGCGTTGTGAACATGGAATTCATCGTGGACGGCGACGCCTCGTGGTTTTTGGAGGTCAATCCCCGCTTTTCCGGCGGCGTGGGCTTCAGCGTGCTGGCGGGCGTGGACTTTCCCGCGCTCAACCTGCTCTGCCACGCCGGCGAGCCCATCGGCCCACGCGCCGAGGTGCGGGAAATGACGCTGGCGCGCAGGGCCTGCCCCGTCATCACAGAAAAATAAATTTTTCGTCCTGACGGCGTTGACAACCCGGGAGAAATATGGTATAGTAATTGGCGTCGTCAAGACACGGTCGCATGGCTCAGTTGGTAGAGCACATCGTTCACATCGATGGGGTCACAGGTTCGAGTCCTGTTGCGACCACCACCAAAGGGTCTCCGATATTGATACAGTGTCGGAGTTCTTTCTTTTTGCGGTTTTTTGGTGTTGGAGATGCAAACAGAGGATGTATGGAAAAATCCAGGACTTGAAGCTGTGCGCAAAGGCGTTTAATTTCTTGCAAAGCAGAAACATCACTACCCTTGTACAGTTGCAGGAAGTTGTTGCAGATATGAAAAAACGGTACTGGGCTGCCAATGGGGAAATCAAACAGACATACTCCATGCGCGTAAAGAACTGATAGACCAAGCCGAGAAATATGACGCTTTTTTTAAGGGCCACCGAGCCGCATTGATTTTGTACCAGAGTGCCGAGCGTTATCGAGCATTTAGGACAGGACAATGTGCTGAAGCTGAAAGTATGGAAAGCCGAGATTGCCGACCTTACCCAAAATTATCTATATCGGTTACCACCAACATAGGATTTTTCATTTTCTCTGCCTTCACAAATAGAAAAATTTTCTTGATTTCGTTAGTGCCATTATATCATTTCTTCGGCGCAATCACAATTCCATATCACGCCGTTTACTCTGCGCCCGCGGTTTTCGCGCCGGGAAAATCAGGAGAACAGGCGCATGTCGTTGATGCGTCCGGCGGCCTGCGAGGGGCTAAGCTCCCCCGCGACGGCCAGCGCGCACACCCGCGCGATCTCCTTTTCCACCGCCATGTTGTCAAAGGGCCGGCCCATGCTGGCGAAGATATGGCGGCGCACGCCCGATCGCAGCCCCTCGCGCACGGCGCCCAGCCACGGATAGATGCCGAGCAGCTCCTCGTTGTCGTAGGCCTCCGCCCAGGGGGAGCATCCGCTGAGCAGCGCGACCAGGCCGCTGTTTTCACGGCTGAGCAGCCAGTCCAGAAACACCGCCGCCTCCTCGCGCCGCCGGCTGGCGGCCAGCACGCCGATCACACCCCCGCCAAGGAAGCCCCTGCCGCCGGGCGCGCGCGCAAAGCTCACCCGCCCGGAAACGCGCGAGAGCGGCTCGTCGGCCAGATGCCGCGCATAGTTGCTGTGGGCGATGAGCAGCGCGCTTTCGCCCTGGGCAAAGCGCGAAACGGCGCTGTTCCAGCTTCCGTCCCGCACCACGGCGGCGCATTTTTCCAGCGTGCGCCTGCGCCGGACATACCCCTCCAGATCCTCCTCCGTCAGCCGCGGCCACGCCCCGTCGGCGGAGAGCGAGATCAGATCGGAAATGCATTCGCTGGCGCGGCGCGTGATGATCGCGCCGCGGCGCGCGCTCCCCGCCTTTGCGCTGGCGGCGTCCATAAACTGCGCCGTGCGCACGAACGCATCCGCGTCGCGCGGGATGCGCAGCGGCTCGCGGAAGATTTCGTAGTACTCCCGCTGGAATCGCTGGTCCTGAAACAGATCCTCGCGGAAGAAAAGCAGGTGGCACCCCGGATCGAACGGCAGGGCATAGTAGCGCCCCTCCACCGACGCATATTCGTCCGCAATGCCGGGGAGCATCTGTCCGAGCATGCGCTCAACGTCGATGCGCAGGGCGTCCAGCGGGGCAAAAAGCTCGGCGGCCCATGCGTTCATCAGCCCCAGATCCATGCGCGCCATGTCAAAACGGGCGATCAGCTCCGGCCGCGAAAACGCGCGGCTGACCTCCTGCGTGGGCAGCGTCGTGACGGAAAGCTCAAGGCCCGTATCCCGCTTCAGCCTGGGCGCAAGGCTCGTCAGCGCGCTGACCACGGGCGTATCCGCCGTCAGCAGCGAAAGGCGGCGGCGCCTGACCGCGCCGCTGCGCGGGAACGGTTCTGGCGCAAAGCCCGACATATCGCCGATGAGCGGGCGTTTTTCCTCGCCCTCGCAGGTCAGCATGCGTCCGATCGCGTATCCCAGCCGGCGGTAGTTGAGCTGATAGGCCGCGTACTGCGTGGGCCGCATCAGGCGCTTCGGGGCGAGCGTATAGATGCGGGGCCGGCAGCCCAGCAGCGCGCCCGCGCGCACCGCCGCCATGGCCATTTCCTCACAGGTGGTCACAATCACCTCGGGCGCGCGTCCCCTGAAAAGGGAGAACGCCTGCCGGCCATACTGCGAGGAAATGCTCTGCACGCACGTAATGGTCCGGCCCCCCGGCTGCACCGAGACCAGAAACGCCGTGCGGAAAGCCGCCTCCGCCGGATAGTGGACCATGTTGGTCATTACGGCGATGCTTTCGGCAGGGCCGTCCCGCAGCACTCTGGCGGCGATGGCCTGCGCGGCGGCGTCCATATCGAACCCCGCCGTCAGGCAGCCCTCAAAGCCTCCGCGCAGGGCAAAGACCACCTCCACCCCCGCCTGAAGGAGCGGCGCGTAGCTGGTTTTCGGATCGGGCAGGCTGGTGACGACCACCACACACGCCGCGCGCGCGGACAGCACGTCCTGTATGGCCCGGTACTCCGCGCCGGGCAGGTTGGCCGTCAGGCGCAGGAGGGTGGCATAGCCGTTTTCCGAAGCGGCCCTGCTCAGCGATGCGTACAGGTCGTCATACAGGCCGTCCGACGTGTCCGGCAAAATGACCGCCAGCAGGCGCGCGCTTCCGCTGCGAAGCGTGGACGCCGCCTCGTTGACGCGATAGCCCATGGCCTTGGCCGCGTCCAGCACCAGCTTGACCTTTTGCGCGCTGACGTTTCCCTTATGGTTGAGCACGTTTGAAACCGTGGCGTGCGAAACCCCTGCCGCGCGGGCGATATCCTTTATGGTGGGCATGTTGGCACCGGCCTTTCCGCTTTGATGAAGATCTGTTTTTTCCGATCGCACACTTTTCATTTGACAAAACAAAAGTAACACAATCGATAAAACGTGTCAATAGAATCCTTGAAAATGCGCCCCTTTCATGCGTTTTTGCCGCCCAAAAAACGGGAACATATCCGCGATAAAAAGAAATTGACACGTGTAAATTTCTGATGTATAATGATGCTGAAAAACGACCGAAGGGGACATGAGCATATGAAAATACGCGCGGTTCTGCTCGACATGGACGGCACGCTGCTGGGAAGGAGCCAGGTGGCGGTTTCCGTAAAAAACATGCGCGCCATTCAGCGCGCGCTCAAAAAGGGCCTTATCGTCATCCCCTGCACGGGGCGCGTCATGGATATGCTGCCTCCGCAGCTTCTTACGCAGGAGGGGCTGCGCTACTTCATCACCTCGCACGGAGCGCGCGTCTTTGACCGCGAAACGGGCGAGACCATCTATCAGGATCTGATTCCGCCGCAGCAGGCCGCCGGGCTGATGACGCTTCTGCAGGGCCGGGGCCTCTACAACGAGATCGCCGCGAACGCCACGATCTATCTGGAGCGGGACATCGCGGCCTCGCTGGATACCCAGCCCGTTCCGGAGCATCACGTCTGGTACATGCGCGACCGCTGCTATTCCGTGCTCGACGACCCTGCCGCCTTCTTTGCCGGCGAGGGCGTGGGGATTGAGAAGATGAACCTGTACGACATCCCGGCCGGGGAGCAGCAATCCATCTACGACGCGATCACGGCCACGGGCTGCATCCGCCATACGCGGGAGGGCGCGGGGCCGAACCTGGAGTTCTCCCACCGGACGCTTGACAAGCTGTGCGCGGTGGACGCCGTGCTGGCCCGGCTGGGCGTAAGCTATGCGGAAACGCTGGCCATCGGCGACAGCAGCAGCGATCTGGATATCATCCGCGCATGCGGCGTGGGCGTGGCGATGGGCAACGCGCCG
This sequence comes from Candidatus Limiplasma pullicola, assembly GCA_018710985.1. Taxonomy (GTDB): domain Bacteria; phylum Bacillota; class Clostridia; order Christensenellales; family Aristaeellaceae; genus Limiplasma; species Limiplasma pullicola. Next base: position 51,355 of record DVIV01000003.1, read on the forward strand.
GACGACATCAAGGCCGCCGCGGACAGCGTAACGTCCCTCAACACGGAGGACGGAGTCGCCGCCGCGTTTGAAGAATACCTGCTGTGAGGTGCTCCATGAATAAGGAACCCTTTGCCGCCGCCCATCCCTTTCTGATCTGCATCGATTCGGACGGATGCGCTTTCGACACCATGGAGATCAAGCACAAGGAGTGCTTCTGTCCGGCCGCCATCGAGCATTTCCATCTGCAGCCCGTATCGCGCTATGCGCGCGACGCATGGGATTTCGTCAACCTCTATTCCTGCTTCCGCGGCATTCACCGGCTGCTCGCCCTGCTCAAGGCGCTGGACCTGCTGGCCTGCCGCCGCGAGGTGCAGGAGCGCGGCTTTGTGCCGCCCGCGCTGCCCGCGCTGCGCCGCTATGTGCAGGAGGGCCGCCCCCTGAGCAACGACGGCCTTCAGGCATATCTGGAGGAGCATCCGCAGGCGGAGGATATCCGCACCACGCTCGAATGGTCCGTGGACGTGAACGAACGCATCGGCCGGATGGTGCACGGGATCCCGCCCTTTCCGCATGTGCGGGAAAGCCTGCAGGCGGCCCGGCGGCACGCCGATATCGTGATCGTATCCGCCACCCAGCAGCTTGCGCTCAGCCGGGAATGGGGCGAACATGGCCTGCTGGAGCTGGTCTCCGGCGTCATGGGGCAGGAGAGCGGCAGCAAGAAGCAGATCATCGCCGCCCTGAAGGGACGCTACGGTCCCGGCCGCGTGCTGATGATCGGCGACGCGCCGGGGGACCGCGATGCGGCCCACGAAAACGGCGCGCTGTTCTACCCCATCCGCCCGGACCACGAGGCGCATTCGTGGGCGGAGTTTGAAGACGCGCTTCAGGCTTTCCTGGAGCAGCGGTATGCCGGCGAGCCGGAGCAGTCGCGCATCCGGGCGTTTGAGAAGCTGCTTCCGTGCAGCCCGGCGTGGGAAAGCGCATGTCAGGAGCGGGAAGATGAACGGCGAGATCCTTCATGAGGCGAAAACCGTCTACGATCAGGAGGCGTACAGCGCGCTTGCCGGCCTGATGATCTGCAAGCTGCGCAAATGGCCCCGCCTCGTGCTGATCTTCACGGGCTTTGTGTCGGTGGCGGGGGCCGCGGCCATCATGATCGCGCAGGGGCGGGTCTCCGCCGTGGGGGTCATCGTGCTCCTCACCGGCAACCTGCTGTGCATGTTCGGCCTGTATGCCCGGCGGTTTGCCGTCAGGATGATGATGGCATCGTCCGGCAAGGGCGATCCCCCGGTCAACCGCTACCTTTTTGGCCCCGACGGCATGCGCGTATGCGCCGGGGGCGGCGAACGGGACTATCCCTACGCGGCCATCCGCCGGGTGCTGGAAATGTCGGGCTTTCTGTTCTTCTTTTGCAGCGATGGTCAGGTCTACATGATGCGCTGCACGGATGTCCGGGGCAGCGCGGGTGCGTTCCGGCGCTTTCTGGAGGCGCGCCTTACGGAAAGCCGTGCAGGGAAGGGAGGCGACGCGGATGACGCTTTACGGCGAACAGATCGGCAAAAAGTTTGAACCCGACGGCTCGCCAAGATGGTATCCCGGCAACACGGTGATTGCGGATGTGACGGCGGGCAGCTCAGGCTATGTGGCCATGACGCGCGTGCGCGAAATGGCGCTGGCGTCCGGCATCGGGGACACCCTGATCCTTCTGCCCGAGGACAGCTATCACATGACCGTCCTGCGGGGGCTGAACGATCAGGTGCGTACCGACGCCTTCTGGCCCGCCGCCCTGCCCAAGGACGCGCCGATGTCCGCGGTGGATGATTACGTTTCCCGCGCGGTGGCCCGGGTGCCCATGCCGGGGCCCGCGCGCATGCGCTTTGCCGGCGTGCGGGTGGACGCGGCGGATTTCCGCGTGCTGCTCGCGCCGGCGGACGAGGCGCAGGCGCAGGAGCTCCAGCGTTTCCGCGACCTTGGGGCGGCCTCCATCGGCCTGTTTTTGCCCGGGCACGCCGAATACGGCTATCATATCACGCTGGCGTATATACGCACGATTGCGCAGGGCGATCAGGCGCGGCGTCTGGAGGCGCTGCTGTCCGATATGGAAGGCTTTCTCCTCTCGCAGCCGCCGTTTGAAACCTCTGCTCCGTACATGGCTTATTACAACGATATGCTGGCGTTTTCAGCCCAGCGAATCTCGCGTCGGGAAAGGAAGTGGGACCCATGAAAGGCATCAAATGGACCGGGGAATGCGCGGTCAACCTGTTTCTCCTGCTCATCAGCACGTTTTATCTGTCCTATTCGCTGGCCAACTACGATATCGGCTCGCTTCGCATGCCTGAGGAGGGCTTCATGCCCATGCTGGTGGGCGCGGGCTCGGTGCTCATCTCCGCCGTGCTGACCGTTCAGGCCTTCCGCGGTAAGGGCGACGCGCAGAATGTGAAGTTCAACATCTCCTGGCCGCGTTTCTTCCTGCTGCTGGGCATTTCGCTCGCCTATGCGCTGCTCCTCAACACGCTGGGCTACATGCTGGCCTCGTTCCTGTTCCTGCTGGCGGTGCTCAGGATCGCCGGGGTGGAGGGATGCATCAAGCCGCTGTGCATTTCGCTGGGCTGCTCGGTCGCATTTTACATCATTTTCAAGGTGGCGCTGGGTGTCATGCTCCCATCCGGCTTCCTTGGGCTGTAAGGAGGGGTGAGCATGGATACGTTGGCGCTTCTTCTTGACGGATTCGTTCAGTGCTTTACCCTTGAAAGGCTGCTTTCCTGCGTCGCGGGCGTGGTGGTAGGCACGCTCACGGGCGTGCTGCCCGGCATCGGCGTAACGGGCGCCATGGCGCTGCTTTTGCCCATCAGCTTCGGCATGGACGCCACCACCGCGCTGATTCTGTTCGCGGGCATCTACTACGGCGCCATGTACGGCGGATCGACCACCTCCATCCTGGTCAACCTGCCCGGCGAGGCCGCCAGCGTCATCACCTGCCTGGACGGAAACCAGATGGCCAAGAAGGGCCGCGCGGGCGCGGCGCTGGCCATCAGCGCATGGGGTTCCTTCATCGCCGGCACGCTGGGCATCGTCGCGCTGACCTTCACGGCGGAGAAGATCGCCTCGCTGGCGCTGAGCTTCCGCTCGCCGGAATACTTCTCGGTGTGCCTGCTGGGATTGATCATCCTGACCAACCTGACGGGAAAGAACCCGCTGAAATCGCTTCTGATGGTGCTGATGGGCCTCGCGCTGGGCACCATCGGCATGGACGACGTGTTCGGCACTTCCCGCTTCGATTTCGGCAACATGTTCCTCATGCGCGGAATCGAGTTCGGCATCGTGGCCATGGCGGTATTCGGCATCAACGAGCTGCTGGGCACCCTGCTTGAGCCGCAGGAGGAGAACATCCACATCGAAAAGGTGAAGCTGCGCGAGCTCTACCCCAACAAGCAGGAATGGAAACGCTCCTTCACGCCGATCCTGCGCGGTTCGGTGCTCGGCTTCCTCATCGGCCTGATCCCCGGCCCGGCAGGGACGCTGGCCTCCTTTTCGTCCTATGCTCTGGAGAAGAAAATCTCCAAGCACCCCGAGGAGTTCGGCCACGGCGCGATCGAAGGCGTAGCCGGCCCGGAATCCGCCAACAACGCGGCATCGTCCGCCGCCTTTGTTCCGCTGCTCTCGCTGGGCCTGCCCTTCGCCCCGCCCTCGGCGCTGCTGCTGACCGCCTTCATCACCCACGGCATCCAGCCCGGCCCCACGCTGTTCACCCAGCATCCGGACGTATTCTGGAGCCTGATTGCCAGCATGTACATCGGCAACGTGCTGCTGCTGATTATCAACCTGCCCATGGTGGGCGCGTTCGCCTCGCTGCTGCGCTGCCCGGCAAAGATCCTGATGCCCGTGGTGATGGTCATCACCTTTACGGGGGCCTTCGCCACCAACGGCACGTACTTTGACATCCTGATCCTGATCGTGCTGGGCGCGCTGGCTTACATCATCTCCAAATTCGGCTACTCCATGGCGCCGCTGGCCGTGGGCATCTGCATGTCCTCCACGCTGGAGCAGCGTTTCCAGCAAACCATGATCATGCTTCGCGGAGATTTCAGCAACATCGTGCGCTTCCCCATCTCCTGCGTCATTCTGGGCGCGGCGCTGGTGCTGCTGCTCCTGCCCCTGCTAAAGCCGGTCAGGCGCTATCTGAAGCACAGCAAAGAGGACTGATTAAGGCATAACGCCTTCAGTAATAGAAAGGAGAAATCATCATGAAGAAGCGACTGGTATCCCTGATGGCCCTGGCGCTGTGCCTTGCCCTGTGCGGCGGCGCGGTTGCCCAGACCGACTTCCCCACGAAGGAGATCACCTATCTGTGCGGCTACGGCGCGGGCGGAAGCTCCGATATTCAGGCAAGGCTGATGCAGCCCTATGCCGAGGAATACTTCGGGCAGCCCATGGTCGTGGAAAACCTGGGCGGCGCCGGCGGCTGCACCGCGCTGACGGACTTCAACACCCGCGCGGCGGACGGCTACACCATCTCCTCCTTCAACACCACGCCCCTGCTGAAGTACGTGATGGGCCAGACCGATTTTGACTACTTCGAAGCCTTCGACTTCCTGGCCTGCGTCATCACCACGCCCATCGTGGTGGTCGTCACCGCGGATTCCCCCTATCAGACCATCGAAGAGCTCAACGCCGCCGCGCAGGAAAACCCCGAAATGCTCCTGTACGCCTCCGCGGGCGCCGGCTCCATCACCCACCTTGCGGCCGAGCTGTGGCAGTCCCAGAGCGGCCTGAAGTTCACGCACGTGCCCTTCAATGGCGGCACGGAGGCTCTGACCGGCCTGCTCAACGGCTCCGTGGACTTTGAGGTGGCCAGCCTGAGCGAAGTGCTCACCAAGCACGAGGAAGGCTCGCTGCGCATCCTCGCCTCCTGCACCAACACGACCATCCTCAGCACTGACGGGGAAACCGACCTGAACATCCCCGTGCTGGAAGGCTGCGACGTGAAGGTGATTCAGGGCGTGTGCGTACAGAAGTCCGTTCCCGAGGAGATCAAGGCCAAGCTGGCCGAGGCCCTCAAGGGCATCTGCACCGACGAGCGTTACCTGGCGGATATGAAGCAGGCGGGCTACGACGTGGACTACATGGACCGCGAGACCTTCACCACCTATCTGACCGAATCCGCCGCCGACTTCAAGGCCATCGTGGATGAAGCGGGCCTTGCGGACGAGATCGGCGCCTGACGTTTTCCCATCCCACCCGCCGCGCGCCGCGGCGGGTTTTTTTGTGCCCGCCGCCGGCCCCTCCCGCGTGCCGGACGGCCCACCGCGCAACAAGCCCCGCCTTCCTCTGAAGTGCCCCCGAAAGTTAGACAATATTTTCGAGCAGGAATTGTTCAAGCAGCCGAAAGGGCTTGTTGCCTGTAAATGGCAGGCGGCAAGCCCTTCAGCTTTGCCTTAATACGTTTGTTGTTGTAGTAGACCAGGTAGTCAATGAGCTCTTGTTTGAACTGCTCCAAGGACTGGAATTTTTGCAGATAGAGCAACTCGCTCTTGAGTAGGCCGAAGAAGTTTTCTGCCACCGCATTGTCCAGACAGTTGCCTTTTCGGCTCATACTTTACCGGACACCCTTTTTCTTTGGCATCTGTTGGTACTGCTTGTGCTGGTATTGCCAGCCCTGGTCAGAGTGAAGGATCAGTCCTGTTCCATCTGGTACTGTTTGAAAGGCTCTGGTGAGCATGGTTGTCACCATGTTCAATACCGGTCGGTCAGAGATGGTGTAGCTGACCAGATATCCATTGTGCAGATCCACAATGGGAGAGAGATACAGCTTTTGCCCAAACAATCTGAACTCCGTCACATCGGCAACCCATTTCTGGTTTGGTTTTTCAGCATGAAAGTTTCTGTTCAGCAGGTTAGGCGCAATTTTGCCCACTTCTCCTTTGTACGAGCGATACTTCTTCACTCTGACACGGCAGACCAGCCCCAAGTTCTTCATGAGCCGCTGCACCGTTTTGTGGTTCAGCACAAACCCTCTGCGGTGAAGTTGTGCTGTGATGCGGCGGTAACCATATCGGCCCTTGTTTTCGTGGTAGATAGAAGCAATTTCGGCTTTGGCTATCGCGTATTTGTCTGGTTGCTGTGCTCTGTTTGCATGGTAGTAGAATGTTGCACGGGAAAGCTGAGCAATTTCAGGCAGAAGAGCCAACGAAAATTCTTGCCTCAGTTTCTTAACTGCCAGTGTTTTTTGTGCTGGCGTCGCTCTTCTTCCAAAACCAAGGCTTGCAAGTTTTTTAAGTTGGCATTCTCCGCGCGCAGCCGCTGCACCTCAGCGAGCAAATCCTCCTCTTTCTTCGGCAGTTGCTTATTGGGCTTACCTTTTGGCATAATTAAGCACCCTTATCCAGTATATCATACTGCCTAACAAATGCGGTGAAGTTCAGGTCCCGAAACGGGGCCATTTTTTCTTTATCAGAGAAAAAAAGCCCATCTGGAGGGAGCCCAAAACGAAGTGGAGCGCATCCGCAGCGGAATCGCAGACTTGGAAAAGGCAGACCGCTCGGCAAATCACGAACTGGGAATGATACTGTCCCGGGCCGAAACATTTGATACCTCTTCCCGTGATACCCGGCGTTCCGTCATTGCCATGCTGATTGACAGGATTGTAGTCCATGCAAATTACCATCTGGATATCCACTTCCGCATAACGGCACAGCAGTATTTGGGGAAGGCGTCGTAAGGTTTCTCTCTGTTCGTTCGGTATATTCACAACATATTTGCCCGCTGCTTTTTCTTGAAAAGCGTTTGAGTATAAGATATCATGGAGTTAAAGAAATATTTCTTTCTCCATGATATTCTTGTATATCCATCATTGATCTATGCTCGTTGTTTTCATTGGAATTGGTGGGGCTTTTGATGGTTGGTTAATCTAATCACATGGGCAGAGCACATCGTTCACATCGATGGGGTCACAGGTTCGAGTCCTGTTGCGACCACCACCAAAGGACACCGATATTGATACAATGTCGGTGTCCTTTCTCTTTCTGTTTATTCAGGCACATTGCTGATTTAGGTGATATTTTGCGCAAAGCGGGCGAGATCACCATTGCAAAGCCCGCCCTCCTCAAAATCCAGAAGCGGCACATCCCCGGCGAGCTTTTCTGCCCGGCCAGGGGATGCGCCGCAAAGCCATATCCATCCTCGTTTCCCTGTACGAAATGCAGCATTGTGACGCCTTCCTGTCGACGCATGATATCCAGACCCTCGTCGAAGATGCAAAGGTATGCTCCGCATCGGTTGCGATCGGGCGTTTTCGCATGACCAGCTGTCCGCAGAAGCTGTAGCCACCCGGATCACGGGCATGTTTTCTTTTCTATTGCCCGTTGAATTGATATGATGCTATTGGGCATACACATCGCCGCTGAATGCATCGATGAAAACCCGATTTGTTTGCGCATCATCAAAGCCGACTTCGTAAACAATTCTGTCTTTCGAGTCCTTGTACAAAGTAATATATGCCTTTTGTTCAGAGGAAGGATCGAGTTGGCTCCGTGCAATTTCCATCGCAACATCCGGTTCAATCATCTGATCGGTGGGCATCACATGCTGATGCTCAAGAATCTGCGTTGCAAAGGGAGGAAGCTCGCCATACTTTTCCATCTGCCGCTGTTGAAGCGAAACGACCAACGCATAGAACTCATACTGTTCGTCCAGCTCCCACCAGCGGAAGGTCTTGAAATTATGCAGCGCGCAATAAGATTGATATAGGGCCTGCAAGTCGTTTTTGTCATGAATCTCTATGGAAATGTTGCCAGTATCCTGATATAAGGTTCCCGTGTACTCCGGCGCTTTTTCACCTTCGCCATAGTATTCAAAAACCCAGGCGCCACCATCATCGGGATACCTCCAGAAATGTACGCTTTCATGATAGTTGCCAAGGTCAATGAGGGATGCATCCCTTTCTTCTGCAAGCTCTGTATAAAGCTTCTCCTGGACAAGCCTTCTTGCCTCATCAACCGAAAGATCTTCTGCCGTAGGGAGCGCAGCAACGGTTTGGTCGCTGAGTCCAATCTCTGTTTCATAACGGGCGTATTCGTATTGTTGCTCCAGAGACCATGTTGTTTGATCTCCCCATACCTGTTCAAACACATCCTGAAGTGCATGATAGGCTGTTAGCCATGCTTCATACTTGTCAGGGTTAATGTCCTCCCTGTCAATGCCACTCTCTTTGGCGATGCTCGCAAAGAGATCCATGCTCTCATCATTCCATTCGTCCAAAAAACCTGATCTTTCCTGCTCCTGCTTTAGCCGTGCCTTGAATTGGGACAAACTTTCACTTTGATTCTTTTGTGACTGTGCAAAGGCAACAACCGGCAGCATGGCAACCACCAGCAGCCAGCATATGACCGTGCCGGGTTTCTTCATGTGAGGTCCTCCTTTTCGATGCGGCAGCAGGTTACGCTTGAACCCAAGATGTCATAGGAGCGCAAGACACTTTAAAATGCTTTTTTCTTCCACCTACTAAACGAAATACCCAATCGTTCCAATCCCGTTCTTTGTTTTTCATTGTTTCGCTGCATTAGCAGCATGCACCAGCCGTCGTTCTCCAACTTCTTGGCCTGTAAGCGCGCAGCCTTTCATCTCTGCATTTGCAAACACAGCGCAATCGGGACCATATTCAAAGCCATGGCTTTTCCGGAAACGGATGCTTTGGGCAGCGACAGAATATACAGCACACAAACCGAATCATCCAGGCCCTCGAATCGCAAGGTTCGAGGGCTTTTCGGGGATATATGCTGCCCATGGGCTGATTCATTTCCCGAAACTACGAGACCTGTTCCTTTCTCCCGGCTCAAAGAAAACAGGAAGCGCCGCAGGAAAAGCGCCCATGGCTGGAAAGAGGATTCCAGCATGGACGCTTTTCCTGTTTTATTGTTTTCGGATTGACCGCCTGCGGCTCAGCGGGCCGCGCGGCGGCGGGCGGTGCGGGTGAGGGCATAGAGCCCGCCCAGGCTGAGCAGCAGCAGCGAAAGCCACAGGCCTGCATGGCTGCCGTCGCCGGTTTGGGGCGGCTCGGTAGAGACGGGCGTGCCGCCGGGAACCGGGTCCCACTTGGCCCAGTACGCCTTGTCGCCCGTTTCGGTGGCGCCGATGGCCGTGACGGGGCTGCCGGTGAGGGCGGCATTGTCATACCAGCCGGCGAAGGTGTAGCCCTCGCGGGTCATGTCGGCGG
>DVIV01000030.1 GCA_018710985.1 Candidatus Limiplasma pullicola
CCAGATGCTTAAGAAATGTTTGCGCCCAGGGGCGCAAACTCCCCGCCCGCCCGGCAAAGCCGGGCGATACGAATTCACTTTGGAGGGCTTGCGGGCCCTCCAAACCTCCCGAAAGGTTTTTTGACAGTCTGGGCGCGCGGAGCATTGTCTGCTGCCGCGCGCCTTTTTACGTATGAAATTTCTTGCGGATTTCCCTCCACAGCGGCTTGCGGAAGAGCAGGAAGCTGAGCACAAGCAGCCCCAGGCTCACCCCGCCCACCACGACCATGGGCCAGTCCAGCTGCCTCAGGCCCGCCAGGGACAGCAGCGTGCCCACCAGCCCGATGAGAATCAATTCAAACAGGGGCAGAAAATCGCGCTTGCGCTTGTGGAAGAACAGCAGAAAATAGCCGCCCGTCACAATCAGCTCGCCGAAGAACACGATGGGAACCACAAAGTCGCTCCAGCCGCCGCCCACCACGCTGTCCAGCAGGAACAGGTACAGGCACACGGCCAGCGCCGTATCGCACAGCTTTTTGATGGGCGTCGCCTCCACCTGGGGCTTGTAGATGAACGCCACCCAGAAGGTCATCAGCCCGCCGATGACGATCAGGCTCCATGCCGGGCCGCCCGTGAGGAGGTTGATGATCAGGCACAGGTAGCCCGTCAGCACAAATGCGCTGCGCCACAGCGCCTGCCGGTTGCGCCGCCAGAAGGACTGCGGCGTGTTGGGGGGATAGGTTGCATGCACGCGCATGGTCGGCGGATTTTCACGGGTCATGAGGTGCCCTCCATGTACGGCTCCAGGCCGCTTTCCACAAAATGCCGGTACAGCGAGTCCTCAAACAGCGTCAGCGGAGTGCTTTTGGTCACGGTCAGCACGGCGCGATCCTGAAAGCTGCACAGCGAGCAGCACGCGCGGTTGCGGATGGGGGCGCCCAGCACGAAGTCAAACTTGTCGATGTGAGCGGCCATATCCTGCGGCACGCGGATGGGGCCCAGGTTGGAAAAGGTGGTGGTGAACACCGTGTCGCTCAGGGTGCCGTAAATCAGGTAGGCGATGGGCCGCTTGATGATGAGCGGCACAAAGCGCAGCCAGCGCACCAGCCGCCGCGACAGCTCAAGCGTTTCGTCCAGCGATTCCCTGGCCGAACCCGCCTTCACCTGGGCGTCGATGAGGGGAAGAATGCCCTCCAGCGTGTCGATTTTGTCCGGCGGCAGGCCGATGGAACAATAGAGCGAAAAATTGCGCAGGGTCCGGCTCTGGTAAAAGCGGCGCATGTTGACCGGCAGCTGAATCTGGATCTTGCGGCGGCCGGTATGCCGGGGACATGCGTCGCGGCAGGCCAGCATCAGGTAGCCCAGCATCAGCGTGGTCACGGTCACGCCTTTTTCATGGGCCCGCTCCAGGAGCGCGGCGGTGGAAAAGTTGAAGTGCAGCACGCGGTTGGGCTGCTCATAGGCGGGCATGCCGCGCATCTGCAGCGCGGGCTTACCCGCAAAGCCGTGCGCGCCCCGCATCCGGCCGCCCAGCACAAAGTCGTCCCGCCATTCGCAGGGGTCGGGCGGCTGGTCCAGGCGGAGCGTCTCCGGACCGTCGGATACGGTTTCCCCCAGCAGGCGCAGATAGGTTTTCACCAGCGTGCGCAGAAACACGCCGCCGCCCGTGCCGTCCGTCAGGATGTGAAAGAACTCCACACTTACGCGGTTTTGCCAGTACACCACACGCAGCGTGGGGGAGGATACCTGTCCCAGCTTCATCACGGCGCAGGGCAGCTTGCTTTCCTCCCGCACGGCGAAGCGGCGCATGGCGCTGTCGATGTAGTGCCAGAAAAAGCCGCACTTGACCGTGGTGGCAAAGTAGGGAAAGCGGCAGATGGTATAGCTCAGCGCCATCTGCATGACGGCGGGCTCGACCGGCCGTTTCAGATAGCATGACTGCCGGAACACCATCATCCGCTTGAGGCCCATGCTCATGGGATAAATTTTGGCGGCGTGGTCCAGCGGGTACCAGTCGGTGCGCTCGGAGAGGTAAAAACCGCCGAGCTGGCCGGGGTCCAGCCGGTCAAGGGCCTTCTCCAGAGAAAGCCCCCGGTCCGTGAGCACCAGGAGTGCCTCCAGATGGTCCCGCATCATCATGCCGGCATGGCGGCGGCTGATGCCGCCCAGACGGGCGCGCACGTCCGTCAGCCATTCCCGCACGCGGGGCTGCTGGGCCGGCGTGTAGCGCCGCTGTATCTGTTTTTCCAAATCCTTGGGCATCTTCAGGGCATACCGCCTCCCTTCCGCATGCGGCGCCTGCCTGGTGCGCACTCCCGGTTACCGCCGGTCGGAACGCCGCCGCCTGGGAGCGCCGGTGTCGCGCGGTGGTTCGGGGCGCTTGGGTTCCGCGGAGGGGCGGGCCTGCGCGCCGCCGGATGGCGGCTGTGCCTCGGACGCTTCCGAAGGAGCCTGGGGCTTGCGCGGCGCCCTGGCTGCGGGCGGCTTTGCGGATGAACGCGCCGGCGCCTTGCCCGCCTTTTTCGCTTTTCCCTTGCGGGCCTTCTGGCCCTTCTTCCGGGATACGGCGGAGGCATAGTCGTACTGCGGCCTGGGCTCCTCATGCACCAGCGGGGTATCCAGGCCGGTATAGACGCCCTTGCCGAAGGCGACGGCAAACATGAAGCGCAGCTTTCGCAGGGGGCTTTGCGGCTTGTAAAGCCTGCTAAAGACGTCCCTGGCGCGCGCGGTTTCGGCAGGGCCCGGCTCCACACGGCTGTAATGGCTCATGGCCATGATGCGCCACAGGGGCAGCATCTGCACGGGCAGCGACTTCTGCCGGTCCAGGCGGCGGGCGAAAAGCAGCGGCGTCTCGCCCGGAGCGGGCTTGTATTTCATCAGGCGCAGCAGCGTATAGACGGCGCTGCCGTAGACGAAGATCCTGTCCGTGTCGCCGGTCGCCCTGGCGGCCATGTGTGCGGGCATGCGCAGGTGAATGCGCACGATCAGCGCGGCCAGGGCGGCTGCGATCAGCACAAGCCACCACGGGAAGGGCGGCTGGTCCTGCGGAGGCGGGGGCACGTCCGGGTCCTGCTGGGGCTGCGGGTCGGGGCTGGGGGTAGGCTCATCCTGCTGGTCCTGCTCGGGCGGCTGCGGGCTGGGCGTGGGAGAGGGCGAGGGGCTGGGCTCCGGCGGCTGCTCGTCCTGCTGGTTGTCGTTGCCCATCTCCTGCTGCTGGGGCGTGGCGTCAAAGGGCACCCAGCCGAAGCCCTCGAAGTAGACCTCGGTCCAGGCATGCGCGTCCTTGCCGGTCACGTAGGCGAAGCCGTCCGCGCCCGGCTGGGCCACAAAGCCCTCCACATAGCGCGCGGGCAGGCCCGCCATGCGGCACAGCACCGTCATGGCGGAGGCAAAATAGGTGCAGTACCCCTCCTTGCCCACATAGAGGAAGTAGGTGACGAAGTCCTGCGAATCGGGCGGCACGTCGGGGGTGAGCGTATAGCGGTAGTAGCGTTGCAGATGGCGCATGATGGCGCACGCCTTTTCATAGGGCGTGGCGGAGGAGGCGGTGATGTTGCTCACGTCCGCCATCATGCGCTCGGCGTCGGAGGTGCCGGTCAGATGTTCCGGCAGCTGAAGGTAGCTGCTCCGGATGTCGTCATAATAGGGGTCGTCGCCCTTGGGCGCCGCGGCGATCAGCGCGCCCAGCTGCGTATTTCCGCCCTCCAGGATGGGGGCAAAGACGGTGTAGCGGTCGCCGCGCTGCAAGTCGCGTGTGGTGAACAGCTCGCTGCTGTCGTTGAAATAGGCGACCATGTTGCTCTGCGAGGAAAACTGGCGCAGGAACAGCGGCGTGAACAGCGTGCTGGTGGCGGTATCCTGCATCTGGATGCTCACGGCATGCTCATCGAGCAGCGTGCTTGCGCTGCGGACCACTTCGGAGGGCATGTTCTCCAGAAACACGCTTTCCCTAAGGCTTTGCCAGCGTGGGCTGACGTAGAGGCAGCGCCTGGCGGAGGCGGTGCTGCGCCAGGTCAGGCCGGTGTATTCATCCTTGGAGATGGCGCGCAGCAGCGTGCGCGAATCGGTCTTGACGGTCATGACCGGCGAGTCGGAGGGCTCGGTGGGGCCGCCCAGCCGGGCGTTGCCCTGGGGATAATAGCCGTAACTGCCCAGGGTGAACACGTTGCGCGGATCGGTGAAAAACAGGTAGTCCGAAATGGTCTGGCGAAGCTCCATGGCCTTGTCGTACAGGGGCTGGATCACCGTCTGCCCGGAGGGAAGCAGCAGCATGGCCAGCACCACCACGGCGGCGGCCAGCGGCAGGACTTCAAACAGGTTGGTCTTTTCATGCGAGGTCTGCGAAACCAGCAGCAGAAGCGCCACCAGCGCGGGCGTGGCATACCACAGGTGTTCCGCCTGGCAAAGGCTCCACATGCCAAAGAGCATCAGCACCACCAGAATGGTGGCGGGGAGAAAACCGACGTTGCGCGAGGAAAACAGGTAGCTGACGGCCGCCACCACCACGCCCAGCGTAAGGGCCAGCTGTTTGGCAAACAGCGGGGTGGCTGCCGTGACGCCGCTCAGATAGAGCGATATGGCCTTGAAGGCTTCCATGGCCCAGCCAATCAGCCCCATCTGGGGCAGGAGCAGCTGCAGCGCGAGCAGGGCGCCGCCGACAATGCCAAGGATCAGCCGGCCGTGGCGCAGGGTTCCCAGCACGGTGCACAGCACCGTCACCGCAGCCGCCGAGGCGACGGCCAGCGCCAGGGCGCTTTCCGCCTCAAAGGTAAACATCAGGGGAAGCAGCAGCCCCATGGTCATAAGCAGGCTGACCAGAAAACGCGACAGGCGCTCGTTGGATAAAAACGCAGGCTTGCGCACGGGCTTCCCCTCCTTTCCACAACGGCTTTGGCAGGGCGGTTACGCGCCCTGCGGCGTCACATAGTTGACCTCTACCCCGGCATGCTGCAATTTGGCCACCAGCGGCAGCGTTTCGGGGTTTTCCGCCACGAAGGTGACCAGATAGAGCCGCACGTTGGGCCCCATGCGCTTCATGCGCACGATCATGTCCACCACGGCGGAGGTCAGGCGCGTGGTGATGATGACCACCGCGCCGGTTTTGCGCAGCTCGGCCAGCTGCATCATCAATACGCGCTCGAAGCGCTCGGTTTCGTTGAAGGTGCAGCGCGCCAGCTCGTCCAAAAGCACCGGCAGGCCCATGCGGCTGGAATACTCCATGGGCCGGTCGCCCACCAGCGGCATGCGCACGGGATTGTCCTGGCGGATCTGGCAGGCCACCACGCTGGCGGCGGTTTCCAGCAGCGCGTCCTTCAAAAAGGCGCTCTGGTCTTCCGGCATGCCCTCGGCCAGCTGCGGGGGCGATGTGTCCAGCATGACCAGGGCGTCGGGCAGGGCCGGCTCCTCAAATTGCTTGACGATGATCTCGCGCTTTCGGGCGCTCATCTTCCAGTGGATGCGCTTGAGGGGATCACCCTGCTGATAGGCGCGGAAATCGTTGGGGCTGGAGGGGTCCTCCATGGCGCGGCGCATGGTTTCCACGCCCATGTCGCCCGCCGCGAAGGTCAGCGGCTCCACATCGAAGGGAACCGGCAAAACCAGCAGCTCCTGACCGGTCATGTCGGGCTTGTGCTCACGCTTGAAAAAACCGAATACATCGCTGACCTCGTAGCTTTCCACGCCGGGGAACATGGCCCCTACGTGATCGGCCGCGAATTTATGCACCACGCGCTGCCGCCGCCGGCCCAGCTGGGTCAGGTGGATGGTGCCGGCGGGGGTATTGCTGGTGGCGCGCATGTGCAGCGCCACCGGGGCGATGGGCAGGGGGCTTCGGTGGCTGACGGAAATCTCCATGCTGATCACCTCGCCGCGGTTGACCTTTGCGCCGCTGAGGGCGTTTTCCACCTTGACGCTCTTTTCGGCCATGCGCACGCTCGCCAGGGAGAACACCCATGCCAGCGCGATGATCGCCGCGATGAGCAGGTACATGCGGTTGCCCATCGACAGCGCGCACAGCAGAAAAAAGCCGAAGCATGTGGCCAGGGTCGCATTGGCCTTCTTCACCGGCAGGGACTCCTTTCGTGTGGAATGGGCCGCGCCGGGGCGCTCAGCTCAGGCGCAGGGGAACGGGCACGTTTTCGACCACGGCGATGAGGATGCGCTCAGCGCTGATGCCCTTCATCTTGGCTTCGGGGTTGGGGGTGATGCGGTGGGCCAGCACCGGCAGCACCATGCGCTGCACATCCTCGGGCAGGATATAGTCGCGCTCGTTGAGCAGCGCGCACGCCTGCGCGCCGCGGATGAGGGCGATGGCGCCGCGCGTGGACACGCCAAGCTGCAGGCTGGGATGCGTGCGGGTCATGGCGGCGATGTTGGCCACGTAGTGGCGCACCTCCTTGGAGCAGTACACCGTGCCCACCATATCCTGCATGGCGATCACGTCGCGCGCGGAGCACACGGCGGTCAGGCTGGCCTGGGGCTTGACCGTGCCGGAGAAGCGCTCCAGTACGGCCATTTCCTCCTCCAGCGTGGGATAGCCCATCGACACGCGCAGGAAAAAGCGGTCCATCTGCGCTTCGGGCAGGGGATAGGTGCCCACAAATTCGCCGGGGTTCTGCGTGGCCAGCACCATGAAGGGCTTGGGCAGGGGATGGGTTACGCCGTCCACCGTGACCTGGTATTCCTCCATGACCTCCAGCAGGGCCGACTGCGTCTTGGGCGAGGTACGGTTGATCTCGTCCGCCAGGGCAATCTGGCACATGATCGCGCCGGGATGGAACTCCATCTCACCGGTCTTGAAATTGACCATGGTGAAACCGGTCACGTCGCTGGGCACCACGTCGGGCGTGAACTGGATGCGGTTGAAGGAGCAGTCCAGCGATTTCGCCAGGGCGCTGGCCAGGGTCGTCTTGCCGGTGCCGGGCACGTCCTCGATCAGCACGTGGCCCTTGCAAAGCATGGCGATGAGCAATAGCTCGATCACCTCGTCCTTGCCGACGATGACCTTGCCGATATTTTGTTTCAATGCCGTAATAACCTGGCGCGGATTGAGCATACCACCGCTTCCCCCCTGTATGTGGATCAGAATGCGCTTTTCGGGACGCAAAACCGTGTGCGCGTGACAGGCACACACGGTTTATTATAACGGACGGGCCATGTTTTTACAAGTATATGACAAATGTTTTACGAATTTTCTCGACAGACGGGGGCTTAAGCCCTTTTGCCGCATGGGGTCCGGGCTGCTTATGTTCCGCCGATGGGAAACGCCTCCGTCACCGCGCCCTCTCCCTCCGTGAAGGCGGGCGGCGCGACACCGGTGGAATCGGCCATCTTGTCCAGTACGCGCTGCGCGTCCCCGCCTGTGAGCAGCACGGGCTGATAGTTGTTGTAGCCTGCTTCCCCGCTCACGCTGATGGGATAAAACACCAGCCTGACGCTGACGGGCACGCCGTCCTCATAGGTGAAAACAGCCTGCAAAAGCAGCGCGTCGTAGTCGCGGGGGTCCCGGTTGCCGCCGAATACGGCGTTGCCCAGGCTGTAGACCACGGGCACGCCGTCCATCAGCTCATAGCCCTGCACCACATGGGGGTGATGTCCCACGATCAGGTCCGCGCCCATGTCCACGGCATGGGCTGCCACGGTTTTCTGCTGGGAGGTGGGCTCGCGCTCATATTCGGTGCCCGCGTGCATGCTGTGCACGATCAGCTGGCAGCCCACCTCACGCAGGACCTCCATCTGTTCGCGGAGGTTTTTCTGCGCGCCGGTGGACAGGCTGAACGCTGATCCCGTAAAGCCGATCATCACGCCGTCCTGCGCCCATACGGCCACGTGGTCCGAATCGAAATAGGCCACACCCGCGGCCTCCAGCGCGGTTTTCGTATCGGCGTAGCCCTGCGCGCCATAGTCCTGCGTGTGGTTGTTGCTCAGCCCCGCCAGCTCCACCCCGCCCAGGGGCAGGATCGTCGCAAAATCCGCCGGGCCTTTGAAATTGAAGGTTTTCTTCACGCGGTCCAGCTTGCGGTCGCTAAGGACGCCCTCCAGGTTCACCACGGTGACATCGTCGCTGTCCAGCAGGGACGCGAGGTTTTGAAAGGGATAGTCATATCCCTCGCGCAGCGCGGTCTGTACAAAGCCGCCGCGGCTGTTGGCCGCCTTGCTTTCCCCGCCCAGCGTGCAGTCGCCCAGAAAGCTCAGCGTCACCTCGCCGCTGAAGCCGCTGACCTGCATGGACACCTCCAGCAGCGCCTCGGGCGGATCGCCGGGCTCAAACACATACCACTCCGCACGGGCCGCGCCCAGGGCCAGCGCGGCGCAGGCCGCCAGACAGGCGGCGGCATATCGAATCCGCATCGGTTTGCCGTCCTCCTTTGATTTCGCATAACGGGGCAACGCCTTCATTATATCCGGGCGGGCGCGCCGCTGTCAAACTTGCCTGCCGGGCGCGCGCGGGCTATAATAAGGCATCGCAACATCGTGATTCGGGGAGGTGCGCGCCTTGTACAGACGGATGGGGTGCCTGCTGCTGCTCGTGTGCCTTGCCCTGCCATGCGCAGGCGCGGCGGAACCCGTGGGGGATCAGCTTGCCCGCGTGTTTGAGGAGTACAGCACGCTGGGCGCATCCGTGGCCGTTTTTCAAAACGGGCGCGTGACCTACACCTATACCTGCGGGCAGATCCGCCCCGACGGGCCGGAGGTGACGGCCGATACGGCGTTTCAGGCGGGCAGTATCTCCAAGATGGTGGCCTGCATCGGCCTGTTGCAGCTGATGGACGATAAGGGCGTATCCCTGGACGACGAGCTGGGCGACGTGCTGGGCTACGAGGTGCGAAACCCGTATTATCCGGAGGTTCCCGTCACGCTGCGCCAGCTGATGACCCACACCGCCTCCCTGCGCGACGCGTCGGACTATGACGATGCGCTGGAGGGCGAGGGGCTGCCGCTGGAAACGCTGCTTGTCGAGCGGGCGCGCGCCGTGTTCTCGCGCAGCGAGCCGGGGCATGAGCGGGTCTACTCCAACTTCGGCGGCGGGCTGATCGGCCCGCTGATCGAGGCGCTGTCCGGCATGGCGCTGGACGATTATATGGCCCAAAACGTCTTTGAGCCCCTGGGCGTGACGGCGGCGTATCAGGCGTCGCGCCTTGTGGGAAAGGTTCCTCTGGCCGACATGTACCTCATGCCCGAAGGCCGGCTGGCCAAACGGCCGGGGGACGATGCCTCCGCGCTTGAGGACTACTGCTTCACCGCGGGCAAGCTGGTCATCTCGGCGCCGGACCTGTGCAAAATCCTCATCGCCCTGTGCGACGGGGGGATCTGCGGCAACGCGCGCATCCTCAAGGAAAGCCAGGTCGCCGAGATGACGGCCCGGCAGGACCATATCGGCAGCGTTTTCTGCGACAGCGGCAACGGCCTGTTTCTCAACGTCATCACCGATGCAGAGGTGCCCGGCCGCACCCTTCTGGGCCATGGCGGGAAGGCCTACGGCATGCTGTGCGCCGCCTATTTCGATCCCACGGACCGCACCGGCGTGGTCATGCTGACCAACGGATGCGACAACAGAAGCGACCGAAACGGCATAGGCGTGCTGGGCCGGGAAATCCTCACCCTCTGCTATCAGGAGATCATCGACCCCTTGCATCAGGTGGAGGACCCCTTCGAAGTGCGCTGACGCGCCGCATAAAACGAGCCAGTTTCACCCATACTACCGCCATCCCCCGATGGAGGTCAGTATGCGGTCAACTTTTTTTCACAGCCTCAGGCGCAACCAGGACATGCTGGCGGAAAGCCTGAATCTGGACCGGAACGACGATATCGTCACCCGCTCCTTTACGGCGCTGGGGCGCAGCTGCGCCCTGTATTTTGTGGAGGGCATGTCCTCCGGACAACGGATGTCGGACAGCGTGCTGCGTCCCCTGATGCATGCACGGGAGGATCTCAGTGGCCGGCAGGCGCTGGAAGCCGTGACCCGGCGGCTGATCGAGGCGCCGGAGGTCAAAACCGAAAAACAGCCCTACGCCGCCATCCAGCAGCTGATGCGCGGCCAGACGCTTGTGCTGATCGACACCGTGGACGAGGCGGTGCTGGTGGACCTGCGCGGCTACATCCGCCGCCCCGTTTCCATTCCGCAGACGGAAAACGTGGTCATCGGCCCGCATGAGGCCTTTACCGAGCCGCTGCGCGACAACCTGACGCTCTTGCACCGCATGCTCCCCACCCCCGGGCTGATCTGCAAGCTGGGGCAGGTGGGCACGCACATCTCCACACAGACGGCGGTTTGCTACCTGGACGGCATCTGCCCGCAGGAGACGGTGGATGAAGTCCAGCGCCGGCTGGAGGCCTCGGCCATCGACCATGTGCTCACCGTGGGGGAGCTGTCCCAGCTGATCGAGGATGATCCCTTCGCGCCCCTGCCGCAGGTGGTCTCCACCGAGCGGCCGGACCGCGCGGTGAGCTTTCTTCTGGAGGGGCAGGCGGTCATCCTCATCGACGGCAGCCCCCGGTGCCTGGCCATGCCGGTCAGCCTGTGGCACCTGTTTCATGCGCCCGATGACAGCTATATGCGCTGGATGTACGGCACCTTCATGCGCGTGGTGCGCGCGGTGGGCGCCGTGCTGGCGCTGCTTCTGCCGGCGGTGTTCGTGAGCATGGTGATCTTCCATCCGCTGGCGCTGCCCATGTCGCTTCTGACCAATATCATTCAGAGCCGCTCCATCGTCTCCATCAGCCTCTTTGGCGAAGCCGTGCTCATGCTCACGGTCTTTGACCTCATCAATGAGGCGGGCACGCGCATTCCGGGGCTGATGGGCTCCTCCTTCGGGCTGGTGAGCGCGCTGATTCTGGGAACGGCCGCTGTGGATGCCGGGCTGGTCAGTCCGCTGCTCATCATCGTGGTGGCGCTGTCGGGCCTGGGCAGCTATGCGCTGCCCAACTATTCGCTGAGCTTCGCGTTTCGCATGGGCCAGATGGCGCTGCTCATCGCGGGCGGGCTGATGGGCCTTCCCGGCGTGTGCCTGCTGCTGATGCTCATGGTGCTGCGCGTGGCCGGCATGGAAAGCCTGGGCCGGCCGTTTCTCGCCCCTGCCAGCCCGGGCCGCCTGCACAACCCGGACCTGATCTGGCGGGGCCCCGTATTCCGGCAGCGCCTGCGATCCTATGCGGCCAGGCCGGACAACCTCCTGCGCGCGCACGGGCGCATGCGCCGCTTTCGGAACAAGGGGCGTGAGCGTCCATGATGACAGGCTGGTTCCGGCGGGCGCGGCAGACCCTGAGCACCGTGAAGAACCGGGAAGAGGCGCAGCGGCAGCAGCGCCGTGCGGCCTGCGCCGCCTACCGCACGCTGGGCGTCCTGCAGCTGGCGGCGCAGCTGATGCTGTGGGTGACGCTGTACGCCTATGACCGGCTGGTGCAGACCACCTGGCAGGCCGCGTTGCTGCTGGCGCTTCCGCTGGCGGGGCTGTGGGCGCTCTGGCGAGGGGGCGAGGACGCGCTCGCCACACGAAACGGAGCGCGGCTGACGCTTCTGCTCCTGCCGTGTCTGATGCTGGACGCGGCGGTCTTGCTGCGCACGCTGGGGGGCTACATCAGCCAGCTGATTCCGGAATATCCCCTCTGGGCCTGTACTGTGGTACCGGCGGCGCTGTGCTGGCTGACAGTGCTGCTTTCCAGGGAAAATGGGGCGGCCTACGGCGCAAGCCTGTTGCGGTTTTTGCTGCTGGGACTGTTTCTGCTGGCGACGGTGTTTTTGAACACCAACGCGCACCCGGTTCGTCTGTGGCCCCTGCTGGGACAGGGGCCGGGACGCACCGCGGCGGAGGCGCTGGCAGGCGCGGGGAGCGGCTGGGGCGTCGCGCTGCTGTTCGTCCTGCCGCTGCATTCCCGGCAGAGCGCTGCTGCGCTGTCCGCGGACAGGCATGCGGCGGGGCGCGCGGCGGTCTGGACGGCGGTGCCGTGGCTGATGTGCGTGATCTGGGCCCTGTGGTATGCCATGGTCCGGCCCTGGCGCAGCGGCGATATGCTGGAGGTGGGGGAGCGCCTCATGGGGCTGGCCCGGCATTCGCACAGCCCGCTGCTCTATGAGTGCAGCAGCCTTATGTGGATGCTGCTGTTGCCCCTGGCGCTGACCGGTTGCGCCGTAAGCGGCGAAAAGCTGCTGCGTTCCACCCTGCCCCGTGTGCCCCGCTCGGTCGCGGCGCTGCTCCCTTTGCTGCCGGGTGCGGCGGCGGCGCTGATCTGGCCGGACGATCTGCTGGGCGCGCTGGGTTGGGCGCTGCCCTGGCGCGCGCTTATCAGCGCCGCGGCGGGCGGTGCGCTCTGGGCGCTGTCAGCCCGGAAAGGAAGGGAGGCGCATGCCGGATGAAACGCGCATGGCTGCTGTGCGTGCTGCTGGCGGTGGGTCCGCTGCTGGGCGCGTGCAGCTACGCGTCTCTGGAGCGGCAGGTGTACCCCATCTGCCTGAGCGTGGACCTGGACGAAAAGGGACGGTATCAGGTAGGCGTGCAGGCGCCCCAGAGCAGCACCGAGAGCGGGGCGGCGGCCTATGATCTGCTGACTGCCACGGGGGACAGCTTTTCCGACGCGATGCGCGTGCTATCCGCCTCAACGCCCTACCCGTTCAACTTTTCGCAGGTGCGCCTTTGTCTGCTAAGTTACGATCTGGCGTCCACCACGCACCTCCGCCCGCTGCTGCGCACGCTCTTTGAGATGCCCAGCATGCGGCCCGACGCCTATGTGATGGTGGCGCTGGGCAACGCGGCCGAGGTGATGGCCGCCCAGAAGCCGGACCTGGGCATGCGCCTGAGCACGCATCTCAACCTGCTGTTTGAGCAGCTTCGCCAGGAGAGCATGCTGCCCTACAGCAGCCTTTCAGCGTGTGTGCAGGAGCTTGGCGACGGCAAGGCGGACCCGCTTCTTTGCATCTGCGCCGTGAACCGGAGCCTCGTGCCGGACCAGGACAACAGCGGCGGAGGCGCTTCCGGCGATCCGCCGAGCGGATCAGGTCAAAGCGGCGGGGGCGGTTCGGGGGCGGACGCCGCCGCCTTCGCAGGCGGCGAACCCTGGGCCGGCGACCTGCTGCCGGAGGACATTCTGGCGGGCCTGCTGCCGCAGACCAGCGTCAACCCCGTCGAATACCTGGGCAGCGCCGCCGTGAGCGAGGGACGGGTGAGCGGCCTTTTGACCGCGCGCGAGACGCAGATTGCCACGCTGGCTATGATCGAGGGACGGCGCGCCGTGGCCATCGACGGGGAGCAGCTCCAGCTTCAGCTGTTTTTGCCTGCGAGCAGCGCCCTGGCGCAGAACCGGGACGAGGTGCAGGCCGTGCTGGAAAAGCTTAAGGCTCTGGGCTGCGATTCCTTCGGCTTTGGCTGGCATGCCGCCGGCGCGTTTTATACGGATGCGCAGCTGGAGGCATACGGTTTTCGCCGGCGCTTCAGGGAGGCGCAGATCGTGACCGCCGTGGAGTGAGAGATCGCGGCGCCTTCCCTGCGTTACGGAGAGAGCGAAAAAAACAGGCGCCATTGATTATTGGCAGGCCCCTCCCAGAAATCTGGGGAGGGGCGCTTTGCGCGCTTTTGGCGATGCGCGCCCTTGCTTTGTGAAAAGCAAGAAACATAAAATTTACAGCAATGAATTGAATGGCGCGCTTTTGTACGGCATGTTACAATATCACCATGAAAAGGGTGCATGCCCTTGTGCAACTTGACCGTTCTATGCAACGAAGGAGGCGTTTGTCTATGAAGAAACTTGTCAGCCTGTTCCTGGCGCTGATCCTGGCGCTCGGTCTGAGCATCCCCGCGATGGCCGAAGGCACCACCCTGAGCGTTGCCGCGATCGAGACCGCTTACGGCTCTGAGATCTGGCAGGAAGTCACCGCCGCGTTCACCGAGCTCACCGGCATCCAGGTGGACCTGGTGACCGACAAAAACCTGGAGGATGTCATCTCCGCGCCCATGAAGGCCGGCGACTTCCCCGACGTGGTGCACCTGGCCACCGGCCGTCCCGCCGCTCTGACCGAGACCCTCATCAAGGAAAACCTGCTTGAGGACATCACCGACGTGCTGAGCATGACTGTGCCCGGCGAAGACAAGCTGGTGAGCGAGAAGATCGCCGGCGGCTTCACCGAGAGCTCCCTGACCAATCCCTACGGCGACGGCAAGACCTACATGGCTCCCATGTTCTACAGCCCCTGCGGCCTGTTCTACAACGCCGGCCTGTTTGAGGAAAAGGGCTGGGAAGTGCCCGAGACCTGGGATGAGATGTGGGCGCTGGGCGACACCGCCGCTGCCGAGGGCATCGCGCTGTTCGCCTATCCGACCGCCGGCTACTTCGACGCGTTCTTCTACGCGCTGCTCTACGAGTGCGGCGGCCCCGAGTTCTTCACCCAGGCGACCAACTACGCCGAGGGCATCTGGGACACCGAGGAAGCGCAGCTCGCCTTTGACATCGTCGCCAAGCTGGCCACCTACACCGAAAAGTCCGTTCCCTCCAACGCCAACAACGACAACTTCACCAAGAACCAGCAGCTGATCCTGGACAACAAGGCGCTCTTCATGCCCAACGGCAACTGGGTGATCGGCGAAATGGCCGACGCTCCCCGCGCTGAGGGCTTCAAGTGGGGCTTCACCGCTCTGCCGGCCGTGACCGAAGGCGGAGACCGCTACAGCTACACCTGGTTCGAGCAGCTCTGGATTCCCTCCGAGGCTGCCAACAAGGATGCCGCCAAGCAGTTCGTGGCCTTCATGTACTCCGATGTGGCCGCCGAGATCTTCGCCAAGGGCGGCGCGATCCAGCCCATCGTCGGCTTCGCCGATAAGCTGGAAGGCGACAACAAGATCTACTACTCCATCTATGACAACGGCGCGAAGGCCGCTCTGGGCAGCTTCGCCGCCACCGATCCCGTCGAGGGTGTGAACTTCGCCGACACGGTGTTCGGCACGATCAACTCTCTGGTCAGCGGCGACAAGACCCAGGAGCAGTGGATTGAGCAGATCAAGACCGACAGCGACCTGCTCCGTCAGGCGCTGAAATAAGGTCCGCCATCCGCCGGCCGCGGCAAGCAGGAAGCTGCTCGCCGCGGCCTTTATCATCGGTCCGGCTTTCGTGAGAGGAGGAAAACGCCTTGGATAAGCAAAAGGGGAGAGGCGGGTTCATTGCAATGTGCGTTCTGCCGGCAGTGCTCCTGTTTTTTGTCTTCATGATTCTGCCCACCTTCAACATCTTTCGCATGTCCCTGTACAAATGGGGCGGCTTTTCGTCCAACCGCACGTTCGTGGGGTTTGAAAACTTCACCAAGCTCTTCAGGGATATGAAATTCCTGCAGTCCGTGGAAAATACCCTGCTGCTCATCGTGGTGGTCAGCGTGATCACCATGTCGCTGGCCATTATCTTTGCGGCCATCCTGTCCCGCGAAAAGATCAAGGGCCAGAACTTCTTCCGCGTCGTGTTCTATATCCCCAACATCCTCTCCATCGTCATCATTTCCGCCATCTTCTCGGCCATCTATGACGCCAACAACGGCATGCTCAACTCCATCCTGGCGCTGTTCAAGGGCGCGGATGCGGAGCCCGTCTACTGGCTGGGCGACCAGAGCATCGTCATCTACAGCCTGGCAGGCGCCATGATCTGGCAGGCCATCGGCTACTATATGGTCATGTACATGGCCTCCATGGCCTCTATCCCGGAGTCGCTGTACGAGTCGGCCAACCTGGAGGGCGCCAGCCGCATCCATCAGTTCTTCCACATCACTTTGCCGCTGATCTGGACCAACCTGCGCACCACACTGACCTTCTTCATCATCTCCACCATCAACATGAGCTTCATGTTCGTCAAGGCCATGACCTCCGGCGGCCCGGACGGCAGCACCGAGGTATTCCTCAGCTACATGTACAAGCAGGCCTACACCAACTCCTCCTATGGCTACGGCATGGCCATCGGCGTGGTGGTGTTCGCGTTCTCCTTCGCGCTCAGCGCCATCATCAACGCCATCACCAAGCGCGATGTGCTGGAATACTAAGGAGGCGGCAACATGAAAGAAAAGCGCAAGCCTCGCTTCACCGGCGAACAGCTCTACCACATCTTCATCTATGTGGTTCTGGCCATTCTGGCCATCTCCATCCTCATCCCTGTGGCCTGGGTCTTCATGGCCTCCATCAAGCAGAATGTCGAGTTCTATGGCAGCCCCTGGGCGCTCCCCATGGGCGTGTACTGGCAGAACTTCGTGGATGCCTGGACAACGGCCCGCATGGGTGAGTTCATGCTCAACTCCGTGCTGACCACGGCCATCGCCCTGGCGCTTTTGCTGGTGGTGGCCCTGCCCGCCGCCTACGTGCTCAGCCGCTTCCACTTCCGCGGCGTCAAGCTGCTAAACACCCTATTCATGGGCGGTCTGTTCATCAACGTCAACTACATCGTCGTGCCCATCTTCCTGATGTTTGTGGACGCGGACAAGGCGCTGCGCGGCATCGGCATCGACGGCTTCTTCCTCAACAACATCGTGATGCTGGCGGTGGTGTACGCGGCCACGGCGCTGCCCTTCACCATCTACCTGCTCTCCGGCTACTTTGCCACGCTGCCCAAGGCCTATGAAGAGGCTGCCTATATCGACGGCGCTTCCTACACGCGCACCATGGTGAAGGTCATCTTCCCCATGGCCAAGCCCAGCATCGTGACCGTGATCCTCTTTAACTTCCTGTCCTTCTGGAACGAGTACATCATCGCCATGACGCTGCTGACCGACCCCAAGGGGCCCAAGACGCTGCCGGTAGGCCTGATGAACCTGATGAAGGCGCAGAACGCCGCCGCCCAGTACGGACAGATGTATGCCGGCCTGGTGCTGGTGATGCTGCCCACGCTGATCCTCTACATCTGCGTGCAGAAAAAGCTGACGCAGGGCATGACCCTGGGCGGCCTGAAAGGATGAGTGAACGATGGAATACACGAAACAGCGGATTCTCACAGCGGTACGTGTGATCCTGTTCCTGTTTTTCTGCGGGCTGGTGATGCACGGACAGCGAGGGATTTCCTATGCCAATTTGGGTGAAATGACCGTGGGCATCATCGGCATGCTGGTCGTCATCTGGGATTACAACCGAAGAAATCGTTGAGGTGACCTGAATGGACAAGGACATCCGCATGACGGGACGCGTGACCATCCCCACGGACGTGGATGTGGTGGACGACACCCTCAGGCTGCTGGACCGCTGGGGCGCGGACGCGCTGCGCGACTGCGACGGAACCGACTTCCCCGAGGCGCTGCGTTCCACCGGCGCCAAGGTTTACGCCACCTATTATACCACCCGCAAGGACAACGACTGGGCCCGCCGGAACCCGGACGAGGTGCAGCAGTGCTACATCATGACGGGCTTTTACACGGCGACGGGACCGGAGCTGGCCATCCCGCTGATGCAGGGCGTATCGCCGGAGCTGATGCAGGTCAACACCCGCGATGACATCCACCGCTGGTGGGAGGTCATGGACCGCACCGAGGGCGCGGTCGTGGACACGGCCAAGTGGTCCTATGAGGACGGCGTGGTGACCGTCCATGACGCCAAGCCCTATCATGAGTATACGGTCAGCTTCCTGTGCTACCTCATCTGGGACCCGGTGCACATGTACAACGCCATCGTCAACGATTGGAAGGACTTTGAGCACCAGATCACCTTCGACGTGCGCCAGCCCAAGACGCATGCATTCAGCTTGAAGCGCCTGCGCGCCTTCCTGGAGAGCCACCCGTATGTGAACGTCGTGCGCTACACCACGTTCTTCCACCAGTTCACGCTGGTCTTTGACGAGCTCAAGCGGCAGAAATACGTGGACTGGTACGGCTATTCCGCCTCGGTTTCTCCCTACATTCTGGAGCGGTTTGAAAAGGAGGCGGGCTATCCCTTCCGGCCCGAGTACATCGTCGATCAGGGGTATTACAACAACCAGTACCGCGTGCCCAGCAAGGAATACCTGGATTTCCAGGCCTTCCAGCGGCGTGAGGTCGCGGCGCTGGCCAAGGAGTTCGTGGACATCACCCACGAATACGGCCGCGAGGCCATGATGTTCCTGGGCGACCACTGGATCGGCACCGAGCCCTATATGCCGGAGTTCGCCGGCATCGGGCTGGACGCGGTGGTAGGTAGCGTCGGAAATGGCAGCACGCTTCGCCTCATCAGCGACATCCCCGGCGTCAAATACACCGAGGGCCGCTTCTTGCCCTACTTCTTCCCCGACACCTTCCACGAGGGCGGCGACCCCGTGGGCGAGGCGCGCGACAACTGGCTCACCGCCCGCCGCGCGATCCTGCGCAAGCCCATCGACCGCATCGGCTACGGCGGCTACCTCAAGCTGGCCTGCCAGTTCCCGGAGTTTCTCGATTACGTGGAGAGCGTGTGCAACGAGTTCCGCCAGCTCTACCAAAACGTCCGGGGCGGCCATCCCGTGTGCCTGAGGCGCGTGGCTGTGCTCAACTGCTGGGGCAAGGCGCGCTCCTGGGGATGCCATATGGTCCACCATGCCCTGTACCAGAAGGAGAATTACAGCTATGCCGGCGTCATCGAGGCGCTCAGCGGCGCGCCGTTCGACGTGTCCTTCATCAGCTTCGAGGACATCGAGAAACAGCCCGATCTGCTCGACGGCCTGGATGTGCTCATCTGCGTGGGCGACGGCGACACCGCCCATACCGGCGGCCGCTGGTGGGAAAACGCGGCGGTGGCGTCCGCCATCCGCGGCTTCGTGCTCGGCGGCGGCGGCTTCATCGGCGTGGGCGAGCCCAGCGGTCATCAGTATCAGGGCCATTATTTCCAGCTGGCCTCCGTGCTGGGCGTGGAAAAGGAAACGGGCTTCACCTTGGGGTATGGCAAGTTCAACCAGCAGGAGCATCCTGACCACTTCCTGCTGGAGGATGCCGGCGAGCCCGTCGACTTCGGCGAGGGCAAGAAGGGCGTGTACGCGCTGGAGGGCGCGCAGGTGCTCATCAAGCGCGACGGCGACGTGCAGCTGAGCGTCAACGATGCGGGTCAGGGACGCGCGGTCTACGTGAGCGGCCTGCCCTACAGCCCGCAGAACGCGCGCCTTCTGCACCGTGCGGTGATGTGGGCCTCCCATGGCGAGGGCGAGCTGCGCCGCTGGTTCAGCGAAAACCCCGCCGTGGATGTGCATGCCTACGAGGGCAGCCGCAAGTACTGCGTCGTCAACAACTCCGCCGAGGCCCAGTCCACCACCGTGTACCGCGGCGACGGCTCCTCCTTTCCGCTGGAGCTGGCCCCGGGCGGGATTCAGTGGTTTGACATGGAGTAAAGAGAACCGAAAACACGAAACGCGCTCCCGACCGGATGCCGGGAGCGCGTCTTTGCGTTGAGAATTTCGTTTTACATCAGTGGGCGGCTTTTTTGTCCGCGCCCCGCTGCCTTCGCCGGTACTCGCTGGGATTCAGCCCCGCCACGCGCTTAAACGCCTGCGAGAAATAGCTGGGAGAGGAAAACCCGCACAGGATGGCGATGGCGTCCTGACTGTGGTCCGTGGTGGTAAGGAGGTGGCGCGCCTCATGGATGCGGCGCTGGCAGAGATACTGCATGGGAGAGATGCTGAAATAGGTATGGAAGGTGCGCGACAGGTAGTATTTGCTGATGCCTGCCTGCTGCGCCAGCCAGTCCAGGGTGATTTCCTCCTGGAAGTGCTCGTCGATCAGGCGCTTGGCCTCGGCGCAGCCGCTGGATATGCGGGCCGTGTCCTCGCGGGATACGTCCATGCCCACGCGGCGGCCCAGCTTGAGCAGCAGCACGTCCAGGATGCTCGCGCATACCTCCAGATAGTCCGGCTGTTCGCTGCTGAGTTCGCGCAGGATGTCCTGGAAATAGGGCAGCAGCACGCGCTGGTTCGCCCGGTCGTCCAGCAGCACATAGCGGGGGTGCCCTCCGTCGGAGCCGTGAAACACCACGCGGTTGAGGCCGATGACGATGTATTCCAGCGGCTCCTGCGGCGAGGATAGCTCCGTGTGCATCACATAGGGGTTGATCAGAAAGCAGTCTCCCGGCTGCAGGGGCAGCGTGGTGTCCACGATCTGCAGCATGCCGCGCCCGCGCGTGACATAGAACAGCTCGGCGTGGGCATGGCTGTGCAAAACCGAGCTCCACGAGCTGTCGTAGCGGGAAATGGCACAGTACATCAGCCATACGCCCTGCCGGCTGAACACGGGCTGTTTGACATCGTATCGTATGCTTTCCATGCGGAAATCCCCCTTTGCATGGGCGGATGCGCTACAGCAGCGTAATCCCCGCCTCACGGCAGCGGCTGCGTGTGGCCGCATCCCAGATGGAGGACTGAACCTCGCCGATATGCGCCTTGCCCAGCAGAAGCATGCACATGCGGCTCTGGCCGATGCCGCCGCCGATGGTCAGGGGCAATTCGCCGTCCAGCAGCATGCGGTGGAAGGGCAGCGCCCGCCGCGCGTCGCAGCCGGCCAGCGTCAGCTGACGGTCCAGCGATTCGCTGTCCACGCGGATGCCCATGGAGCTGAGCTCGATGGCCTGATCCAGCAGCGGGCTGTAGTAGAGCAGATCGCCGTTGAGGTTCCAGTCGTCATAGTCGGGCGCGCGGCCGTCATGCGGCTGCCCGTTGGACAGCTTGTGGCCGATGCCCATCAAAAATGTGATCGGATGTTCCCGGACAAAGGCGTTTTCCCGCTCCTTGGACGGCAGGTCCGGGTAGAGGTCCAGCAGCTCCTGGGAGGTGATGAAGGTGACCTCGTCGGGCAGCTGGGTGCGCAGGCGCGGGTAGCGGCCGTTGACCAGCAGCGACGTATCGCTGATGCAGCGCACGATGTCGCGCACCGTGTCCTGCAGAAAGCGCAGGGTGCGCATCTCACGGGTGATGACGCGCTCCCAGTCCCACTGGTCCACATAGATGGAGTGCAGGTTGTCCAGCTCCTCGTCGCGCCGGATGGCGTTCATGTCGGCGTAGATGCCCTTGCCGGTATGAAAGTCGTAGCGATAGAGGGCCATGCGCTTCCATTTGGCCAGCGAATGCACCACCTGCGCCTCCATGCCTGCCGCCGGAATGTCAAAGGAAACCGGGCGTTCGACGCCGTTGAGGTCGTCGTTGAGGCCGGAGGCCGGGTCCACGAACAGCGGCGCGGAGACGCGCTTGAGGTTGAGCGCCTGGGCCAGGTGGTCCTGAAAGGTGCGCTTGATCAGGCTGATGGCGGCCTGCGTTTCGTACAGGGACAGGGCCGGCTCGTAACCGGCGGGGATGACGGTATGGTTCATGGGTATCGTCTCCTTACTTGAGCAGAATTCATTTGCGGGATTTGCCGCCCGACAGCGCCTTGAGGATCACCTGAGTCACGCTGCCTGCCTGCGCCGGCACACGGCGGCCGCGCAGGTACAGGCCCGTCACGCGGATATCGCCGATGCTCTGGGGCGGGATGGTCAGCGGGTCGGCGTCCAGCAGGGTAAAGTCCGCGCGCTTGCCGGGCGCAAGGGTGCCGCGCTCCTTTTCGTCAAAGCCCAGCCAGGCGGCGTTGCGTGTGCGCATGAGCAGGGCTTCGTAGGGCGTGAGGCGCTGGGCGGGGTTGGGGTGGTTGACCGCCAGGTGCATGCCGCGGATGGGATCGGGGCGGGTACAGGGCGCGTCCGACCCGTCGGCGATGACGATGCCGCGGTCCCACATGGACCGAAGCGGGTTGAGCCCGTCGGCGCGGTCCCCCAGAATGTCGCGGAGGTAGCGGTCCGGCTCCTGCGCCCAGTCGATGAAGGGCGCCTGTACCGCCAGGCACAGCCCCAGCTTTGCGATTCGGTCCAGCTGCGCGGGTGAGACCATGCAGCAGTGAATCATGATGTGCCGGTGGTCCGGGCGGGGCAAATCGGCCAGCGCCGCCTCGTAGGCGGTGATGCACTGCTCCACCGCCGCGTCGCCGATGGCGTGCATGGTGATCTGCAGCCCCGCGCGGTTGGCGGCGATGGCAAAGGCGTTGACCTGCTCCTGCGTGTAGTTGAGCACGCCGCGGTTGTCCGGGTTGTTTGCGTAGGGCATGAGCAGCGCCGCGTCCTCGGAGCCGAAGCACCCGTCCAGCGCCAGCTCAAAGCAGCCGCCGATGCGCGTCATGCGGCGCTTTTGCACCTTGGCAACGTCCATGGTCTGGAAGAAGATGCGGAAGGTCTGCGGCAGGCCGCCCTCCAGCATGCGCAGCATATCCACGTCCATGTCGCGCGGATAGCCCACGCCTTCGACCGCGTGCACCAGGCCGATGCCCGCGGAGGTCAGCGCCGAGGCGCCCTTGGCCAGCCCGCCGATGATGCTCAGGGGGCTGAGCCTGGCCGTGACCTCGTTCACGCCGTTGTAAAAGGCGTTCTGATACAGCCAGCCGTCCTCGTGAAAACCGGGGTCGCCCGTCACCTTCGGGCTGAAGAAAGCCATCATGGCCGAGTTGCACACGGCGGCATGCCCGTCGTACTTGACGATGATGAGCGGCCGCGCAGTCCAGCGGTCCAGGTCCTCACGGGCGGGCAGGCGCCCTTCGCGCACCAGGTGGCCGCACGCGCCGAACCCGATCAGCAGCTTTTCCCGCGGATGCGCCTCGGCGTAGGTCCGCACGATGGCCGCCGCCTCGTCAAAGCTGTGGGCGTCGGAGATGTTGAAGGTGTTTTCAAACATGGAGAAGCTCTCAAAGTGCATGTGCGTATCGCCAAAGGCGGGCACCGCCACCGCGCCCTTCAGGTCCACGCGCGGCAGGGACGCGTATTCGGCGGGCAGGTCATCCCCCAGCCACAGAATGCGGCCGTCCGGCCCTGCGGCCATTCTGGAAAAGACCTCGCCCTCGGCCTCGCAGGTGATAAAACGGGCATTTTCAAAGACCGGCATGGGACCCCCTCCTTTTTTGTACGGCGTTGAAAGCTGCTATCAGCATAGCACGTTATGCTACATTCGTCAAAGGGGACGGGCGAAAAACGTGTAAAACAAAGGAAATACTGGCATCAGGCGAGCTGCCCTGGCAGCTTGAGGCGCTGCTTGGGCGCAAAGGAGGCGTCATAGCGCAGGGCTTCCGCTTCATCCACGAGGTATCCCTCCGGCGTGCGGTATGTGCCGGAGATGCCGTGGAGATAGCCGGGTACAAGCTCCTTGAGCAGAAAATAGGGCGGAGTGTCAGGCTCGTCGTTGTAGCGGACGCCCGTTCCGGCGGCAGGTACAAAGCCGGATTTTCCGTAAAAGGCCGGGTTGCCCTCGATGCACACCGCCTTAGCGCCAAGCGCTGCCGCCCGTGCCAGCGAATCGTCCAGCAGGGCCTTGCCCAGCCCGCGCCGCTGGCATTCGGGCGCGATGCTGATGGGGCCGAAGGTCATCACGGGCAGGACCTTTCCGTCGTCGGTGTGGATGGCGGCATGTACATACATGATGTGCCCCACGAGCCGCCCGTTCATTTCCAAAACCAGGTCCAATTCCGGCACAAAGCCCTCCCGTCCGCGGTAGCGGTGCACCAGATAGTGCTCCAGGCAGCCGGGGCGGTATACGTTCCAGAAGGCCTCCCGCGTGAGAACTTCCACCTCGCGGTAATCGGCCGGGGTCTCACGGCGGATGAGAAAATCAGCCATGGGTGTCGCCTCCAGTCGGATGGTTTGCATCGGGGCAGGGGTCCGGCCCGCCCACGGGAATGTCGATTCGGGTCAGGTATTCGCTGGCGCTGCGGGCGGTCATGCTGTCCAGCACGCAGGTTTCATAGGATGCGTCCAGCGGATGCAGCCCCCGCTGTTCAATGGCGCTCAGCATGAGGCGGTAGGTATCGCCCGTCTGGCTGTAGGGGCCGGCGTGCAGGCAGCGCGCGTACAGCCCCGCCGGACGCGGACGGCACAGGCGCGTCCGGACGGCCCTGTGCAAAGGAAAAAAGACCTCGCAGACCTCGGTGAAGCGTTCCGCTGCCATGGCCGCCCGGCTCACGCGCGTACCCATCTGGTACAGATAGGGCAGCTGGCGTTCGTGCGCCAGGCGCAGCAGCGTCTTGAGGGCGATGTCCGTCTCCAGCGTCCCGCCCGGAGGCGCTACGGGCTGCGCCGCGACCCAGCCCTCCGGCAGGGTTTCAAAGCGTACCTCACCCGGCGTTTCCAGCCGTTCCAGCTCGTCGATTTTTACATTCAGACGGGTGAGCGCGGCAGACAGGCGGCGCTGGCGGGCGGCGAGCGCCTCGCGCTGGCGGCGCAGAACATCCAGCGCATCCGAGGGGCCCGGCAGGGACAGAAATGCGCGGATTTCCTTCAGGCTCAGCCCCATGTCCTTGAGAATCAGAATATGGTCCAGCATTTCCAGCTGGTCCGCGCCATAGTAACGGTAGCCGTTGTGCGGGTCCTTCTCACTGGGGGAAAAGACGCCTGCGCGGTCGTAAAAAATCAGGGTCTGCTTGGAAATGCCGTTGAGCCGTGCCAGCTCGCCGGTGGTGAAACGGGGTTTCAAAACGGACCTCCTCCCTTCCCAAAGGGGGTTGACAGTATTGTTACTATATCCTTTATGATGATTCCTGTCAATGAAATCAAATCCTCTGGAAAGGAAGGAGAGCATGAGAATCCGTCAGGAGGCGGCCCGGTATGCCATGCTGGCGCTGGGAGCCGCCATACTGGCCTTCGGACTGTACAATGTGCACAGCCAGAGCCACATCACCGAGGGCGGCGTGCTGGGCATGACGCTGCTTATGGAGCACTGGCTGGGCGTATCGCCCGCCGTGTCGGAGGTGGTGCTGGACGGAATCTGCTATGCGCTGGGCCTGCGCTATCTGGGCAAGGCCTTCTTGCCCCACGCGCTGGCGGCTACCGGCTGCTTTGCCCTGTTTTACGCGCTCAATGAACGCATCGGGCCGTTGCTGCCCAATCTGGGCGGCATGCCCCTTGCGGCCGCGGTGGCGGGCGGCATGTTTGTGGGTGTGGGCGTGGGGCTGGTAGTGCGCGCGGGAGGCGCGGCGGGCGGCGATGATGCGCTGGCGCTGGTTCTTTCCAAAAAGCTGGGGTGGAAGCTCCCCGCGGCGTACCTTGCGACGGATTTGACGGTGCTGCTGCTGTCGCTGAGCTATCTCCCGCCGGTCAAAATCGCGTGCTCGCTGGTGACGGTGACGATTTCCTCGTTTTTGATCGGAAGGCTGGAGGGAAGCGGGAAGCGAAAAGAGACGTGCTGAAAGCCACGCGCCTTGCCTCTGGCGCAGCCGCCCGTTTTGCGGTATAATGACACAGTTCCCCACCAAACGCGGCGCATGGCGCCGAAAGGAGCTGCGCATGAAGATATCCAAGCAGGACGCGCTTACCTGGTTTCGCTTTTTTGCCGAGCTGCCGGAGGACGAGGACCTTCTGCCCCGCCAGCAGGAGATCGCCTGGGCGGTGTTTTCACAGATCGAGGAGGCGGTGGATGAGCGCTTCCGGCAGTTGAAAGCGCAGATCCCGGGACTCAAGACGATCGGCGGCCGTACCTTCTTTGTCGGCGACGAGCGGCGGTTTTCCGCCGGATGCCGCTCCTGCCTCACGGGCACGGGGCTGAGCGCCGTGCGCAAGACCAACAAGTGCAACCTGCAATGCAAATTCTGCTACGACTATGGCGTGATGGACCAGCTCCCGCCCGTGGGCGAGGGCATGTGGGAAATCGGCGGGACGAAGTTCCGGGCGGAGGATATCGACCTGCTTCTCTCCATCCAGCAAAAGCCCACCGGTATTTCGTACGTGTATCTGGAGCCGTTCATGGAGATTGAGGAATACGGCCCCATCATCCGCCGCTTCCATGAGGCGGGCGTGCATCAGCACATGTACACCAACGGTACGCTGGCCAACGAGCACAACCTTTCCGAGCTGGGCCGCGCCGGTCTGAACGAGCTGCGCTTCAACCTGGGCGCGTCCGGCTGCGCGGACGGCGTGATCGAGGCCATGCGCATCGCCAAGCGGTATATCCCCTTCGTGGGCGTGGAAACCCCCATGACCCCGGAACTCTACGAAACCTTCCTGCGCAAGAAGGACGCCATTCTCTCCACGGGCATCGACTTCATCAACCTGGCGGAGCTGCACCTCAACCCCAACAACATCGGCAACTACTGGGGCGAGAACCTCTACCTGTGCCGCCGGGGCTACGTATCGCCCGTGTGGAGCCGGGAGCTTACGCTCAAGCTGATGAAGCAGGCGGATGAGGAGGGCTGGGCTCCGGTGGTGCATGACTGCTCCAACCATACCAAATTTGCCCGGGATCTCAACCTGCGCGCCAGGGAGGGCGGCTGGTTCGGCGCCAGCAGCTATGGCTGCGAATTCGACCGCCTGCCCTACGAGGCCTTTTTGCCCATCCTGAGCGACCCGGATTTTGAGTTCCTCAAGGAGGAGCCCCTGCCCGTGGGGTACCGTCCGGGGGATCTGGTGCTGTAACCGGTCTGCGAAACAGGAGGCGCGCGCCGCAATCGCGGCGCGCGCCTCCTGTTTTGCGTGCACAGAAACCTCATGCGCTTCTTTCCATGCTCATCTTGTCCGCCAGCATGGCGATGAACTCGCCATTGGTGGGCTTGTCCTCCGGCGTGCAGACGCGGCAGCCGAAGGCGCGGTTGAGCGTGTCCACACGCCCGCGGTTCCAGGCCACCTCGATGGCGTGGCGGATGGCGCGCTCAACCTTGCTGGCCGTGGTGCCGAACTGCCGGGCGATGCTGGGATAGAGCTCCTTGGTGATGCGGTTGATACGGTCGGGCTGCTCAATCACCATCTTGACCCCACAGCGCAGGAACTGATAGCCCTTGATATGGGCCGGGATGCCGATGGTCAGAAACAGGCTCCCCAGCCGTTCGTCCAGGCTTTGCACGTGAGGCCGGGCCGGCACCTGGGCCTGGGGCAGCACGGAGCGCTCCTCCTGAATGTCCCGGATGTGGCTGAGCAGATGCTCCGGCTCGAACGGCTTGACCATGTAGAACACCGCGCCCAGGTCAATGGCGCGGGTCACGAAGTCATCCCGGCTGAGCGCCGACATCACGATGGTTTTGGGCGCGGGATCGATCTGCCGGGGCAGCTCCTCCAGAAGCATATAGCCGTCCATCAGCGGCATCACCAGGTCGGTAATCATCACGTCAAAATGACCTTCACGCAGGCATTTGAGAGCCTCCACGCCGTTGGCAGCCTCGGCGACCTCCTCCACGCCCTCCTGGGCGCGAAGATAATCGGCGATGCGCTTGCGCAGCGTTCCATGGTCGTCCACCACGAGAATGCGGATGTTGAGCACGGTCAGTCCCCTCCTGAGTGTTTGTTTTCCGCATTATAGCACAGGAACCGCAGCCAGAAGGGGAATTCGTGGAAATTAGAACCAATGCTCTATCTTTCGACATCCCAAACCCATGCAAAAGCCGCAGGAACGGCGCTTTTCAGCAGGCGGCACCGTGGGAGACGGGAGGTTCGCCCGCCGTTTCCTGCTCGTACATGGCCTGCATGGAACCCAGCAGCGCATCCACGATGCGCAGCTTTTCCTCGGTGGCGTTGTTGTCGGGATCGTACACCACGCCCTGGCCGATGGTCAGGGTGCGGTGCCTGCGGCTGGCGTAGATGGGCACAAACACCGCCCGCTTGTGGGTTTTGGCATAATACATGGGCGCGATCATCGCAAAGCCGGTATAGAGCTGTCCCACACCCTCACGCGCATACCCGCCCTCGCCGGGCGCGTGGTTTTCGGCATTTTCGGGAAAGACCAGAATGTTGTCGCCCGCCTGCATGGCGTTGAGCGTTTCGCGGAAGGTGCGCATCAGCTCCCTGGGCTGACCGCGGTAGACCGGGATGGCCTCCAGGCTGTTGAACACCCACATCAGAAGCGGGGTGATCAGGTTGATCAGGGGCCGCTTCCAGCGTTCCGGCAGCCAGCGCTGTCGCACCATGGTTCCCTGATAGATGTGCTCCACAATCGCTTCCTTTTCCATCATGCTGCTGATGACCCATGGCCGGAACGTGATGGGCACATACAGGTTGGCCACCACAGGCCCGTAGATTTCGCCGTGGTTGCAGATGAGCACCATGGTGCCGTCCTCATAGCCGCTGAGGTTCTCCTTGCCGATCACCCGGTGGTAATACAGGGGGCGCAGAAGCGTAATGATGATCCTGACCCCGAAGCGGTTCTTATGGCGCTTGACCACCACGCTGTCCAGCTGCTGGCGCAGGGCGGGGTTGTCCAGGCCCTCGCTGTCCAGGGTGAGCCAGCGCGCCAGCTTCTGAAAATGGCGGTTGTTCATGGGGAAGCGCAGCGTGGTGACGATGGCGGCCAGCAGCAGGAGCACCGGCGGAATCACCATCAGCGGCCGGAAGGCGGACACCAGCGAGGACAGGTCCAGCCGCGTAAGCGGCACGGAGGGCATGCACAGGAGCGTAAGCAGAATCAGCGCCAGCATCTGCCCAAGCAAGATGGCGATTTCCGTGCTTGCGGCGCGCAGCTGCGCATAGCCGTGCATGCGGTCCTTCAGGCGGAACTGCGCCACATCGGTCATGCGGCGCTCCAGCTCCGCCAGCGCCGTGATGCTCACGGCCAGGCCGCTGGTGCACAGCGCCACGGCCAGGGCGCTCATGACCAGACCCGGGTCGTGGTCCAGCTGGCGGTAGAGCAGAAACAGGCCGTACAGCCACAGAAACAGCCCCACCAACAGCAGCTGCGTGTCAAAGGGGCGCTTGACCAGACGCAGGCACAGAACCGATACCTCGCGCATGATGACCGTGCAGGCAACCGACAAAAGCATGCATACCAGCAGCTCCTGGGTGCTCAGGCCGATAAAGGTATACACCATAACGAGCGTAAGCTGTAAGGCGACCAGCACCAGCGTGTGCATGCGCTGAAAGGCGTCAAAGGCATTGACCTCCCGCAGGTCCGCCGCCATTTGGGCAGCGGTCTGCGGGTCGGTATCATCGGGCAGGTCCTCCAGCGCCAGCAGGTCGCGTTCGCGCCACTGGCTGTAGAGCTCCAGAACGCCGCCGGCCGCAAAGCCGCCCCAAAGCTGCCAGGCCGTGGCGCTGTCCAGATTGGCCGAGAGAATCCAGGCCATGGCCGCCAGCGGGACAACATGCACCAGCGCCGTGAGGAGCCAGTAGGCCCGCGCGCCGATGGTGCGCCGCATGCGGCGGCCCATCAGCCGGCGACCGGCGCCGCTGCGCAGGGCGATGGACAATACCGCCGCAAAGGTGAGCCATACCGGCGTGGACGTCCAAAGCACGGGATAGAGCGCAATCAGCGCCAGGCTGCACAGCAGCGTAATGGCCGTAAGCACGCAAAAAAGGGCGCGCAGGCGGCGCGTGAGGTACTTGCGGCGGTCGCCCAGAAAGGTATGCGCAAAGGCGCCTGCCATGCGCGCGCTCATAAACATGGCGCCGCCGAACACCGGCAGCATGCCCAGCGCGCTGGAAAACAGGCTGGTATACATGTATTGGTAGATCGTGCTCAGCGACATCAGCACCAGCATGACGCGGCGGGATGAGGCGACGTAAATCTTCTCGGGTTCGTTTTTCTTGTGCATGGCGTGCTCCCCTTGCGGAATAATCCCCGTAAAACCGTTTGTATTGTAGCACAGTCAAACGCGTGCGGGCAAGCGCGGACCGTTCAAAACCGCCTTTGCGCGGCCGATGTGTCGCCGGGGTCATATCCCTGCGAGAGGAGGCATACCCTACCTACAAAGCCGCTTTAGGAGGAGTCATGATGACGGATAGAAGCATGGATTTTATGGAAAAACAGGGCGCCGGAGCCACCAAAGCGCTGGAGGTGCTCCGGGAGGAACTGCCCCTGCAGCGTTTTGTGGGCGAAAGCCTGAGCCAGGCCGTGGTGGAGGGCGAGGTAGCGCTGCCCGGCGGCCTGCGCGAGGAAACCACCGTGCTTAGCGCCGAAGCCATGGCGGTGCTGGACCGCAGCACGGCGGAAGCCGATCGCGTGACTGCCGACGGCAAGGTGGTTTTTCACGTGCTCTATACCCAGGGCGATCCCACGCACGTGAGCGCGCTGGAGGCCTCGGCCGAATTCAGCCATCCGGTGGAGCTGCCAGGCGCGCAGGCGGGCATGACAGCGCCCGTCAGCCTGATGGTGGAGCATGTGGAGGCCGGCGCCCAGGGCGGACGGCTGCATCTGATGGCGATTTTGCGCGTGCAGGTGCGCGTCTTTTCGGACGAGCCCATGGAGGTGGTCACGGGCGTGCGCAGCGTGGACGGCCTGATGCTGCGCACCGAAACGCTCAGTGGCTGCCAGACCGTGGCAAGGGGCGAGCAGGATGTGCTCGTGCGTGACGAATGCGACCTGGGCGCGGTATTGCAGATCACCGATACGCTGTACGCTACGGCCATCGCCACCGTACAGGACGTGATGGGCGGCGAGGAGCGGGCCACGCTGTCGGGCAACATACTGCTGGAGGTGGTGCACCGCAGCGCCATGCCCTCGCGCCCGCTGGTGGTCACGCGCCATACCATCCCCTTTGAGGAGACGGTTTCCCTCACGGGGGAGGAGGGCGATTCACTCTGCGCGGGCGCGGTGGTCAAGGACGTGGCCGTGCTTTCACAGGAGGGCGAGGAGGAAGGCAGCCGCACGCTGCGCGCGGAGGTGCTGCTGGGTCTGAATGCGCAGGCCGCGCGGCAGAGGGACCTGTGCCTGCTGCTGGACGCCTACACCACGCAGGGCGACTGCCTGTCGCTGGAGAAGCAGGAGGTCCGGCGGGCGCTGGCGCACAGGCAGGTGCACACCGCGGAAAGCGGAAAGCTCACCCTTCTGCTGGATGGGCAGCCGCCGGTGCGCACGCCCCTGCGTGCGGCGCTTAGGCCCGTGATGACGGACATGACCCGCGCGGGAGGCAAGCTGAACGTGGAGGGCATGATGGAGGTGACCCTCCTGTATATGACCGACGACACGGAAACGCCCCAGACCTACCAGGCCGAGGAACCCTTCCGCATGTGCTTCGCGTGCGATGTGAGCCTGCCCGAAAGCCTGGTGCTGACGACCAGCAACATTGACGTCAACGGCATCACCAGCGACCGGGTCGAGGTGAAATACATTTTGCATCTGGACTGCCACGACGTGCAGCTGGCAAGCGAATCGCTGGTGACGCAGGTGGCGCAGGAACCCGCCGAGGAGGTCGAGCCGGGCATCCTGATGTATTTCAGCCAGCCGGGCGAAAGCCTGTGGGATATCGCCAAGCGCTACCGCGTCAGCTGCGACAGCCTCAAGCGCATGAATCCCGATTTGGAGGAAAACGGAGGCGCCCAGGCGCAGCGCGTGATTCTGTGGCGGAAGTGAACGGCGCGCCGCCACGGGATAAAAGCGCCCTGGACGTAAGGGCG
Organism: Candidatus Limiplasma pullicola; assembly: GCA_018710985.1. Taxonomy (GTDB): domain Bacteria; phylum Bacillota; class Clostridia; order Christensenellales; family Aristaeellaceae; genus Limiplasma; species Limiplasma pullicola. The sequence continues at coordinate 31,233 of DVIV01000030.1, forward strand.
CGCTTCTCTCAAAACGGATAAACGAACCCCCGGCAAAGGGCGGGCGCAGGCGCCGCAGCCGTTCGCCGGGGGGTGTTTATTTCTTTGGGGCAAGCGGGCGGGCGGCCTCGCACGGCACGCCCGTCTGGCACAGGCCGCAGCCGAAGCGGGGCTGGCACTGGGGAAGAATGGTGGTTTGATATTGCAGGCAAAGGTGGTGGTTCTTGCCATGCTCCAGCGAGATGGCTCCGCCGGGACAGCGCCTGACGCAGGCGCCGCAGCGGATGCACCAGTCATAGGGCGCCTCATACTCGCGTGGGGTGGGGGTGGCCTGCCAGCTGGTGACCAGGCTTCCGAAGCGCCCGGCCATGCCTTGCCGGGTGATGAGTCCCTTGGAGAGGCCGAAGGTCCCCAGCCCGCACGCATAGGCGGCATGCCGCTCGGACCAGTTGCTGGTAAAGGCGGGGCCGTCCGGCGACTCCGGCTCGGACACCGTCCAGAACTCCGGCGAGAGCGAGGGTGCGACGGCTTCAAAGCCCGCGTCCTGGAGCGCCTTTGCAAGATGCAGGCTCAGCGCCTCCACAAAGCGCTGGCCCTCCACCCGGCCGTAGAGCCAGGCCTGGCTGGGCAGCGACTGGGCGGCGCGGTTGTGGGCGCGTACCGCCGGACTGAAGGGCAGGAAAAAGCTGACCACCGTCTGCGCATCCGGCAGCCACCTGCACGGCGGGCGGTAATGCGGCCCGATGACGCCAGGCGCCAGAAACGCCTCGAACAGCGGGTCCCCGGCGCGGGCGTAGCCCAGAAGGGGCCGGTCAAACAGCGTGAGCGCCTCTCCGCTTTGCTCGATCCGTACATGGTTGAGCGGGGATTGCAGCGTAAAATCGGCAGCCAGGTTTTCAAGACGTGCGGCATCCATATTCGGGGCCTCCTGCAATGCTAGTCCAGCGTGCGTTTATAATACCGGCGCAGGCGTCCGTCATAGGCGGGACGGGTGCAGACCAGCGCGTAGCCCGTCTTTTCAAAGTTGTGCCAGGACGCGCTGTTGCCGGGGTCTACCGTGGCATAGATGGCGTGTCCGCCCATGGCGCGCGCCATCTCCTCAAACAGGTTCAGAAAGCGGGTGTGCATGCCGCGGCCCTGATAGCGGGGCAGCACCAGCACATCGTGAAAATCGTAGGTGTTTTCTTCGGGCTCTCCCAGCTTGCGGGCGTAGCCGCGGTCGCCGCGTGTGCGCCACGAAGCCATGGCGGCGTAGCCCGCCAGCGTATCCCCGTCAAAATAGCCGAAGGCCTCCCGGTTTTGCAGCCATTCGACAAATTCCCATTCCTCCGAAGGGAAAAACCACGCGGGGTCGGCCAGCGTGGAGAGCACTTCCTCCTGCATGCGCATCATCTGCGCCTTGTCGCCCTCGTGGAGCTGGCGCAGGGCAAAGCCTTTCAGCAAAAACGGGTCGGTGCGGCGGGGCAGGTTCATGGCAGGGCCTCCTTGTGCATCAGTAGCCGCTCGGCGCGCGGCGGAACCGGAATTATTGTAGCACAAAAAAGCGGCGCGGCGCAATGCGCGCCGCGCCCGAAAGCCATATTCAGTCCCGAATCACCAGCACCTCCAGGGCGGTTACCTGGGGCGGAATGCTGCGGGTCATAACGCCATTGTAATACACGGTGACGGTATCGCCGTCGCCCCATTCCACGGTGGGCAGGGAAGCGGGCTGGGAAGCGGCCGCCTCGTCATCGCCGGCGGGCTCGTCCACGATGGGCTCGGTATCAGCGGGTTCCTCCGCGGCGGGTTCGTCCGCGACAGGTTCCTCTGCGACGGTGTCCTCCGCGGCGGGTTCGTCCTGCAGGGCGGTTTCATCCTCCGCAGCCGGCGCGTCAGCGTCGGAAGCGGACTGGGCGTCCTCCGCGGATTCGGCCTCCACGGCGTCCTCCTGCGCGGTTTCATCCACAGCGGGCGCGTCCTCCACCGAGGCGGACAGCACGCCGGCGAGGGTCTGCTCGGAAAGCAGCACGCGGTATTCGTTCCCCTCCGCATCGGTCAGGGTAAAGCCCGCGCTGTCCTTGTCGCTGACGGTGCCGGTAAGCTCCGGCACCACGATGTGGCTGGCCGTGACCTGGCCGGGATAGCTCATGGCCATCACGCCGTTATAGTAGACGGTGATGGGCATGCCCTGGAACAGATGCGGCATGGAACCGTCCACACGGATGATCACATCGCCGAAGATGGGGTCGCCGGTGAGCAGCACGCCGATCGACAGGGACAGGTCCACCGTACCGGTCAGCCGGTAGCAGCCCACCCGGTCGGCATGCGCCTGCGGCGGAAGGCTGCGCGTGAGGCGGCCGTCGTATTCCACGAATACATACTGCCCCACCTCGATATCCTCCTCGGCCAGAATGCCGTCCATCACGGTGGTTTCGTCCACGTTGAGCAAAACGCTGCCCAGTTCGGTATCCTCCATCACAAAGCCCTGCTCAAGCACCTCCGTCACCAGGCCTTCCAGCAGGGTGTCGGGTTCAGTCTCCTCGGCAAAAGCGCCAAGGGGCAGGGCCAGCGCCATCAGCAGCGAGAGCGCCAGGGCAAAAAAGCGGGTCTTCTTCATCTTCATGCATCCTCCTTTGGGCGGCACCCGGCCGTCTGCCGGGCCCTTCAGTGGAACAGACGAATGGAACGGCCCAAAGGTTCCATTTGAAAAAAAGATTTTGTTTGCTTGCAGAAAACCGGCGGAACTTGTCTCATGAATCAGAAGCCGAAGGCCTCGTAGTCCTCCCTGGAAAAGCGGTGATAGCTGGCAAAGCCGTCGTGCTGGTCGATGCAGTAGCGGAAATCATCCGGCACGCCGTCCTCAAAATACACCAGCAGGTCGAATTCGTCATTGTCGACGGGCTCGACATGCACCCTGTCCGAATGCCGGCGGAAAGCGGCGAGCAGATCGTCCGCCGTTGCACCGGGGGTCTGGGCGGTCTGAATCAGGTCGCGCAGAAAGGCGGCGGCAGGAGCCTGCGACATCACCCGCGCCACCCCTTCGGCGGGGATGGTGAGGCAGAACCCGTCCTCGTGCGGCACGGCTTCAGCCGCGCCGAACAGGTCTTTGCGCGCGGCGAAAAACGCATCCAGCGCCGGCTGGAGCGCCTGCGGATCATCCGCCACGCCCAGCATGCGCCCCAGCGATGCGCACGGGTAGTTGAGCGACAGGGGCACGCCCGTCAGGCCCAGCTTCAGGGCCATTTCCGCAATGACGCCAGACAGGTTTTGTTCCAGGGTGTTCATGGCCGAACCTCCTATTCCTGCGGCCACTGACCGCCGAAACGCTCCATCAGCGCTTCCTCTCTCATATAGATCGTTGAAATCAGCATGCCGTTGGCGCCGCGCAGCTCATAAACCGGGGTGAAGCCGGGGAACGTGCTGCTGACCGGTCCGAGGGCTTCGTCTATGATATAGTCGATGGGCGTTTCTTCGCTATACGTTATGGAACGGTAGATGTAGACACGCCGGGCGTCCTCTTCGGCAAGGAAATGGAAAACGGGGACAGGGGTAAAGGCATTATCGGACAGGTTGATTCGGTGTGAGTCGTCGACTTCAAGGATGCGCTGGATCTGTGCCGTGGTGCTTTCATACCAGTAATCCCTTTCCAGCAGATCGCACATGGATTGACCCACCGGGTTGAGATAGAACTTTTCAAACGGATGCATCCAGGCGATCCAGCAGGCCTGTCCCGCCAGCAGCGCGGCCAGGCCGCCCGCCAGAAGCCGGCGCGGCCAACGGCGGGCGCGCAGCAGGTCAAACAGCCACTTTATGCCGAACAGCGCCACCACCACCAGCTCCGGGAAGATGAAGTACATGTGCCGCCAGCCGCTATAGAGCGTGCTGTGCATCAGGATGGCCGCTGCAACCGGCAATGTGGCCACAACCAGGCACAGCAAGAACCAGCGGTCGGGTCCGAGCAATGCACGGCACAGGGCGCTGCCCAGCCGGCGGCGATTGCGCAGAACAAACGCCGCCGCGCCTGCCACCCCTGCGAGCGTGACGGCCAGGTACCATAGCGGAATCGAGAGCGACAGCCACGTGGGAAGGTAGTACCATGGCAGCGCATAGCATGGATAGCTGCTGCCCAGGAAATACACGTTGCCGTTCCAGTCATTATAGTTGGAAAATTTAGAAAACGCTTCCGCGATAAAGCTCAGCGGCGATGCCCAAGCGGCGGGCGTGACAAGCACATAGCAGACCAGCGTCAGCAGAAGCGCCAGGGCATGCCTTGCCAGCCGCGCGAGGAAACGCCGTGCGCCGCCTTCCTTCCATACGGGCGCCAGCACACCGTCGCGCAGCGTCCGATACCCAAACAGCAGCGCCGGAAAGAGAAAGCCAATGATGCGCGTGTTGGCGCACAGGGCAAAGAGAAAAGCGCTCAGGAGCTCCCAACGCCATTTTCCTTCATGATTGAGGCTCAATGCCGTGGCAAGCAACGCCCAGCAGCATGTGGCCATGAATACCATGTCCTTGATGTTGGTAAACTGCTCGCCCCAAAAGCGAGGATACAGCGCCAGCATCATCAGGCCCAGCAAGGCATACCATCTGTTGCGAAAGACCTTTTCCAGAAAGAGATAGAAGCACGCCAGGCCCGACAGGCAGATAAGGAAGGTCCACAGATGACGCATCATGTAAATGTCGCGCGAGGGCATGGTGAAGCCCGTGAGATGTTCCGCCATTACGGTGGGCATCTGAAGCGTCACGCCGTAGTACCGGTCTTTATAGGTTTCCAGCGGTTGGTCGCTAAGCGCCAAATCTTTTCCGAAAAGCGTTTCAAAAGCATACTGATAGCTGATGAGCGTGCTGTTGCGTTCGACCGTCTCGTCAACGGTGATCCCGTAATCCCTGTAGGTATAGCGGCCCACGACCAGCATCGCCAGCAGCGCAAGCGCCGCAAGCAGGCGCGGCCAGAAAGCTCCCTTTGCGCGAATCGACACATGCTCCATGCGAATCCTTCCTTTCCTGTTGGCTTGTGCAGCCCTTCATCCCAGCAGCGAAAACAGATCCACCTGGCTGGTTTCCGGCAGCCCCTCCAGCGCACCCTGGCCGCGCAGCATCTCCACGATGCTCTGGCCGATGTGCGCGCGATTTTGCAGATCCTCGATGCTGATGTAGGGGCGGGCGGGGTCGCGCGAGGCGATGATGCCCTCCACCGCCGACTCGCCAAAGCCGTTGATGGCCGTGAAGGGGCAGCGCAGGTTGCCGTCCTCGATCAGAAAGCGCTTGGCGTCGCTTTTGTACAGGTCCACCGGGAGCATGCGGATACCGCGCATCTGCATCTCCAAAAGCATGTGGTAGGCGTTTTCCTCCTGCTTTTCGCGCACGCTCATCTTTTCCTCGCGGTTCTGGAAATCGGTGAGGCGGTCGCGCAGGGTTTCGGGGCTAAGGAGCATGCGCCCCGCGTCGAAGCCGTCGCCGCGGATGGAGAAATACGCCGCGTAGTACGCCTGCGGGCGGTACACCTTGTACCAGGCTACGCGAAGGCCCATGGTCACATAGGCCACGGCGTGGCCGCGCGGGAACATGTACTTGATCTTGTGGCAGCTGTCGATGGCCCACTGGGGCACGTCGTGCTCGCGCATGGCCTCCTCCCATTCGGGCTTGAGGCCGCGGCCCTTGCGCACGCTCTCCATGATGTCGAAGCTCATCTTCTCCTGCATGCCCTTGGAAATCAGGAAGTTCATGATGTCGTCGCGGGTGCAGAAGCACTGGGCCAGCTTGGCCGTGCCGGAGTTGATGATGTCCTGCGCGTTGCCCAGCCACACGTCCGTGCCGTGCGAGAGGCCGGAGATGCGGATGAGCTCCTCCATGGTGGTGGGCCGCGTCTCCATGAGCATGCCGCGCACGAAGCTCGTGCCGAACTCCGGGATGCCCAGCGTGCCGGTCTCCCACATGATCTGCTCCTGGGTGACGCCCAGCGCCTCGGGGCTGGAAAACAGGCTCATGACCTTTCGGTCGTCCAGCGGGATCTCGCGGAAGTTGACGCCGGTGAGCTCCTCCAGCCGGTGCATCATGGTCGGATCGTCGTGTCCCAGGCAGTCGAGCTTGACCAGAATATCGTGCATGGAGTTAAAGTCGTAGTGCGTGGTGATGGTGGTGCCTTCCACGTCGTCGGCCGGATGCTGGATGGCCGTGAACTGGCAGATGTCGTACTCCTTGGGCAGCACCACGATGCCGCCGGGGTGCTGGCCCGTGGTGCGCTTGACGCCCACGCAGCCCGCCGCCAGCCGCTCCTTGTGCGCGCGGCCCGCATGGATGCCGCGCTCCTCCAGGTACTTGGCGGCAAAGCCGTAGGCCGTCTTTTCCGCGAGGCCGGAAATGGTGCCGGCGCGGTAGACGTAGCCCTTGCCGAAAAGCTCCTCGATGTAGGCGTGGGCACGCGGCTGGTACTCGCCGGAGAAGTTGAGGTCGATATCGGGCACCTTGTCGCCCTTGAAGCCCAGGAACACCTCGAAGGGGATGTCAAAGCCGTCCTTGGCCAGCTTGTGGCCGCAGATCTCGCAGTTCTTGTCCGGCAGGTCCACGCCCACGCTGGCCAGCTCCGGCGGGGTGAGGAACATCTTGTGGCAGTGGTCGCAGCGGTAGTGCGGCGGCAGGGGGTTGACCTCGGTGATGCCGCACATGGTGGCCACGAAGCTGGAGCCCACGCTGCCGCGGCTGCCCACGAGGTAGCCGTCCGAGAGCGACTTGCTCACCAGCTTCTGCGCGATGGAATACAAAGTGGAGAAGCCGTAGCCGATGATGGAGCCCAGCTCCTTTTCCAGCCGCTTTTGGATGATGTCGGGCAGGGGGTCGCCGTAGAGCTCCTTGGCGCGGCCCCAGGCGCGGCTTTCGATGTCGCCGGCGGCCTCCTCCCAGTAGGGCTGGAAGGTGTCCTTGCCCTCCGGGTGCCTGGGGAAGAGGCGAAGCTCGCCCACCTGGTCCGCGATCTTGCGCGGGGCGTCGATGACCACCTCATGCGCCTTTTCTTTTCCAAGATAGCTGAACTCCTCCAGCATCTCGTCGGTGGTTTTGAAGTACAGGGGCGGCTGGTTGTCGCAGTCGTCGTAGCCCAGGCCCGCCTGCAAAATGGTGCGGTAGATGGCGTCCTCGGGGTTGAGGAAATGCACGTCGCCGGTGGCGACCACGGGCTTGCGCAGCTTTTCGCCCAGGGCGACGATTTTGCGGTTGAAGTCGCGCAGCTGCTCCTCGTCGCGCGCCGTGCCGGTGCGGAGCATGAAGCCGTTGTTGCCGATGGGCTGGATCTCCAGATAGTCGTACCAGCTGGCGATGCGCTCAATCTCCTCCTGCGGCCGGTCGTTGACGATGGCCTGAAACAGCTCGCCCGCCTCGCAGGCGCTGCCAAGAATCAGCCCTTCGCGGTACTGGTTGATGAGGTGGCGGGGCATGCAGGGATGGCGGTAGAAGTAGCGCAGGTTGCTGTCGGAGATGAGGTGGTTGAGGTTCTGCATGCCCTTTTGGCTGGTGCAAAGCAGAATGATGTGGTAGCTTTGCCCGATGGTATCGCCGCTGATGACGGCGTCGATATCCTTGAGGGTCGCGGCGCCCTTTTCCTTGGCCGCGTCATACATGCGCGCAAGGCACTTGGCCGTGGCCGCCGCGTCGTGCACGGCCCGGTGCGCGTTTTTGAGGGAAACGCCGAGCAGGCGGCATACAGCGCCCAGCTTGTGGCTCTTTTGTTGAGGATAGAGCTTGCGCGAGAAGGTGAGCGTGTCCAGCACCGGCGCGTGGAAGCTCACGCCCATGCGCTTGCATTCGGCTTGAAGCATGCCCATGTCAAAGGGTGCATTGTGCGCGGCCACGGGGCAGTCCCCGATGAAGTCGAGAAGCTTGCGCACGCCCTCGGCGGGGCTTTCCTTGCCGCGGAGCATGAGGTCGGTGATGCCGGTGATCTCGCTGATTTTGGGCTTGAGCGGCACGCCGGGGTCGCACAGCAGGCTCAGCTCGTCCACCACCTGGCCGTTTTCCAGCCTGACGGCGCCCACCTCGATGATGCGGTCCATGGCGTGCGAAAGCCCGGTGGTTTCAAAGTCCAGCACCACGATGGGGCCGTCGATGGGGCGGTCGTCCGCGTCGGTCACGATGGGAACCAGGTCGCACAGATAGCCCTCCACGCCGGGAATGAGCTTGATGTTGTTTTTTTTCGCCGCGCCGAACGCCGCAGGGAATGCCTGCGCGCTGCCGTGGTCGGTGATGGCCACGGCAGGATGCCCCCATTTGGCCGCCTGCGCGATCAGCGCGCCGGCATCGGCGGTGGCGTCCATGGTGGACATGTTGGTGTGCATGTGCAGTTCGATCCGCTTTTCGGCGGCGGTATCCGTGCGCTCGACCTTGGGCATCTGCTGCAGGTCGCGCACGCTCACGGACAGTTCTCCCAGAAACGGGTCCATCCGGCAGTCGCCCCGCAGGCGCACGCGCATGCCGTTTTTGATCTGGCCGATCTGCTCCATGACCCGCGCGCGCTCCTCCTTGGTAGGCGGTTCGGGCGTCTCGCCCCGCGCGGCGCGGCGCATGCGGTAGTTGTAGAACGCCTTGCAGTAGATGGTGGAGGTGTCGTCATAGACGGCGAAGGAGGCCAGCACCGTCTCGCCACCTTTGAGTTCCTTGGGATCGTTTACGCCGGTGACGGTGCCTTCGATGACCACGATGCCGCTGTCCTCGGCCAATTCGCCGATGGGCACGGGCGCGTCGCCCACGGCGCGCCCCTTGAGCACGGGGCCGCCCTTGGCCGCGGCGGGCTTTTTGGGCGACGCGGCGCGGGGAGCGGCGGCTGCCGCGCGGGGAACCGCAGCGGCGGGCGCGGCGCTTTCGCCCGGCGCGCCGCCGAACAGGGCGGCCGCCTGGGCGTCCAGCTCAGCGTCATCCCACGGGGGCGGCTCGTCGTCGGGCGCGGGGGCGGCGGCAAAGGAAAAGCCGCGCTCGGCCCGCATCTTCTCCACCCACGCCTCGCGCTGGCCGCACACGGTCAGCGCCACGGGCATGCGCACGCGGAAAATGTCATAGATGGCCTGGGACAGCTTTTCATCCAGATGGTGCGAGCGGAAAAAGCCCATCGCGATCTGATCCGGACAGGTGAGCAGAATACGGCCGTCCTCCAGGCTCCAGCCGGTGTCGGCGATCCAGGCGGCCAGCGCCGGGCTCTGGCGGCGCAAAAAGTCGGTCAGCACCGGCTTGTAGCGGTCCAAATCGGAAAGGAACGCCTCGCCCAGCGAGGGGCTGGCGATGCGCAGCGCCACCGTCAGCCTGGGGAACAGCTCGCGCAGCCGCCGTTCCAAAAGCAGATAGTCGTGCTCGGCGACCAGCTCGTCGCTCAGAAAGCTCATGTAGGCCTTGTTGGCGGCCTTCTGATAGAGCACGCGCTCGATATGCAGCTTGCCGCGCAGGGGAGGGACCGTTTCCTCAAGGAGATGAAGCAGCTCGGTTTTGTTCATTGGTACGCCTCGGCAGGTTATCAAGGGTAAAGCCGCGCGCGCGGCGGGATGCTATGGTATTATAGCATGCGCGGCGAAAAAGCGCAAAGCGGCGGAAGGCGCGTCCGTCCGGCAGGAAAACCCCCGTCCGGCGGCGAATACAAGATACATATCGGCATTTTTGTGCCACGGACGGAAAAGCAAGGCCGCGATGGCTGAAAACCGCATAGGAAGGGAGCTTCTGGCATGAACCACAACATGATCGGAGACCTGATTCTCAACGATGCTCTGGAACTTTACGGGCAGCCGAAATGGACGTTTGGCAAGAATACCTGCAACACCTATGAGGTATTCGTCGAAAAGGTGCATATGCCCGACGGGGATGTGATGCCCGCCTGGCCGGTGGTGGAGCTGATCGAGCGGGACGAGGCGCTGACGCTTTTGTTTTCGCGCTGGTTTTTGGAAAACGCCATGCGCTCGGCCTGCGACCTGACCGAGCAGACGGATTCCAACGTAACGCTTTCGATGAACCTGCTGCCCCTCTATGCCGACCGCGAGAGCTTTGTGGACGACGTGGTCGCCATGCTTAAAAAGACGGGCCTCAAGCCCCAGAAGATGCAGTTTGAAGTCAGCGAGGCGCAGGACCTGACCGAGCGGGGCATCGCCAACCTCAACGCCCTGCACGACGAGCATGGCATCGGTCTGTGGCTGGGCAATTTCGGCACCGGGCACTCCAACGTCGATCTGCTGCGCGAGGTGCACTTTGACGGCCTGGAGCTGGATAAGTCCTATGGCGCGCTGGTGCCCGGACACGAGCAGACCTGCCGCCTGGTGGTGGCGATTCTCCACATGGCGCATACGCTGGACCTGCACGTGTGCGCCAAGGGCATCGAAAACCAGGACCAGTTCGAGTTCTTCGAGGAACTAGGCTGCTTCAAGGGGCAGGGATTCCTCATCGGCAAGCCCATGGACATGGCGCAGATGGGCGACTACATCCGCAAATACGCCGTCCGCCGCAGACACGGCTGATTGCATCCGCAGATAATGAGGAGCGGCCCGGGGAAAGCGTTGCTGCATTTCCGGGCCGCTTCATGCTGTGCTCAGGCCTGTGCGGCCCGCTCACGGGCCAGCCTGCGCGCGCGCTCAATCAGAATGGCAGCCAAATCCCCCTCGACCTTCTCCGGGGCTTTGCCCTTTTCGAAGATCGCGCCCACCGCGTAGGCGCTGCCTTCGCCGCCGGCGGAGCCGCCCGCGCGGCTGAGCCCCCCGCCTGCCAGACCGATGTCCGCCTCGCGCGCCTCGCCGGGGCCGTTGACCACGCAGCCCATGACGGCCACGGTCAGCGGCACACGGATGTCCGAAAGCTCCGCTTCCACCCGCCGGGCGATGGCCGCCACGTCGATGCCGGTGCGGCCGCAGGTGGGGCAGCTGACCACGTTGACATAGCCCGTGCGCAGGCCCACCGCGCGCAGGATGTCGATGGCGGCGGCGGCTTCGGGAATAGGGCTGCCGGTGAGGGAGACGCGGACGGTGTCTCCGATGCCGTCCAGAAGCAGCGCTCCGATGCCGATGGCGCTTTTGATGTTGCCCGCGCCGGGCAGGCCGGCCTCGGTCACGCCCACATGCAGGGGATAGTCGGTTTCCTTCGCGGCCAGCCGGTAGGCTTCCACGGTCAGGGGTACGCTGGAGGCCTTGAGGCTGAGCACGATGTCGTGAAAACCCGCCTCCTCCAGAAGCCGGGCGTGGCCCAGCGCGCTTTGGAGCATGCCGCGCGCGGTCACGCCGCCCTCCCGCGCCAGAATCTCCTTTTCCACACTGCCGGAGTTGACCCCGATGCGGATGGGCACATGATGCATTTTGGCGCAGTCCGCTACACGCCGCACCTCGCTTACGCTGCCGATGTTGCCGGGGTTGATGCGCACCTTGGCGATGCCGCGCTCCATGGCGCCCACGGCCAGGTCGGCGCGGTAGTGAATATCCGCCACCAGCGGCACGGGCGCCCCCCCGATGATGGCGGGCAGCGCCTCCAGGCACTGCTCGTCGTAGACGCTGAGCCGGACGATGTCGCATCCGGCCTGAGCCAGGGCGCGTACCTGGGCCAGCGTGGCCGCCGCATCGCGGGTATCGGTATTGGTCATGCTCTGCACCGTGACGGGCGCGCCGCCGCCGATGGGGAGCGGGCCGATGGAAAACGAGCGGGTGTTGCGCATGGGGATATGCCTCCTCAAAACCTGGGCTGTGTAGATACGCTTTCATTATATCATGTCCGTGTGTGCCAGGGGAAGTGCGGCGCGCCCCGGAAAAAACCAAAAACTTGCGAAAAACCTGATTGACACGGCCCTGCAAAACCGCTATCATGAAAGACGGAAAGAAAAGCGCGCATACGCCGGAAGGAGGAGCATGTGGTGGATGCCGACCCGTATAGTCGAAACGAAGTTTTGACGTTTCCATGGGCACAAGTTCACAGGCTCCGGGCGGTGCGCGCGGCACGCTTCGACGCATAGGTTCAGGCGTGCCTGCATATGCATGTGCCTGCCCGGAAGCGAAGCCGCCCTGATGGCGGCCGCAGAAAGGCGGGTTTTTTGATGAAGCGGATTTATCTGACGGTGGAGGACCACCTCAACGAAATCAACACCTTTGAAAAGGGCTGCTGGGTCCACCTGCAAAACCCTACGCGCGAAGAGATCGACGGCATCAACGCGCGTTTCGCGCTGGACCCGACCTATATCCAGTCCGCGCTGGACGAGGAGGAGAGCGCCCGCATCGAGCGCGACGGCGACCAGACCCTCATCATCGTGGACATCCCCTATGTGGAGGCCGAGGGCAACGGCTACAGCTACACCACCGTGCCGCTTGGCATCATCATGGTGGACGACGTGATCATCACCGTATCCACCCGCGAGTCCACGATCATCACCGACTTCACCGAGGAGCGCATCCGCGGCTTCTGGACGTTCAAGCGCACCCGCTTCATTCTCCAGCTTCTGCACCGCAACGCCTCGCGCTTCCTGGCTTACCTCAAGCAGATCGATAAGGCCAGCATGTTCGTGCAGACCCGCCTGGAGGCCAGCATGCGCAATCAGGAGCTGTTGCAGATGATGAAGCTGGAAAAGAGCCTGGTGTATTTCTCCACCAGCCTCAAAGGCAACGAGATGGTGCTGGAGAAGATGCTGCGCATGGACATGCTGCGCAAGTATCCCGACGACAGCGACCTTCTGGAGGACGTCATCATCGAAAACAAGCAGGCCATGGAGATGTGCGCCATCTACCGCGACATCATGTCGGGTACCATGGACGCCTTCGCCTCCATCATCTCCAACAACCTCAACGTCGTCATGAAGGTATTGACCAGCCTGACGGTGGTTTTGTCCATCCCGACGCTCTTTGCGTCCCTGTGGGGCATGAACGTGGGCGTGCCCTTTGAAAACGCGCCCTTCGGCTTCTGGATGGTGCTGGGCATCTCGGTGGTGGCCAGCGTGGCGGCGTTCGTGCTATTGTGGCGCAAGAAGATGTTCTAAGGGGGAATTTTGTGCGCACGGCACTGATCACGGGCGGCAGCCGGGGCATCGGCGCGGCGGCGGTGTGCGCGTTTGCGCGCGCGAGCTTTCGCGCCGCGTTTTTCTATCGGGCGGATGAGGCGGCGGCACAGGCCGTGGCGCGCGAAACGGGCGCGGCGGCCATCCGCTGCGATGTGAGCGATCCCGAATGCGTGCGTGAGGCGTGCCGGGAGGCCGAGAGGACGCTGGGCCACATCGACGCGCTGGTGAACAACGCCGGCATCGCCCAGCAGAAGCTCCTGACCGACGTCACCGACGAGGACTGGCGGCGCATGCTGGATGTGAACCTGTCGGGCGCGTTTTATGTGATCCGCGCGGTGCTGCCCGGCATGATCAGCCGCAAGCACGGCAGCATCGTCAACGTATCCAGCGTCTGGGGACAGGTGGGGGCCAGCTGCGAGGCGCATTATTCCGCCGCCAAAGCCGGGCTGATCGGACTTACACGCGCGCTGGCCAAGGAGGTCGGCCCCAGCGGCGTGACCGTCAACTGCGTGTGCCCCGGCGTGATTCAGACGGACATGCTGGGTGGGTTCACCCCCGGCGACCTCAAGGCGCTGGCCGAGGAAACCCCGCTGGGGCGCCTGGGCACGCCGCAGGAGGTGGCCGCGGCCATTGTGTGGCTGTGCCAGGAGGACGCGGCCTTCGTGACCGGCCAGGTCCTCGGGGTGGGCGGCGGCTTCGGGGCATAAAGAACGAGGGCCTGTACCGGATTTCTCCGGAACAGGCCCTCGTTTTTTTATTCCTTTAGAAGTTGGCCGCCGCTTCGTCCACCCAGCCGCCGCTGTTGGTGGAACCGTCCGTCCAGCCGGAGCCGCCGTCCGTCCAGCCGCTGCCATTATCGACCCAGCCGGAGCCGCCGTCCGTCCAGCCGCTGCCGTCATCGACCCAGCCGGAACCGCCGTCCGTCCAACCGCTGCCGTCATCGACCCAGCCGGAGCCGCCGTCCGTCCAGCCGCTGCCGTCATCGACCCAGCCGGAGCCGTCATCATACCAGCCGTCGTCATCGACCCAGCCGGTGCCGTCGTCGTACCAGCCGTCGTCGTCCACCCAGCCGGAATTGTCAATCCAGCCGATGTCCTCGGCAAAGGTGAAGGAATCCGTGCTTCCGTCGCTCCAGCTGCCTGTGCTCTGCCCGCCGGCGCGGTTCTGCTCCCACAGGGACAGCTGGCTTTGCAGCTGGGAGGAGGACAGGTCGTAATGGAAGGCGGGAAGCCCGGCGGGATCATAATCCACCTGCAGGGACAGCACGACCAGCGCGCTGCTCGCCCCGCTCACATCCACCCAGTCGCCCGGCTGATGGCTGGGCGGCTGCACGCCCGCGGCAAAGTCCGCGCAGTTGGTCACGACCCAAACGCTCTGGCTCTGCACCGTGACATTGGCCTGGCTGTTAAAGGAAACGGACACGCACAGGGAGGAACCCTGCATGGAAAGCGTGGCCTGACCGATGACATAGCGGTTGCTGGCGCAGAGATCCACCCCCATGGAGCCCTGGCTGGCCAGCGTGTTCAAATCCACCATGGTGCCCATCATCCAGTCGCCGTAGAAGGCCACCGACAGGTCGTTGAGCCGCACGCCGTAGGTGCAGGCGTTGTTGGCTACCAGGCGCGCCTGCTGGTGCATGAAAGGCATGGCGTACACATAGTCGCCGATGGTCAGGGTCACCAGGTAGGGAATGGTGCGGTCCGCCACGTAGGGCAGGTAGATCACGCCGCTGTCGAAGGTGCCGCTTTGCAGGCCGTAGTCCTTGTCAAAAAGCAGCGTTTGGGAATCCATCTGCACCAGCGTCAGGCGCACCGGGGCCGCCAGCTCGCTGGAATCGCTGATGTACTTCCTGACCCGCACCCCCTGGGCGCTTGCGGAAAGATATTGCGCCACATATTCGTCGCTGTTCAGACAGCTCATATCCAGCGCGTCCACGTCGATGGTGAAGCAGTCCTCCGCCAGGGACGGCACGGACGCCCATACCAGCAGCGCGCACAGCGCCAGGCAAAGCCACATGCGTTTCTTCATGGATGGTATCTCCTTTGATGATGGGCACTGCAGGCACCCATCCACTGATCCCAACGATTTAGTTTACCATTTTCATGCATCAAATTTGCTTCGATTTTTTGAAAACACGATACAAAAATACGACTTTTTCGTAACAAAACCGTAATATAGCATTTACTTTTTGGAAAAGCTTTGTTATACTTGAAACGCGGTCCGCTCTGGCGGGCTTTATCACAAACCGCATTGACCCAAGGAGGAACCGGATCATGAAAGCTTCTCTGCGCGCGCTGTCCTTTCGCATGCTTGCGCTTGCGCTGATCCTGACGTTGCTGGCCGCGCCCGCGGCGCTGGCAGCCACCAAATATACCACGCTGGAATTTGGATCGCGCGGATCGGATGTGCTGAAGCTGCAAAAGGCGCTTTTGGAACTGGGCTTCAACCCCAATGGAACGGACGGGAAATTTGGCCGCGGCACGGAAACGGCCGTGAAGGCGTATCAGGCCGCCAGAGGGCTGGAAGTGGACGGCAAGGCGGGCACCAAAACCCTGACCATGCTTTACGGGGAAACGGATGGCGGGGATGGCTCGATCACCGTACCGGTGACCACCAATCCCAACACCCTCAAGTACGGCGACAGCGGCAGCCGCGTGACGGAGCTGCAAACCGCCCTGGTCAAGCTGGGCTACAACACCAATGGCGTGGACGGCCGCTTCGGCGCAGGCACGCAGCGCGCGGTGATTTCCTTTCAGAAAGATAACGGCCTGGAGGCCGATGGTCTTGCAGGTACCAAAACTTTGGAGCTTCTTTATAAGAAAGCGGACGGGTCCAGCTCCTCTTCCGGCTCTTCTTCCTCCTCCTCTTCCGGCCTGACGCGCACGCTGCGCAGGGGCTATACGGGCGATGATGTCGTCACCGTCCAGCAGCGCCTCAAGGAGCTGGGCTACTATACCGGCAGCATCGACGGCGTGTACGGCAGCGGCTCCATTGCCGCGGCCACCGCGTTTCAGAAAAACAACGGCCTCAAGGTGGACGGGTTGACGGGCCAGAGCACCTACGCCGCGCTGTTCTCCAGCTCGGCCGTGGCGGCGGGTTCGTCCAGCTCCTCCGGCTCCTCCAGCTCTTCCGGCGCCTATGTCAAGCTGCAGTCCGGCGACAAGGGCACGGAGGTGAAAAAGCTGCAGCAGGCCCTCAAGGATTTGGGCTATGACGTCAGCGCCGACGGCACCTACGGTCCCATCACCGTGGCGGCGGTCATCGCCTTCCAGAAGCTCAACGGCCTGGACGACGACGGCATAGCCGGCGCCAAGACGCAGACGGTGCTCTACAGCGGCAACGCCAAGCGCTACGATTCCTCCAGCGGCTCTTCCGGCTCCTCCTCCGGCGGGTCGTCGTCGGGCAGCACGGGAACGACCGTCGCTCCCAACGGCGCGACCATCCAGCTGCTGCACTGGTTTGACGACGTCAAGCCCACCCTCAAGAACGGGCAGAACCTGATCGCTTATGACCCCGATACCGGCATCAGCTGGACGCTGCGCATCATGAGCCGCGGCAACCATGCCGACGTGGAGCCGCTCACCGCGGCGGATACGGCGGCCATGTTCCAGGCCTTTGGCAACAAGGAAAGCTGGGGTCCCAAGGTCGTCTACATCAAGCTGCCGGACGGTCGGTGGTCCATCGCTTCCACACATAACGTGGCGCATGGCAGCCAGACCATTTCGGACAATAATTTCGACGGACAAAACTGCGTGCATTTCCTGCGCGACATGGACGAATGCAAGCAGAACGACCCGGACTACGGCGTGCAGAATCAGGAGGCCATCCGCAAGGCGTGGAAAGAACTGACGGGCATCACCGTGAACTGACGCAAAAAAGCGGAGAGGAGCCCTTCCTCTCCGCTGTTGCGTTTCCGGGGTTTCTTACCGGGCATGGTAGCTGGCGCATTCGCTTTCGTCGCAGGTGCCAGTATGGCAGTTGCAGCGGGGCGCTACCTTGATGACGTCCAGCTCGCACATGCCGTCGTTGGTGTGGTGCCTGCAGCTGTTCACATCGCACTGGATGCTCTGGTTTTTGTTGGGAAACGACATTTCGCTCACCTCCCCGTTTCGTTGATGGCTTCAGTATGCGCATTCGAGAGTCGGCGTATGCGTCTGTCGACGCGAAAGACAAGTTGTGCTATACTTACACCTTGGTGTGATCCTCGCAGCACGCCATACTTACAGGAGGAATGACGAATGCACAGCTTGTTTACCCGCCGCAATACGAAAAATCTTTGTCTGTCCGCTTTGATCGCCGCGCTGTATGCGGCGCTGACGCTGGCGTTTCAGCCCATCAGCTACGGCGCGGTGCAGTTTCGCATTTCGGAGGCCCTGACGCTTTTGCCCGTGCTCTTTCCCCAGGCGGTGCCCGGCCTTACGCTGGGCTGCCTGATCAGCAATCTGTTCAATCCCATGGGCGCCACGGTATATGATGTGGTGTTCGGCACGCTGGCCACCATGATCGCCGCCCTGCTCACCTGGCGCATGCGGGCCAGCGTCTGGCTCAGGGCGCTGCCGCCGGTTTTGTGCAACGCGGTCATCGTGGGGCTGGTGCTGACCTATGCCTACGGCATCGACATGCTGTGGCTGAACATGCTCACCGTGGGACTGGGCGAAGCGGTTGTGTGCTACCTGCTGGGCGTGCCGATGGTCAAGCTGCTTGCCAGGCGGGACCTCAGCCGCTGGCAGGCCTAAAGATTTGGAAACGTGGATGATAATGCCATGGCAATTCGTTCTATGTCATCGGAGGCGCTTTTTGCGCCTAACCCACGCGTTTGAAGAAGGAGGATGAGCATGCGTACCGTCAAGAAGCGGCATATGCGTATCGCCTGCCTATGCCTGTGCGCGTGCCTGTGCGCCCTGCCGCTGCTGGAAGCGGCGGCCGGGGATACGGCAGCGCCTCTGCCCACACCAACCCCGCTGCCTGCGGGGGATCTTGTAACCCAATCGGAAAGCGGTGCCTCCGGGACGGGAACCCCTGCGGACCCGTCCGTGTCCACCCCGGAGCCTTCCGTTACGCCTACCGTGACACCCACGGAGGTCCCGCAGACATCCGAGGAGCCTGCACCCACACCGGTTTCGGAAACGACCGCGGTGCCTGCGGATACGCCGAAACCGACGGCATCCGATGCGCCCGGCACGAGTCCGGAGGTGTCCGCGACGCCCACGGTGAGCCCGACGGCGTCCGCGCTGCCCACCGTTGTTCCGGCGCCCACGCCAGAGGCAGACACGCCTCCCGCCATCACGGTGCCGCCCGCGGAGGGCGGCGACCCGGTCTGGGACGAAAGCCAGTGCGACCATATGAACGAGCACTGCGAGCGCGCGCCCAAATGCACCGTGCCGGGCTGCCGGCATATCGGCGTCAACGAGGCGGGCGACGTGGTGGCGCTCTGCGGCCTGGGCCAGTGGCTGATGGAGGTGGGATCGGACACGACGGACGGCGTTATGACGCTGGCCGCGACCGCGCCCATTGAGATGGAGCTGGTGGACGGCGAGAACATCCTCTACCGAAGCGGCAGCTATCACCTGACCGGCGGCGGGGAGAACGCCACGCTCTATATCCGTGACAACATGGTCCTGTCCATCGAGCTGGACGGGGTACAGCTCCTTACCCTGCGCGTGTCGCAGAAGTCCGTGGTCACCATCGGCTTCCAGGGCTTCACCACCATCCAGACCCTCACCGCGCCGGACGCGGCCGTCAAGCTGAGCGGCTCCGGCTGCCTCACGGTAGCCAACAACCTCAACTACGGCGTGCTCAATGTGGAGCGCGGCAACGTGCGCCTGCCCTCCGGCGCGTCCAGCGACAACGGTCGCCGGCCGGTCGTCTTTGACGCCCCCGGCGCGGAACAGGCCTACGTGGACGGCAAGTTTTTCACCTACGTCAAAACCGGCTCCGACGGGAAGGTTACGCTGTGGCTGCCCGTTCTCGGAGAAGGCGCAAGCTATTGGGGCCGCATGAACGGCAATACGCTGGAAGTCAGCTCTTTGGCCGAGCCGCCCGCCGAGGGCGACAAGGTGGATTTGAGCGTGACAGATCCCTTCACGGCAGAAGAAGGAAAAAGCTACACCCTTTACGCCTCTGACCCCGCCAAGCAGGGCCGCCTCATCAACGGCGCGGCGGGGGCTTCCTTCACGCTGGCGGGCGTGGGCGCGGAGGGGTCCGTGCCCACCTTTCAGGGGGACGGGGGAACGCTGTACGTGAGCGGCACCTCCTATCTTGCCGAGCTGTCCGGCCCGTACGCCCTCTCCGGCACGGGCCGCCTGCATGTAGGTACGCTCTCCGCCCCGAACCTGACGGCGCAGGGCGGGCTGACCATCCGCGCGGATACGGGCGATGCGCCCACGGCATGGACCAAGGTGCCGGTATCCAGCGGCGAGATGACGCTGGATCTGACGGCGGAATACAATGGAGCCGCCGTGCCGGCGCTGTTTTTTGGCACGGACCCGCAAACGGTCTACGCGCCGCTGCCCGCCGCGGCAACCGGCTACCACTATGAGGGTACGGTGAAGGGCGGCAAGCTGCTTGTGGAAGCCGTGGAAAACGAACAGGGCGAGCTGATCAATCTGGACGCGTCCGGCCATACCTTTAACGCTGCCGGCAACTACCGCGTCGTCAGCGAGGGAGGCACCTCCGGCCAAATCGTCGTGGCGGACGGGGTGAGCGTCAAGCTCACGCTGGCCGGAACTTTCACCAGCGGCGATCTGCGCATCGGCGCGGACGCTTCGGTTACGCTCGTGCTGCAGGGCGCCAATGCCGTGGGGCCGGTGGTGGTGGGCGACGGCGCGACCCTGTCGCTGAGCGGCACGGGCGCGCTGGACGCGGCCAGCATTTCCGGCGGCGGCACCGTCAGCATTGCCGAAACCACCAACCTCAGCCTCTCCAGCGGCACGGCGCTGCCCGGCAGCGCCCTCCAGCCCACCGTGATCGCCGTGACCGACGATCAGAACGCGCCCATGGCGCGCGCGCAAATCGTGCTCAAGCTGGGAAATCAGGAGCCCTTCAACGTCACCACCGGCAGAAACGGAACCGTTACCCTCTGGCGCGCTCAGGCGCTGAGCGGCACGGACGTGGTGGTGCTCAGCGATCAGGACACCTACGCCGCCGTCATCAACGGCGGCACGGCCAGCCCCGACGCGCTGCCCGTCATCCGCAACGTCAGGGCCGCCCCCTACGGCTCCATCACCTTTGAAACCGATACGGGAAACACGCTGGGCGTGCAGTACATCGTGTCGGACAAGGAGGAGGAGATGGCCGATACCTGGGAGCCCACGGCGGGTGTGGTCCTTATGCGGGGCGGGGAATGCACCATTCCCGGCCTTAAGGACGGCGATGTGGTCACCTTCCGCGCCTTTGCCTGCGCGCAGGCCGGCGTCACCCTTTCGGGAGATACCGCCTCCGCCTTCGCCTTCAGCGAAAAGGTGGTCTTTACCGTCCGGGAGGAGCGCCAGCCGCTGGTCATCGCCGATCAGGAGCGCACCTACAACGGCAAGGCCTTTCAGCTGAGCAAAAAGCTCTACCCTGAGAGCGCCTCGGTCAGCTATTTTCAGGACGGCGAGCTTCTCAAAAGCGCCCCCGTCAAGGTGGGCGAGTACATCGCCCGGGTCACCGTGCCCGCCGGGGACGCGCAGTATTTGCCGGGCAGCTACGATGTGCGCATGACCATCAAGCGCATCGTGGTGCTGATCTATCCCGAAGCCGCCAGCAAGCAGAAGGGCCAGGACGATCCGGAATTCTTCTATGAGTATGACGAAAGTGTCATGCTGGAGGACGACGAGGTCACGGGGTCGCTGTCCCGCGTGCAGGGCGAAACCTATGGCAACTATCCCTACCTGGCCGGCTCACTGTCCGCTCCGGACTATTACGAGCTGGTCATCGCGCCCGACAGCCCGCTGTTTTTTATCGATTGGAATATCCATCATTACCTGCCCTACGATCCGCTGGCGCGCATTGATCCCGTCTACGATGAGCTGCGCTTTTCCAGCGGCAAGATCCTGCGCACACAGATTCGCACCATCGACGTGCTCAAGGTAGGCGACACCTACTACGGCACGCCGGTGACGGATCTCATCGACGGGAGGGAGCGCCCCGCCACGCCCACCTTGCGCCTGCGCGGCGGGTATGACTCCGCGCTGCTCATTCTCAACGCCGAGCCGGAGCTTAACGCCGACGGCGGCTACGCTACCGACCTGGACGGCAACAAGCTGGTACGCGGCCGCAGGCTCACCATCAGCTACAGCATGCTCAACAACCTGGCCCGCCAGAACGTCGACTACATCGCCTTCGGGCTGGATGGCGTGATGGCGCTGATCGATCTGGAGGAGCTTAGAAGCGGCGAGGCGGTGGCCGGGCTGATGAAGCAGGAGGGAATCAGCAAAACCAGCGGCACGCGCTTTCAGGTGGATCTGGAGCCCGTGACCGCGGACACCCAGCTGGCCCAGAGCGAGGCCGGCGCGCAGGAGGCGGCCCGGCTGGGCGAAAAGCTTATGCGCGTCAGCGTCAAGGTCAGCAGCGGCTCGCGCCGGGTGGATATCGCGCCCGTTTTGAAAAACGCCAGCGTGCTCTTTGACGCCAGCGCTCTTTTGGAAAGCGACCTGGCCCCCGCGCAGTCCGGCGGCGACGTGACCGAAACCGTTGCCGGCAAGCCCGTGAACGCGGCGGCGGACGCCCAGGACGAGCGCATGCAGGCCGCCGTGGCCGCCGCCAAGGGCGAAGCCGAGGCGGACGAGGAACTGCTGGATTTGACGCTTGAGATGCTCAATGACCACATCCGTATGAACAACACCACGCTGCTGCGCTATGACGACGGCAAAAAGGCGCTTGACACGACAGCCGTGGTGCCCTATACTGCATCCGAATCCAACCTTGTCATGTTCCGCGCGATGATGCGGACCCGGCCGTACCTGACGGCCAGCCTGTCCAAGAGCGGACTGTACGGGCTGGGCGAGCAGGCCCAGTGACGGGCATGAACCTATGTGCCTAAGGAGGAAAACCATGATCGGAAAGATGTTGAAACGCGCGCTGTCGCTCTGCCTTTGCGCGCTGCTGCTGGCAGGCGGCTGCCTGGCTGAGGATAGCCTTGAGGACTTTGTGCCCGACGAGCTGACCCCGGAGGAGCTGGCTCAATGGCAGGAGTGGGCCGAGGAGGGCATGGGCGAAAGCGACGCCACCGCCGAAAATGCCGCCGAGCTGACCCCGGAGGAAGAGGCGCTCATGGAGGAGATGGCCTCCATGCTGGAGGATACCACCGTCGATACCGAGGTGGACCTGACCAATCTGGAGCCCAACGAGGACCTGCCCGACCATGTGGTGAACATTCTGCTGCTGGGTGTGGACAACCGCAGCGTCGAGCTGGTCAGCGGCCGGGCCGACGCCAACATCATCTGCTCCATCAATACCCAGGACGGCTCCATCAAGCTGACCTCCATCGCCCGTGACACGGCTGTGGTGGTGCCCGGCTACAAGAGCCAAAAGCGCCTGAACACCGCCTTCAAGTTCGGCAGCAAGGACGGCGACATCGCCAAGGGCGCCGAGCTGGCCATGAAGACCGTCAACCGCAATTTTCAGATGAACATCGAGCGCTACGTGGTGGTCAACATCCATGGCCTGGCCGATATCATCGAGGCGCTGGGCGGCGTGGACATGGAGATGACCAAGGGCGAGGCCCAGGCCATCAACTATGAGCTGCATGTCAAGGAGCCCATGGACGACGTCGAGCGCGACAAGCTGGAGGTGGTTGACGGCGTGCAGCACCTGGACGGCATGGAGGCCGTGACCTACGGCCGCATCCGCAACCTCCAGGGCCAGAACGACATCAACCGCAACGAGCGCCAGAGAAAGCTGCTGGAGGCGCTGCTCAAAAAGGTCATGGAGGATATGGACCTCACCAAATTCCTCAACCTGATCGAAACTGCCCTGCCTTACGGCAAGACCAATCTGACCGCCGACGAGCTGCTGTCTCTGGGCATGACGGTGCTTTCCGGCAGCGCGATGCAAAGCCTCGCCTCCGGCGGCGAGGTAGTGGGCCATTTCGGCATCCCGATGGAGAAGCAGTACGGCTACCGGGAATTTGACGGCGAGAGCCTGATCTACATCAGCGAAAAGCGCATGCAGACCACGCTGACCGCCATGCAGGAATTCATCTACGGCCAGAGCTACGTGAAATAAGCCGGCGGGCCGCCGGCATGCCGCGCCCGCGCCCCGTCAGGGCGCGGGCATTTTTCTGCAAAAGGAGCGAATGAAGCGATGCAACCTTCGACCAATACGCCGGCGGCCGCCGCCCGGCGCGCCGCCGCCGCGGTCCGGGCGGCCTTTCCCCATACGCTGCCCGTTTTGATGGGCTTTTCCTGCCTGGGGCTGACCTATGGCGTGCTGATGGCCTCCAAGGGCTATGGCGCGCTGTGGTCGCTTTTGATGAGCGCGCTGGCCTTCGGCGGCAGCATGCAGTATGTGGCCATCTCGCTGCTCACGGCGGCGTTCGACCCGCTTCAGGCGTTTCTGATGAGCCTGATGGTCAACGCCCGCCACCTGTTTTACGGCCTGAGCATGCTGCCCCGCTACCGGGGGATGGGGGGCGCGCGAAACGCGCTGGTATTCCTTCTGTGCGACGAGACCTTTTCCATCAACTGCGCTACGGAGCCGCCGGCGGATGTTCCCGCCAAGGATTTTTACCTGGCCGTGTCGCTGCTGGATTACCTCTACTGGGTCGCGGCCTCCTTCGTGGGCGGGCTGATCGGCGGCATGCTGAACGCGGACCTGACCGGTCTGGATTTCGTGCTCACGGCACTGATCTTCGTGCTGTTCCTGGATAAATGGGACCGGCGGGAAGAGCGCCCCTCCGCGCTCATCGGGCTGGGAGCGGCGGTTGCGTGCCTGGCTGCCTTCGGTCAGAGCGGTTTTATCATCCCCGCGATGGGGGTCATTCTGGCGGCGCTTTTGCTGGGGAGGGACAGGCTATGCAGGTGATGACGCCCCTGGAAACGATGGCAATGATTCTCGCCGTGGCGGCGGGTACGGTGATCACGCGCTTTCTGCCCTTCTGGCTGTTTCCGGAGAGCAAGGGTGTCCCGCGCGCGGTGGCCTTTCTGGGACAGGCGCTGCCCCCGGCCATGATGGGCCTGCTGGTGGTTTACTGCCTCAAGGGGACGGACGTGCTGGGCCCCACCCACGCCATCCCCGAAATTGTGGCGCTGGTGGTGATCTATGTGCTGCACCGGGCAAAGCACAACGCGCTTTTGAGCATTGCGGGCGGCACGGTGGTCTATGTGCTGCTTCTGCGGCTTTTGACGGCGTAATCCCAAGGACGCGCAAAAGGCGGCCCCCGTCAGGGGACCGCCTTGCGCGCTTTAAGGCATCAGCCCAAAAACATCATCACAATGGACAGCACCACAAACACGATCGCGCAGATCTTGGTAATCAGCGCCAGCTTGGCGTCCATGCCCTTGGCCTTGTTCTTGCCGAAAAAGGTTTCGGCCGCGCCGCTGATGGCGCCCAGGCCGCTGCGCTCGCTGCTTTGCAAAAGCACGGTCACAATCATCACAAGGGCAGATATCAAAAGCAGGATGCCAACAATCCAGTGAAGCACGGTCATCAGGGGTTCCCTCCTTGGCGAATATCGACATATTATATTAGCATTATCCTATGGAAAAAGCAAGCCCAAAAATCTCATGAGCGCTCCTTGGGCGCATGCCGCCCGTCCAGCGCGCCGCGAATGAGGCGAAGCAGCGTGCCCGACAGCAGAAACAGCGCGATCAGGTTGGGAATGGACATTAGCCCGTTGAAGGTTTCCGCGATGCTCCAAAGCAGCCCCAGGTCCGCCGTTGCGCCCAGGATGGCCACCAGGGAATAGACCACCATAAACGGCGCGATGGCCCGGGAGGAGAAGAGAAACTCCACGCAGCGCGCGCCGTACAGCCCCCAGCCGATGATGGTGGAGAAGGCGAAGCAGCACATGGCCACGGCGGTGAAGATGGTGATCCAGTTGCCATACGTGGCGACAAAGCCGCTGATGGTCAGCTCCGCTCCCGCGGCCTGGCCGTAGCCCACGGGCACGCCGCTGAGCAGAATGACCAGCGCGGTCAGGGTGCAGATGACGATGGTATCGGCAAAGACCTCAAAGATGCCGAACAGGCCCTGCCGGACGGGTTCCTGCGTATCGGCGCAGGCGTGGGCGATGGAGCCCGTGCCAAGGCCCGCCTCGTTGGAGAAGATGCCGCGTGCTACGCCCTTTTGCATGCTGGTAAAGAAGCTCCCCACCACGCCGCCGGTGACGGCCATGGGCGAAAACGCGCCCGTGACGATGGAGCCCAGCACGGCCGGGATGCGCCCGGCGTTGAGAATCACGACGCCCAGCGCCAGCACGACATACAGCAGCGCCATAAACGGCACCAGCTTTTCCGTGACGCGGCCGATGCGCTTGATGCCGCCCAGCAGTACCAGCAGAAGGATCAGCGCGATGGCCACGCCGATGATCCAGCGGCACAGCGTGACCGCGTCCGCGGGAAGCAGGCCATAGCTGCTCAGCGCCGTGTTGATGGAGGCGGTGATGGTGTTGACCTGGGTGGCGTTGCCGGTGCCAAACACCGTAAACACGCCAAAGACGGAATAGAGCACCGCGAGCCAGTACCAGCGCCTGCCCAAGCCATTTTTGATGTAGTACATGGGCCCGCCCACATAGTCACCCTGGGCGTTGCGCTCCCGGAAATGCACCGCCAGCGTCACCTCGGCGAACTTGGTGCACATGCCCAGCACCGCGCTCACCCACATCCAGAACACCGCGCCCGGTCCGCCGATGGCGATGGCGCCCGCCACGCCCGCGATGTTGCCCGTGCCGACCGTGGCCGCCAGCGCCGTGCACACGGCCTGGAAGGGGGTCATGGCGCCGTCCTGCGCCGTTTTTTTCTGGAACATGCGGCCCAGCGTGGCCCGGATGGCCAGGGGGAAGCGACGGATCTGCACAAAGCGGGTGCGCAGGCTCAGGTACAGCCCCACGCCAAGGATGCACACCATGGCCGGAAGGCCCCATACAAAGTTGTTGACCGCCTGGTTGACGGACGCGATGATGTCCAGAATGGGAATCGTCTCCTTTGTGTTTGGATTTGTACGCTGTGCACAAGCCTAGCAGGTATGGGGGGAATTGTCAAGGGAAATGCAAAAATGGGGGAAGGCTTTGGTCTTCTTTTCCGTTGGTATCATTGGAAGAAAAAAGAAACGGAACGGAGGGAGAGGCTGTGGCGCGTCTCCGCCGGACCGGAAGCGAAGAATCATCAGGGGGGGAACGGCATGAAACGTGTATTTGTCAAGGCGTTGCTGATGCTGCTGGCGCTCGCGCTGCCTGCCGCGGCATGCGGGCAGACGACGAGGCAGACCGTCACGGAGAACGGCAGGGTGCGGGAGACGCTCGTCACCTTTGCAGAGGACGCGCCGCAGGCCATACGCGACCTCATGAATAGGCACGGCCTGGGCGACGCGCGCTGCGTATGCGGCGCGGCGCTGGAGCAGGAAGCGATGGCCGTGGACACGGATACCGACGGCCTGCCGTGGACGAGCAGCGCGCTGCTGGTGGTGGAGCGGGGCGGCGTGTATTCGCTGGTGGGCCTGCGCTGTGAGGCGGGCGGTAGAAATGCGCGCGTGGAGGATTTTGGCGCCCTGGGTCTGCCGCTGGGCGAGGGGTGTGCCGTGCATCCCTTGTGGGATGAGGACACGCGGCTTTGCGACTTTGAGCTGCTGCTCCCTGCGGAGGGCGGAGAGCGGCGCTGGCACTTTGGCTGCCACTCGATCAGCGGATGGCATGCCGTGGAACACACGGATGCGGGGGGCCGGCGCACGGTCTTTGCCTGGAATGGAGAGATGGAGACGGACGGCGAGCGGTTTTGTGTGCCGCTTAAGACGTGGCTCGCGGAGCAAACGCGGCTGGACAGCCTGCTCATCACAGCAGGCGAGGCCCGCCGGCTGGAGGAGGAGCAACGCGCGGCGCTTGCGGGGACGGACCTGTGCCTCATCTGGGGCGTGAACCTGCGCAGCGAGGCCACCTCCAGCTCGCGCAGCCTGGGAAGATACCATGTGGCACTGGCGCAGGTGCTGGACCAGAAGCCGGGCACGGAGGTCCCCTGGTATCACGTGCAGGTGGGCGGCACAGAGGGGTATGTCAGCGGAAGGTATGTTTCCTTCCCTGCCGACTGGACGGAGTTTGTTTACCGGGCTTCCAGCCCGTGTCCGGTGGTGACGGCAGTGGCCGGCAGCTCAATGATGACGGACATGGATGGCGGCGGCGCGGCGTGCGCTCCGGAAGCGGGACAGCGCATGCGCGTGCTGGCCGAAACGGAGGACGGCTGGCTGCATGTGTTCCTGCCCCGGGAGGATTTGGACGGATCGCTGAACCAGCCGGGAACCTATGGATATCTGCGCCGGGAGGATGTCGCGCTGTGGCTGGGCCCGGATGCGTATTTTCCCTGAGCTTCCCCCCTTGCCAGCCCGTGGTATAATGGACACATTCGATGTGGAGAGGAAGCGGTGTCCATGGAGCGGACGGGCTTTGTGCTGGAGGGCGGCGGCATGCGCGGCATCTATACCGCCGGGGTGCTGGATGAGATGATGGACTGGGGCGTCAGGCCCGACGGGATTCTGGGCGTTTCGGCCGGGGCCATCCACGGGGCCACCTACGTGGCCGGCCAAAAGGGGCGCAACATCCGCTACACCAAGAAATACTGCCGCAACTGGCGCTTCATGAGCCTGCGTTCCCTGCTGCTCACGGGCGACCTGGTGGGCCGCGTCTTCAGCTACGAGGAACTGCCCTACCGGCTGGACCCATTCGATTTTGACGCTTTTTTCAAAAGCCCCGTGCGCTTTTACGCCCTGGCGACCGATGTGGAAACGGGTGAGGCGGTATGCCTGGACGGAAAACGAAGCGAGCACGCCCTGCTGGAAGCGCTCAGGGCCAGCTCCTCCATGCCGCTGGTGTCCACCATCGTGGCGTGGGAGGGGCGGCGCTATCTGGACGGCGGCACGGCGGACTCGATCCCGCTCAAACGCTTTGAGGAGATGGGGTATACGCGCTGCCTCGTGGTGCGCACGCAGCCGGAGGGCTTCGTCAAGCAGCCGGACCGGTCGCTTGCGCTCATGCGCCTGCGCTACCGCCGCTATCCTGCCTTTGTCAGGGCCAGCGAGCAGCGGCATGAGGTGTACAACGCCTCGCTGGCCTATGCCGATCAGGCCCAGGCAGAGGGCCGCGCGCTGGTGCTGTGCCCCTCCCGCCGCGTCCCCATCGGCCGGGTGGAAAAGAACCCGGATGTGCTGGAGGCGCAGTATCAGCTGGGCCGCGCCGACGCGCGGGAGGAACGGGCGCGTATCGAGGCGTTCCTCAGGGCGGAATAAGGGGAACTTCCCCTGCGAAAACGCCGGAAAACCGGCATTTTCGGGGTGTACAGGCTTGCCAAAGCCGCCGTTTCGTTCTATAATGATGCGAACCGGCGGCTTTGTTCTGCCTGGGAACACGATGGAAAGGAAGGCGCGAGCATGGAAACCTCCAAGACCAATTTTATCTGGGACGCCGTACAGGAAGATTTACGGAGCGGGCGCTATCAAAGCGTGCGCACGCGCTTTCCTCCCGAGCCCAACGGCTACCTGCACATTGGCCACTGCAAGGCGCTGGTGGCGGACTTTCTGACCGCCGAGCGCTTTGGCGGCGTGACCAACCTGCGCTTTGACGATACCAACCCCGCCAAGGAGGAAACCGAGTACGTGGACGGCATCATGGCCGATATCCACTGGCTGGGCTTCGACTGGAAGGGCGGGCTGTATTTCGCCAGCGAATACTATCAGCAGTGCTACGACATCGCCGTGGACTGGATTAGGCGCGGGCTTGCGTATGTGTGCGAGCTTTCGCCCGAGGAGGTGCGCCTCTACCGCGGCACCCTCACCCAGCCGGGCAAGAACAGCCCCTACCGGGACCGTCCCGTGGAGGAGAGCCTGCGCCTGTTTGAGGAGATGAAGGCGGGCAAGCATCCCGAGGGCAGCATGATCCTGCGCATGAAGATCGACATGGCCAGCCCCAACATCAACATGCGCGACCCCGCCATGTACCGCATTCTCTTCAAGGAGCACCACCGCACGGGCAAGACATGGTGCATCTACCCCATGTACGACTTTGCCCATCCCATCGGCGACGCGCTGGAGGGCATCACCCACAGCCTGTGCTCGCTGGAATATGAGGACCATCGCCCCCTGTATGACTGGGTGGTGGAGCACGCGTCCAACATGCTGCCCTCCCGCCCCCGGCAGATCGAATTCAGCCGCCTGAACCTGACCCGCACCATCATGTCCAAGCGCTACCTGCGCATGCTGGTGGAGGGCGGCTATGTGTCCGGCTGGGACGATCCCCGGATGCCCACGCTGTGCGCCATGCGCCGCCGGGGCTACACGCCGGAGAGCATCCGCGACTTCATCGACCGCATCGGCGTGGCCAAGGCCGACAGCACCGTCGATTTGGCCCTGCTGGAGCACTGCGTGCGCGAGGATCTGGGCGAGAAGGTGCCCCGCGCCATGGCGGTGCTCCGGCCCCTCAAGGTGATCCTGACCAACTGGCCCCAGGACAGGCGCGACGAGCTGGAGATGGAAAACCATCCCAACCATCCTGAAATGGGCACGCACAAGACCGTGCTCACCCGCGAGATCTACGTCGAGCGCGAGGACTTCATGGAGAACCCGCCCAGGAAGTACTTCCGCCTGTTCCCCGGCAACGAGGTGCGCCTCAAGGGCGCCTACATCATCCGCTGCGACGGGTGCGAAAAGGACGCCGAGGGCAATGTGACCGCGGTTTTGTGCACCGTGGACATGGACACCCGCAACGGCACCGAGGGCGCAAACCGCAAGGTCAAGGGCACGCTGCACTGGGTCAGCGCCGAGGACTGCATTCCCGTGGAGGCGCGCCTCTATGAGCCGCTGCTCATGGACGAGGATGCGCTTGCCAAAGAGGAGGCCGAGGCTGACGCGGAGGCGCAGGCCGAAGCCGAAGGCGTCGAGGCGGCGCCGGTGAGCAGCGCGGCGCTCAAGACCGATTTCCTCAAGAAACTCAACCCCGACAGCCTTGAGGTCTGCCGCGGCTATGCCGAGCGGTTCCTTGGGAACGCGCAGGTGGGCGATACGTTCCAGTTCCTGCGGATGGGCTATTTCTGCAAGGACCCCGACTCCACGGATGCCCTGCCCGTGTTCAATCGCGTGGTGGGACTCAAGGACAGCTTTGCCAGGCAGGTGAAGGGATAAAGGGCAGGACCCGGCTTAACGGGCGATCAAAGGGGGCTGTTTCCGAAAGAAACAGCCCCCCTTTGTCTGTGGGAAAAGGCCGCCGCCGGCGGGCTTTGCGAGCTTTTTTAACACATCCCTATCGCCTGCGCACCTTGGCGGCAAGGGAACGGATGCCCAAAACCGCAGCCAGGATAAAGACGGGAACGTTGGCATAGAGGTAACGGGCGCGGCATTCAAACAGCATCACCATCGCCATCACGCCCAGCAGGCAAAGCCACAGGGTCATGCTGTCACGGTCCGCTTTGGTGAAGGCATAGAGCAGGCACCCACCCAAGACGCCAAGCCATACGGCCTGCAGCGCCGTGCTCCAGAGAAGCTCGTGTTCCGTGGGAAAAACGGGTCCGCCGCCAACGGAAAAGCGCTCACCGCCGTCCATTTTCCAGGCAAAGGTTCCGTCATTGAAATTGACCAGCGCCTTTTTGGCGGCGTGGAGCGCCAGGCCGCCCGGCCCCATCCACAGGATGCGGTGCAGTGCAAGGTCAATATTGGCCTTCATCCGCTCCCAGCGGGTGGGAAAGGACACGGAATAGCTCACGTCCCACCGGTAGTAGCTGCCGTTGGTTTCCTCGTTGAGCCCCATCATCAGGAAGTGCGACGCGCCCAACGCTTCCTCCGGCGCGAGCTCAAAGCCGAACAGGGGAGCCAGTCCGCCGATGAGCCCAAAACACACGGCGGCGGTCAGACACAGCGCCACGCACGCGGCGGCCCAGCGGCGCAGCTTACCGGAAGAACGCCTGCGCCAGGCCGGCAGCACATCGCAGATCAGGCGTGCAAGGACAATGGCAATCAGCATGACCGCTCCCTGCGGCTTGACGGCATAGGCCAGCGCGCCCACGCCGCCCAGCAGGGACCAGCGCACCCAGTTCCTGCGAAAGGGACGCAGGCTGATGAAGAGCAGCAGCGTGGGAAACAGCAGCGAGAGCGAATCGGAATAGGGCACGATCAGCCAGGGCGACAGGCCGATCAGCACGGCATAGAGCAGCCATACGGCGTCGGCGGCACCCCTGCTGCCTGTGAGCCGGTGCGCACAGCGCCACAGCAAAACGCCGGTCAGGGTGCTTAAAATGCAGTTGAGAATGCTGAAAGCTGCGATATCCACCGGAAAGCCGATGGTTTCCCACAGCCCGGTCGCCCTGAGCAGCAGGCTGACCGCGCCGTAAAGATAGACGCTCATGAGGTTGTTGGGATACATCGAATAATAGTCATGCTGCAGCGCGCCGCCGTTGGCCAGGGCGCGCGTGCTTGCCACGACGCCCGCCACGTCCCAGCCAGCTTCAAAGAGGTTGTTGAGGCACAGGGCGATCTGCACGCCAAAGAGCACCGCCGCCATCAGGATGCGCGCGACCCTTGCAGCGGCGCCCGGAGAAATCGGCAGAACCCCTTTGCGGCGCATAAGCGCGGCGATCGCAGCCAGCAAGGCCAGCACTGCTGCATCCAGCGCCAGCAAAGCGGCGTTGCTCAAGGCAAACTCACGCTTGTAGATATGGTCCAGATGTTCCCAAAACAGCAGCAGCGCAAGGGTAATGCCCATGGCTGACGCATAGACAAGCCGCAGCAGCGCTTTCATGACTGGACCGCATCCTTTCCGCGTTTCCAAAATTAACAGCGGTTGATCAAATGATAAGCATACGAAGCGGGCTTGTCAAGGCGAGCGGGAGAGATGCTGGCAAGACTTGTTGTCAAAGACCATCGACAAATTCTCGTTTCTGGATATAATATATAAGTTGGATGCCTGAAATCCCATTTCTGTTGATCACGAAGGAGGCTCCCCCATGACCGTACGCACCCGGTTCGCACCCAGCCCCACGGGTTACCTGCATCTGGGCGGACTGCGAACCGCCCTCTACACCTACCTGTTCGCCAAGAAGAACGGGGGCAAGTTCATCCTGCGCATTGAGGACACCGATCAGGAGCGCGAGGTGCCCGGCGCGGTGGAGCTGATCTACAAGAGCCTGCGCGAGGCGGGCCTGGAATACGACGAGGGCCCGGATGTGGGCGGCGACTACGGTCCCTACATCCAGACCCAGCGGCGGGATACCTACCTGCCCTACGCCATGCAGCTGGTGGAAAGCGGCGCGGCCTACCCGTGCTTCTGCACCAAGGAGGAGCTTCAGGCACGGCGTGACGCGGCCACGGCCCGCGGCGAGCAGTGGAAATACGACAAGCACTGCCTGAACATCCCCAAAGACGAGGCCCTGCGCCGCATGCAGAGCGGCGAGCCCTTCGTCATCCGGCAGAACATCCCGCTTACCGGCACAGCCAGCTTTGACGACGCGCTCTACGGCCATGTCGAGGCCCCCTGCGACACGCTGGACGACAACGTGCTCATCAAGGCCGACGGCCTGCCCACCTACAATTTCGCCAACGTCATCGACGATCACCTCATGGGCATCACCCACGTGATGCGCGGCACCGAGTACCTGAGCTCCGCGCCCAAGTACAACCTGCTCTACGAGGCGTTCGGCTGGCAACCGCCCGTCTACATTCACTTAAGCCCCGTTATGAAGGACGCCTCCCGTAAGCTCAGCAAGCGCTACGGCGACCCCAGCTTCGAGGACCTGCTGGCCCAGGGCTATGTACGCGACGCCATCATCAACTTTATCGCGCTTCTGGGCTGGAGCCCGGGAGACGAGCGGGAGTTCTTCACCCTGCAGGAGCTGGTGGAGGCCTTTGATCTCAAGGGACTTAGCAAGGCCCCGGCCATCTTCAACACCGAAAAGCTGGTGTGGTTCAACCATGAGTACATCACCCGCATGCCCTTTGAGGACTATCTGGCCATGGCCACGCCCTGGTTTGACCGGGTGCTGGCGGGCAAGGGCATCGACTACCGTCGCCTGGCCGAGCTGATGCACACCCGTACCGAGGTCTTTGACCGGGTGCCGGACATGGTGCGCTTTCTGGCCGAGCTGCCGGAGTACGGCATCGAGCTCTACACCCACAAGAAGATGAAAACCGACAGCGCCGTGGCCCTGCGCGCGCTGGAGCTGGCCCGGCCCGCGCTGGCCGCGCTGGAGAATTTCAGCGAAGAGGCCGTCAAGGACCTCCTGATGACCCTGGCCGCGGAAAACGGCCTCAAGACCGGTCAGATGATGTGGCCCGTGCGCACGGCCCTCTCCGGCCAGGCCTCCACGCCCGGCGGCGCAACCGAGATCGCCTACCTCCTGGGCAGGGAGGAAAGCCTGCGCCGGATCGACAAGGGCATTGAGATGCTGCGGGGATAAGAGGGTTACGGAGGAACCTCTGAGGGGAGATTGTTGATGAAGGCCTGCATCAGGGGCGTGTTAAGACAGTGGCACTGGCTCTTCTTTGCCGCTGTCGTGCTGCTCACGATCGGAATGGACGTGTTCGTCGCCCATAATATCCTGGACGGAGACGCGTCCGATCATATGTTACGAGGATGGATTATTGCGCAGGAGAAGAATCCGTTTACGCGTAACTATTACTACACAACCGAAGTGAGTTTGCCGGGTATTGGCTGGTTCTTTTCCCTGTTTTTCTTCTTTCTCAGCGACTGGTCCATGGTGCGTATCTGCGGAACGCTTACGTTGCAGGCTCTGTTTGTGCTTTCGTTTTTGTATTTGTGCAAACGGGCGCACATTGGCTCCCTGCGCGCCAGGGTTGTTACGGCCGCGCTGCTGCTGCTCCCCTTCAGCGTTCCCTATGCTCGAATCGTGCTCTATCACCTGTACTATGCGCTCTATCTGACCAACGCCTTTTGGATGGTCGGACTCACGCTTGGGCTGATGGAGGTGCGCGGCGCGCGCAAGGCGGCGTTGCCTGTCTGTCTTTTGGCGGTGTTGTGGTTCGTTGCCGGCCTGAACGGAATCCGCCACATGATGATCCTGGGGGCGCCTCTGCTTGCGTTTGCAGTGGTGCAGGTGCTGCTCGCGCTAAGGCGGTATCGGTGGGAAAAGGGAAAGCTGGTGGGAGGGGAACCTTTCCTGCGCAGCGACGCCATGCGGCTGGTATGGATTCTGACAGGCAGTTTCCTGTTTTTCCTGATTGGCTATGCCCTGAACATCAAGGTGCTCCTGCCCTACTATGGAATCCGGGATTCTTCGGCCACCTTCTTCTTTCCCAGCGAAAGTGCCGAACACTACGCCGACATCTTCAACTCCTGGCTGATCGCAACCGGGGTCAGAAGTTCCAATCTGCCCACAGTGGGCATTGCGGGTATTTCGTTGCTCGCGGCGCTTATAAGCTTTGGTTACCTGCTGTGCGCATCGGCTTCAAACGTATGGGACATGAGCGTTCCCGTAGCCTCGCGGGTTGCCCCGGCTCTGCTTTCTGCAGCGTTTGTGACCACCACCCTGATTTTTATTTTCGACTCGACTTGGCGGTATTATCCGCTATACTATGTACCGGTGGTTGCGTTCGCCTATCCGGCGTTGGCCACGGAGCTTGCCCGGCTGAAGGAAAGCGCTGTGTCAGCCTGCAGGAAGCTGTTGATTTTGCTGACCTGCATGTGCTTTTTGTTCCAGGGGGCCTACACCGTTTACTATATTTCAATTGACCGCTGGGACATGGATAGCTGGACAGGCCTGTTCGATCAGGATATCTTCCTGGCGGATACGGCGCGTGTCTATGCGAATTTCATGGAAGAAAACGGTTACACTCATGCCCTTGCACCCTACTGGTATGCCAATGTGATGATGGAATTGACGGATGGTAAGCTGACGGTGGGTTCCATAGAACTGGATGAGAATGAGGGGAAACTTGTCCTAAGAGCGGGCAAGTGGGCGACTTCCAAAGCGGCATTCGAGAGGGAGAATCTTCCCGAAAGGCTGCTTGTGTTTATCGAAGAGGATTATGTGAAGCGCTTTGAAGAAAGCTTTCCTCATTTTCCCAGAGTATTTGAGTACTGGCATACCTGCGCGTATGAGATCACACCCGACGTACTCTTTTGAAACAAGCCGGTTATAAAACAAAGAAGGAGAGAGCATTATGCCGGAGCGTCCCGCGTACAACCCCGAACAGATTGAAAAGAAATGGCAGAAGCGCTGGCTGGAAAGCGGCGTGTTCAACGCCGAGTTTCCCAGCGACAAGCCCAAGTACTACTGCCTGATCGAATTCCCCTATCCCAGCGGCAACGGCCTGCATGTGGGCCATCCCCGCTCCAACACGGCGCTGGACATCATCGCGCGCAAGCGCCGCATGGAGGGCTACAACGTCCTTTATCCCATTGGCTACGACGCCTTCGGCCTGCCTACGGAGAACTTCGCCATCAAAAACAAGGTGCATCCCGCCGTAGTCACCAAAAAGAACATCGACCACTTCCGTGAGCAGCTTCAGCGCCTGGGCTTCAGCTTCGACTACACGCGCGAGGTCAACACCACCGACCCCGCCTACTACAAGTGGACCCAGTGGATTTTCCTGAAACTGCTGGAAAACGGCCTGGCCTACAAGGCCGAAATGCCCATCAACTGGTGCACCGGCTGCAAGTGCGGCCTGGCCAACGAGGAAGTCGTGGGCGGCGTGTGCGAGCGCTGTGGCAGCCAGGTGGTGCGCCGGGTCAAGAGCCAGTGGATGCTGCGCATCACCAAGTATGCACAAAAGCTGCTGGACGGCCTGGATCATGTCGATTTCATCGAGGCGGTCAAGACCCAGCAGCGCAACTGGATCGGCCGCAGCGAAGGCGCGGAGGTGGACTTCCAGCTCGCCGGCAAGGACGAAAAGCTGCGCGTGTTCACCACCCGGCCCGACACCCTCTTTGGCGCGACCTACATGGTCGTCAGCCCCGAACATCCGCTGATTGAAAAATACAAGGATGAGATCGCCAACTATGCCGCCATCGCCGCTTACCGCGACGAGGCCGCCAAAAAGAGCGACTTCGAGCGCACCGAGCTTGCCAAGGACAAGACCGGCGTTGAGATCGACGGCATCCGCGCCGTCAACCCCGTCAACGGCAAGGAGATCCCCATCTGGGTCAGCGACTATGTGCTCATGAGCTACGGCACCGGCGCCATCATGGCCGTGCCCGCGCATGACACCCGCGACTGGGAATTCGCCACCAAGTTCGGCATCCCCATGGTGGAGGTGGTGGCCGGCGGCGACATCGCAAAGGAAGCGTATACCGACATCGTGGACGGCGTGCTGTGCAACAGCGACTTCCTCAACGGCCTGCGCGTGGCCGACGCCAAGAAGAAGATCATCGACTGGCTGGTGGAAAAGGGCCTGGGCGAGCGCAAGATCAACTACAAGCTGCGCGACTGGGTGTTCAGCCGCCAGCGCTACTGGGGCGAGCCCATCCCCGTGGTGCACTGCCCGCACTGCGGCACCGTGCCCGTGCCCGAGAGCGAGCTGCCCGTGCTCCTGCCCGACGTGGAAAACTACGAGCCCACCGACAGCGGCGAGAGCCCCCTGGCGGCCATGACCGACTGGGTCAACACCACCTGCCCCAGGTGCGGCGGCCCCGCCAAGCGCGAGACCGACACCATGCCCCAGTGGGCGGGCTCCAGCTGGTATTTCCTGCGCTACTGCGACCCGCATGACGACAAGGCGTTCGCCAGCCAGGAGGCGCTGGATTACTTCATGCCCGTGGACTGGTACAACGGCGGCATGGAGCACACCACGCTGCACCTGCTCTACAGCCGTTTCTGGCACCTGTTTTTGCATGACCTGGGTCTGGTCAAGGCCCCGGAGCCCTACCAGAAGCGCACCAGCCACGGCATGATTCTGGGCGAGAACAACGAGAAGATGTCCAAGTCCCGCGGCAACGTCATCAACCCCGACGATATCGTCAACGAGCTGGGCGCGGACGCCTTCCGCCTGTACGAAATGTTCATGGGCGCGTTCGACCAGGCGATTCCGTGGTCCACCAACGGCGCGCGCGGCTGCCGCCGCTTCCTGGACCGCGTGTGGCGGCTGCAGGATATGGTCCTACCCGGCGAGGGCTACTCCAAGGCGCTCACCCCGCTGATGCACGAGACCATCAAGAAGGTCGGCGAGGATTACGAGGCCATGAAGTACAACACGGCCATCGCCGCCATGATGTCTCTGGTCAACGAGTTCTATGCCGCCGGCGGCTGCACCCGCGAGGAGCTGCGCACGCTGATTCTGCTCCTTAGCCCCGTGGCCCCGCACATCTGCGAGGAGATGTGGGAGCAGATGGGCTTTGGCAGCGGCCTGGCCCGCGAACCGTGGCCTGCCTACGACGAAAAGGCCATGAAGCGCGCCGAGGTGGAAATCGGCGTGCAGGTCAACGGCAAGGTGCGCGGCCGCATCATGGTTTCGCCGGACATGACCCGCGAGCAGGCGGAAACCGAGCTTCCCCAGCGCGCGGACGTCCAGCAGATCGTGGGCGGAAAGACCATTGCGAAGGTCATCTTCGTGCCGGGACGCCTGTGCAACCTGATCGTAAAATAAGCGGCGACGCGGGGGAGAGGCATACCTGTCCCCCGCGCGCTTTTCTGAAAGGAACGTTTCATGATGGAAACCAATGCTGCGCCCGCCATCCGCGTCCGCGGCCTCACAAGGCGCTTCGGCCGGGCCGTGGCCCTGGATGAGCTGACGTTTTCGGTGGCTTCGGGTCAGGTGGTGGGCCTTTTGGGCCGAAACGGCGCGGGCAAGAGCACGCTGCTGCGCATCCTGAGCGGCCAGCTTCGCCCGTCGGGCGGAGAAGCCGAGCTTTTGGGCGCGCCGGTGGGCGTGGGAACGCTGGGACGCCTGTGCCTGATCGGAGATACCCCGGACTTTGGCGGGCTGAAAAACGCCGCGTCGTTTCTCGCCGTGTGCCGAAGCCTGTTTCCAGCCTGGCAGGAGGAGGAGGCCGTCCGGCTGGTGCCCCTGTTCGGCCTTCCCCTGAAGAAGCCGCTCAAGGGATACAGCCGCGGCATGCAGACGGCATTGCTCCTGTGCGCGGGCCTGGCCTCCGGCGCAGAGCTGACGGTGTTTGACGAGCCGAGCCTGGGCCTGGACGCGGTCATGCGCGAACGGTTCTATGACGCGGTCGTGGAGGCGCACCGGAGAGAGCCCGGGCGCACCTTTTTGATCAGCACGCATCTGATTGACGAGGTAGCGCGCACGCTGGACTATGCCGTGATGATCGACGGCGGACGCCTGCTGGACGAGGGCACGCCGGAGGCGCTGACGCGCCTGTACCTGTGCGTATCGGGAGCGGCCGATGATGTGCGCGCCGCCACGGCGGGGTTTGCCACGCTCCGGGACGAAGAGGTGGCGGGCTCGCTGGTGCGCTATGTGCATTTGAACAGGCCGGAGGACGCCGAAGAGATTCGGGCCTGCGGACGGGTACAGACCGCGCCGGTGAGCCTGCAGCGGCTGTTTGTGTTCCTGACCGGGGAAAAGGAGGCGGAGCGTGATGCTGGTTGAACAGGCGGGCTGGATGCGGCGTTCGCGCTTTCTGGGCGCCATGCGCTATCACCGGGCGTGGATGGGCCGGCTGGCTGGATGGGGCCTCATGGTGCTGCTGGCGGGCAATGCGCTCACGATCGTTCTGGCGCTGGCGGGCGCGGGCGAATTGAACATGGTCGGCGTATCGTCCGACTTTTCCCTGACGATGGCGCTGCTGCTGGTATGCGCGTGCCTGACGGCGCATAGCCGCACACGGTTTTTGCTCCGGTTTGGCACGGCGCGCTTTCCGGTGTGGCTGAGCAATGTGGTGGCGCTGTTTCTGGGGACGGCGGCCTTTTTGCTGGGAACGCTGCTGATCAACCTGGCGGTGGGCGGGACGGTGCTGGCCCTCTCCGGCGCGATGCCGGACCGCTTCAGCCTGACGGCCTATACCGAAGCGCTCC
This sequence comes from Candidatus Limiplasma pullicola, assembly GCA_018710985.1. Classification (GTDB taxonomy): domain Bacteria; phylum Bacillota; class Clostridia; order Christensenellales; family Aristaeellaceae; genus Limiplasma; species Limiplasma pullicola. The sequence goes on from DVIV01000030.1 coordinate 70,275, forward strand.
CGTCGGGCGCGGCGCTGCTGGGCTACACCCTGCGGGAGTCGCTGGAGCAGCTGCCCCGGCAGCTCATGTGGCTGCTGGAGTGGACATGCCTGTTTTATCTGCTGGCGTGCTGTCTCCGGCGCAGGCGCGGGCTGACGCTGGCGGTGGTGCTGGGCGTGCCGTTCGTGTGCTTCATGCTGACGCTGATGCCCTTCATCCGCGAAACGACCGCCGCGCTGGAAAGCGGAACGGATGGGCAGATCATGGCCATGGGTTTTGAATGGATGCAGTGGCTGGCCAGGGTTGCCCGCTTTGTGACGGAGCAGTGGCAATGGGTTCAACTGGGCGGGGCGGCGGTTTCTCTGCCGCTGAGCTACCTGTGCATGCGCACGACGCCGCAGCCGTAGCATGCCGATATTTGGGAAAGGATGATCGCGATGAGCTTTGAACAGGTTCGGGAGTATCTGGCGGGAATGGGGCTGAAGGCGCTGGAGTTTGACGTCTCCAGCGCCACGGTGGAGCTGGCGGCGGTGGCTGTGGGGTGCGAGCCGCAGCGCATCGCCAAGACGATGAGCTTCCTGGTGGACGGCGCGCCTGTTTTGATCGTGCTGGCGGGCGACGCGAAGGTGAACAACACCAAGTTCAAGGCGGTTTTTCATCAGAAGGCCAAAATGCTCGGCCACGAGCAGGTGGCCGAGCTGACGGGATTCCCGGTGGGCGGCGTGTGCCCCTTCCTGGCTCCGGAGGGCGTGAAGATATACCTGGACGAATCGCTCAGGCGGTTCGACACGGTGTTCCCCGCCGCGGGCACGCGCAACAGCGCCGTGGAAGTGACGCTGCCCCAGCTGGAGGCGGCCTCGCATGCCGCGGGCTGGGTGGACGTGTCGCAGATCATGGAGTAATCAGGTCTGTGCGGGCGCGGCCGTGGCTTCGGGCGTGCCTTCCGCGGGGGTGGTTTCAGGCGCGGTGGTAGCCATGGCTCCGCCCTCCGTGGGACCCGTATACGCCATTTGCTCCAGAATGCCCTTCATGGCGGTGAGGATGCTGTCGCTGGTGCCGGTCGCGCCCGCCACCGCGTCCACCCCGTCGATGGACTGCTTTTCCAGAATCGCTTTGGAAAGCCCCTCCTCGGCCTTGACGAAGTATTCGCTCTTCTCCCCGCCGCCCCGGTTTTCGGCGGTCAGCTCGGTCATCTCGCCGCCCCGCACGGTGACGGTGACCACGACCTCATCCTTGTAGCCGGGGCCCAGGTCGCGGTAGACGCCGTCCTGATACGGCTGGGCCAGCGCGGAGGGGGCCGCCATCAGCATCAGGGCCAGAAAAAGGGCAATACGCTTTTTTGACATGTGGTTTTCCTCCTGTTTGCTTGACTTTCCATACACGGTATAGTATAAAGAAAGATGGGGCTTCAGCCCTGCTTCCGCGCCGCCGGGCGGCACGGAAAAACCATCGGAAAGGGGATCATTTTAATGGTCCGTAGCATCGTAGGCGCAAACTGGGGCGACGAGGGCAAGGGCAAGATCACCGACGTGCTGGCCGAACGCAGCGACGTTGTCGTGCGCTTTCAGGGCGGCGCCAACGCCGGGCACACCATCATCAACAACTATGGCAAGTTTGCCCTGCATTTGCTTCCGTCAGGCGTTTTCCATCAGAACATCGCCAACATCATTGGACCGGGCGTAGCGCTGGATATCGAAAAGCTGCTCGCCGAGTACGACAGCGTGGTTCAGCGCGGGGTTCCCAATCCCAAGCTGTATATCTCCGACCGGGCGCAGGTGATGCTTCCTTACCATGTGGATTTTGACCGCTATGAGGAAGAGCGCCTGGGCAAGGCGGGCTTTGGTTCGACCAAGAGCGGCATCGCGCCGTTCTATGGGGACAAGTACCTCAAGATCGGCATTCAGGTCTGCCAGATCTATGACGAGGAGATTTTGCGCCAGCGCCTTTCCAGCGCCGTGGAGCAGAAGAACGTGACGCTGTCCAACCTCTACCACAAGCCGCCCATCGACCTGGAGGCGCTCATCGCGCATGTCAAGACCCTGGGCGAGCGCATCCGGCCCATGGTGATCGACACCACCCTTTACCTACACAAGGCGCTCAAGGAGGGCAAGACCGTGCTCCTTGAGGGTCAGCTGGGCAGCCTGCGCGATCCGGACCACGGCATCTATCCCTATACCACCTCCTCCTCTCCGCTGGCCGGTTACGGCACGGTGGGTGCCGGCGTGCCCGCCTCCGCCATCAAGGACGTGTACTGCGTCACCAAGGCTTACTCCAGCTGTGTGGGCGCGGGTCCCTTCACCACGGAGCTGTTCGGCGATGAGGCAAAGGAGCTGCGCGACCGCGGCGGCGACGCGGGCGAATACGGCGCGACCACGGGCCGCCCGCGCCGGGTGGGCTGGTTTGACGCCGTGGCCACGCGCTATGGCTGCATGGTGCAGGGCGCGACCGAAGCGGTCCTGACCAACCTGGACGTGCTGGGCTACCTGGACCAGATCCCCGTGTGCACAGCATATGAGGTGGACGGCAAAACCATCACCGATTTCCCCTCCACGCCCACGCTGATGCGCTGCAAGCCGGTCTACACCCTGCTGCCCGGCTGGAAGTGCGACGTGCGCGGCGTGACCGAATGGGACAAGCTGCCCGAAAACTGCAAAAACTACATCGCCTTCATCGAAAAGGAGCTTCAGGTGCCCATTCATATGATCTCCACCGGCCCCAAGCGCGAGGAGATGCTGTATCGCTAAGACAGGGCGCAGGAGGAGCGCGCGAGCGCTCCCCCTGCTTTTGTCTGCCTAGGGAAGAGGGCTGAAACGCTTTGAAAAGATATCTGCGCGTGGTGGAAAACCGGCTCAATACCAACCTCAGCCGCCGCCAGCTGCTGAAATTCTGCCTGATTGCGGGCATGCTGCTGGGCGTGTTGGCCCATGGCTTCATGTTTGCCAACAAGATTCCCAACCATGACGACATGAGGTTCGGCATGGACCTGACCGGCGCTGGCCTGGAATCGGGGCGGTTTGTGCTGTACTTTTTCTGGAAGCTGCTCTCCACCATGAGCGTCCCGTGGCTGAACGGCCTCCTCGGCGTGCTGTTTTTGAGCCTGGCTGCCTGGCTGGCGTGCGACGCCTTCGACCTCAGGCGTGTATGGCAGGCTGGCGCCCTTCTGTGCGTGCTGATCGTCTATCCGCTCAACGCGACCATCTTCTGCTTCATGTATGAGGCGCACGTCTTTTCACTGGGCATTCTGCTGGCCATGGCGGCGCCCTGGCTGACCCGCCGCGCGCGCCTGGGATTCCTGTGGGCCGCCCTGTGCGTTATGCTGTGCACGGGCATCTACCAGGGCTTTTTGATGCTAGCCATTGGGATGCTGATCCTTCTGGTCATCCAACGCACGGCCTATGGACAGGCGCAGAGCGGATGGGCCGCCTGGCGGTTCGCTATTGGCTGCGCGGCCGCTGCGATTGCGGGGGTGCTGCTGTATCTGGGCGCGATGGCGCTGCTGACCCGCGTGGGCGCCGTTGTGCTAAGCGACTACCAGAGCATCAACCAGATGGGCAAGCTGGATGTCTCCACGCTTCCTTCCAAGCTGGCCATGGCCTGGAACACGGTGTGGGACCACTATCTGTGGGATGTACCCGACTACACCACACGGCTGATGCGGCTGGCGCAGATCACGCTGGTGGCGCTGGGCTACGGCTGGCTGGCGGTACGCGTGGTTTTGAGCGCGGTCAGGCGCCGCTGGGGCCATGCCGCGCTGCTGGCGGTCTGCGGCGTGCTGCTGGTGCTGTCCGCCGCCGGCGTCTTCATGATGGGGGAAAACATTAACGCGCATCAGCTCACGCTGTATTCGCTCATTGTGATTTTGCTGCTGCCGGTGACCTGCCTCCCCCACGAGGCGGAGCGGCCCGGCAGGCAGATGCTGCGCAGGCTGTGCGCCGCGGCGCTGGCGGCGGCGTGTCTGGGGTACGGGTTTCAGTGCACCATCCTCGACAATCAGGCGTATTACCAGTTGTACAGCTCCTTTACGCGCATCAGTCACGCGATGAACCGCCTGGCCCTGAGCATCGAGGAGGAGCCCCAATACCGCCCCGGCCTGCGGATTGCGACGGTGGGCTTCATGTCCTGGGAGGACCCTCCCGTCTATTTTGATTATGAGTTGGCCAGCCGGTTCCGGCCCTTTGGGGGCGTCCTCAACGAGATCGACTTTGCGGCGCCCAGCTGTGCGCCGTATCTGCTCACCCGCGTAATCGGCCTGCCGCTCACGCCCGTGGACAACTGGCAGCCCACCGAGGCGGAACAGGCCATTGTGGACGCCATGCCCTGCTATCCGGCGGAGGGGTGCGTTACGATCATTGGCGATCTGTGCGTCGTCCGCTTTTCCTGAAAGCGACCACACGAAGGAAGAAGGAATTGCCCATGGATGCGATTCTCTACATCGTGGTGCCCTGCTACAATGAGGAGGCCTGCATCGACCATTGCGCCGGACGCCTGCTGGAAAAACTGGATGAGCTGGCACAAAAGGGGCTGTGCTCGCCCAAAAGCCGGCTGCTGTTTGTCAACGACGGGTCCTCCGACACCACGCGGGACCGGCTGGCCGCGTTGCGCCAAAAGGACGGGCGGGTGTGCTTTCTGTCCCTGTCGACCAACTGCGGCCATCAGAACGCGCTGCTGGCGGGCATGCTGTACGCCAAGGAGTACGCCGACTGCGTCATCACCATCGACGCGGATCTGCAGCAGGACGTGAACGCCATGGACGAGTTCCTGCGTTGCTATGCCCGGGGTGTGGACATCGTGTTCGGCGTGCGGCGCTCGCGGGACACGGACGGCTTTTTCAAGCGGGTTACCGCCCAGGTATTTTACGGGCTGATGCACGCGATGGGCGCGAACGTTATCCGCAACCACGCGGATTACCGGCTCCTGTCCAAGCGCGTGTTGCTGGCGCTGGACCAGTATACGGAGGTCAACCTCTTTCTGCGGGGGCTGATCCGCAGCTTCGGCTTTGTATCGTGCGAGGTTCCCTTTGATGTGAGCGAGCGCTACGCGGGCCAGTCTAAATATTCCCCCGCCAAGATGATGCGCCTGGCGGTGGACGGCATCACCTCCTTTTCCGCCAGGCCGCTTCGGATCATCTCCATCATGGGTTTCATCTGCGTGTTTTTCTGCCTGTGCTTCATCATCTACGATCTTGTGGTGTTTTTGCAGGGAGAGACCATCACCGGCTGGACCTCCATGATGATCAGCATGTGGCTGATCGGCGGCATGCTGATGATCTCGCTGGGCTGCGTGGGCGAATATGTCGGAAAGATCTACATGGAAGCCAAACACCGGCCACGTTACCTGATCGCGGAGGTGCAGCATGAGGCGCCCCGGGAAACCAGGGATGCCTGAACGGAGAGGAGGGAGAAATCATGGAAAAGCATCTGAGGGTGGCCGGAGAGTGGCTCAATACGGAAATGAACCGCCGCAGGCTGCTTAGGCTGTGTCTGATCGCCGGAATGCTGGCGGGCCTGCTTGCGCACGGCTTCATGTTTGTCAACAAGATCCCCAACCATGATGATCTGTATTATGACATGGACATCACGGGCGTGGGGGTTGAGCTGGGACGCTTTGCGCTGTATTTTTTCTGGAAGCTGTTTTCCAATTTGAGCACGCCGTGGCTCAACGGCGTGCTGGGCGTTATGTTCCTCTCCGGCGCGGCGGCGCTGCTGGCGGATGCCTTCGGACTGCGCCGGCGCTGGCAGGCGCTGTCGCTGACGCTGATTGTGGTGGTTTTCCCGGAAAACATCTCCCTGTTCTGCTTCATGTATGAGGCGCATGTCTTTGCGCTGGGCGTGATGCTGGCCGCGCTGGCGGCATGGCTGGCGCCGCGCGGCCGGTTCGGCTGGCTATGGGCGATCATCCCCGTGGTGCTGGCCACGGGCATCTATCAGGTCTATCTGCTGCTGTCTGTGGGACTGATGGTGATCGCCATATTGCGCGAGATTTCCGCGGACGGTCATGCGTGGAAGCTGACCATCCGCTGTGCGGCGGCGGCATTGGCCGGGCTGCTTCTGTACCTCTTGGCCGCCAAACTGGCGCTGCGCCTGACGGGAAGCGCGCTCAACCAGTACCAGGGCGTCGACAAAATGGGCTCGCTGGATGTATCGGCCATCCCGCAGAAGCTGGCGCAGGCGTATGGGACGGTCTGGAACTATTTTATCGGTGACGTGCCGATCTATTTTACCAAGCTGATGCGCCTGGCGCAGGGAATGCTGGCGCTGGGCGGCGCGGCGGCGGCCGTCTGGATCGCGGCGCGGGCCTTCATGCGAAAAAGGGCCCTGGACGGGCTGCTGGCCCTGGGCTGCCTGGCCATTCTCCCCTTGCTGGCTGCAGGTATCTACTTCATGGGCGACGACATCATCATTCACAGCCTGGTGCTGTATCCGCTGGTGCTGCTGCTTCTGGCCCCGGCGCTGCTGATTCCCGGCCTGCTTGAAACCCTGCCGCATCCCGTGCCCCGGCGCGTGCTGGCGGTCGCGCTGGCGGGAGTCTGCGCGGTGTACGGCCTGTGGGGCGTGGTGCTGAGCAATCAGGCGTATTACAAGCTCTACCTGGCCTATACCCGCGGCGAACACTTTGCCAACCGGCTGGCGGCGCGCATCGAGCGGACGGAGGGGTATGTGCCCGGCGTGACGGTGGCGCTGTGCGGGTATTCATACGGCTACATCCCCGAAGGGCTGGTGTATTTTGAGCCGGAGGATACCCATCGCTTCACCCCCATGTCCGGCATGAACACGGAACTGGACTATGTCAATTTCCTCAGCATGCCCAAGCTGCTGACCCGCATGATCGGCCTGCCGGTGGAGGCGACGACCACCTGGCAGCCCCGGACGGAGGAGGAAGCCGCCGCGCTGGCTGCCATGCCCAGCTATCCGCGCGAGGGCAGCATCGGCATGATCGGGGACGTGTGCGTGGTGAAATTTGGGCTGCTGGACCCGTAGGTTTGCTACCGGAAGGGGCGCCCGGACGAGAGCGCGACCGCAACGTGAGAACATCGAGGAACGCGCAGGCGCTCCTCCTGTTTTTCTATGGGAAGCTGGAAAGAGGAGGATGAAAATGAAAATCGTTCAAAGAGCGGCAGATTGGCTCAACATCACGCTTAGCCGCCGCGCATTGCTGAAATTGTGCCTGATTTCGGGGATGATCGTCGGTCTGTTCGCTCACGGGTTCATGTTTGCCAACAAACTGCCCAACCATGATGATCTGCATTGGTACAATGACTTTTCTGTGGATGCTTTGATTCTGGGAAGATATGTGCTGTATTTTTTCTGGAAACTGTTTTCCAATTTGAGCACGCCATGGTTCAACGGGCTGCTGGGGATTTTGTTTCTGAGCCTGGCTTCTTTTTTCCTCTGCGATGCCTTCGATGTGAGAAAGGCCTGGCGCGCGTTGGGCGTGGTATGCATTATGCTTGCCTTTCCGGTCAACGCCACCATCTTTGGCTTCATGTTTGAGGCGCACCTCAAGATGCTCGGTATCCTCTTTGCCTGCTGCGTTCCCTGGGCGATCCGGCGACTCAAAGGAGGCTGGTTCTGGGCGGCCGGCTTTGCTTTTCTGGCTACGGGCATTTATCAGGTCTATATCATGCTGGCAATCGGCCTGCTCATTTTGCTGGTAATGCGCAGGGCGGTGTGCAGCGCGCTGGAGGGAAAGCCCGGAAGGCAGGTCTGGGGCTTTGCGCTGGCGTGCGCGGGAGCGGCGATCGCGGGACTGGTTGTCTATATCGCGGGCAACTGGGCGATGACGCATCTGGGCGGCGTGGAGATGCGAAGCTATCAGGGACTGGACCAGATGGGTTCGCTGGATATCGCCAGGCTTCCGGAAAAAATCATGGGCGCCTATGAGACGGTGTGGGACTACTTTTATGCCGACATGCCGGTCTACACCACCAAGCTGATGCAGGTGGCGCAATGGGTGCTGGTGGGGGCGGGAATCGCGTGCGTGGCCGTCGCCGTGATTGGCTGTTTCCGTGCGGGCCGGTTTGCGCATGCGGGATTGCTGCTGATCTGCGCGGCACTGCTTCCCCTGGCGGCAGCGGGCATCTACTTTATGGGCGACAGCATCGAAAGGCATCAGATTACATTGTATCCGCTGATTATTCTGTTGCTGCTTCCTCTTTTGTGTGTGGATGGGTTTGCGGCAGGCCTCCCGCCGCTTCCCGCGCCGCGCCGGATCTGCGCCGCGGCGCTGGCCACCGCATGCCTGATATACGGCTTTGCGTTTTCCATGCTGAGCAATCAGGCGTATTACCGCATGCATCTGGCCTTTACGCGGGCGGAAAACTTCGGCAACCGCCTGGCTACGCGCATTGAGAGCATGGAAGGCTATCGTTCCGGCATGAGGCTGGCCACCATCGGGCATCTGTCCCAGGAAGAGCCGCTGATCTATTACGAATATGAGCTTGTCAACCGCTTTCAGCCCTTCCTCGGCGTGCGCAATGAGTTTGACTATTACTGGTATGATACGGGCCTGTGGATGCTGACCCGCATCGTGGGCCTGCCCATGACGCCCGAATATGGCTGGCAGCCGGAGACGGAGGAGGAAACGGCGCTGCTGGAGAGCATGCCCTGCTATCCCGCGGAGGGAAGCATCGTTTTTATTGACGATCTGTGCGTGGTCAAATTTTCCTGAGCGCGCCGCCCGGCAGCCGGCGCCGAAAAGCCTTGCGAAAGCACAGCCGCCATAGTATAATGATCCCATGGACAAGCGAACCTATCAGACGGAAAGGATGGACGAACGCAATGAAAAAAATCCTCTCTTTGCTTCTGTGCCTGGCGATGCTTCTGACGTTGGGACTGACCGCCATGGGACAGGCCGAGGATGGCGGCGAGCTGCGGGTGTCCCTGTGCATCGCTGAAACGCTGGGCGACCTTGGCTTTTATGACAGCGCCAACGAGGGCCTCAAGCGTCTGGAGGCCGACTACGGCGTGATCGGCAGCGTCGTGGAGTGCAAGAGCGACGCCAGCATGTATCAGGTGGCGCTGGTGGAGGCCGCCGAGCAGAGCGATGTAGTGGTGGCCGTGGGCTGGCAGTTCTGGGACGGCCTGACCGCGGTCGTGCCTGAGATGCCCGACACCAAGTTCATCTTCGTGGATAACGGCCTGGACGGCGTGGGCGACAACCTGATGTCCATTACCTATGCCGAAAACGAGGGCAGCTTCCTGGCGGGCTATGTGGCCATGAAGCTGGCGCAGAGCGGCGTGGTGGGCGTCATTGGCGGCGAAAACAGCGATACCATCAACAACTTCGTCGTGGGCTACAAGCAGGGCGCGCTCTACGCCAATCCCGAGGGAACCGTGCTCGATCCCGTCTATACCGACGACTATGAGGCGCCCGACAAGGGCAAGGAAGCCGCGCTGTCGCTCTACAGCCAGGGCGCGGACGTGGTGTACGCCGTGGCGGGCAAGACCGGCCTGGGCGTGTTTGAGGCGGCACAGGAGCAGGGCAAGTACGCCGTGGGCGTGGACAGCGACCAGAAGTATATCAACCCCGACGTCATCATCTGCTCCATGCTCAAGCGCGTGGGCGACAGCGTATACGACGTGATCAGCAACTACCTGGAGGACAGCGTGTTTGAGGGCGGCACCATCTGGAACGCCGATATGTCCAGCGGCCTGGTCGGCCTGGGATATGGCGACGACACCATGACCCAGCAGGTGTCCGACGAGCTGAAGGCCGAGGTGGAGGCGCTGGCTGAAAAGATTATCGCGGGCGAGATCGTGGTCGAGAGCACCCGCTGAACCGCTATGGAAAAAATCAGGGGCCCCTTGCAGGCGTTTGCCGCGCAAGGGGCCTTTGCCAAACGGAGGAGATGCGCATGAACCGAGGACGAACCGCCGCCGCTCTGCTGCTGTGCCTGACGCTTTTGTGCGGCTGCGCGCGGGCGGACTGGGCCGGCGATACGGCGGAGGCGCTGAGCGCGCGCATGACGGCGCTGGCGGTGGACGAGGCGTATGTGAGCCTGTTCACCGGCAGCGAGGAGGTGCTCGCGCAGGTGGAGCGCATGGCGGCCAACGAGGGTCTGGAAGCCGGACAGGTCCGGCGCTTTACGCTGCGCAGCGAATCCAGCTACGCGGATTATGCGGAGTGGGAAGGGCTGGAGCTGCCGGCGCTGAGCGCGGTGGCGGGCGAGGAGCTTGAGCGGCGGCTGGCCGCGATGCCGCCCAGCCTGCTCAACGGGCAGGCGGGCGCGGACTGGTTGGCGGCGGCCAGCCTGCTCACCGTGAGCGAGACGTACCTGATGCCCGAAGATTTCGTGCCCTGCATCGTGCTGATGGACTTTGGCACGGATGCGGACGTGATGGTGGTCTTTACCCGGACGGGCGAGGAGACCGTCACCGCGCAGGCCGCCTTTGTCAGCGCCGCCGTGGTGGACGCGGGGATGGAAGCGGTGCTGCTTCTGTATACGGAAGATGAGCCGGAGGAATAACCGATGAACGACGCTGCAACGGGCGCGGAGATTGTCCGCTTTTCCCATGTGAGCAAGCAGTACCCCGGCACGCTGGCCAACGACGATGTGAGCCTGTCCATCCGCCGGGGCGAGGTGTTCGCGCTGGTGGGCGAAAACGGCGCGGGCAAATCCACGCTGATGAACCTGCTCTACGGCCTGCAGGCGCCCACGCTGGGCGATATCTACATCAAGGGAGAAAAGACCGGTCCCCAGCACGGGCCGGAAAGCGCCATGCGCATGGGCGTGAGCATGGTGCACCAGCATTTCAAGCTGGTGCCCAGCTTTACCGTGGCCCAGAACGTCATGCTGGGTCACGAGCCCCGGCGCGGCCTGTTTTACGACGGGCGCGAGGCGGAGGAAACGGTGCGCAGGCTCTCGGCCGAATACGGCCTCAAGGTGGAGCCGGGCGACGTGGTGCGCGACCTGAGCGTGGGCATCCAGCAGCGCGTGGAGATTCTCAAGGCGCTGCGAACGGGCGCGGACGTGCTGATTTTGGATGAACCCACCGCCGTCCTCACCCCGCAGGAGGCCGAGGAGCTGTTCGAGGTCATCCGCCGGGTGGTGGAGGAGAAGGACATGACCGTCATCCTCATCACGCACCGCCTGCCCGAAGTGATGCGCGTGAGCGACCGGGTGGGCGTGATGCGGCGCGGCAGGCTGGAAAAGGTCATGGAGACGCGCGAAACCAGCGAGCGGGAGATCGCCTCGCTCATGGTGGGGCGGGACGTGCTTTTCAGCGACCTGCCCGGCGGACAGGCGGCGGGGGAGGAACGGCTGGTCATCCGCGGCCTGTGCGCCCTGAGCGACCGGGGCCTTCCGGCGCTTCGCGGCATGGACCTGACCGTACATGCGGGCGAGGTGGTCGGCGTGTGCGGCGTGGAGGGCAACGGCCAGACCGAGCTGGCCGAATGCGTGGCGGGCATGCGGCCCGTTACGGGCGGCAGCGTCGTCCTGTGCGGGCGCGACGTGACCGGGCAGGCCCCCGGACGTATCCGCGAGGCGGGCCTGAGCTACATTCCGGAGGACCGCATTTCCACCGGCGTGGACGTGAAAGCCAGCGTTGCCGAAAACCTGGTCGTGGGCAAGCAGCGCACGCCGGCGTTCAGCCGCCTGGGCGTTCACCTCAGGCGCGGGCAGGTGAAGAAATACGCGCAGGAGCTGTCGCAGGCATTTGATATCCGCACCTCCGGCGTGGACGAGCCCGCCGGCTCCCTCAGCGGCGGCAACATGCAGAAGGTCGTGCTCGCGCGGGAGTTTTCCTTCGGGTCGCCCGTGCTGCTGGTGTGCCAGCCCACGCGCGGCGTGGACATCGGCGCGACGGAGTTCATTCATGAGCGCATCGTGGAAAAGCGCGATCAGGGCTGCGCCGTGCTGCTCATCAGCGCGGACCTGGACGAGCTGATGCGCCTGAGCGACCGGCTGGTCACGGTGTTTGAAGGCAGGGTGACGGGCCGTTTCCGCACGGCGGATGTGACGAGGGAAGAAATCGGGTACTACATGACGGGCGGCCATCAGGATACGAAGGAGGCGGAGGCGCAGTGAGCGGGTTGATGCAGTCCCTGCGGGCGCTGGCGCGCCTCAAGCCCGCGCAGAAACTGACGCGGGACTATCTGGTTTCGCTGCTCACCGCGGTGCTGCTGGCGCTGGCGGTGGGCGCGGGCATCATGCTGGTGTGCGGGCATAACCCCATCGAGGGCTATGGCGCGCTGATTGAGGGCGCGCTGGGCAAGCCCCGCGCCATCGGAAACACCCTGGCCAAGACCATGACGTTGTGCCTGACGGGCCTGGCCATGAGCCTGGCGGCCAAGGCGGGCGTATTCAACGTGGGCGGCGAGGGCCAGCTCTACCTCGGCGCGATGGCGGCGGCCGTGGTGGGCGCGCAGGTGGATGCGCCCGCATGGCTGGTCACGCTGCTGGCGCTGCTGGCGGCCATGGCGGCGGGCGGGCTGTACGCCCTGCTGCCCGGCGCGCTGAAGGTCAAATGGAAGGTGGATGAGGTCATCACCACCATCATGCTCAACTCCGTGGCCATCTATTTTTGCAGCTACCTGGCCAACGGGCCGCTCAAGACCGCTGAGCGCGGCATCGCCACCGGCACCGACAGCATCATGGCCGAGGCGGCCTTCACGCCCCTCATCAGGCTGAGCAATCTGACCACGGGCGTGTTCTATGCCGCGGCGGTCGCGCTGATCGTGTGGTATGTGATGAGCCGGTCGTCCGTGGGCTTTGAAATGAAGCTGACCGGCGAAAACGACCGCTTCGCGCGCTACGGCGGCATCCGCACCGGAAGCCTCATGCTGTGGGCCATGGTCTTCAGCGGCGCCATCTGCGGGCTGGTGGGCATGCTGGAGGTATTCGGCCTGCACAAGCGCTTTTTGACCACCGTGAGCAACGAGTTCTACTTCGACGGCATGCTGGTGGCCATGATCATGCGCTACAGTCCCTTTGGCGTGATCGTGATGAGCTTCTTTTTCGCGGTGCTCAGCATCGGCAGCAAGTCCATGGAGCTGAGCGCCGGGGTGTCCAGCGAGCTGATTCTGATCGTGCAGTCCATCATCATCTTCTTCATGGCGGCGGAGGGCGGCATCCGCAAGGCGCTGGGCGAGAGGGCGGCGCTCAGGCGCGCGCGCGCCGCGGCCGGGGAAAGGGGGCGCGGCTGATGGGTGACGTGCTCAACATACTGCTGCTTCAAAACACGCTGCGCACCGCCACGCCCGTGGTGCTGGCGGCACTGGGCTGCCTGATGACCCAGCATGTGAACATCACCAACATCGGCATTGAGGGCATGATGCTGACTGGCGCGTTCTTCGCGGTGCTGGGCAGCTACTTCGCGGGCAGCTGGGTCGCGGGCATCGCGTGCGCGCTGCTGGTGGGGCTGCTGCTGGGCCTGTTTTACTATGTGTTCGTCATCAAGTTCAAAAGCGACGAATTTATTATCGGCGTGGCGCTGAACATCTTCGCGGGCGGGCTGACGGTGTTCCTCCTGCGCAACATCTTTGACGTGAAGGGCTCGTTCTCCGATCCCGCCATCGTGCCCCTGCCCACGATCGAGATTCCGCTGATCAAAGACATCCCCGTGATCGGCCCCCTGCTCAGCGGCAACACGCTGCTGGTCTATGTCAGCTGGCTGCTGGTGCCCATATGCTGGGCCTTTATCTACAAAACGCCCATGGGATTCCACCTGCGGGCATCGGGCGAATATCCTGACGCGCTGACTGCCGCGGGCCGGAGCCCCGAACGCATGAAATGCCTGGCCAGCGTGCTGTGTGGGCTGCTCAGCGCTTTGGCGGGCGCGCACCTGTCGCTGGGCTATCTGACGATGTTCTCGGAGAACATGAGCGCTTCGCGCGGATATGTGGCGTTCGCCTGCGTCATCTTTGGCAGGGGCAACCCGCCGAAGGTGTTTCTGGCGGCGCTGCTGTTCGGCTTCATCGAGGCGCTGGGCCTGCGCATGCAGAAGTACATGCCCAGCGACCTGACCGCCATGGCGCCCTACGTGGTCACGGTGGTCATGATGGTGGCCGTGGTGCTCCTGGAGCGCAGAAAGCGCCGTCGCGCGGCGTGAGGAAACCGCGGAAATACGCCGGTCGTGCGGGCTGAAAAGGCCGCGCGGCCGGTTTTCTTTTTTGGCAGGGCGGCTCGCGCGGCGCGGCTTATTCAGTTTCGGCCGTGGGATCGATCAGGCCGGAACGGCCTATGCCGATCAGCTCCGTGGTGGTGCGCGGGTAGGTGCGGCCGCCGCTGTAGGTGCCTACGCGCGTGATGCGCTGGCCCATGAAGGTGAAGGCGGCCGTCTGCCCGCCGTCGAGGTTGATGGCAAGCGTGCAGCCGGTCTGACGCATCAGCTCGCAAAGATCCGGCAGGCTGACGCCCGCGCTTTCCTTGCCCATGCGCCCTTCCACCACCACGGCGACATAGTGGCCGTTTTCATACATTCCCAGGGCGCAGCGCGGCTCCTGGTATATGCCGCGCGGCGATTCGAACACATAGGGATTGAAGTCCTCGCCCCGAAACAGCCAGGGACCGAAGGAAAACACATCCACCGCACCCATGTTCAGATAATCCTGGGCAAGATGGGCGTTGAAATCAAACACATCCCATTCCCCGTTGGAAAACATGGCCAGGGTATCAAGATTGGGAAACTTGTCCCGCTGGGTCTTGGGCGCATCGTCATAGAGCACCTCTCCGCCCCGGATGATGATGCCCACCGAAAGCCCCCTCCCGGTGCGATAGGTGTAGTAATCCGTGTTCATGCCGAAAACCACCTGGTTTTCCGTGGCGATGCGCGCCGGCTGTACATGCTGGCGTTCGGGGTCGGAGGGGTCGAAGAGAACGGACCCGAAGCGGTTGACCGATGTGTCGGCAAAGACTTCGGCCTCATACCAGACGACGGGCCCCTCCGGATTGGAAAAGCGGTCGATGCGCACCACCAGCGAGGGCGAGGCGTAGAACCAGAGCCCCGCCTCCTCATCCTTGAGCACGTGTTCTCCCTGCGTGGGATAGCCCAGCGCGTCCCGGCCGCAGGTGAGGGCAGACGGCCAGTCGCAGGTGACCTCCGGTCTGGCGAAGTCCACATGCTCGGGGCTGGGGGTGGCGTAGGCCGATGGGTTGACGCCACCAGGAACAACGTTTTCAAACAGGTCGCCGCGCTGCACGTCGTCGCCCACGGTGGTGTAGGCCAGCCCGAAGAGCGCACAGCTGTACGGGCCTTCGTCGGTCACGACATAATCGGTGTTCTGCTGCGTCACATGCAGCGCGTAGGCATCCTGCGCCGCCTGCAGGCCCGTGCGCCCGCCCAGCGAGGAGAGCGGCACTTTCCAGTCCAGCTCCAGCGGTTCGTCACCGTAAAGGTGCAGGTAGAGCTTCTGCACGGTCCACAGGCCATATTTTGCGGCGGAGTCGCTCTCCACGTCCGGCCGCATGCAGTTCTGCACGCAGTACAGCGCCACATCCGCGCATACGCGGTGAGCGCCGTGGCCGTATTCGCCCTCCACATCGTGGCTGACCACCACGTCAGGCCGGAAACGGCGAATCTGCTCCATCACAAAGGCGCGGGCCTGGGTTTTCGGCCATTTTTTATACCCTTCCTCCAGAGAGCGGGAATAGCCGTCGTAAAACGGGCCGACGACCGGATAGCTGTGCACGCCCATCTCCCACAGGCCGTTGAGCAGCTCGCTCATCCGGGTGGTGTTGGAATCGGTCATGTAGACAACGACAGTCTTTTTGCCCTGCTCCGTGGCATAGGTGGGAAGCAGGCCGCCAAAGTAGATCAGCTCGTCATCGGGATGGGCGGCCAGCACCAGCAGATCCGCCTTTTCCGGCGCGGGCTCCCATACCTGCACCCAGGAGGGCAAATCCCCCTCCCCCAGCACGAACAGCTCATTGATGATGAGCTGCTGAGCCTTGTCAAAGCGTGCCCACAGCCTGAAATGCGTGGCGCCGCCAAGCTCCACGACGGTATGCATATAGGTTGTGCCGCCGGAAACCAGCGCAACCCATTCGCCGTCTACCTGCGTTTCCACGCGCCATTCATCGGGCATAACCGCAAAGCATACATAGAGGAACCCGGCAGGCACGGCGTCAGCCGTGGTAAATTCAATCCAGGTTTCCCGGCGCTCGCGGCCGGTCCAGCGGGTGGTGTACTGACGGTCGTACAGGCGCACAACGTCGCTCCCGCCGGAGGTCCGGATCTCGCAGTCAGCGGTAATGTCCTGCGCCTCAGAGGCGGCGCTGCATACGGCAGGGACCAGCAGCAGCGCCGCAAGAAGCAGCAGACACCAAAATGACTTTTTCATGCCCGCCTCACCTCGCCAGGCGATAGGGGGCCTCAAGCGTGCCGCTGCCGGTGAGCGCCAGGTCCGTCAGGGACAGCCGAATGGCGGGACGCACCCCTTCGTTCATCACCACGCAGCGAATATAGCCCAGCTTTCCGTCCACCTTGGTGCAGCGGGTGCCGTACGCCTTGGTGGCGGATTGCGACCGCGTCCAGTAGGGCGAGGAACCGTTGGAATAGCGGAACAGCCCGTTGGCGAGCGCGTAGGGGGTGCCGTACCCCTGACGGGTCTTGTCGCTGGAGAAACCGTATTCCCGGTTTTTCAGATCCTCTCCAGACGCCAGAAAGAGATAGCCAAGCTCATCGCTGAACACCAGGCGCTCCATTTCTTCCGGGGTGAACCACTGGTCCAGCTTCTCCCCGTGCAGCAGCTGATACAGCTCTGTCCGGTTCCACTGGCCGCCGAAGTCCTCATATTCCTCGTCATCCTCATGTACGCGGTGGTTGAACAGGATGTATTCGCTCAGCAGATAGGCTTCATCGTCCGAAACGTCCAGCACACGCCAGAGAATGTCGCGCTCACCGCCGTCTTCATCCTGCGGGCAACGGCCCAGAGCCACGTATTCATAGCCCAGCTCGGAATCATAGCCACGCAGCTCCAGCGCATGGGACAGGGCAGGCCAGCACGCCAGCATCAGCACGGACAGCAGAAGAGACAGCATCTTTTTCACAACAAACGCCTCCTTAAAAAGCAAAGAAAAAAGCAAAAATGGAAATGTTTTCTGTAAATATACAATGAATGGCAGCGCAAGTCAATTCCACAATTTGGCTTTTTGATGTTTTCTTTCTCTGGAAAAAGCTATGACCGGCGAAGGACAGATATTCCCGAAAAAAGAAAGGACCCGGTCCTTTTGGACCGGGTCCGGGGCAGACGGCTCACAGCCGGCGGCATTCCATATAATACCGCTTTTCGTTGGCGGAACCCAGAGAGAATGTCTTGCGGGGCAGCGCGCCCTCCGCGCGGATGGTGTCAAACAGGCGGTCCCTTTCGGGGGTGGGCAGCAAAAAGCCCACGGCGCCTTCGCCCGCCACCAGCATGCGGACGGTGTCCTCACCATGGATATAGTCCAGCCTGGCCTGGGGATGGGAAAGCAGCCACCAGTCCAGGAATGCCTGCAGCGTGCCCACAGCCAGGTTGTAGGGCGAGCCCTCGATGCTCAGGGTCACTTCCTTGCCCTCGTAGACGACTGTGATCTCCTGTGCCTGGGGGCCCGCGGCCAGCGTGGCGCCCTTTTCGGCGGCAAAGGCGGCGATTTCGTTGAGCAGGTCGTCGCCGTCACATCCGAAAAGCACGCGGTGAATGGGCTCCATGCGGAGGGCGTCGTCGTGGATGTTCTCCAGCTCCACCATGGCAAAGCGCGCGGGGTGCACCACCGTTTCCGCGGGCGTCAGGCGGGGCTTGATCTCCTCCCAGCAGGCCTTGGCAGCCGCCAGGCTGTGATTGCCGTCGCCCACGGCAAAGAGCAGCGGATCATCCGGCGAAAGCCGCGCGCGCAGGCGGTCCAGCGCAGCGTAGACGGAGGCGATGTCGGCCGGGTCGGTGACGGCATAGCCCGTCAGATGCCCGCCTCCCATCATCAGCGGGAAATCGTAGAGCCGGTCCAGCTCATCATGCTTCTGGAACAGCGGCTCAATCACGCTGTGCATGGGATCGTCCATCAGCATCAGCACGTGGCTGGTTTCCAGCGCCGCGCCGCGCCGCACGGTCATGCGGGGAGGCACCCGCTCCGCGATGGTTTCCTCCGATGCGCGCACCAGCGCCTTGCTTCCCCTGGCGGGGTCGTAGCATTCCAGATCCAGCAGCGCCACCAGGCCCACGCGCGCGCCGCTGGAGGTGTTGCGCTCCACCAGGATAAAGCCGTTGGACACGGCGGGAACCAGCACGCCCCGCTCCAAATCGTCGCGCATGGCCTGATGGATGCGCCCGATGCGCTCGGACGCTTCGCTCAGATAGCATTCGGGCAAAATCAGATCCAGCGTGGAAGGGTGGCTGCCGACAAACCGGCGCACATCTTCCCAGTACCTGGGCTGGGAGGTAAACTGGTCACAGGCTACGCAGGCCCATTCCGTCAGACTGGAACGGTCGGCGGGCAGCAAAAGCTCTCCGGGGTAAAGCACCACATTCGAATCGGGCATATCCATACCTCCTTGATCGGTCCGAGGATCAAAAACCGTGTCAGCGCATCTGGCGGAACAAAAGCACCAGGCTTTCGGTGCCGTTGCCCAGCGTGGCGAGCGTCAAAAGCCTGTCCGAGGCGGTTACATCCACGTTGAACGAATACAGGCTGTGCGCGCGCGCTGACTCGACGTAGGACAGCATGTCCGCGTCGGTGACGAAGCTGGTGTAACCGGCATAGTTGAAATAGTCCGGGCTGGAGGGGTTGCTGCTGGCCACAATCACCGCAAAGAGCACATAGTCCGCTTCTTCGTACAGGGTGGTCAGGTGCGCGGAGGTGGCGGAGGCTACAAAGTCGCGTCCGGCGGTGGCATACTGCCACAGGGGGGCGAACACCTTTCCTTCCACGGCGCTTTGTCCCCGCAAGAGCAGGTTTTCGGGCGGAGAGCGAAGGGAGCAGCTTTCGTCCACAAAGACCGCACCGGCGTCCGACGAGCTGCCGCGATAGTTATGGGTCAGATAGTAGGTATTGTTGCGCTGAACCACCACTTCATCCAGCACGCCGGGAATGGTCAGCCTGCCGACGACCTCTTCGTTTTCCTCCAACAGGGGAAGCAGGCTTTCCATGATGTTTTTCAGCGGATTGCCGGGATACTCGCTCAGGCGGGTGCGCGGGCTGGGGGTGTCCGTGGGAGCGGAAACCTCCTGCACGTTGCTGATATCACGCTTGTTCAGGCTCTGAATGGCGTTTTCACGGATGGGGATGACGGGGGTGGGCGAAGGGGTCTGCACGGCCTGGGTGACAGCCGACGTGGGCGAGGGGGCATAGGTCTGCCCGGCAGGCAGCAGGTCCACACGGGCAGCTCCGCTTTGCAGCTCCATGCCGGTGCGCTCCAGAAAGTCCTCCCGAACGTCCTCCATCTCGCGCTCGTTGCGGGCCAGGTCGGTGAGAATCCTGCTGCCCTGCACCAGGCAGAAAACCACCATCATAAACGCGGCGATCAGTGCGACCACGCGGGCGGGACGCACCGGCGGGCGCTGGGGGCGTGAAGCGCTCGACTGGGGAGCGGCGGGCTTGCGGGGCGGTGGATTGGCCGGCGCATCCCCGGCAGGAACGCGGGACGGTTCCGCCTGTGGCACGGTGTTTGCGGGGGCAAAGGGGTCCCGCAGCGGAGGCGCGGGCGTTTCGTGTTCCTCAGCGGCAGGCGTCTCCTCCGCGTCGGAAAAGAAGGCGCTCACCTCGTCCATGGGCTGGGCCGGAGGTTCCTGACCAAAGGGGCCGGCATCATCCGCCGGGCCGGGCCGGTAAGGGGCGCCGGGCTGAAGCGGCGGCGCATAGGGCGCTCCGGGTTCGCCTCCCGCAGGGAACAGCGGGGCCTCCGGCGCGGAGGTGCCATCCCAGGCGGGCTGGAAGGAAAATCCGGACGACATTTCCGGCAAGGGCGGCAGGGGAGCCGCAAAGGGCGCGGCAATGCTCTCGTCATTTGCCTGGGTCTGTGCCGCTTCCAGCTGATGACGGGCGACCCGGCTGCGGCGGGGGTGGGTGGATGCCCTGGCCTGGGCGGCAGGGGCCTGAGCCTCCGGCTGAGCCCCGCTTGCTGGGGACGGTTCCTGGACGTCCGCGGCGCTGTAGAGCGCCACCTTTGCCTCCTCCGATGGCTGCGCCTGCACCGTGGCCCGGCCGATCGGGGGCCTGCGCTGCAGATAGGGCGGAAGATCGGATGCGGCGGGCGCACTTTGAGGCGCAGGATCAACCGGTGACGAATTCATATAGGAAGGGAGAGGAGCGGAGAAAACGGGCGGGTTCTGCTCCGCGGAGGGCGCTCCGCTCTCCTGGGACGCAGGAAAGGAGGGCAGGGGCTTGGGCGGGGTCATCCAGTGGGCGGTGCCGTAAAGCTGACCGGGCTGTAGCGGCTGCATGGCGTGAAAGGTACCCGTATGCCTGACGGGAGCCTTCAGCCGGGAGGTATAGTCTATGGGCGCAAAGGGATTGGTGGTATCGCCGGATGTCTGCGCAGCGTCGCTGCTTTTGGGAACCTCGCTCATGGTCACCCCTCCCTTCGGCGTAGATTCATTCAGTTTCCATCATACCGTTTTCCCGCCGTGATGTCAAATCTCTCCCGGCGGCGATTTACAAGGGCTTATCTGAGAAAAAGGGGCCGAAGGGGGGGAGCGTTATATGTTTTTGAATATGATATTATATTGAAAACGATATTGACGAAATCTTAACAATATGGTATGAATTATACAGTTCGTTTCACTTAGTCAACAACATAACAAATAAGGGGGTAAGAAAAAATGAAACGAATACTGGCTATTATCCTTTGCTTGACGCTGATGCTGGCGCTTCCTGCAATGGCGGAAGGCATGAAGGCGGGCACCTACACCGAGACCGTCAAAGGCATGTTTGACGGCCTGGTGGTCGAGGTGACGCTTACCGACAGCGCGATCGAGAGCGTTGTGATCAAGGAGCACAACGAAACCTCGCCCGGCTATCCCGCCCTGGAAAAACTTCCCGGCATGATCGTGGAAGCCCAGAGCATCGCGGTGGACGGCATCAGCGGCGCGACCATGACCTCCAACGGCGTGAAAGCCGCGGTGGAAGCGGCGCTGACCGAGGCCGGCGCGGATCTGGCCGCCTTCTCCAAGGCGCCGGAGGCCGAAGAGGACCTTGCGCCGGATTACTATCCTGTGATGGGCTCCTTTGAAGTGCCCGAAACCTGGGACGAGAGCTACGACGTTGTCGTGGTCGGCGGCGGCTTCGCGGGCCTGGCGGCGGCGTACAGCGCGGTGGAGTCCGGGTCCAGCACGGTGCTGGTGGAAAAGCTCTCCACCACCGGCGGCAACAGCGCCATCAACGGCGGCCAGTACGCGGCCTATACCTCTAAGGTCGCGGCGGAGCTGCAGGAGAAGTTCAATCTGGAACCTGACACCGCTGAAAAGCACATCGAGGACACCATCAAGGGCGGCGACAACATGAGCGTGCCCGAGCTGGTAACGGAAATGGTTTACGGATCGCCCTACTATCTGGACCTGCTGCTGGATAACGGCCTGGTCATCCGCGACACGCTGGCCCGTCCCGGCGGACACTACGGCTACCGCACCTATGTGACCGAAAACCAGGTGGGCTCCGATATCACCGATCTCCAGCTCAAGATGCTCAAGAATACCGACGCCGTCATCGAGCTGGAAACCAAGATGGTTGAGATCTACCGTACCCGCGATGAGGCCAATCGCGTGGTGGGCATCCGCGTGGCTACGGCGGACGGCTACAAGACCATCGAGGCCAGGAAGGGCGTCATTCTGGCCACGGGCGGCTTCTCCTCCAATGTGGACATGCGTCAGACCCAGGTGCCCTACCTGACCGCCGACCTGCCCACCACCAACATCAAGGCCGCCTCCACCGGCGAGGGCATCTACCTTGCGCAGGCCATCGGCGCCAACACCACCCAGATGAGCAACATCCAGCGCTATCCCTGGGCCGATCCCAACACCGGCGTGCTGGACAGCTACGCCGTGTGGCCCTTCACCGGGCCCTCCTACGGCGTGATCTACGTGGATTACAACGGCAACCGCTACGTCAACGAGGGCGACCGCCGCGACGTGTGCGCCAACGCGGCCGTCAACAGCGGCTTTATCTCCACCTATGCCCTGTTCACCGAGCCGGTGGTCAGCGCGTTCGTCAAGCCCGAAGAGCTGGAGGCCGGCGTGCAGAGCGGCCGCGTGCTCAAGGGCGAAACGCTGGAGGAGCTGGCCGAGAAGATCAACGCCTTCGCGGTCAAGGGCGAATACCCCAGCGTGACGGCGGAAAACCTCAAGGCCACCATCGACAAGCATAACGGCTACATCGACAGCGGCTCCGATCCCGATTTCGGCAAGGTGATGGCCTCCACCATGGTCAAGATGGAGGAAGGCCCGTACTATGCCATTCCGCAGTATCCGTCCGTGCACCACACCATGGGCGGCCTGGTGATCGACGGCAACACCAGCGTCAAG
This sequence comes from Candidatus Limiplasma pullicola, assembly GCA_018710985.1. Taxonomy (GTDB): domain Bacteria; phylum Bacillota; class Clostridia; order Christensenellales; family Aristaeellaceae; genus Limiplasma; species Limiplasma pullicola. The sequence goes on from DVIV01000030.1 coordinate 92,685, forward strand.
GACATCTACGGCCAGGTCATCCCCGGCCTGTTCGCGGCGGGCGAGGTCACCGGCGGCGTGCACGGCACCAACCGCCTGGGCTCCAACGCCGACGCGGACGCGTGCGCCTTCGGCTATATCTCCGGCTACTTTGTCTCCACCGGCGAGCTGCCCGACTTCATTCCCGAAATGTAAGAAAATCTTATGGCATAACGCCTGCGGGGGCGCTGCCTCCGGCCCGGTCCGCCGGGCCGGGGCGGCGCCCCGCAATTTTTGCGCCGCCTCTACCCAAGCGGGACAAACTTTGGTATAATAAGGGTACTACCAAGCAGCAAGGAGGAGTTACCCATGCCAATGGTCAACAGCAAAGAGATGTTCAAAAAGGCTTATGAGGGCGGTTACGCCATCGGCGCCTTCAACGTCAACAACATGGAAATCATCCAGGGCATCACCGAGGGCGCGAAGATGGAAAACGCCCCCCTCATTTTGCAGGTGAGTGCGGGCGCGCGCAAGTATGCCAAGCATGTCTACCTCATGAAGATGATTGAGGCCGCCATCGCGGATACCGACCTGCCCATCGTGGTGCATCTGGACCACGGCCCCGACTTCGAGACCTGCAAGAGCTGCATCGACGGCGGCTTCACCAGCGTCATGATCGACGGCAGCCACCTGCCCTTCGAGGAGAACATCGCCCTGACCCGCAAGGTCGTCGAGTACGCGCACGACCGCAACGTGACCGTCGAGGCAGAGCTTGGCCGTCTGGCCGGCGTGGAGGACGACGTGAAGGTGTCCGCCGAGGATTCCAGCTACACCCGTCCCGAAGAGGTCGAGGAGTTCGCCACCCGCACCGGCTGCGACAGCCTGGCCATCGCCATCGGCACCAGCCACGGCGCCTTCAAGTTCAAGGGCGAGCCCAAGCTGCGCTTTGACATCCTGGAGGAAGTCTCCAAGCGCCTGCCCGGTTTCCCCATCGTGCTGCACGGCGCCAGCAGCGTCATTCCCAGCTATGTGGACATGATCAACCAGTACGGCGGCAACATGCCCGGCGCGCAGGGCGTGCCCGAGGAGATGCTGCGCAAGGCTGCCAGCATGGCCGTCTGCAAGATCAACATCGACAGCGACCTGCGCCTGGCCTTTACCGGCGAGATCCGCAAGCACATGGCCGAGCATCCCGACCACTTCGATCCCCGTCAGTACCTGACCGACGCTCGCAACGGCATCCGCCAGATGGTCCGTCACAAGATCGTCAACGTTCTGGGCTGCAACGGCAAGGCGTAAGCCATTCCACTAAGCCACAAGCGCGGCGCGACTGAACCAGTCGCGCCGCAATTTTTTTCCGCCGCTCAATCAAACGCCCCCGCCGCGCGTCTAATGGGTGAAAGCGCGCTTGACCGGAAGGAGGGGAAGCCTGTGACAAGGGACGACTTTGAGGGCCGCGTCCTGGACGCGCGGGAGAAGATGTACCGCGTGGCCAGGAGCTACCTTCAAGGGGAGCAGGACTGCCTGGACGCGGTGTCCGAGGCGGTGCTCAGGGCCTGGCAGAAGCGCTCGTCCCTTCGCCGGGAGGAGTTCTTCGACACGTGGCTCATGCGGATTCTGATGCGCGAATGTGTCAACATCCAGCGCAGGCAAAGGCGCATGGTGCCCGTGGAGAACGTGCCGGAGAGGCCCGCGCCCGATGGGAATGTCGCCGCCCTGCGCGACGCGCTGGACGCCCTGTCCCCGAAGCTGCGCACCGTGACGGTGCTGCACTACATGGAGGGGTATGACGTTTCGGAGCTTTCGCGGCTGCTGCGCGTTCCCAAAGGAACCGTCACCTCCCGGCTGCACATGGCCCGCGGACGCCTGCGGGAGCTTTTGAAGGAGGATATCGAATGAAACAATCCCAGTGGCGGCGCGCATATGATCCGGACCCGGTCCATCTGGAGGCGCGCGTGAGGCATACGCTCAAAAATCTTGATGCGGACCCGGCCGCGCGGCCGCATGCGCTGCGCACGGCGCTGATCGCGGCGCTGGTGCTGGCGCTCCTGTGCGGGATCGCGCTGGCGGTGTACGAGAGCCGCACGGCCGACCTGGTGGGGTGGTTCGGCGGTGAGGAGAGAAAGGAAGCGCTGCTTTCGGGCGACATCGCGCCTTCAGGCGAAAGCACGCGGCTGGGCGATGTGGTCTATACGCTGGACGACGTGATCTACAAGGACGGCACGATCTACGGCAGCGGCGTCATCCGCGCGGCGGAGGGCGCCAACATCGTGCTGATTGACGAAAATTCGGGCATCTATGAGCCCGCGGGCTATCCCCTGCACTACGGCAAGGACTACACCGTGCCCGACGACGCGCCCAGCTACGTCGAGCTGGCGAAGGAGCGGGGGGCCAGGCTCATTCTGGCCAAATGCGTGGCGGACGGCGTGCTGAATGAAAACGGCGAGCCGGACAGCGTCGGCTACGACCAGGTTCCCCAGATAGACGGCACCATTCGCTTCTACTTTGAGTTCGCGGGCCGCGAGGGCGGCATTGAGCGCGCAGAGAGCTATGACGTGATCCTCTCCATCGCCAACTGGGAGGTCACGCCCGAGGGCGAATGGCTGCGCGAGGACCCCGACAACACCTGGCTCAAGGACGAATGGGTCGTGACGGTCACGCCCGATAGGAAAGGAGATGCCCAATGAAAAAACGTGGACTTTGCCTCGCGCTGTGCCTGTGCCTGCTGACGGGCGCCCTGCCTGCGCTGGCGCAGGACGGCGGCGCGCTGTGCGTGCTCAATGACGGCTGGTTCGTAAACGAGGATTATCTGGCGCAGTACCCGGACCGAAGCCTGGAGATGATCCCCGCCGAGTATCTTGACAACGGCATCGACACCAACCTCCGGGAGCTGCTCTTCACCACCGATTGGGACGTGGCCCGCATCACGACGGACGAGTTCACCCTTCGGGAGCTGGACGAGGCCGGGCTGCTCATGGACCTGACGGAGCTGTTCGGGGAGGAGAAGCTCTATCCCGCCGTGCGAGAGGCGGTCACGGTGGACGACCGCATGATGGGCGTGCCCACGATGGGCTGGTACATAGGCGCCCGTTACAGCATGCAGTGGCTGGATGGGGACCCCTACGGCCTGGGGGAAAAGCTGGGGCTTACGGAGGCGGACGAGCCGCATACCTACGCGGAGCTTTACGCCCTTGCGCAGAAGTATTTTGCGCTGGATGCGGAAATACGGCGCGGCACTATGTTTTTTGATGGTATGCTGAATGGGCAGGCGGGCGTTTTGCTGCTTTCGAGCTTTATCGATCAATATGCCGGGGAGTTTGCGGACGCGGAGGGAAACGTCGATTATGATACCGACGCCTTCCGCGACGGGGTGAGGCAGATCGACGAACTGACGGCGCTGCTTGGCGACAACCTCAAGCCCCTCTATAATGAAGGCTCCACCAGGCTGTACATGCTGGTCAGCGACGCGGCCAACCACCCGCTGGGGAACGAGACGCTGTTTTCCGTCGGAATGGAGCGAAAGGTGCCCATGCGGCTGGAGGTCTGGGTCATGAACGCCCGGACCGATAAGGCGGACGAGGCCGCCGACTACATCCGCGCGGCCATGGCGCGCACCGCCCCGGAATTTGCCCCGGCGCTGTACGAGGAATATGACTATACTGCCCTGCTGCGCGCCAGCCTCGACCGCGACATCGAGGCGCAGAAGGAGCAAAACGAGGCCCAGAGCGTGATCGACGAGCTCATCCGCCTGCGCGACGCCGGGGAGGCCGACGGGCACTACTACAGCCGGGAACAGCTCGAACGCTACCGCACGGAGGTCGCCCCCTACCTGATCTTCCCGAAATGCGGGTATGTGGGTGGCTGGACGCCCGCAAACAGCTACATGAAGGGCAAGCTGGACATAGACGGGCTGATCGCGGAGATGAACGGGCAATAAAGGTAATAAAAAAAGAAGGCCGCCGCACTCGTCAGGGTGCGGCGGTCGTTGTTGCTTTTTTGTGTTTTTTCCCTCTGACGGAAAACGGAGTATGCTGCGGCGTGAGCCGAGCGAGACAAACAGGCACGAGGAGGCAAAAAACGTCACCCCCAGCGACCGGTAGGTAAAGAACGAATGGATATAGCTGTGATTGCCGGTAAACAGGTACCAGCCAAAGGGCAGCAGGGCCGCTGCCAGAAACAGGGCGGCGTTGCGCACGGCATTGCCGGATGGCCGCCGCAGGAGCGCCAGCGCCAGGTACAGCGCGTCCAGGACAAAAATGGCATAGAGCAGCGGACTATCCTTTATATAGTGCAGATTGCGGGCCAGCACGTCCGCATAGCTGGACCCCGCGCCGGATTCGTTCAATAGGGGGGAGTGCATTTTTATGGCGCTGATTGCATTGAGGAAAATGGACGGACTCACCAGCAGAGCGGTCAGCATCCACTTGCCGGCCCACATGCCGCCATAGCCTACCGCCCAGCACAGGCACAGCGTCAGGAACTTCCGCGCGCTGATGCGCGCGCACGATTGCCCGCAAAGGCACAGCTGCAGCGCAAGCGGAAAGCCCAGCGTCATCAGCGGGGCCGTCAGCAGATCGACATAAGAGGTGGCGCAGCCGATGCAGGCAAAGAAGAGGGGCAGACGAAACCCCTTTTTGAACCAGTTTGCAAAAAACAGCAGCAGAAGCATCGCCGCCAGCATGATCATGTTCACGGAAGAGAATTGCAGCGACTGGAAGATGAGCGAGGGAGAAAGCAGCAGGATGGAAAGCAGCCACGGCAGCAGGTACCGTCCCAGACCGCGTCTGAACATGAGAAAGACTATGCCCGTTCCCAGCAGAAGCTGCACCGCCCTGTAAACAATGCGGATCTGATCATAGCGAAATACGCAGAGCAGCGGCTTGAGCCACGCGAGGTACCCGTGCCAGTAGCGGGCATAATCCACGTACTGCACGGCGGGACGCTCCTGTTCGCCGCCATAGATGGGATAAAGGGAAAAATAGGGGCCTGCACCGGTATCAGCGCGCATGCAAAGAAGCGCCCGCTGCACGACCGGACCTTCATAATCGCAGGCGGCTGTCATGAGCATCAGCGCGTCTGTATAATTATCCAGCTGCCCTATGCCGTTGAGGGTGCTCACCTGCGGATAGATTCCCTCCCGATCAATGGTATAGGCGGAGGGCGCCATGTTGGAAACCATGGGAGCAAGGGGCAGGGCACAGGCCGCCAGCAGCAGGGAAAAACCCAGAACCACGCAAACGGCTACCGTTCCCGCAAGCTGCAAGACGCTTTTGATCCGGTTGCGCCACATGGGCAAGGCCTCCTTCCGGTGGAATAAACCGCCTTCATACCAGCTCCAAAGACGGCACGGCGTTGAGTGAAAGCGGCGCCAGCTCGCCCTTTCGCAGGCGGTAATAGGCCGCCGAGCCGATCATGGCGGCGTTGTCGGTGCATAGCCACAACTCCGGCATGCACAGGCGGAAGCCGCGCTTGGCCGCGAGCGCCGTCATCTGCGCGCGCAGGCGGCGGTTGGCGCTTACGCCGCCCGCCAGGCACAGCGTATCGAGGCCGCTGTCCTCCAGGGCCAGCATGGCGCGCTCGCAGAGCGTATCCACCACCGCGCGCTCAAAGCTGGCGGCCAGGTCGGCGCGGGGCAGGGCTTCCCCCTTCTGCTCCATCTTGTGGCAGGCGTTGAGAAAGGCGGTCTTGAGGCCCGAAAAGCTGAAATCGTACCGCCCGTCCGGGTGAGGATGGGGCAGGGGAAGGTAGGTATCGTCCCCGCCCTCGGCCAGTTTGGAAAGCAGCGGCCCGCCGGGGTAGTTGAGCCCCAGCACACGCGCGGCCTTGTCGAAGGCCTCGCCCGCGGCGTCGTCCACGGTCTGGCCAAGCAGGGTGTAGTCGCCATAGGCGTTCACGCGCGTGAGGTGGCTGTGCCCGCCGCTGACCACCAGACACAGAAACGGCGGCTCCAGGTCCGGCGTGGTCAGGAAGTTGGCGCTGACATGCCCCTCGATGTGGTTGACGGGAATCAGCGGCAGGCGTGTGGTATAGCTCAGCCCCTTCATGCAGTTGACCCCGGTGAGCAGCGCGCCCACCAGCCCCGGCCCATAGGTCACGGCCAGCGCGTCCACATCCGACAGGGCCATGCCCGCCTCCTTGAGCGCCTGGTCGATCACGCGGTCGCAGGCATCCATGTGCGCGCGGCTGGCGATCTCCGGCACCACGCCGCCATAGAGCGCATGCGTGTCCACCTGGGAAAAGATGACGCTGCTGATGATCCGCCGCCCGTTTTCCACGATGGCGGCTGCGGTTTCATCGCAGCTGGACTCCATGGCTAAAATGCGAACGGAAGCCTTGCTTTGCAAGGCTTCCAGCTTTTTTTCCATCTCCTGTTGCGTCTGCACGGAAAAGGGCCTCCTTAGCGGTTCGCGCCGCCGGCGGACTGGGCGCGTGACTGCGCGATGCGCGCGCTCACCGGCGAAAGAATCAGCGGCAGCACCAGCACCGCCGCCAGCATCAGCACCAGCATCAGCATAACGGGCGGCCGGTATGCCGAAAACAGCGTCTCCGGGAACAGGCGCATCACCAGCTCATCCGCGGGGAAGATTCCGTCGGGGATGAGCGTGCGGTGCAGCATCTCCCACATGCCGCCAAAATCCAGGCTGGCCCACAGGCCCACCCCGGCGATGAACAGCAGCGGCAAAAGCGTTCCCGCATAATACCCCTGCATAGAGAAGCCGCCCCGGCGGCCGGAGGTGGCCAGCGCCCAGGCAAGCAGCAGGACCGCTGCCGCCGCGCCGCACACAAGCAGCGTGGAAGCGGCGCTCACCCAGCCCTTGACCGTGACCATATGGTCGCGGAAATCCTGGGGAATGAAGCGGCTGGCCGGGAAGCCCGCAACGGTGATGCTGGGCTCCCAGCTGTCCTGCGCGTCGGTGAGAAAGAGGATGGTTTCGTCCGCAAAGCTGCTTACGCTGGCTGCGTCCATGCCCAGCGCGGCGTAATCCACATTTTCCAGCAGGGCGGTTTCAAGGAGCTGCCCGTCCACCGCGTTGAGGTACACGGAAGCCCCGGCGGCGACCAGCACCAGCAGGAGGGAAGCGAGAAAGCAGCGGAAAAACGCAGCGCGGCGGGGCCGCGCGGCGGAGCTTGGGTCATGCGGCATGCGCTTTCCTCCCATGATCACTGCATTTTCAGATAGGCGGTGATGAAGCCGTCGAGGTTGCCGTCCATCACGTCATCCACGTTGCCGCTCTCATAGCCGGTGCGGTGGTCCTTGACCATGGTGTAGGGCTGGAACACATAGGAGCGGATCTGGCTGCCCCATTCGATCTTCTTCATCTCGCCCTTGATATCGGCCATCTGCTCTTCCTTCTCGCGCTCGCGCAGCTCAAGCAGGCGGCTTTTGAGGATGCGCAGGCAGACCTCGCGGTTCTGCACCTGGCTGCGCTCGTTCTGGCACTGGGCCACGATGCCGGTGGGAATGTGCGTCATGCGCACGGCGCTGTCGGTGCGGTTGACGTGCTGGCCGCCCGCGCCGCCGGCGCGGTAGGTGTCGATGCGCACTTCCTCCATGTTGACTTCAAAGTCCTGGTCGTCCTCCAGAATGGGGGACACGTCCAGGGAGCTGAAGGAGGTGTGGCGGCGCGCGTTGGCGTCAAAGGGAGAGATGCGCACCAGCCGGTGCACGCCCTTTTCGCTGCGCAGGAAGCCGTAGGCGTTTTCGCCGTCCACCTGGAAGGTCACGCTCTTGATGCCCGCCTCGTCGCCGTCCAAAAGGTCGTTGACGGTCACCTTGAAGCCGTGGCGCTCGCAGTAACGGGTGTACATGCGGTAGAGCATCTGCGTCCAGTCCTGCGCCTCGGTGCCGCCCGCGCCTGCGTGCAAGGAGAGCACGGCGTTGCAGCTGTCGTAGTCGCCCCGCATGAGCGTTTCCAGCTCCAGCGCGTCGGCATCCTTGGCAAGGCTTTCCAGCTCCTGCTCGCACTCGGCGGCGATGCCCTCGTCCTCGTCTTCGGCAAGCAGCTCCAGCATGGCCTCCACATCGTCGGCGCGCGTCTCCAGGCGCTTGACGTGGTCCAGCTTGCCCTCAATCTGGCTCACCTTGCGGTTGACGGCGGTGGAGCGCTCCAGGTTGTTCCAGAAATCCGGGGCGTTCATCTCCTCCTTGAGCTCGGTCAGTTCCTCGCGCAAAAGGGGGAGCTTGAGCGCGTCGGCCGCCTTGGCTACGGTATCGCGCAGACGGGCGAGGTCCTGTTTCATCCGTTCCTGATCAATCATAGAATCCTCTCCTGATTTGTTTCTCTCCGGTATGACAGAGGCGCTAAAGAGCCTGATGGCCTTCGGTCAGCAGGCTGTCAGGGGCCGATATGCAGCGGGGCACATCCAGCAGTCCGATATCCTCCAGAATGGACAGATAGCTTCGCTCTTCCTCAGCAATGTTGCCGTTTTCGTCCACATAGCCCGACCGGGTTAGGCCGTCATAGAACAGATCAAAGGCCGTGACGCTCGAATCGCCGGCCTCATCCCAGGGCGGCAACGGCCCTATCCGCGCCTTCGCGCAGGTCCCGTCCCATCGCGTAAAGATGAGGTCAACGGCGCCTTCCTGCCATAGCGTCTCCTGCCACAGATCCATCCCCACTGTTCCCAGGGGACACATGAGCGAAAACTCGTACTCGCCATCATATTCTTCCCATTGGTTCAAGCGGTGATCCACCGGCAGAAAGTCGAAGAGAAGCGCGCTGTTCCCCGCGGAAAGCACCAGAGAGGAAAGGTCGGCCGGCGCGTCCAGGACACCCTTGAGCATTGCGTAGGGAACGGGGACGAGATCCGAATCCGCGAGGGCAAAGTCCAGACTGAACACACCGGACGTTCCGTCGTCAAAGGTCAAAGCGCAGCCGTCGTATTCGTCAAACCTGGTCTGGTAGGTCCAAAAGCCGCTTTGTGACCACTCAAAAGTGGTCACGAAGCCCGCGTCCGTTTCGTCGCTGCGCACATAGGCTTCCAGCTCTGTCGCGTCAAAGGAGGTACCCTGCGCCAGCGCGGCTGTGCCAAGCAGGACGGTCAGCACTCCAAGTCCGATGAGCCGCTTCATGGCCACCTCCTATTTGACATCCCAGCGCCAGAAGTCCAGGTCGCGGTCCGAAACGGTTTCCACAGTTCCGTCGTCGTAACGGACCTCGCGGATGGCCGTAAAGATCACGCGCGCGTCCGCGCCATAGCCCTCAAGGCTGTATTTGGAAAGCATTTTTTTCTTTCCGGGACGGATGGATTCCTCAATCGTCATCTCGTTATACACCTCGCCGGTGAGCGTGCTTGCGATGGGGTTGCCGCTTCTGTCCGTGCAGTAATACACGAAGGTAACGGACTGCATTGCGCGCTGCTTATCCGTGTTTTTCAGCTCAATGCGAATCCAGGGCACTGTTTTGACGCGGCCCCAATCCCCCGACAAGGTGCTTTCCAGATGGAGGCGCGGCGTCCAGAGAACGTCCTCCAGAGGCTTGACGCTCTTGCCGGGCTTGGGAATACCGGATGCTCCGTCGGGAAGCCAGACCTTTTCTCCGCTGGGATAGACCGTAATGGCCGGCATGAGGCTGTCGCCGTCCAGCACGGCTACCGAGGTGGCGATGCTCTCCTGCACCTGCCCGTCCCTGTCCAGGAAACGGGAACGCACAAGCCCCTCGTAAAATACCGGATAGCCGCCGTCCGCCTCCGTTACGGCAGGCTGCTCGATGGCAAAGCACAGCTTCCTGGCGTCGTAGAGGCGCAGGGAGAAGGCGAAGTCCGCGTCATGCAGATCCCTGAGAAGCGCGATTCCCGGATTGCCCAGAGGCAGGATCAGATCAAAATCGTAGCCGTCCGCCCCGTCCGGCTCCAGCAGAAAACCGTCCGTGTAGCGCTTCAGGTCCAGCCAGTACACGCGATCCCCGATCAGCAGCTGCAGGAGCTTGGCCGAAAACTTCTGATCGCTCCAGCCCTCCAGGCAAAGAAATGGAACGCCGAAATCGCTTTTGCTTCCGCTGATCACGAAAGACAGATCCACGTACCCCGCCAGCGTTCCGCTGGAAAAGTCGTACTGCATGGAGCCATCATAGGTCAGGTACTGCCAGTCCTCGAAGGTTTCGGTTTCTTCCGAGGAAAAGAGGGTCAGATCGTAGGCGGGCGTGTCCTCGGCGATAGAGTATGCGTACAGCAGTTCCACGTCAAAGCGGTCGTCAAACGGTTCGGCTGTCGCCGGCACGGCAAGCTGCGTCAGCAACAGCACCACAAGCAACAAATACCCCCATTTTTTCATGCTTTGCTCCCTCCCTGGCAGACCGTTCTTCCTGTTTCCGCGTCCGCGGACTTCGCGCTATTTGCCCGCGCCGCAGCAGTGCTTGTATTTCTTGCCGCTGCCGCAGGGGCAGGGCTGGTTGCGCCCGGGCGCGCCGGGCATGGCCTTGTTGGTGGGGGCGCCGCCTTTTTTGGCCTGACCGTTGGTGTTTTCCTCCCCCTGCAGGCTGGCCTTGGCGGCGTCGAGATTGACGGCACGGCGGCGCTCCGGCAGGCGCTCCACACGGGCCTGATAGAGGCGGCGCACAGTTTCCTCACGGATGAAGTGCACCATGTCGTTGAACATGTCGTAGCTTTCCATCCGGTATTCCTGCACGGGATCGCGCTGGCCGTAGGCGCGCAGGCCGATGCCGTCGCGCAGATCGTCCATGGCGTCGATGTGGTCCATCCAGTGATGGTCGATGGCCGAGAGCAGCACCACGCGCTCGAATTCACGCATGTCGATGCCCATGCCGGAAAGCAGCGCCTCGCGCTCGGCGTAGAAAGCCTCTGCGTCGGCATAGAGGAGCTTGACCAGCTCGTCCGGCTCCTCCATGGTCTTGATGGCCGCGGCGTGGCTGTCGAAGGCGCCGGGCTTCAGGCACAGCTTCTCCAGATAGTCGCGCGCATCGTCCACGGACCAGTCAAAGCTGCCCTCGCCGGTGAAGTTGCGCTCGGCGGTGGAGTCGATGAGCTTGTGCACCATGTCGATGATGTTCTGGCGCACGTCATGCCCCATGAGGATGTCGCGGCGCTGGCCGTAGATGAGCTCGCGCTGCTTGTTCATCACGTCGTCATATTGCAAAACGCTCTTGCGGATGGAGTAGTTGCGGCCCTCGATGCGCTTCTGGGCCCCCTCGATCTGCTTGGTGAGCATACCGGCCTCCAGCGGCTGGTCCTCGGTCATGCCCAGCTTTTCGATCATGGGCGCGATGCGCTCGGAGCCAAAGAGGCGCATCACGTCGTCCTCCAGGCTGATGAAGAACTGCGTCGAGCCAGGGTCGCCCTGGCGGCCGGCGCGGCCGCGAAGCTGGTTGTCGATGCGGCGGCTCTCGTGGCGCTCGGTGCCGATGATGTGCAGGCCGCCCAGCGCCATCACGCGCTCGTGCTCGGCGTCGGTCTCCTTTTTGAAGCCCTCGTAGAGCTCGCGGTAGCGCCTGCGCGCGTCCAGCACCACCTGATCGACGTTTTCGTTGTGGCCGGTGGCCGCCTCGATGATTTCGTCGGGGTAGTTTTCCTGACGCATGGCGCGGCGGGCCAGGAAGTCCGGGTTGCCGCCCAGCAAAATGTCGGTGCCGCGGCCGGCCATGTTGGTGGCGATGGTCACGGCGCCCACGTGACCGGCCTGGGCCACGATCTCGGCTTCCTTCTGGTGGTTCTTGGCGTTGAGCACCTCATGATTCACGCCGCGCAGCTTGATGAGATGGGAGAGCATCTCGCTGGTTTCCACGTTCACGGTGCCCACCAGAATGGGCTGGCCGGTCTGGTGGCGCTTGACGATCTCCTCGACGACGGCGTTGAACTTGCCGCGCCTGGTCTTGTAGACCATGTCGTTGAGGTCCTTGCGGATCATGGGCTTGTTGGTGGGGATCTGCACCACGTCCAGGTTGTAGATGCCCTGGAACTCCTCCTCCTCGGTCTTGGCGGTGCCGGTCATGCCGCTGATCTTTTTGTACATGCGGAAGTAGTTCTGGAAGGTGATGGTGGCCAGCGTGCGGTTCTCGCGCTCCACCTTGACGCCCTCCTTGGCCTCGATGGCCTGATGCAGGCCGTCGGAGTAGCGGCGGCCGATCATCAGACGGCCGGTGAACTCGTCGACGATGATCACCTGTCCGTCCTTGACCACATAGTCCACGTCGCGCTTCATCAGCACATTGGCGCGCAGCGCGGCCAGTATGTAGTGGTACAGTTCCTGATTCTCCGGGTCGGTGAGGTTGTCCACGCCAAAGAAGGTCTCGGCCTTGCGCACGCCCTCCTCGGTGAGGGTGATGGTCTTTTCCTTCTCCTCGCGCACATAGTCGTTCTCCTCGCCTTCGCGCAGGCGCTGGACGAACTGATTGGCGCGGCCGTACATCTCCGTGGGCTTGTCGCCGCGGCCGGAGATGATCAGCGGCGTGCGCGCCTCGTCGATGAGAATGGAGTCCACCTCGTCCACGATGGCGAAGTTGAGCGGCCGCTGCACCATGCGCTCCTTGTAGGTGACCATGTTGTCGCGCAGGTAGTCGAAGCCGAACTCGTTGTTGGTGCCGTAGGTGATGTCGCAGGCGTAGGCGGCCTGTCTGGCGGGCGCGTCCATGTCATGCTCGATCAGGCCCACCGTCAGCCCGAGGAAGCGGTAGACCTTGCCCATCCACTCGGAGTGGAAGCGGGCCAGGTATTCGTTGACGGTGACGATGTGTACGCCCTCGCCCGGCAGCGCGTTCAAAAACGCCGGCAGCGCGGCGGTCAGCGTCTTGCCCTCGCCGGTGCGCATCTCGGCGATGCGGCCCTGATGCAATACGATGGCGCCGATCATCTGCGTGTCGAACGGCCTCTGCCCGAGGGCGCGCACCGCCGCCTCGCGCACCAGCGCGTAGGCTTCGGGCAGCAGCTTGTCCAGATCCTCGCCGCCCTTGGCGCGCTCGCGCAATTTGCCGGTATAGGCGCGCATCTCCTCGTCGGAGAGCTTTTGCATCTGCCCCTCGAGGGCATTGATTTGCTCTACGGTCTTGCGCAGGCGCTTGATCTCGGCATCGTTGGAGCCGGAGAGCGCCTTTTTGATGAACTCGAACATTGTCTTCCTCCAAAACGGCGGCGCGAAAGCGCGCGGGCCGGAATAGACCAGTTTCTATTATAGCGGGAAGCGGCGCTTTTTTCAATATCCGCCGGGGAATTTCCCCTTAGGGGATGGCGGTGATGTCGCCCAGCCCGTGCAGGGCGCGCCGCAGGTCAAAGCGCCACCGTTCGCTTCTGCGCACGCTTCTGCGCATGCGGCGGTAGGCGCGCACGCCCGTTTCCAGATCGGCGGCGGAAAGCGGCGCGCGGGCGTAGCGGGCAAGCGTCAGCTTTTTGCAGAACGCCTCGAAGTCCGGGTTGGACAGCGCCCCCACGCAGACGCGGTGGGCAAAGGCGCTCAGTTCCTCGCCGCCCAGCGGCGCCTGCCCCGTGCGGGCCAGCAGCGTCAGCATGGCGCGGCAGAGGATCAGCCCCGCTTCCTCCGTGTTTCTGGCCCGCGCCGCCAGAACGGCGGGGTCGGTCTTTTGCAGACGCGAGCGCAGCCAGAAAACGGCGAGGGCGATCAGCGCCAGAAGCAGCAGTATGCCCAGCACCACCCACAGCCATACCGGCGGGCGGCGCTTATCGTCATCCGCGCTGTCGCTCTGCGGCTCCTGCTGCGGCTCAGGGGAAGGCTCGGGCGAGGGCGAAGGGCTGCTTTGCGCCGCAAAGGGGTCCGGCGGCGTCGGCGAGGGGGTGATGCTGCCGTCGTTGGGCGTGGGGGAGGGGGTCGGGGGCGTGAGGTCGAGGGTCGGCGTGGGCGCGCTGTCCGGGTGTTCCGGCGGCGGGGTCGGGTCGTTGTCCGCGTCCTCGGGCAGGAGGTTCACGCGTCCCGCCTCGCCCTCATGCTCGTGCGTGCCGCCGCCCTGCTGCGAAGTCCCCTGCGCGTCCTGCGCGGCGGCGGTGGGGTCGAAGGTGAGCCAGCCGACGCCGTTGAAGTATACTTCCACCCAGGCGTGGGCGTCCTCACCGGTGAGTACCACGCTCTCGCCGGGCGCGGCGTGCAGGGAATAGCCCTCCACATAGCGCGCAGGCAGCCCCGCCGCGCGGCATAGCACGGCCATGGCGCTGGCGAAATAGCTGCAATAGCCCTCGCGGGAATCGAGCAGGAAATAGGAAACAAAGTCGCGCTCGGCGGGCGGGTAGTCCACCTCCAGCGTGTAGCGGCAGTTGTCCGCCAGCCAGTCGCGGATGGCGACGGCCTTGGAAAAGGCGTCCGGCGCGCCGGAAGTGATCTGCGCCGCCAGACTGTATACGCCATCTTCCACCGCGTCCGGCAGGGCAAGGCAGGTCTCCGCCGCCTCCTGCCAGCCCTCGTCCTCCGCCGGGGCGCGCTCCAAGGTCAGCGCGCGCAGCGCCGCCTCGTCGCCCTGCGCAAGGGCGGTAAAGGCGTACTCGTCGCCCGCTTCCACGTTGCGGGCGAGGAACACCTCGCCGATGGAGTTGTAGTACACGGCGTTTTGCAGGGCCATGGAAAAGTCCGTCAGCCGGTGGGCGGCAAAGAGGGTGCTGGTGCCCCCGTCCAGCATCTCCACTTCCGCCGTGCGGGCGGTGAAGGCAGTTTCGCCGCCGGGCACTTCGCCGGAGTCAAAGATGTCCGCGCGCGTGGCGCGGCGCGTGAAGTCGTAGTAGAGGTAGCGGGCCTTTTCGCCCGTGTCCACCCAGGAATAGCCGGTGTAATCGCGGCGGATGGTGCCGCGCAAGAGCAGGTCGCCGTCGGCGCGCACGCGCATCACCGGCGTGTCGTCCGGGTCGGCGGGGCCGCCCAGACGCGGCTCCGGCTCGCCGTCCTCGCCGGAGATGGTGTAGTTGTAGCCCCGCTCCTGCAAGGAGAAGGTCTGCCGCACCTCGCTGAAGTGAAAGTAATCCTCAAAGGCGTTGCGCAGGGCGTTGGCGGCGTTTTCCAGCGGCGTCCACGTCAGCCGCCCCTGCGGCACCAGCAAGAGCGCCAGCAATACCGCCAGCGCGGCGGGGATGAGCGCGCGCACGCAGCTCTTCAGATCGCGCTCGGCGTCGGAGATAAAGGCGTAGGCCGCCGCCAGACCGATGAGCGCCGGCACCGCCGCGCCCACGCTCGCGTCCTCGCCGATGGCGCAGGCGGCGAGAATGGCCACCAGCGCCACCACCGCGGCGAAAAAGAGGCCGCCGCGCTTTCGCACCAGCAAAAAGAACAACAGCCCCAGCCCCACGCCCAGCAGCATGGCCGCCGCCGGGCCGTGCGCGGCGAGGGAGGCCGCGTCGCCGCTCTCCCCAAAGGCGCGCAGGGCCTCAAACAGCGCCCGCGCCCCGAAAACGCCGCCCAGCAGCACCGCCAGCAGATATACCGCCAGCGCGCAGAGCGCGGCGATCAGCCCGGGCGCGCCCGAGAACATCGCCGCGCCCAGCAGCGCCGCGCCAAAGGCCCACAGGTAGGCGAGCGGCCAGCTCGCCGCAAGGGGCGTCGCGCTGAGTATGGTGTTGGCCGCGCCGCCGGCCACCAGCGCCGCGATCAGCGCGGTGGCGAGCAGGCGGAGAAGTTTCTGTGTTCTGGTCATCTGCGTCCTCCGTCAGGCGGCGGCTTCCCAGGGATCGACCGCCCTCGCCTCGACGTTTTCCATCTTCAGCCGCTCGATCATTTCCAGCGACTGGTCGTTGCGGCTGTCCGTCACCCACAGAAGCCGCACGCGCACGCCTGTGCGCGAAAGTTTCAGCGCCATGTCGGCCACGCGCGTGGTCAACCGCGGCGTGACCAGCACGCAGCCGCCCGTGCGCGTGGTGCGCCGCAGCATCTGCACAAGCACCTGCTCGTAGGGGTAGGGGCTGTCGAACTGCGCGCGCATCAGCGCTTCGGCGAACATGGGAACATCCTGCGGAAACTGCCCGGACGGCTCGCCGGGCCGCGATGAGAGCAGCGGCATGCGCACAGGATAGCCCTCGTTGAGCTGCGCGCGCGCCTGCGAAAGACAGGCCTCGCACACGCAGTCCTCAATGGTCAGCGCCTGATCCGGCAGTGCCTGGATCTCGGAAAGGTCGGGCACGATCAACGTGTCCGGCCGCGAGGATTCCTCAAACGTGCGCACCATCAGTTCGCGCCGCCGCATCGTCAGTTTCCAGTGGACTTTTTTCAGCACGTCGCCCTCCTGCCATTTGCGCACGTCCGAGGGCGAGGAAGCGTCCTCCGTGGCGCGCGAGCGCAGTTCCGGCCCGGTGTCCCCGGCCTTCAATTCCAGAAAGGGCACGTCGTAGCTCTTGGGATACACGTCCACGCGCAAAAGTTTCATGCCGCTCTTGCGGGAGATGGAGAACAGCCCAAAGGCGTCGCGGGCGCGCAGGCGGGTGATGCCCACCTCATAGCTGCCCCGGTGCGGGCAGCGCACCATGTAGCGGAAGGTGCGCGTCTTGAACGCCGGGGTGGAAACGCTGATCTCCTGCGCGGCGGAAAAGGCCGAGGGCACGTTGAGGCGCAGGCGCAGCGCCGCCACCGGCAAAGGCGATGTGTGGCGCACGGTGAAAATGGTCATCATCGCCTCGCCGCGCTCCACGCGGGGCTTGACCCCGCGCATCTCGATGCGCGCGCTGAACAAAAGCCACAGCACGGAGATGAGCGAAAGAAGGGTGAGCAGCAAAAGCGTGTAAAACAGCAGGTAGTAGATCTGCCCGCCCGTGGACAGCCCCGTCGCAAGCAGCGCCGCCATGGCGATGAGTACCCCGGTCAGCCGCGAGGTCATCTGGCCTTCACCGGCACCTGCACGGAGCCGAGGATGTTGCCAAGCACGCGCTGCGCCGTCATGTTGCGCATGCGCGCCTCGGGGCTCAAAACCAGCCTGTGCGCCAGCACCGGCTCGGCCATTTTCTGGATGTCCTCGGGGGACACGTAGTCGCGCCCCTGCAAGAGCGCCCGCGCCTGCCCCGCGCGCAAAAGCGAGATGGCCGCGCGCGTGGAAACGCCCAATTGCAAGGCCCCGTTCCTGCGCGAGGCGGCGGCGATGGCGGAGATGTAGGCGCGCACTTCGCGCGAGGTGTACACCGTGTCCACCTGCTGCTGCAGCTTCACGATGTCCTGCGAGGAGCAGATGGGCTTTAACTCCTCCATGGGCCGCGCCCCGGAGGTGTAGCGCTCAAGGATGTCGATCTCCTCCTCCTGCGAAGGGTAGCCGATGGACACGCGCATGAAGAAGCGGTCCAGCTGCGCCTCCGGCAAAGGATAGGTGCCCACGAAGTCCACCGGGTTCTGCGTCGCCAGCACGATGAAGGGGCTGGGCATGCGGTAGGTGGTGCCGTCCACCGTCACCTGTCCTTCCTCCATCACTTCCAGCAGGCTGGACTGGGTCTTGGGCGAGGTGCGGTTGATCTCGTCGGCGAGGACGATCTGGCTCATCACCAGCCCGGGCCGGTATTCCAGTTCGCCCGTCTTGAAGTTGACGATGGAAAAGCCGGTGATGTCGCTGGGGGTGATGTCCGGCGTGAACTGTATGCGCTTGAACGAGCAGTCCAAAGAGCGCGCCAGTGCCGAGGCCAGCGTGGTCTTGCCCACGCCGGGCACGTCCTCGATCAGTACATGCCCCCGGCACAGAAGCGCGATCATCATCAGCTCCACGGCGTCCTCCTTGCCGACGATGACCCTGCCCACGTTTTTGATCAGAAGCTGCGCGAAGCGCTGCGTTACCTGCATGGCGGCGTTCTCCTTGCGTTATTTGCATTTTCTTGGACGCGCGCGCGGCGGATGCGGTTCCCCGCCGCCCGGCGCGCACACGTACTCAGTTTCCAGTATACAAATTTGCGCCGGGAATGACAAGCGAATCTGTTCAAATGCGCGGGAATGTGCTACAATATTCAAAGGAAGGTCACATTTGGGAGGCACTATGCGCAAGATCATCACCTATCCGTCCGTGGATTCCACCAACGCCGTGGCCAAGCGCCTGGCGCTGGCGGGGGAGGGCGAGTGCGCCGTCACGGCGGCGGAACAGACCGCCGGGCGCGGCCGTCTCGCGCGCTCATGGCAGTCCCCGGCGGGCGAGGGGCTGTGGGTGTCGCTCTTGCTGCGCCCGAGGGATGTCCCCGCTTCACAGGCGGGCGGCGCGGTGTTCGTCGCCGCGCTTGCCATGGCCGAGGCGCTCTGTGCCTACGGCCCGGCGAAGATCAAGTGGCCCAACGATCTGGTCATGGGCGGCAAAAAGATATGCGGCATGCTCGCCGAAGCCGGGTTCCGGGAAGGAAAATGCGACTGGCTCGTCCTCGGCGCGGGCGTCAACCTTTTGCAAACGGGTTTTCCCGAGGAGCTTCCCCACGCCACCTCCCTTTTCCTTGAGACCGGCGCGCGCGTCCCGCCCGAGGAACTTCTTCCTGTATTTCTTGAACGCTTCGAGCCGTGGTACGCCACTTGGCAAAAACGCGGCCTTGCCCCCATCCTCGAGGGCATCCGCCCCCGCTCGGCGACGCTGGGGCAGGGCATACGCATAGATGGCCGCGAGGGCAAGGCGTTGGATTTCCGCGAGGACGGCGCGCTGATCTGGCAGGTGGACGGCAAAACGGAAACCGTGCTGGCCGGCGACGTCTCCGTGCGCGGCCTGTACGGATATGTGTGAGGTGATGGCATGGCATTGGGCACGCTCATTTTGACCCCGGAACAGATGCGCAAAATGGAACAGTTCTATTTCGCCGAGTCCGGCGTTGCGTCCATTGAGGTGATGGAGCAGGCGGCTTCGGCGCTCGCCTCCCTGCTCGTGGAACGCTTCGGCAACTTTCGCACCATCTTCTTCGCCTGCGGCCCCGGCGGCAACGGCGGCGACGGCCTGGCGGCGGCGCGCCTGCTCAAGCCGCGCGGCGCGGACGTGGCCTTCGTGCTTGCGGAGGAGCCGAAAAGCCCGGACGCCATCGAAAACCTGCGCCGCGCCCGCGAGGCCGGCGTGCGCGAACTCTCCGTTAACAGCCGCGAGCGCCCGGACGTGTGGGTGGACGCGCTCTTTGGCACCGGCCTTTCCCGCGCCCCGGCGGGCAACGCCGCCGCGCTCATCCGCCGCATGAATCAAGACCGCCTCCGCCACGGCTCGAAGGTCGTCGCCGTGGACATCCCCTCCGGCCTTTCCGGCCTCTCCGGGCAGGGCTTCCCCTCGGCGCACGATAATACGGAACACCCCGGCATTTGCGTGTATGCCGACGTGACCCTCGCCCTGCGCTACGCCAAGACCGGCCACTACCTCAACGATGGTCTGGACGTCTGCGGCGAAGTGCGCACGGCCAACATCGACATCCGCCCCACGCAGGCGTGGCGGGAATTTCTCGACGCCACGGGCCGCAACTACCTTTTTGACGCCCCGCAGGACTTCATGCCCCAGTACCCGCGCAACACCCACAAGGGCGAGCGCGGCCACGTGCTGGTGGTCGCCGGCAGCGTGGGCATGGCGGGCGCGGCGGCGCTGTGTGCGGGCGCGGCGCTCAGAAGCGGCGCGGGGCTGGTGACGGTGGCCTGCCCGGCCTCCATCGTGCCCATCCTGCAAGTGCTGGAACCCTGCGCCATGTGCGTCCCCATGCCGGAAAAGGACGGCGCGCTCGCGGCGGAGGCGGCGGATCTTCTCTGGGAACTGCGCGATGGAAAGCGGATCGTCGCCGGTCCCGGCCTTTCCCGCCGCTGCGCCCCGCAGGTGCTGGAAGCGCTGCTCGCCCCCAAGGACGGACAGCCCGCCAGCCTCGTTCTGGACGCGGACGCCCTCAACATACTTGCCGAACATCGGGAACTGCTCGCCATGGCGAGCCTGTCCTGCGTCCTCACCCCGCACCCCGGCGAGGCCCGCCGCCTGCTGGGCCGCGAACTGACCGACCCCGTCTCCGACGCGCGCGCGCTGGCGGCGCTGGGTGATGAACTGGGCTGCAAGGTGGTACTCAAGGGCGCGAGCCGCGTCGTCTGCGAGGGCGCGCCGGTCAATGGCCGCGCCCAGCCGGTGTTTATCAGCACCACGGGCGGCTCAGGCATGGCCAAGGGCGGCTCGGGCGACGTCTTTGCCGGCCTGCTGGCGGGCCTGCGCTGCTGCGAGTGGTACAACATCGCCGCCGCCTGCGAAGTCCACGGCCTCGCCGGGTTGCTGGCGGAAGAAAAGTACGGCGACACGGCCATGACCTCCCGCAACATCCTCGAAATGCTCCCCGAGGCCTTCCGCCGCCTCGCCGCGCGGCGGGAAGAACAGCCGTGACCGCCCCGCGCGCCTGCCTGCCCCCGGGCGTGAACGCGCGCCGCGACCGGGGAGAAGGGCTGTTCGTCGTCCGCGAGCGGGTGGAAAGCCCTTACTTCACCTGCGCGCCCGCCGGGGACGTCTGGCGGCTCACCCCCACCGAAGCGCTCCTGCGCGAATACGAAGGGGAAGCCCCGCAAAGCGCCCTTTCCCGCACGTTTCTGCGCTTTCGCGGCCTTCCCGTGGAGCGGGAAAGCCTTTTCCTCTTCTGCGAGGCGGCCAAACTTCTGGAAGCCCCGGAGCGCGCCCGTCTCGCAGCGCTTGACAAGGCCCTGCGCCAGCGCGCGGCGGTCTGCCTGCGAACGGGCGGCGGCGGCGGTCTCTACGCCTGCGCGACGATGCTCGACTTTATAAAAGGAGAATGAGATATGAAGCTCAAATGGTACGGACATTCCTGCTTTGCCCTCACCTACGCGGACGGCACCGCCATCGTCATCGACCCCTTCGACGCTTCCGTCGGCTACCCCCTCTGCAAGGCGCGCGCCGACGCGGCGCTGTGCAGCCACGGGCACTATGATCACAACTACGTCCAGTCCCTGCAGGGCGAGCCGCAGGTGATCGCCGACGTCGCGCCGCGCACGGTCGGCAGCGTGAAGATACACGGCATTCCCTGCTTTCACGACGAAGCGCAGGGCGCGAAGCGCGGCAAAAACATAGCCTTCATCCTCGAAGGCGACGGCCTGCGCATTGCCCACCTCGGCGACCTTGGCCACCTGCCCACGCCGGAGATGTACGCGGCCCTGCGCGGCGTGGATCTGCTGCTCATCCCCATCGGCGGCACCTACACCATCACCACGCCCGAGGCCGTGGAGGTCATCCGCGAGGTCAGGCCCCACACCGCCATCGCCATGCACTTCAAGACCGTGCTGTGCAACCTGCCCATCACCGACGAAGGGGAATTTGTGCGCCTGACGCACGCGCAGTACCTGCCCAATGAACTGGACATCACCCCGGAAACGCTCGACAGCCTGCCCGCCGCGGCGGTGTTGCTCTGCCCCTCCGCCGGTTAACCCAAAGTTTATCCTTCATCCGCCGCAGACCGCCGCGCGCCTCCTCACACCGGGCGCGGGAGGGGTCGCGGCGGTTTTTTTCTGCGCGCCATGGGAAGAACGCCCATGCGAAATGTGTCGGCGCTGTGACGCAAATTTGCGCGAAATATGCGCGGAATGTATAAAATATGCGCGAAAGTGGGTGAATATACCATGTATATATGCAATTATTTCACAACTTTCCCGCAGGAATTTCTACCATCCCGTCGTAATTTATACGTATATGCAGTGCATATTCACGCTGCACGCAGCATATACTTTCTCATCAAATGTGGGAGGGAAAACCATGGAGCCACAAAAGCGTGTAATACAACTGTTAAATCCACACGTGCTGCTGCCCATCATCGCGGCATTGATTGCTCTGATACTCATCGTGCTGATTTGCATATTCGCCTCGGAGGCAAACAGCGTTCGGAATGAATATGCACTGGCGCGCGACAGCGTGGGCGAAGACCTGTATACCAGCCTCTACATGTTCGCCCGCAGTTACGATGGCGTGACGCTGGCCGGCGCGGACGTGCAGGGCAGCATACTGCCCACCATGCGCAGTTACTACACCGCCGCCACCGCTCTGGACGACGCCATCGTCAACGCCTACGGCCAGCGCTACCGCCTGCTCGACGGCACGACGCGCGACGCCATCGAGGCTGCCTTCGAGGCCTTCGACGATGCCTTCGCCCAGGGCGACACCACGAGCGATGCCGTCAGCAGCATGAGCGCCTGCGTGCAGGGCGTGGAACAGCTGCTCACCACCCGCTACGACGACGCCACCCGCCTGCTGCCCGCCTGAAACGCCGCCCAACGCGCCGTTCGCTGTTTTGCGGGAGGCGCGTCAAAGCGTCGATAAAGCCCTCGACTGCAAAAATCGCCCTGATAAAACGGAGATCAGGGCGATTTTTGCATCCTTTATCTGCGGGCTTTCTCAACGCTCTGGCCGCCTGCCCGCTTTGCCAGCATATTGGATCGGAGCCGCGCATGGCCCCGGCCTTTTTTACGCCTCCACGCGCACAAAGGGCCGCGTCAACTCCTGCCCGGCGCGGCGCGCCTCGCTCTCCGGCTCGCCCAGCGCCCACAGGTCGGTAAAGCGCTGTTCGGCCTCAAAGCAGGTGTCCCCGCGCAGGCGCGTGGCGTCGGAAACGATGGGCAGCGCCGCCCGCCGCGAAAGCTCCCGCAACACGCCCTCCGCCCCGGCGCGCACTCCCAAGAGCCGCGCGTAGGCGGGGCGTTGGCAGGCTGCGGCCACTTCCTTCGTCAGCCCCGCCGCCGCGTGCGCCATGGCCCGCACGATGCGCGCGCGCGTGTAGCGGCGCGACTTGACGCGCTCAATGACCTCCTCCAGCGAGCCGCTCTCCCGCGCCGCGCGCATGAGCAGCCCGTCCAGCCCCTCGCCCGCGTCCGGCAGGGAAAGCCCGCCCTGCCGCAGCCGGTAGAGGAACACCGCGTCCAGCGGCAGGCGCGGTTTTTCCGGCAACAGCGGCAGACACTCCGCCGGCACCGCCATGGAAACGTCTTCTCCGCCCGCCAGCGCCTTGCGCACCGCCGTGGCCGAACAGATGGGGGCGAGAAGCGCGCCGTGGTAGTCGCCCACGCGGGGAATGACCAGCGGCCTTGTCTCCGTCCCCCGCAGGCAGCGCAGGTATTCCACCGCCAGCGCCATGTTGGGCGCGTTCAATTCCTCCGCGGGCAGGCCGAGGTATTCCGCCACCGCCTCGCCGCGCGCCCGGGCGTGGCTCATGCCCGCCTCCAGCCGCGCGCGCACCCCTCTGGAAAGCGCCTCCGGCTCCGTCTCCCGCAGTTCGGCGAGCGTTTCCAGCAATTTAAGGTCCGCCGTCTCGCAGCCGAAGGAAAGGATGTCGCAGGAAAGCCCCGCCAGCACGCCCACGCCGCCGCGGGCGAAGAAGTCCGCCGTGCGCACGGCAAAGGGCGCAGGCAATTCAAACACGGCGTCCGCACCGCACAAAAGCGCCATGCGCGCGCGCGCCCATTTGGAGAGCATGGCCGGTTCTCCGCGCTGGGTGAAGCTGCCGCCCAGGCAGACGACCAGCCCCTCGCAGCCCGTGAGATACCGCGTTTCCCGCAAATGATGCAGATGCCCGTTGTGAAAGGGATTGTATTCGGCGATGACGCCGGCGATGGTCATTTTTTCCACCTCCGCCTCTATTGTAACCGTTAAATCTGCCGCTGGCAAGCGGCGGGCAGGAATCTTCCCCTCTTTTGTCGAATACAAGGCGGAAACCGTTTCCCGGTCCGCCGGGCAAGCTGCCAAAGGGGATAAACATGGCCAAACTCTATTTCCGCTACGGAGCGATGGGCTCCTCCAAGACCGCCAACGCCATCATGGTGCAGTACAACTACCGCGAGCGCGGCCAGAACGCGCTCCTTCTCAAGCCGCGCCTCGACAGCCGCGATGGCGAAAAACTGGTCGGCTCGCGCTCGGGGCTGTGCGCGCCCTGTGAATTTGTCGAGGACCTTCCCGGCATCGACCTCAGCCTCTACGATTGCCTCATCGTCGATGAGGCGCAGTTCCTCACCAAGGCGCAGGTGGAGCAGCTCGTGGACATCGTGGACGGGCGCGGCATCCCCGTCATCTGCTACGGTCTGCGCGCCGACTTTCAGGGCAACCTCTTTGAGGGCAGCCACTGGCTGTTGGCCTGGGCGGACACCATCGAGGAGATCAAGACCGTCTGCTGGTGCGGCCGCAAGGCCACCTGCAACGCCCGCGTGGCAAACGGCAAGGTGGTCAAGGCCGGGGAACAGATCGTCCTTGGCGGCAACGAAAGCTACGTCGCCCTCTGCCGCAAGCACTGGAAGAACGGCGAACTGGCCCCGGAGGAGATCCGCCGCATCGCCGCCGGCAAGCGCGAATACCTGCCGCTTTTGCTCGACGCCGACCCCAGTGAGGCGATGATCGACCGCTATCTGGACGCGGGCGACATGTACGTGCTGTTCGCCCATGGCCGCGCCGTGGCCGAGGCCGTCATCACCCGCCGCGAGGACGGCTGCGAACTGAAAAACCTCGCCACGGAAAAGGACGCGCGTGGAAAAGGCTACGCCACGCGCCTGCTCATGCACCTGTTCCGCCTGCTGGCCGCGGAGCATGAGCGCATGTACGTCGGCACCTGCGAGGACCTTCTGCCCTTCTATGAAAAACTGGGCTTTGAATACGCCTGGACCGCGCCGCACTTCTTCCGCGACAACTACCCCGGCGTGACCTTTGAAGAAGGCGAATTGGACGACATGACCTATCTTGTGAGGACGCTGCGATGATCAAAAAGCTCTGGAACAACGAGCGCCTGCGGGAGATCTTCCTTTACTGCCTCGTGGGCGGGCTGACCACGGTGGTCAACTACGTGGTCTACTTCCTCTTTACCCGTCTGGTGGGCGGGGAGGGGAGCAGCCCCGGCCTTGCCGCGCTGATCATGGACGACAGTTTCCAGAACGTGGGCCTGATCGTCGCCGGCACGCTGGTTGCCTGGCTGGCGGCGGTGGCCTTCGCCTTTTACCCCAACAAGCGCTGGGTGTTCAAAAGCAAAGGCGGCAATGTCAGGCGCGAACTTGCCCAGTTCCTCTCCGCGCGCGTTCTCTCTCTGGTCATGGACGTTTTGCTCATGCTGCTCTTCGTGGGCGCGTGGCGCATGAACGACATGCTCGCCAAGCTCATCGTGCAGGTGGTCGTCATCGCCGCCAACTACTTCGCCAGCAAGTTCTGGATCTTCAGGCGGCGCTGAAAAGGGGCGGCGTTTCCCCGCTGTGGTGGAAACGCCGCCCCAGAGCGCTGATAAAGCCCGCAACCGCTTTCAGACCGCGTCGCCCCCGAGCGTATAGGCGATGACGGCCAGCAGCTCCACGCAGCGGTAGGAACCGTTGACGGTCTGCTGCGGCGCGCTTTCGCAGGCGGCCTCGTTGGCGGAAAAGCGCTCGAGCGTGCCGGAGATGACGTCCGAATAAAGTCCGGCTGTATCCAACTCATAAGCGATGATGGCCAAAAGCTCCACGCAGCGATAGGAGCCGTTGGCGCTCTGCTGGGGCGCGCTCTCGCAGCGCGCGTCGTTCTGGGAGAGCAGATCCAGCGTGTCGCCCACCAGAGAGCCGTAGAGACCGCTGGTATCCAGTTCGTAGGCGATGATGGCCAGCAGCTCCGCGCAGCGGTAAAAGCCGTTGGCGCTCTGCTGGGGCGCGCTCTCGCAGCGCGCGTCGTTCTGGGAAAGCAGCTCCAGCGTGTCGTCCACGAGAGGACCGTAGACGCCGCTGGTATCCAATTCATAAGCGATGATGGCCAGCAGCTCCGCGCAGCGGTAGATGCCGTTGGCGCTCTGTTGGGGCGCGCTCTCGCAGCGCGCGTCGTTGCTGGCGAAGGTATCCAGCACGTCGCCAATGAGGTCTCCATACGCGCCCTCATCGTCCAGCCTGTAGGCGATGATGGCCAGCAGTTCCACGCAGCGGTAGACGCCGTTGACGCTCTGCTGGGGCGCGCTCTCACAGCGCGCGTCGTTGCTGGCGAAGCGGTCAAGCACGTCCTCTACGAGGGAGCTATACGACTGCGCGTGGCCGGTGGTCAGCAATGTGAGCGCGAGCAGGATGGAAAGGGTCAGCGCCGCGAGGCGGCGAAAGCGGATGTTCATGGATGGCCTCCTTTGTATCCAAGCGTGTTTTCAAGCCCTCAACATGATTATAAAGAATGTGGCGAAATATGTCAATACGAAAAAGCCGGCATCTAAAGAAAGTATAAAGGAACTTTGCGCGCATATTGACACGCTTCCGCCCGGTATGTTATACTCATTTTTATAAAGGGAAGTCTTGGCTCCGGCAAAAACGCGCCGGAGGCGGCGGTCACAGTGGCACGGCCACAGGCCGCCTTTTGCAAGCGCCCGAAAAACACCAAGGGGGATGTCTATGGACTGGCTGGACTGGCTGCTTGAAAACATTCAGGGCATCACGTGGCAGATGGCGGTCATGTGGGTGATCGGCGGCGCGCTGATCTACTGCGCCATCAAAAAGGAAATGGAGCCGACGCTGCTCCTGCCCATGGGTCTGGGCGCGATCCTCGTGAACCTGCCCTTGGACGGCGCGCTCAAGGAGCTGCAGATCCTCTACGACGCGGGCATCGTTACCGAGCTTTTCCCGCTGTTGCTCTTCATCGGCATCGGCGCGATGATCGACTTTGGACCGCTGCTCTCCAACCCAAAGATGATCCTCTGCGGCGCGGCGGCGCAGTTTGGCATCTTCTTTACGCTGTCGCTGGCGCGCCTGCTGGGCTTTACTTTGCAGGACGCGGCCTCCATCGCCATCATCGGCGCGGCGGACGGCCCGACCTCCATTTTCGTGGCGCAGCACTTTGGCACGCAGTACATCGGCGCCATCATCGTGGCGGCCTATTCCTACATGGCGCTGGTGCCCATGGTGCAGCCGCCCTGCATCCGCCTGGTCACCACCAAGAAAGAGCGCATGATGAAGATGGAATACAACCCCGCCAACATCTCGCGCACCACGCGCATCCTCTTCCCCATCTTCGTCACCTTCATCGCCGGCATCGCCGCCCCCAAGAGCGTGGCGCTGGTCGGTTTCCTGATGTTCGGCAACCTCCTGCGCGAGTGCCTGGTGCTTGATTCGCTCTCCGAGACGGCGCAGAAGGTGCTGGCCAACCTCATCTCGCTGCTGCTGGGCCTGTCCGTGGCCCCGGTGATGGTGTGGTCGAAGTTCCTCAAAATCAACACCATCGTCATCCTTGCCCTGGGCCTGGTGGCCTTCTGCTTCGACACCATTGGCGGTGTGTTCTTCGTCAAGTTCCTCAACCTCTTCCTCAAGAAGAAGATCAACCCCATGGTCGGCGCGGCGGGCATCTCCGCCTTCCCGATGTCCTCCCGCGTGGTCCATAAGATGGGCCTCAAGGAAGACCCGCAGAACTTCCTGCTCATGCACGCGGCGGGCGCCAACGTGGCCGGGCAGATCGCCTCGGTCATCGCCGGCGGCATGATCATTTCCCTCATCCCCACGCTTTAAGCAGAAGGAGGTACGCATATGCCTACGGTTGAAGAACAGGCCCTCGTGGCTTCGGAAGAAATGCTGCTCACCGAGGAGCAGGAGTTGCTGGATTCCCTCGCGGAACAGGTTGCGGAACACGACGAATACCTCCGCTCCATCGGCATGGGCGAGGAGGAAGCGGACCCGTCCGACGCGCATGTAGATATCCACATCGACGGCGCGGCCTTCGTGGATTCCCTTGGCTATATGCTCAAGGGCATGGTCGGCATCTTCCTGGTCATCGCCATCATCATGGCCGTCATCATGACCCTCAACAAGGTGACGGGCAAGGAAAAGAAGAAAAAGGAAGCGTAAGGAAACGCGACGCGGCCCGTGGGACGAAATGCCCACGGGTCGTTTTTTCATCGCGCGGCGGGGGAACGTTCCTCCGCCGCGCGCTTTTGCGTCAGGCGATGCGCTCCGCCGAGAGCGTAACCGAGGCGTTGGCTGCGGTGTCGGCGATGTTGATCGCCGCGGAACTGGTCAGGCGCACCAGCGTATCCGCGCCCGCCACCAGCAGCGCCTGACCGCCAAAGGTGGCGCTCTGGCCCGCTCCGGCGCTCTTCACGGCGTGGACGACGCTGGAAAGCAGCGTCTGCTCGTTGGCCTGCAATCGCAGCACCGTGTCGATGGCGGCCTGCTCCGGCACGAACACCGTGTAGCGCAGAAGATACGTGCCCGCCTCGCGCAGCGTCAGCGCGTTCTGCGAAAGCGCGTAGTCCTCCGCCGGTTCTGCCAGCAGCGTGGAGAGCGTCAGCGCGCCATCAGTTGCATCGTTGCGCAGTGAGCCGAGCTGATAGGCCAGCGCCGCCGTGCCCTTGCCAGCCGGGCCGGCCGGGCCGGTGGGACCTGCGGGGAGCACGAAGTCCAAAAGCCCCTGCCGCTCGTCGCCCGCGTCCCGCACACTGGGCGCGCCGTCCGGGCCGGTGATGCTGATGGAGCGCACAGCCAGACTGCGGCCGGAAAGGCCCATCGCGCCCGCTGGCCCGGTCGGCCCGGTGGGACCCGTGGGGCCGGTCGGCCCTTCATCGCCCTGCAGGCCCTGTGTGCCAGCGGTGCCCTGCGGCCCGGTGGGACCCGTGGGGCCGGTTGGTCCCGTGGGGCCTTCGTCGCCCTGCGCGCCTGCCGAACCCGCTGGTCCTTCAGATCCGGCCGGCCCGGTCGGCCCAGTGGGTCCTGTTGGCCCGGTCGGCCCTTCTGCGCCGGCAACGCCCTGTGCGCCGGCAGGACCCGTGGGGCCGGTAGGACCCTCGTCGCCCTGCGCGCCCTGTGTGCCGGCAGTGCCCTGCGGCCCGGTCGGTCCTGTGGGGCCGGTGGGGCCCGTGGGGCCCGTGGGGCCGGTGGGTCCCTCGTCGCCCTGTGCGCCGGTCGGCCCGGTCGGTCCTGCGCTGCCCTGTGCGCCAGCAGGGCCGGTCGGCCCGGTGGGACCCGTCGGTCCATCGGAAGGGCCAGTGGGTCCCGTGGCTCCTGTGGGGCCGGTCGGCCCTTCTGCACCCGCTGCGCCGGTCGGCCCGGTGGGTCCGGCGACGCCGGAAGGCCCTGTCGCACCGGTCGGCCCGGTGGGTCCGGCGACGCCGGTCATGCCTGCGGGGCCGGTCGGTCCAATCATGCCAGACGGCCCGGTCGCGCCCATGACGCCCTGCGCGCCGGTGGGGCCAGTCAGGCCGATGGGGCCGGTCGGCCCGGTCGCGCCCGTGGGGCCCATGACGGTGACGAGATTGTAGTCCGCGGAGGAGCCGGGCGTGCCCGTGGGGTCGTTGATGTCGGCCTGATAGAGGCTGCCATCGTAAAACACCAGATCGCCCATCCTGTAAGAAGCCCCGGCGGCAAAGGGCTGCAGCGTTTCCAGACCCTCGCCCTGCGCGCCGGTCGGGCCGGTGGCGCCGGTGGGGCCCGTCGCGCCCGTCAAACCGACGGCGCCCTGCGCGCCCGCGGGGCCGGTGGGGCCAGTCGGGCCAGTCGGGCCGGTGGGGCCGGTCGCGCCGGGGCCGGTGGGGCCGGAAGGGCCGGAAGGCCCGCAGCAGCAACAGCCATAGGGGATGGGGCGGCAGCTGGATTGACAGCAGCGGCCCGCCGCGCGTAGACCGCCGCCGGAAGATGTGTTATAATAATAGGAGTTGGGAAGCATCGACATCACCTCATCATCCTTGCTTCCCTGCATCGTATGCCGCCGCGTCGGGGGGAGTGCGGCGCGCCCTGGGGAGGAGATCATGAAAAGAGGTTGGGGGATCGCCCTGTTCTGCATCTGCTTTTGCGCGCTTTTGCTCGTCTGCGCCCTCTGGCGCGGGCTGACGCTGCGCTTTTATCGCCTGGAGACGGACAAACTCACCGAAGACGCGCGCTTGCGCATCGCCCTGCTCACCGACCTGCACAGCGCCGTCTACGGCGAAGGCCACCGCGAGCTTCTCGACCTCGTGCTGGATCAGCGCCCGGACGCCATCCTTCTGGGTGGCGACATCGTTGACGACGTGGCGCCGCTGGAAAACGCCCTGTCCTTCTTCGAGGCCCTTTCCCGCACCGGCATCCCCGCCTACTACGTCTCCGGCAACCACGACCGCTGGCGGCCGGACTTTGAAGATGTTCTGGAGAAGATTGAAGGTTACGGCGTAACCATACTGGAGGACGGCGTGCTGCCGCTGAACACCCCGTGGGGGCAGGTGAACCTCTGCGGCCTGCGCGAATACCGCACGGCGGAGGAATGCGCTTCCGCCCTCGCCGCCGCCTTTGAAAGCCTCTCCCCGGATGCTTACAACATCCTCCTCGCCCATCGCCCGGACTACATCGACCTCTACCGCCAGTATCCCTTCGACCTCGTGCTGTCCGGCCACACCCACGGCGGGCAGGTGCGCATCCCCCTGCTGGTCAACGGCCTCTTCGCCCCCGATCAGGGCTGGTTTCCCCAGTACGCCGGCGGGCTTTACGAGGTGGGGGAGACCTCCCTCGTCGTCAGCCGCGGCCTTTCCTACTACCCGCGCCTGCCGCGCGTGTTCGATCCGCCCGAGGTGGTGGTCATAGATGTCGAAGGAACGCGCAAAGCCGCGCAATCTTAACCGCATCGCGTTTGACAAGGCGCGCAAACTGTGATAGATTTTGTATGTATGGGTATATCCCACCAACATGTTTGGAAAGGAAGGATCCTTATGTCTCAGCTCAAGGGTGCCTGCATCATCGGCCAGTCCGGCGGCCCGACCTCCGTCATCAACGCCAGCGCTTACGGCGCAATCAAGACCGCGCTGGAGAGCGACTGCATCACCAAGGTGCTGGGCGCGCGCCACGGCATCAAGGGCGTGCTGGAAGACGACCTCATCGACATGGGCCAGGAAGACCCCCAGGAACTGGAAATGATGAAATACACGCCCTCCTCGGCGCTGGGCTCCTGCCGCTACAAGCTCAAGGACCCCGATGAGGACGATACCGACTACAAGCGCATCCTCGAGATCTTCAAGAAGTACAACGTCCGCTATTTCTTCTACAATGGCGGCAACGACTCCATGGATACCTGCAACAAGATCTCCAAGTTCATGCTGAAGAACGGCTATGAGTGCCGCGTGATGGGCATCCCCAAGACCATCGACAACGACCTGGCCGGCACCGACCACTGCCCGGGCTTTGCCTCCGCCGCCAAGTACATCGCCACCTCCATTATGGAAGTGTACTGCGACGCGCACGTCTACGATACCGGCATGATCACCATCATCGAGTGCATGGGCCGTCACGCGGGCTGGCTGACCGCCGCCGCCGCGCTGGCTGGCGTCAAGGGCTGCGGCCCGGACCTCATCTACCTCCCCGAGGTGGATTTCGACCTTGATGAGTTCACCAAAAAGGTCAAGGCCATCTACGAGCAGAACAAGAACTGCATCGTCGCCGTCTCCGAGGGCATCCACGACAAGGACGGCACCTTCATCGCCGAGTACGCCAACAAGAACATGGCCAAGGACTCCTTCGGCCACGCGCAGCTGGGCGGTCTGGCGGCCTTCCTCGCCAACCACGTCAAGCAGGCCACCGGCGCCAAGGTGCGCGGCATCGAGCTTTCCCTGCTGCAGCGCTGCGCGGCGCACTGCGCCTCCCAGACCGACATCGACGAGTCCTTCATGTCCGGCAAGGCCGCCGTGGAGAACGCCGTCAATGGCGTCACCGACAAGATGGTCGGCTTCGAGCGCGAGATGGTGGACGGCAAGTACACCTGCAAGATCAAGCTCTTCGACCTGAGCATCGTCGCCAACACCGAGAAGAAGGTGCCGCGCCAGTGGATCAACAACGAGGGCGACGGCATCACCGAAGGCTTCATCGACTACGCTCTGCCCCTCATTCAGGGCCAGACCAGGATGACCGTCGAAGACGGTCTGCCCCGCTTCGTACACCTGAAGAAGGTCAAGGCCGAGGCGTAAGGCGCATTTCCAAAGGCTCCCGGAGATCCCGGGGGCCTTTTTGCGTGCGTGGCTTGACAACGCACTTTTTCCCCGTTACAATGGACATGTGACCCATGATCATCCCATCTCATACCCGCCCCACGAACGCAGGACAGCCGCATAGACCGACCGCCCCCCAAAAAAGAGAGGAGACCGAACATGAGATACGTCTGCTCCATCTGCGGCTATGTCTACGACGAGGCAAAGCAGGGCAAGCCCTTTGCCGCGCTGCCGGAAACGTGGACATGCCCCCTCTGCGGCGCGGCCAAGTCCGCCTTCGCCCCGGAAGCGGCGGCAAAGAGCGCCGCGCCCGCCCCGACCGTCGCCCCGCACGCGCCGGTGCATGGCGATATGCAAAAGCTCTCGCCCGGCGCGCTCTCCATCCTCTGCTCCAACCTCGCCCGCGGCTGCGAAAAGCAGTATAAGGAGGAAGAAGCCGCCCTCTTCCGCGAGATCGCCAATTGGTTTGCCGCCGCCGCGCCCGCCGCGCGGGAAACGGGCGTGGACGCCCTCGCCTCCCGCATCGGCGAAGACCTTGCCGCCTACCCCACCCTCAACGCCGCCGCCGTACAGGCGGGCGACCGCGGCACGCAGCGCATCTGCGTGTGGGGCGAAAAGGTGACCGCCATCCTCAAAACGCTTGTCGAGCGCTACCGCCGCGAGGGCGAGGCCATGCTGCGCGATACGGACATCTGGGTCTGCTCCGTCTGCGGCTTTGCCTACGTCGGCAAGGAACCGCCCCAGCTCTGCCCGGTCTGCAAAGTCCCGGCGTGGAAATTCGAGAAGATCGAAGGGAGGGCTTCCGCATGAAGCGCGTGGCGGTGCGCAACCTGCGCCTGTGTACCAAGGATTGCCTCTGCCTCTACGTCTGCCCCACCGGAGCGACGGACACCGAGAACAGCGTCATCGACACGGGCAAATGCCTGGGCTGCGGCGACTGCGCCGGGGCCTGCCCCAGCGGAGCCATCTCCATGGTGCCCGTGGACTATCCGCCCCAGCAGAAAAAGGCGGAAAGCGTCGTCGCCCTTGCCAACGCCCTCGCCGAACGCAGAGCGGAGGAAGAAAAGATCGCCCTGCAAACGGCGGAGACAGCCGCGGAGGACGGCCTTTACCGCCTCTGCAAGGCCGTGGCCAGGTCCGTGCGCCTCGTCGGCGAGGACATCCTCCGCGAAGCGGGCTACATGCTGCCCCAGAGCGGCAACGCCCACAACCTGCTGGCCTCGTGGGCAGTCTCCCCGCCCGCCGAGGGCTTCCCGCTGGACGCGGTGTGGAAACTGATGGAAGTCGTCCCCTGCAATGATAAAAAGAAAAAAGGAGAGAAACCCATGAAGACCTACAAGTGCAAAGTCTGCGGCCACGTGTTCTCCGTTCCCGAGGGCGAAACGCCCGTCTGCCCCATCTGCAAGGCCACCGGCGACAAACTGGAGCTGGTCGGGGAAGCCAAGGCCAACCGCTACGCCGGCACGCAGACGGAAAAGAACCTCGAAGCCGCCTTCGCCGGCGAATCGCAGGCGCGCAACAAGTACACCTACTTTGCCTCCGTGGCCAAAAAAGAGGGCTACGAGCAGATCGCCGCGCTCTTTGCCAAGACCGCCGAGAACGAGAAGGAACACGCCAAGATGTGGTTCAAGGAACTCAATGGCATCGGCGACACGGCGCAGAACCTCCTCCACGCCGCCGAGGGCGAGAACTACGAGTGGACGGACATGTACGAGGGCTTTGCCAAAACCGCCGAGGAAGAGGGCTT
This sequence comes from Candidatus Limiplasma pullicola, assembly GCA_018710985.1. Lineage (GTDB taxonomy): Bacteria > Bacillota > Clostridia > Christensenellales > Aristaeellaceae > Limiplasma > Limiplasma pullicola. The sequence continues at coordinate 126,118 of DVIV01000030.1, forward strand.
CCCGGAACTCGCCGCCCGCTTCCGCCTCGTGGCCACCATCGAAAAGCACCACGAGGAGCGCTACCGCGCCCTCCTGCGCAATGTGGAGACCGCCGAGGTGTTCAAAAAGAGCGAGGTCAAGGTCTGGGAATGCCGCAACTGCGGCCACATCGTCGTCGGCACCGCCGCCCCGGAGATCTGCCCTACCTGCGCCCATCCGCAGAGCTACTTCGAGATCAACGCCGAGAACTACTGAGCTTACAAACAGACAACGCGGACGGTCAAGCGGCCGCCCGCGCTTTTTCACGCCCCATCCCTTCGCGCCCCCAGCGCGCGGTTTACCTCCCGCAGCCGCCTGCGGATGCCGAGATATTGCCCCAGCCAGACCAGCGCGTAGATGGCGAAGAAGATGCCGAAGTACAGCGCCGCCCCCGCCGCGTCGTGGCGCATCCAGCGGCAGGCCCAGGCGATGGGGAAGGTGGCGGCGGAACAGACGAGCAGGTGCAGCGCGGTCTGCTTCGTCAGGCTCCAGCCATCCCGCCGCCAGATGAGCGCCGCCCCTGCCCAGGCCGCGCCGTAGAGCATGGAGAGCGCCGCTTGCAGCATCACGGCGTTGAGTTCGCCCCCGCAGTCGGCGATCAGCTCCGGCACGACGGGGTAAAAGCGCCCGTCGCCCGCGGTCAATGAGATCAGAATGGTGATGATCGTACTCAGCGCCACGCCAAAGAGCGCCCCCGCGCCGCAGAGCAAAAACACTTTCTTCTTCATTTCTTCTCCCCTCCGATGCCCAGCCGTTTTTTCAACGCCGCCACATACCTGCGCGCCGCGTAGGTGATGCTGCCGTCGGCAAAGCGCACCACGATGGTGCCCGTCAGCCGCAGGTCAAAGGCGCGCACGCGGTCGAGGTTGATAAGCTCCGCGTTGGAGATGCGCGCGAACGCCCCGCCCTCCAGCCGCCGCTCCGCCTCGTACAGACGCATGCGCAGTTCAAACTCGCCCCGCTCCGTGACCGCGTAGACCTTGCCGCCCCCGGCGTAGACGCGCAGTATGTCCGCCGGGTCGAGCAATTCCGCCTCGCCGCCGCGAAAGCCGGTCAATTTCCGCTCCGGCCCGCGCCCAAGCAGCCGCAGCGCCGCCTCAACTTCCTCCGTCATCCGCGGCGCGGTAATGACGGCGCGCGCCTCCGCGCAGTTTGGGTCGATGCGCACTTCCACGTTCATGGCCGTCCCCCTCTCGTCGCCTCCAGTATACACCGCCCGCGCCGCGAGCGCCAGCCTTTTTCGACAGGTGGTCGCTTTCGCCCTACAGTTGGCTCCTGAAAACTGTTAAATCTCACAAGAAGCGATTGACAGATACCCCCAAAGGGTATATTATAAACGTCGGGGAGAAATACCGGATGGGGGTATATGAAAGGAGCGAGCGCCAATGCAGGAACAGAAACCGGCCTGCTGCCGCTACAAGCACACGCCGCGCAGCGAAGAGGCGAAAAAGAAACTCATCAACCGCCTTAACCGCGTGATCGGGCAATTGGGCGGCATCAAGAAGATGGTGGAGGAAGACCGCTATTGCGGCGACATCCTCATGCAGGTAGCGGCGGCGGAGAGCGCCCTGCAGGCGCTGGGCTACGTGATGCTTCAGGACCACATGGAGACCTGCGTGGTCGAGGAGATACAAAACGGCAACACCGCCATCGTCGATGAAGCCATAGAACTTGTGAAGAAGCTCAAATAGGAGGCAACCGTGAAAACGCAGAAATTCAACGTCACCGGCATGACGTGCGCGGCCTGTCAGGCCAACGTCACCCGCCGCGTGCAAAAGCTGGAAGGCGTCAAGGATGTGGACGTCAACCTGCTCTCCGGCCGCATGACGGTCGAATACGATGAAAGCGCGCTCACCGCCCCCGTCATCTGCGCGGCGGTGCAGGAGATCGGCTACGGCGCCAGCGACGCCGAGGCCCCGTCGCAGGGCGCGCAGGCGCAGGCCTCTTCCGGCTTCCGCGAGGAGTGGCAGTCGCGCCAGCAGCGCGCCGAGGACGATCAGGCGTCGATGAAGCGCCGCCTCATCTCCTCGATCATACTGCTCATCCCGCTGATGTACGTGGCCATGGGCGGCATGATGGGCCTGCCGATGCCCGCTTTCCTCACCGGCACGGAAAACGCCCTCATCTCGGCGCTGACGCAGCTGGTCATCACCGTGCCGGTCATCCTCATCAACCGCAAGTTCTACATCGTCGGCTTCAAGGCCCTCGCCCACCGCGCGCCGAACATGGATTCTCTGGTGGCGGTCGGCTCCAGCGCCTCGCTGCTCTACGGCATTTTCGCCATGTACCGCATGGCCTACGGCTTCGGTCACGGCGACATGGCTGTGGTACACGAGTACGCCCACGCCCTCTACTTTGAGTCCGCGGCGATGATCCTCACGCTCGTCACCGTCGGCAAGTACCTCGAGGCGCGCTCCAAATCAAAGACTTCAGATGCGCTGGGCAAGCTGGTCGATCTTGCGCCCAAGACCGCCGTGGTCGTGCGCGACGGCGTGGAAGTCACCGTGCCCGCCGAGCAGGTGGTCGCCGGCGACGTCGTGGTCATCAAGCCCGGCGAGAGCATCCCCGTGGACGGCGAGGTCATCGAGGGCTTTGGCTACGTCGATCAGGCCGCCATCACCGGCGAGAGCATCCCCGTGGAAAAGCGCGTTGGCGACACGGTCATCTCCGCCACCATCAACAAAAACGGCGCCTTCCGCTTCCGCGCCTCGCGCGTGGGCAACGATACCACGCTCGCGCAGATCATCCGCCTCGTGGACGACGCCAGCTCTTCCAAAGCGCCCATCGCCCGCCTCGCCGACAAGGTCAGCGGCGTGTTCGTGCCCGTGGTCATGGGCATCGCGCTTGTGACCGCCATCATCTGGATGGTCGCAGGCTACGGCTTCGAGTTCGCCCTCTCCAACGCCATCTCCGTGCTGGTCATCTCCTGCCCCTGCGCGCTGGGGCTGGCCACGCCCGTGGCTATCATGGTCGGCACCGGCAAGGCCGCCGAGTTCGGCATCCTCATCAAGAGCGCCGAGGCGCTGGAAAATCTGCACAACGTCGATACCATTGTGCTGGACAAGACCGGCACCATCACCTCCGGCCATCCCTCGGTGACGGACATTGCCGTGCTTGAGCCCGGCCTTGCCGAGAGCGACTTTCTTGCTCAGGCCGCGGCGGTCGAGGCCGGCAGCGAACACCCGCTGGCCGAGGCCGTGGTGGAAAAGGCCAGACAGCAGCGCCTCGCCGTGCCCAGGGCAGAGGCCTTCAGCGCCACTTCCGGCCGCGGCGTGCAGGCCACGCTGAACGGCAAGGCATGCCTCGCCGGCAACGCCGCCTTCCTCGCCGAAAACGGCATCGACACCGCCCCCGCGAGCGCGCAGATGGAGCGCTTCGCAAGCGAGGGCAAGACGCCGCTCATCTTCGCCCGCGAGGGCCGCGTCCTCGGCATTATCGCCGTGGCCGACACCGTGCGCGAGACCAGCCGCGCCGCCATCCGCCGCTTCCGCGCAATGGGCCTCAACGTGGTCATGCTCACCGGCGACAACCGCAAGACCGCCGAGGCCATCCGCAAAGAGTTGGACATTGGCGAGGCCATCGCCGACGTGCTGCCCACGCAGAAGGAAGCCGTCATCCGCCGCCTGCAGGAGCAGGGCCACAAGGTGGCCATGGTCGGCGACGGCATCAACGACGCCCCGGCGCTCACCCGTGCGGACATCGGCATCGCCATCGGCGCGGGCACGGACATCGCCATCGACTCTGCCGACGTCGTGCTGATGAAGGATTCTCTGGAGGACGCGGCCACGGCCATCGACTTGAGCCGCGCCACCATCCGCAATATCCACATGAACCTCTTCTGGGCGTTCTTCTACAACGTCCTCGGCATCCCCGTGGCCGCCGGCGCGCTCTTCCCGGCCTTCGGCATCCGCCTGAGCCCGATGATCGGCTCGGCGGCGATGAGCTTAAGTTCCGTCTGCGTGGTCACCAACGCCCTGCGCCTGCGCTTCTTCAAGCGCCGCGAAAGCGGGGCCGTCGATCCGTCCGCCCCGGCCATGGAAGCCGGTCAGCATACCCCGGGCGACCTGCCCGCGGAAGAAACAGAGAAAGGAATGGAAACGATGGAAAAGGTACTGCATGTTGAAGGCATGATGTGCGCGCACTGCAAGGCGCACGTGGAAAAGGCCCTGCTGAGCGTAAACGGCGTCACCGCCGCCGAGGCCGACGTGGAGAACAAGCGCGCCGTGGTCCAGTACACCGGCGAAGTCTCCGACGAAGCCCTCGTCAGCGCCGTCAAGGAAGCCGGCTACGAAGCGAAGATGGCGTAAAACGCCGCCTTGCAAAACGCCCCTCCGCCCGCGCGGCGGAGGGACATTTTTCCGCGCAACCCTTCGCCTCCGCCGGGCAAACTGTACCCGGAGGGATGTATATGGGAAAAGCGGACCTCATCGCGCTTTTGGAAACGGACGCCCGGGCGCGGGACTTTTACCTCGCCCTGCCCGCCGACGTGCGCGGCAGGATCGGCCGCGATCCGGGAGACATCGGCTCGTTTGCCGACCTGCGCGCGCGGGCGGCGCGGGCCGCGCGGGGAAGATAGGGCGGGGGAGAACCGCCCTTTTTGCAGGCCAAATGTGATGGTTTGATTAAATCGACGCCTTTTCGCCGCGATGCAGCCGGAAACGGTTGACTTTTGCACGAAGAGGCGCTATAATATGCACAACGTTCCCTTATACGGCATCTTACGAAGGAGGGTCCGGCGATGAAGCAGTTTGCCATGCGAATGTCCAAGCGCGCAGGCTGCCTTCGCGTGTGATCTTGTGGTGCCGGATATTCGCTGAGGAATCTGTGGATCTCTGCCGCTTCGCGATCATGCGGAGCGGCTTTTGTGTTGACCGGGAAAGGATGAACAGTTCGTGGCGCAACCATTGATCGAATTGCGGGACCTGAAAAAGGTCTATCCCGTGCCGGGGGGCGAGGTCGTGGCCCTCGGCGGCGTGAGTTTGAAGATCGAAAAGGGCGAGATCTACGGCATCATCGGCATGAGCGGCGCGGGCAAGTCCACGCTCATCCGCTGCATCAACCGTCTGGACACGCCTACCGACGGCCAGATCCTCATCGACGGCGAAAACATACTCGCCCTCAAGGGCAAGGAACTCATCCGCATGCGCCGCCGCGTGAGCATGATCTTCCAGCAGTTCAACCTGCTGATGCAAAAAACGGTGGCGCGCAACGTGCGCTATCCTCTGGAGATCGCCGGGGTGCCCAAGGCGCAGGCCAACCAGCGCGTGATGGAGCTTCTCAAGATCGTCGGCCTCGAGGACAAGGCGGACGCCTATCCCGCCCAGCTCTCCGGCGGCCAGAAACAGCGCGTGGCCATAGCCCGCGCTCTGGCCAGCGACCCGGAAGTGCTTTTGTGCGACGAAGCCACCAGCGCCCTCGACCCCATGACCACCCAGTCCATCCTCGCCCTGCTCAAGGACATCAACGAGCGGTTGGGCATCACCGTGGTGGTCATCACCCACGAAATGGCCGTCATCCGCCAGATCTGCACGCGCGTGGCCATCCTCGACGGCGGCCACATCGCCGAGGAGGGCAGCGTGGACGAGGTCTTCGTTCACACCCGCTCGGCGGCGGGCAAGCGCCTCTTTGGCATCCTCCCGGAGAATGATGAGGAAGACCGCCCGCCCGTGCCGGCGCTGCGCATCGTCTTTGACGGCGGCTTGGAGAACCAGCCCGTCATCGCCGATCTGGTCAAACAGTGCGACGTGGAGGTCAACATCCTCTCCGCCAATATCCGCCGCCTCAACGACAAGCCCTACGGCCAGATGCTCATCGAAATGCCGCGGGACGACGCCGCGCGGCGCAAGATCGTCGATTTCCTCAACGCCAAGGGCCTGACCGTCAAGGAGGTGTGGCCGCAATGAACTGGAACCAGATCTGGGAAGCGCTGGCGGAAACGCTGCAAATGACGCTGCCCTCCACGCTCATCAGCTACATCATCGGCCTGCCGCTGGGCGTTCTGCTCGTCATCACCCGGCGCGGCGGCATCCGTCCCATGCCCACGTTCAACGCCGTGGCCGGCGCCATCGTCAACTTTTTGCGCTCCATCCCCTTCATCATCCTTTTGGCCATGCTCTTCCCGGTGACGCGCGTGGTCATGGGCCGCGCCATCGGCACCGTCTCGGTGATCTTCCCCCTGACGGTGAGCGCCTTCCCCTACGTGGCGCGCATGGTGGAGGGCAGCTTCAACGAGGTGGACAACGGCATCATCGAAGCCGCGCAGTCCATGGGCTCAAGCACCTTCCAGATCGTGCGCAAGGTGCTCATCCCCGAAGCCATGCCCTCGCTGATCAACGGCTTCGCCATCTGCATGACCACCATCCTCGGCTACACTGCCATGGCCAGCGCTGCGGGCGGCGGCGGTCTGGGCGCTCTGGCCATCACCCGCGGCCTCAACCTCCGGCAGTACGACGTCATGTACGCGGCCAGCATCGTGCTGGTGATCCTCGTGCAGATCATCACCATGCTCGGCTCCTACTTCACCCGCAAGTTCGACCACCGCATCCGCTGAAGGTCCCGGGCTGCGGCCCGACCCCATACCCGACCCCATTTTCAAAAGGAGGAGTCCCCATGAAGAAACTGTTTGCCGCCCTGCTGGTGCTTGCGCTCGCCTTCACCGGCTGCGCCATGGCCGAGACGCTGTCCGTCATCGCCACGCCCAGCCCGCACGCGGAGGTCGTCCGCCTCATCGAGGAAGACCTTGCCGCCGCCGGCTATGAGCTGGAGCTGATCGAGGTCACGGACTACGTCACCGAGAACCCGGCCGTCGCCGGCGGAGACGTGATGATCAACTTCTTCCAGCACATCCCCTATCTGGACGGCTACAACGCCTCCGTCTCCGAGGAGGAGCAGCTCGCCGCCGTCATTCCCACCCACTTTGAGCCCATGGGCATCTATCCCGGCACCAAGACCTCTCTGGACGAGATCGCCGAGGGCGACGCCATCGCCGTGCCCAACGACCCCACCAACATGACCCGCGCCTTCCTGCTGCTGGCCGACGCCGGCCTCATCTCCGTGCCCGAGGGAACCACGCTGGAAAGCACCGTCACCCCGGACGACATCACCGGCGATCTCAACCCCAACGGCCTTGAGTTCTACGAGGCCAACGCGGAGCTGATCCCCGGCCTGCGCGGCGACGTGGCCTTCGCCATCATCAACGGCAACAACGCCGCCCTCGCCGGCCTCAACCCCAACACCGACGCCGCCTACGCCGAAACCGCGGAAAGCCTCGCCGGCCAGTCCTACGTCAACGTCTTCGCCGTCAAGCCGGAGAATGCCGAGGCGGACTTCGTCAAGGCGCTGGAGAGCTGCGTCTACACCCAGAAGGTCTACGACCTCATCGTCGAGCGCGGCTTCGTGCCCACCTTCACCGTGGAGGCCGCGGAATAAGCCGTCAACGCCCCAACGCCTGCCCGATGCCGTCGGGCGGGCGTATTTTCGTGGCGGACTGCCCTGCAATGAATGTGTAATTTGCGTTAAATTCTGCATGATTTGTTATTTATTTGTTGCGAAACACGTTCGTTTCGCGTATAATAGACGTATTGAAAAATGTTGAATATCCAACCGGCACATCTTGAGAGGAGCGTGACCCCGAATGAAACGGATCGGACTTCTGACCAGCGGCGGCGATTGCCAGGCGCTCAACGCCACCATGCGCGGCGTGGTGAAGGGCCTGAGCCACAACCTCACCGAGCTTGAGGTCTACGGCTTCATGGACGGCTACAAGGGCCTGATCTATGGCGACTACCGCATGCTGACCTCGCGCGACTTTTCCGGCATCCTCACCAGGGGCGGCACCATATTGGGCACCTCCCGCCAGCCCTTCAAGATGATGCGCGTGCCGGACGAAAAGGGCCTGGACAAGGTCGAGGCCATGAAGCAGAATTACTACAAGCTGCGTCTGGACTGCCTGGTCATCCTCGGCGGCAACGGCACGCAGAAGACCGCCAACCTTTTGCGCGAAGAGGGCCTCAACATCATCCACCTGCCCAAGACCATCGACAACGACATCTACGGCACCGACATGACCTTCGGCTTCCAGAGCGCCGTGGACATCGCCACCGAGGCTATC
>DVIV01000031.1 GCA_018710985.1 Candidatus Limiplasma pullicola
GCATGACTGCTTCTACAACCTGTTGCTTAAACTCCGGCGTGTAGCGTTTGTTTGCTATTCCTTTTGGCATAATAAAGCACCCCCACTTGTTATCCAGTATATTATACTGTCTAACAAATGGGGGCAGTTCAATTGTGTGTACCTGCTTTCTTATGTATTTTATATTCCTCTGTCCCTCACTCGCATTCTCGGCTTTATCAGGGCTTTCCGCTCCGCACCCCGCGCCCCTCAATGCATATCCTGTGAGCGTGAACCTTTTTCTTGCCTGTAAGGAGGGAACCGCATGACCCATCGCGTATCGCCATTCGCTGCCCTGACAGGGGCCGAAAAGCAGATCAAATGGCTGGAGTACCAAAGCGTGCGCCTGCCCTACATCCAAAGCGGCATGGAGGATGCTCCGGAGAATTCCATGCCCGGCGTTCCGGCCGCAGCCGCCTCTTCCCCTGCAAAGCGTGAGCCGCCCGCTCCGCCCCGGATGGAAACGGCTTCCCGGCAGTCTCCCCCCGTGCCGCCACCGGAAGTTCCGCGTGGCCCCGTGCCCCAGCGCGGCGACTTTCAGCGCACGCGACACAGTCAGTATGACGCGGTGATTGCGCGTCTGAAGCAGGCCGAGCTGCAGGCCGGCAGCTATCGCACCATGTCATAAGCCCCGCAGAAAGGCCGTCAGGCGGCGGCATTGGACCTCGGGCGTTTTGTTGGTGAGCACAAATGCCCGCGCCCTTTGTCCCAGCAAAAGGCGTTCCTCGCGCGGCAGGCTCAGCGCCGCCCGCACGGCGCGCTTGATCGCGTCCGCCCCTTCTCCCTCGATGTATCGCAGATAGGGATCGTATTCCTGTGGAATCCCCTCAAGCCGGTAACACACCACCGGCTTGCCGGAGCGCATGTATTCCAGCGTCTTGCTGGGGAAGGAATAGCGCGTAAAAACGCCTCTGGGGGACCGCGGGTTGACCAGTGCAGCGGCCTGCGCCTGCAGCGCGAGCGCCTGTTCGTGGGGGACAAAGCCGAAATAACGGATATTCCCATGCTTTTCTGCCGCTTGCGCCACTGCTTCGGCCAGGCTTCCCTGCCCGCAGACCCACAAATCATATTCCGGCATGGCGGCGAAGGCTTCCACCAGCTCATGAACGCCCAGATCCGGTTCCAACGTTCCGCTGTAGAGCACAGCAGGGCGCTCCGGCTCCCCCGCCGCCTCACATGCCGCATCCGCTCCGCGCTGTATCAGTCCCTCGATGACAAGGCAGGGCTTGTCGCCTACACCCAGCGCATCCGCCATGGGACGGGTGAGCAGCACGAAGGCATCCATGCCGCGGCAAAGCACCATGCTCCTGCGCCCGCGCGCATACTCAACGCGCTTGAGCAGCCCCTTCCTGCCGGATGCCAGGCCCAGCTCGTTGGGCAGATCGGTCACGATCACGCAGGCTTTCAGATCGGGAAAGCGGCGCCGGACCTGCGCCACGGCCTGCAAATAGGGCAGATACATCGTGTACATCAGCACAACGCGATTGGCGCCATCCTGCGCACACCAGGCGGCCAGCCGGCGCGCGGCCCTTCGGGCGCGCCCTCGCTGCTTGATTCCGGGAACATTCAGGCAGCCGAGCTCGTAAACCGTATGCCCGTCATGCCAGCCGGCGGGAATTCTCGCCCGGCGGTATTGCAGGGGAAAGATGCCCACCGGCAGCGAATTGACGATATCCAGCCGCTCGTCTTCTTCCAGATTGGCCCGTATGCCTTCCACAAAAGCGCGCTGGTAGCTGTTGATCTGGTTTTGCAGTTTGTCCTTGACATCGCAGGCTACCTGGTTTTTCGTGTCCTCCGGATACATCAGCGACAGCATCAGCACGTTCATGAACAAAGCTCCTTATACAGGGAAAGATAAGCCTGAAACGTTTTTTGCGCATCAAATCGTTTCGCGCGCCGAAGGCAGGCCTCCGTCAGCGCGGGCTTACTGCCGCACAGGCATGTGATTGCCTCGCACAGCCCTTCCACGTCGCCCTTGTCAATCACACGTCCGCAGCTTTCGTCCACTGCCTCCGGGCATCCGCCCGTGCGGAACACGGCCACCGGCGTACCGCAGGCCAGCGCTTCCAGATTGACCATGGGCATGTTGTCCTCCAATGTGGGGTTCGCCAGGCAATCGGCTGCGGTATACCAGGCAGCCAGCTCGGCGGCATCCCGCGTGCGCTTCAGGCCCAGCATGCCCTTCGGCAGCGCGTCGATCTGCGCCTGCTCCAGCCCGATCACCACAAACCGGTATTTCTCCCCCAGCTTCCCTGCGGCCTGCGTCAGATAGCGCAGGCCCTTTCGTTCGTCCCATTCGGAGGCCACAGCCAGCACCACACGCGCATCGCCCAGGCCGTAGCGGCTGCGAACGTCGCCGGGCGTGGGCCGAAACACCTCCCGATTCACTCCATTGGGGATGACCCGCACGGGATATTGTCCCAAAAACGAATCGCGCAGGGGCCCTGTCATCCACTCACAGGGCGCTGCGAAGGTAAGGCGCTCCAGCCGGGTAAACATCCGTTTTTTCATGCGGTAGTTGCGCCGGGAGCCGTCCAGCCCGATGCACACGGGATAGGCGCGCTGCTGGGGGCAATCGTGGCATCCGCCGCGCCAGCGCTCACAGCCGCAGTAATCAAAATACGCGCAGTGGCCGGTAAAGGGCCAGCAGTCGTGCAGCGTCCACAGGACGGGCCGGTCCATCCGCTGCAACGCCCGAAAGAGCATCGGCAGATTCAGATAGCACCCGTGCAGGTTATGCAGGTGGATCACATCGGGGCGGAAGCGCTCCATTTCCCGGATGAGTCCCATCGTTCCCAGTACACTTCCGTAGCCCTCCGCATCCAGCAGCTTTCGCGCGGCGCCGTGCAGCTTGCGCTCCCAGGGAAAGCCTACGCGATACGCGTAGGGCTGCGCCTCTGGCGGGATACCGGGCACGCCGTAGCCGATTCTGCACGCGCCGCCATCCGCCTCCACCAGCCGGGCGATTTCCAGCGCGATGCGGCCCGTGCTTTTGACCCCGCAATAGGTGTTGAGCTGAAAGACCCGCACCCTATTTCCCTCCCGCAAGCGAAGTGAGCAGCGCTTCCAGCCTGTCCATATGGTCGCGCTTGGTGAAGTGCGCATCATAATATGCGCGGCCGCGCTCCCCCATGGCCTCGCGGTCCGTGCAGGACAGGAAACGACGCACCACCTGCGCAAAGGCCTCCGGGTCATCGGGCGGGGCGCAGAAGCCGCATCCGGCCTGCTCGACCACATAGGCCGTCTCTCCGGCAATGCTGCCCAGCACGGGCTTTCCCGCGGCCATATAGCTTTGCACCTTGCCGGGCAAAGTGTCGTTGACGCTGATGTCGTCCCGCATGCTCACCAGCATGGCGTCAGCCATGGCGTAAAAAGCGGGCATGTCCTCAAGCGGCCTGCGACCGTAAAATACGACGGTGTCCCCCAAATCCAGAGAGGCAGCCAGCTCGCGGCAGGCGGCCTCATTGGAGCCGTCGCCCACGATATGCCAGCGGATAGGCAGGTCGCCAAGCAGCGCTGCCGCGCGAATCAGCACCCCGACGGCCTGTACCTTGCCGATGTTGCCCGCAAAGACCAGATGGACCGTGTCTGACGCGGGCTTGGGCGGTAGGGGCGCACGAAACACGTCGTCGGCAAACTGGGGCATATACTGCGCATCATCCACCTCGATGCCGTGCACATCGCGCAGATAGCCCTGAAAGCGCTTGGACGAATAAATCAGCATATCGGCCCGGCGGTACACCCAGCGGCTGACGCGCTTCATGAAGCGGTAGAGAAGCGCGTCCTCGCCCACGTTCATGGCGGCCAGGCAAGCCGGCCAGATATCCAGCACATAGATCATGAATTTTTTGGAGGTGAAACAGCGAAGCACCGCGGCAGGCAAACTCATGAGCACCGGCGAGGTGGAAAAGGCATAGATCACGTCGTAATCGCGCCTGAGCAGCAGCGCCTTGACCGTCGCGGAGGTCATGTAGCTGACGTAATTCACCGCCAGCCCCAGCTTCCCCGGCCTGCGGCCGATCTCGAAGCAGCGTCGGATCTCCACGCCGTTGCGCGTTTGGCGGCGGTTGCGAAAATGGCGGTATTCGGCGGGAATCACACCGCTTGGGTAATTGGGCAGACCCACGAGCGCCGTCACCCGATGACCCCTTGCGGCCAACGCCTCGCAGATTTCCGTAACGCGGAAATTTTCCGGCCAGTAATGCTGGCATACGACCAGGATATTCATTTGGCGGCCTGCGCAGCCCGCTCCAGCAGCGATTCCGCCTGCTTCCTGGCGCGTTCAAGCACCAGCCTTGGCACGAGGGTGGTGTAGACGCCGTTTCGGTACAGAACCTTGCCGTTGACCATGGTGAGCGCTACGTCGCTACCCTGCACGGAGTAAACCAGGTTGCTCTCCAGATCGTTGCAGGGGCACATATGCGCGCCGGACAGATCCAGCAGAATCAGGTCCGCGAGATATCCGGGCTTGAGCTGGCCAAGATCCTCATACCCCATGGCTTTCGCCCCGGCGCTGGTCGCTGCCGCGATGGTCTGAGCGGGTGATACCACCGTGGGGTCCAGCGTATTGCCCTTTTGCAGCATGGGCATGAGCTTGATTTCCTCCCACAGGTTCAGGTTGTTGTTGCTGGCGACGCCGTCGGTACCCAGCGTGATGCGGCAGCCCGCCTTGAGCATTTTGGCGATGGGCGCGATACCGCTTGCCAGCTTGAGGTTGCTCATGGGGTTATGCAGGACCGTAACGCCCCGGCGCGCAAAGAGTTCGATATCCTCGTCCGTCATCCATACGCAGTGGGCGGCCAGCACGGGATGCGCAGTCAAGCCCAGCTTTTCCAGATATTGCGGGGGCGTAAGGCCGCGCCGATTAAGACTTCCGTCATAGTCCAGCCTGGTTTCGCTCACGTGGATATGAATGGGCACGCGGTAGGTTTCCGCGGCCTCGCGGATCTTCAGCAGCACCTTTTCCGTGGTGGCGCCCTCGCTGTGCGGCGCCAGGCTAATGCGGATGCGGTCGTCCGCGGCATGGTTCCACTTTTCGATCAGGGCGATATTGGGCGCAAGGTCCGCGCAGCTTTCGTCGAAATCCACTACGCCATGGCCCAGCAAGGCGCGCATGCCGCTGTCGCGCACGGCTTCGGCCTCCATGTCCATATGCATATACATGTCGTTGAAGGACGTGGTGCCAAAGCGCAGCATCTCCATGATGCCAAGGTCGCTGCCCGCGCGCACGGCTTCGTCGGTGAGATGCTTTTCCACGGGGAAAATAGCCTCGTTGAGCCAGCGGTCCAGCGTAAGGTCGCTGCCGATGCTGCGAAGCAACGTCATGGGGGTATGGGTGTGCATGTTGCACAGGCCCGGCATGGCCAGCATGCCGCAGCCGTCGATCACCTCATCCGCCTCAAAGGCCGGGGCGCCGGCTTTCGGACCCGCGTAAGCGATGCGGCTTCCGTCCACCAGCACCTCCGCGTCAGGGATGAAGGGAATATGCGCCTCGTTGGTTACGCCGGGCATGAGCAGGACATTGGTGATTCGAATTCTCATGGAACCATCTTCCTCCTTTGTCGGTGGCCTCATTATAGCATAGCGCGTTGCATTTGAAAAGGGAACGGCGTCATGCCGTTCCCCTCCCCGCTCAAAGAATATAGCGCTTGAGGTCCATGGTCACCTCGTCCTTGCCCAGGTGCTCGATGACGTAATCCCCGTTGATGTTGAGGTATACGTTGGGCATTTCCTCACCGCCGGCGTTGAAGCTGATGTCCTCCAGCAGCTTTTCGAATACTGCGAACAAGCGGCGCGCGCCGATGTCCTCCTTGGTTTCGTTCATGACGTACGCCGCGTGGGCGATGGCTTCGATAGCGCTGTCCTCAAAGGAAAGGAATACCTTGTCCACCGCCAGAAGCGCCTCGTACTGACGGGTGAGCGCGTTTTCGGGCTGGGTCAGGATGGCCTTGAAGTCCTCCTGGGTCAGGCTCTTGAGCGTCACGTGCACGGGGAAGCGGCCCTGAAGCTCGGGAATCAGATCCGTCACCTTGGCGACATGGAACGCGCCCGCCGCGATAAAGAGCATGAAGTCCGTACGCACCGCGCCGTACTTGGTATTGACGGTGCTTCCCTCCACGATGGGCAGGATATCCCGCTGCACGCCCTCGCGGCTGACATCGGGGCCATGCCCTCCGGAAGAACGGCCCGCCACCTTGTCGATTTCGTCGATAAAGACGATGCCCTGCTGCTCAGCCCGGCGGATGGCTTCCTCGCGCACTTCGTCCTCGTCAATGAGCTTGTCGGACTCTTCCTCCAGAAGAATCCGGCGCGCCTCCTTGACCTTGACGCGACGAATCTTCGTTTTCTTGGGCATCATGCCGCCCATCATATCTCCGATGTTGATGGAGTTGCCGCCTACTTCCAGCTGAGGCAGCGTGTCCTCGACTTCGATTTCAATTTCGCGGTCCTCCAGCTGGCCGCTGCGCAGCTGGGCGAGCACGTCCTCACGCCGGAGGGCCAGCTTGTCCTGCTCCTCCTTGGGAAGCTCCGGCTCCTTCTTGCCGCCCAAGAGAAACTCAAACGGGTTGCCCGTGCTTTTTTTGGGCGGATTGACCAGCAGTGTGGCCAGACGGTCCTCCGCCAGAACGGAGGCGCGAGTCTCCACCCGCTTGGAAAACTCGCTTCGTACCATGCGGATGGCGTTTTCCATCAGGTCGCGGATGATGCTTTCCACATCGCGGCCCACATAGCCCACCTCGGTGAACTTGGTAGCCTCCACCTTGACGAATGGCGCATTGACCAGCTTGGCGAGCCTGCGGGCGATCTCCGTTTTGCCCACGCCCGTGGGGCCGATCATCAGAATGTTCTTGGGGCTGATTTCATTGCGGATATCCTCATCCAGCTGAGCGCGGCGGTAGCGGTTGCGCAGCGCGATGGCCACGGCCCGCTTGGCCTCGTCTTGACCGATGATGTAGCGGTTGAGCTCCCGCATGATCTCCCTGGGTGTCAATTCCTTCATGCGCTGCCTCCTAGAGCGTCTCAACGGTGATATGGTCGTTGGTAAACACGCAGATGGACGCGGCTACCTCCAGCGCCTTGACGGCGATTTCCTCGGCCGAAAGGCTGGTGTTATGAACCAGAGCGCGCGCGGCGGCCAGCGCGAAATTGCCCCCGGAGCCAATGGCGCACACGCCGTCGTCCGGGTCGATGACCTCGCCGTTGCCGCTTAAAACCAGCAACGCGTTTTTATCTGCCACAATCAGCATGCTTTCCAGCTTGCGGATGGCGCTGTCGCCGCGCCATTCCTGCGCCAGGTTGACCGCGGCGCGCTCCAGGTTGCCGCCGCATTGGGTCAGCTTTTCCTCAAAGCGCTCGCACAGCGTAAAGGCGTCGGCCACCGCGCCCGCAAAACCAGCGATCACCTTTCCCTCATAGAGGCGGCGAACCTTTTTTGCGCTGGACTTGAAAACGGTGTTTTCCCCCATGGTCACCTGTCCGTCGCCGGCGATGGCCACCTGATCGCCCCGCTTGACGGCGCAGATGGTGGTTCCCTTCATGGTCATTTGGGATCATTCCTCCTCGGTCATAAACAGATTCAGCACCCACTGAGCCAGCGTGCGGCCCGCCTGGGTATCGATGTGGGTAGCGACGGCATATTCCGGCAGGCCGTTTTCATTTACCGTCAGGTCGTTCATCAGGATATGGTTGAGGCCGCGGAACGCCTTGAAGCTCATAAAGGTCATGTTGTCGCCGATGGCGTCGGCATAGGCGATGCGCCCCTCGTCCTCAGACACGATGGGGTCACGCCTGCCCTGACCGATGTAGGTGGGCACCTTGAGCTCCTTGATCAGATCCACGGCATTATAGTGCAGGTCCTCCCAGAAATAATAGCCGTTCCGGCCGAACAAGGTCAGCGCGCGGGCCTCCTCCTCGCTCACGTTGGACACCTTTTTGATCATCTTTTCAACGGTTTCCTGCGTTTCCTCGCTCAGAGCGGCATAGGCCTCCGGCTGCGTATCGCGGTACCACTCGATCAGCGTCTTGGGGGTGCTGCCCAGAATGATCATGGCCTTGAAGCTGCCCTCGGACTGGGAGACGATGCGCGGCGCGATCATCCCGCCAAAGCCCAGGCCCACCAGCACGATGCGCTCCTGATCCACCAGCGGGTTGTCCTTGAGCAGCTGGCAGGCGGCCAGGGCATCCTCTATGGCCTCATCGTAGACGGTTTCCGCCTGCGCGTCCGGGTAGGCGTAGGCGCGGCTGTCATAGCGCAGGGAGGCGACGCCCATTTCGCCCAGGGCGTCTGCCAGATCCTTAAAGAACGTGGTCTGGCCCATGGTGAGGTCATGATCATACGCGCCGAAATCATGCACAAACACGCATACGGGAACAGGCGATTCCTCGCTGGCCTCCTTGGGCATGGTCAGCACCCCTTCCAGGGCATAGGGCGCCTGCCCCACCGTCACGTCGGTTTCCTCATAGTCCGGCTCCGCGGTCACCTCGCCGCCCACCAGCATATCGCTGCCGTCGCTGAGCGCCTCTTTTTCCGCGGGCACGAATTCGATGGCCATGATTTCCCAATCGTCCTCTTTGTCCTTATGGGTAAAATACAGGTCCAGGTCCTGCTTCTCCATGATCAGATGCAGCACGTGTGTTTTGAGCTGGTTTTCCGGTTCCTCAAAGCAGCGATAACTGCCCAGCTCCACAAAGGCGCCCGTCATCCATTCCAGATCCGTCAACAGGGCTTCGTAGGTTTCCATGGGCATGTAGCGACGAATCTGAAGATCGTAATACCCCCACAGGCGGCTCATGGACTTGCCTTCGATATAGTCCAGCGCATATTGGCGGACCGTTTCTTCGTTCCATACGGGCACACCGTCCTCCATCTGCTTGGCAGCCAGTGAACCAGCGGGCAGGCAGGCGAGGATGATCGTGAGCATCAGCGTCAGGGCGATTGCACGTTTCATGGTTGTTTCCTCCTCATCGGTGGTGCGTTTAGGATAGCATATAAAAGGGGAATCAGGAAAGTGTTTCTTGCTCCATCTGTCCCAAAACCAGGTCCAATTCCAGCAACGCGCGTTCGGAAATCTTCTCGTATCGCTGCTGCTTGTTTCGAAT
This sequence comes from Candidatus Limiplasma pullicola, assembly GCA_018710985.1. Taxonomy (GTDB): domain Bacteria; phylum Bacillota; class Clostridia; order Christensenellales; family Aristaeellaceae; genus Limiplasma; species Limiplasma pullicola. The sequence goes on from DVIV01000031.1 coordinate 9,118, forward strand.
GCGCTTTTCTCCGGGTCTTGTCTCCAGTGGATCAATCAGGCCGAAGGCGCAGTTCATGGGCTGAAAGCGCTTGTTAGGCGTGGACACATAGCGCGCCATGGCGCCGATGGCGGTGCGGCCGCTGAAATGCGGGGGCTCCTTCCCCATCTCGCGATACGCGGCGCAAAGGCCGCACAAAAGGCCGCTTGCGGCGCTTTCCACATATCCTTCCACGCCGGTGATCTGCCCGGCAAAGGCCAGGCGCGGCTCGCGGATGACGCGGTAGGTATCATCCAAAAAGCCGGGGCTGCTCAAAAAGGTATTGCGGTGCATCACACCCAGGCGCGCAAACTCGGCATTCTCAAGGCCGGGGATCATGCCGAACACACGCCGCTGCTCGGGATAGGTCAGCCGGGTCTGGAAACCCACCAGGTTGTACAACGTGCCGGAGAAGTTGTCCCGGCGAAGCTGTACCACCGCAAACGGCTCGCGGCCCGTGCGCGGGTCGCGCAGGCCCACGGGTTTGAGCGGGCCGAAGGCCACAGCCATGTCGCCGCGTTTGGCCATGCTCTCGATGGGCATGCAGCCCTCGAACACGGCGCTTTCCTCAAAGCCGCGCACCGGAACGGTTTCCGCGGTCTGCAGCGCGTGGACAAAGGCCATGTATTCCTCGCGGTTCATGGGGCAGTTGAGGTAATCCGCTCCGCGATCATACCGCGACATGCAGAACACCTTGTCCATATCCAGGCTTTCGGCGGTAACGATGGGGGCGGCGGCATCGTAGAAGTGCAGCGTTTCCAATCCTTCCATCCGGCCGATGGCCTCGGAAAGCGCGTCGCTGGTCAGCGGACCGGAGGCGATGATCACCGTGCCCGTCGGCGGGATTTCGGTGACTTCTTCCTCATGCACGGTGATGAGCGGATGCTCGCGGATGGCTTTGTCCACCGCCGCGGAAAAGCCGACGCGGTCCACCGCCAGCGCGCCGCCGGCGGGAACGGCATTTTCGTCTGCCGCGCGCATGATGAGGGAATCCAGCATGCGCATCTCGGCCTTGAGCAGCCCTACGGCGTTTGAGAGGCGGTCGCTGCGCAGGCTGTTGCTGCACACCAGCTCGGCCATGGTGTCCAGATGCTGGGCCGGGGTCTTTTGGCGGGGCTTCATCTCGTAAAGATCGACGGGCACGCCGCGCCTGGCGATCTGCCAGGCGGCTTCACACCCGGCGAGTCCCCCGCCGACAACCTGTATGCTCATCAGTCCTCATCCTCCTCGGGCCTGGGGACGGACGTTTTGTAGCGGCAGGTTTCGTTGGCGCACAGGTGCACCACCTCGCCCCGCTTTCCCGGCTTTTCCACCATGTAGCTTCCGCACTTGGGGCAGCGGTCCACGATGGGCTTTTCCCAGCTGACGAAATCGCAGTCCGGATACTTTTCGCAGCCGTAGAACCTGCGGTTTTTCTTGCTGGTCTTTTCCATCAGGCGCGCGCCACATTTGGGACAGGGCGCGTCGATGTAATGGACGATGGGCTTGGCGTTGCGGCAGGCGGGGAAATTGGGGCAGGCCAGGAACTTGCCAAAGCGGCCCATCTTGTAGACCATCATGGCGCCGCACTTTTCACAGGGCACGTTGCTGACCTCGTCCTTGACCTCCACCTTTTCGATCTGTTCCTCAGCCACGCCGAGCATCTTCTCAAAGGGCGGGTAAAAGTCGCGCAGGATCTGCCGCCATTCGGTCTTGCCCTCCTCCACGGCATCCAGCTTATCCTCCAGCATGGCGGTAAACTGAGTATCCACGACCGGGCCGAAGTATTCCGTCATCATGCTGGTGACCATACGGCCAAGCTCCGTGGGATACAGACGCTTTTTCTCCCGGCTCACATAGCCGCGGGAAATGATCGTGGTAATGGTGGGGGCATAGGTGCTGGGGCGCCCGATGCCCTTTTCCTCCAGCGTTTTGACCAGGCTGGCCTCGGTGTAGCGGGCGGGCGGCTGGGTGAAATGCTGCACCGCGTCCACCTCCGTAAAGGCCATGTCGCTGCCATCCTTCAAAACCGGCAGAACGCTTTCGGGCGTCTCCTGCTCATCGTCCGTGCCTTCGACATAGACGGCGCGATAGCCGCTGAAAACCATGTGTTCGCCATAATAGCGCATGTCCACGCCGTCGCCCGTGATATCTGACGCCAAGGTCTGGAACACGGCGGGCTTCATCTGGCTGGCGAGGAAGCGGGTATAGATCAGGCGGTAGAGGTTGTGCTGCTCCCGGCTCAAAAAGGGCTTGACGCTGTCGGGCGTATGCTCCATGTAGGTGGGACGAATGGCTTCGTGGGCGTCCTGCGCATTTTTACGGCCCTTGTACTGGTTGGGCACCTCGGGGCAGTACTCCTCGCCGTACTGGTTAAGAATGAAGCCGCGCGCCGCCTCGACCGCCTCGGCGGATACACGCACGCTGTCGGTACGGATGTAGGTGACCAGGCCAACGGTGCCCGCCTTTCCCAAGTCAATGCCCTCATAGAGCTGCTGCACCACCTGCATGGTTTTGGCGGTGGAGAAGTTAAGCTTGCGGCTGGCCTCCTGCTGCAGGCTGGAGGTGGTAAAGGGCGGCTGCGCCTTTCTGAGCTTTTCGCCGATCTTGACGGACTGAACCCGGAAGGCCGTTTTTAGGATGCGTTCCTTGGCGGCCAACGCGTCCTTTTCATTTCCGATCTGCGCCTTCTGCCCGTCGAGGGAAACGAGCCGGGCTTCACAGGTCATCTTTTTTCCCTTGGCGTTCAGCGCCTCAAAACGGGCGTTAACATCCCAGTACTCCTCGGGAATGAACGCCTCGATCTCCTGCTCGCGTTCCACCACCAGGCGTGTGGCCACGCTCTGCACCCGGCCCGCGGACAGGCCTTTTTTCACCTTGGCCCACAGCAGAGGGCTGATCTTGTAGCCCACCAGCCGGTCCAGCGCGCGGCGCGCCTGCTGCGCGTCCACGCGCGCCATGTCGATGGGACGCGGGTGCTCCAGCGCGTCCTTGACCGCCTTCTTGGTAATTTCGTGGAACTCGATGCGGCAGGGCTTGGCGGGGTCCAGATTGAGCGTATGGGCCAGATGCCAGGAAATGGCCTCTCCCTCGCGGTCAGGGTCGGTTGCGAGATAAACGCGGGATGCATTTTTGGCTTCCTTTTTGATGCGGGCCAAAATGTTGCCCCGGCCGCGGATGGTGATGTATTTCATTTCAAAATCATGATCCGCGTCCACACCCAGCTGCGATTTGGGCAGATCGCGCACATGGCCCTGCGAGGCCTCCACGTGATAGCCCTTGCCCAGGAATTTCTCAATCGTCTTGGCCTTCGCGGGTGATTCCACGATTACCAGTTTTTGTGCAGTCGTCGCCATCTAACTCCTCCTCTGATTGACCGCCTGCAGCGTGCGGCGGAAACGGTTGCCGCTTTCCCGGCAAATCAGCCCCAGGACCTCCAGCGTTCCCAGCTCGGCCAGCAGGTCGGCGCTGTCCAGCCCGAGCCGCTGACCCAGCTCCTGCGCGCTGAGCGGTTCCACCGCGAGCGCGTCAAGCAGGCGCTGCTGAAGCTCCGTAAGGCATTCCTGATCGTCTGATGCAGATGCAGGGGGTCTGGGACCAAGGCCCAGATCCTCCAGAATGTCATCGGCGCAGGTCACGATACGCCCACCCTCCCGGAGAATGTGGTTCGGACCTTCCGCGCCCGCCATGCCCACACAGCCGGGCACCGCGAATACCTCGCGTCCCTGCGAAAGCGCGGCATCGACGGTGATGATGCCGCCGCTTCTGATGCGCCCCTCCACAAACACCACGCCCAGGCTCAGGCCCGAAATGATGCGGTTGCGGTGCGGAAAATGATAGGGCAGCGGTTGTGCGTCCAACGGATATTCGCTGAGAACCAAGCCGATTCCTCCCGCGATTTTTCGCAGAAGCGATCTGTGCTCGGCCGGATAGGGCACGTTGATGCCGCTGCCCAGCACGCCGGCGGTATATCCTCCCGCCTCCAGCGCGCTCTCATGCACCGCCAGATCAATGCCGCGCGCAAGGCCGCTGACCACGCATACGCCCGCTTCGCAAAGGCCGCGGGCAAGTGCGCGCGCCATCTCCCTTCCGTAGGCGCTGGGCTGACGCGTACCTACAAGCGCAACCATGGGCCTGTTGAGGCTTTCGAGCGAACCTGCATAATACAGCAAATAGGGAGCGCCGTCAAGCTCGCCCAGCTGCCGGGGATAGCGCTCGTCCTGCCGAAAGAGCAGATGAACGTTCTTGCGCTCCAGGCGGGCGATGAGATCATCCATGGCTCCGCGGGCATGAAGCGCGGAAAGCGCCTTCTCCGCCTGCGGCGGAAACGCCGGGCCGCCAGGGCTGCCATACGCGTCCCAGATGCCCTGTGCGCCGCCGTATGTCCCAGCCAGCGCCGTCACGTGGTCGGGCGTGATCTTCGCTGCCGACAGCCACAGCAGGCACCTCTGTTCCTCGGTCAGATGCATGTTCTACCCCCAATAGGCCCCGTCCAGCGTCCGGTACTGGAGGGCCAGCGCCACATCCTGCGCCTGGATAGCCTCATGGCCCGCCAGATCCGCCGCGGTGCGCGCCACCTTGCGGATGCGTCCATAGCCGCGCATGGAAAGCCGGAACCGCTCCACCGCCTGGCGAAGCAGCTTGGCGGCCGCCGTGTCCAGCGTGCAGAAGCGCTCCACGCCCGGCTGATCCAGCTGCGCGTTGCAGTGGAAGGGAAGCCCCGCGTAGCGCAGGGTCTGCCGCCTGCGCGCCTCCAGCACGCGGGCACGGACATCGGCGCTGCTTTCCTCCATTCCGGAGCTTTCGATCTCTTCGACGGATACGGCGTCCATCTCCACCCGCAGGTCAATGCGGTCCAGCAGCGGGCCGCTGATGCGTCCCAGGTAGCGCCGGATCTCCGAGGGCGTACAGCGGCATGGGCGCGTCTTGCTGCCGTAGTTGCCACAGGGACAGGGATTCATGGCCGCAACCAGCATGGCGCGGCTCTGATAGCGGTTCTGGCCGTTCACCCGCGTCACGTTGACAAATCCGTCCTCCAGCGGCTGGCGCAGCGCTTCAAGCGTTTCGCGCCGGAATTCGGGCAGCTCGTCAAGAAACAGCACGCCGTTGTGCGCCAGCGATACCTCGCCGGGGCGCGCCTTCGCGCCCCCGCCGATCATGGCCGGCATGGAAACGTTGTGGTGCGGCGTGCGGAAAGGCCGCTGCGTCATCAGGCCGCAATCCTCGCCCAGCTCTCCGGCGGCGGAATGAATCAGCGTGGTTTCCAGCGCCTCCTCATAGGTCATGGGCGGCAGAATGCCGGGCAGACAACGGGCCAGCATGGTCTTGCCGCTGCCGGGGATGCCCGTCATCAGCAGGTTGTGCCCGCCTGCCGCGGCGATTTCCAGCGCCTTGCGCCCGGCCGGCTGGCCCTTGACATATTTCAGGTCAAAGGCAACCGGCGCATCCGGCGAAAGCGCCTCATAACGCGCATTGGGGTGTGCGGCCAGCGGGGCCTTGCCCGACAGATGCCCGCATACTTGCAGAAGCGTCTCCGCCGGATAAAGGGCCAGCCCCTCCACGCATTCGCATTCCTTCGCGTTGGCTTTGGGCAGGATCAACGACTTCACACCCTGTCCGGCAGCCGTGATCGCCATGCCCAGCGCGCCGCGCACCGGCATCAGGCGCCCGTCCAGCGCCAGCTCACCCAGCAGCATGGTATCCCCCAAACCGTGATACGCCTCCGGCGATTTGGCGGCCAGCAGCGCCACGGCAATGGCCAGTTCAAACGCCGTTCCCTCTTTTTTGACATCCGCGGGCGACAGGTTGACCGTCACCTTGCCGAAGGGGAACGGCAGGCCGCTCACCGCGATGGCCGCGCGCACGCGGTCGCGGCTCTCCTTGACGGCCGCGCTGGGCAAGCCGACGATTTCAAAGCCGATCATCCCGTTGGAGATGAATGCCTCCACCTCCACGGGATAGCCGTATACGCCGCTTAAGCCGCAGGACAATGTCTTTGCCAGCATGGGCACACCCCCTCCACAGCAACGGGGATCATCAGTAGTACAGCTTTGAGAACCACTTCATCGCATCCAGCCAGTCCGTGCTGGTCAGCCATCCTGATGCGTAGGGGGAGAACATCACGAAGAACACCAGCGCGCCCACCAGGTACAGCGCCATGACACCCGTGCGGAGCCTTGGGCGGGAGTTCGGCAGGCGGTCCATCCACCAGGCCGTGGCCATGATGATGAAGGGTACGCTAGCGAAATAGTGGTACATATACATGCTTCTGGGCACGAGCACCCAGGGCAGGTACTGCGCAAGGAATCCCACGGCCAGCACCGGCAGCGTCAGGTCGCCGTCGCCCTGTCTCAGGGACACGCCGCTTCGCAGGTTCAGATACTTGGCCGCACAGGCCGCCAGCGCGCCCAGCATGGCAATGGCGCCGATATAGAAAATCCACGGATTTCCCAAGCACATGATGGTACTCTCGTATCCGGCGGGCTCATAGTGGTCCTGCGCGAACCACATGGGCTTGAGGATGAACGGCCACTGCCACCATGGCGACTGGAAGGGATGATCCATCCCCAGGCCCGGTGTGCTGTGATAATTGAGCATGCCGATCTGGGCGTCGATCACACGTTTGAGCGTGACCGGGCCTGTCGGGGAAAGGTACGGGATATAGCACAGATAGTAGATGACGCAGGGCACCAGCACAAAGAAGATCACGCAGAAGCCGCAGGTGATGAGAATGCGCTTGAGCGTAAAGTCCTGTGCGGCACGCACGCGCGCTTTCTGCCCATCGTCCAGCCCTGTGCGCTCCACATCCAGCCCGCAGGCCACGTTGCTGACCCGGTACTGGCGGTAGACGGCCACGAAGAACAATAGCGCCAAGCCCACCGCGGAATACAGACCGATCCACTTGCTGGCGATGGCCAGGCCCATGAACAGCCCGCTCAGCGCCAGAGGAATCAGGCTCCGGCGCAGGCAACGGTCAAACAGCCGGGGCTTTTCACCATCCGCGGCAAAGAGGTCGGTTTGCAGGTAACGCACCATGCACAGATAGCTCAGCAGGATGAAAAACACCGGGAAGGAGTCGATGGTTGCAATGCGCGTCTGCGTATAGTGCATCAGATCCAGCGAGAACGCCAGCATGGACACCGTGGCAACCGAGCGCTTGTGCGTGAGCTGCAGGGCCAGCAGGTACAGCGCCGGCAGCATCAAAACGCCGATGAGCGCCCCCGCGAACCGCCATCCAAACGGCGTCATGCCAAAGATGGCGATGCCCACGCTCATCAAAAGCTTTCCCAGCGGCGGATGCGTGGTCTCATAAGGCGCCTGGCCGTGAAGGTGCTCATAGGCGGTGCGGGCGTGGTAGATTTCATCAAAGTAGGTGCCGTTGTACCACCCCGGCTCGCCCACGCAGGTATCCTGCTCGTCGATCAGGTTTTCCACGGGCTTTTCGCTTTCCAGCACGCCCTCGCGCGCGCCCGTGTGACTTACGATGGTCAGGGGCAGCGTCTGTCCGTTTTCATCCCGCGCCACGATTTCCCACAGGTTGAGCCCCGCCTCACAGGCATTCAGCCGCAGATAGCGTCCCGTAAACCATACCACGCTGGTGGGCGAATCGCTCATGTAGGTGACTTCGCCATTGCTCTGGGTGGACTGAAGCGCGTACAGCCAGCGGTAGCACAGGCCCTCCTGCATGCGGCAGGGGGTTTCCGCCGACCAGGTGACGCCGTCGTCGCTGGTGGAGACGGAAAAATCGTTGTAGCTGACCCCGGCATAGTACAGGAGGCTAAAGCGCGTGCTCTCGCCCAGGTCAAAGACGATCTGCTCGTCAGGCGAGGTGGAGACCCAACCTGTCTGCGGCGCGACCGTGCTGCCCAGGTTCGTAAAGGCCAGCACGCCATAAACCACGCAGGTGATGCCCATCACAAGATAGTCCCGCAGCGTCAGGTGCAGCCGTGCGTCGCGGGGCGACAGCAGCATCCGCTCATACGACGGCGGCACGGCCGGCCCCGCTTCCTGCGGCTGCGGCGCCGCGCTGGGCCGCAGGCCCGTATAGGCCACCCAGATGGAGAACCCGCACAGCAGGAGGTTCAGCACGCACAGCACATCGTTGAGGACAAGGGTATCGTCGTTGAGGTGCCCCATCTCCGCACCAAAGAGGATGGCATTGTCCAGCACGATCGCCGTATTGATGAACGTGGTGATGGAAAAGCCAACGCAAAGGGCCAGAAGCCGCCGGTCGCGCGTGAGCACATAGGCGATCAGAAGCAGCGGCAGCGCGGGAAGCAGATAGCGCTCATGCACCTTGAGGCCCAGCACGTAAATCAGGATCAGCGACAGCGCCAGATAGAAGGGCAGGTGGCTGGCCTGGCGGTCGAACGCCAGGCAGACGGCCGCAAGCAAAAAGGCGAACGCCATCATGCCATAGCCATAAGCGGTATAGTTGCCGCCGAAAAAGGTCAGGCCGAACTGATACAGCGCCAGCAGCAGGCAAAGGGCTCCCAGCGCGGAGCGGCGCGGCTGGCTGCGCAGGGACGGCGTCTCGCCGCTCAGCAGCAGCCACAGGCCCCCGCTCATGGCGGCCAGCGCCGTGACCAGCGGCAGCGCCGTGGGAATATGGGCCTCAAGGCTCGTCCAGTTGGCGCCGATCAGGTAATAGAGGTTGGCGGTGTTCAGCGTCGCGTAGGCATAGGAAGAAAGCGTCTCCGCATAGAGGCGGATCAGCCAGCCCGGCGACTGCCTGATGGAAAACGGCACGATGATGGCCACCGCCACCAGCACTGCCAGCCCCAGACCCAGCCCGGCCGATTTCCACTGGCGCGTGCGGTCCGCCCGTTCCTGCTTTTCCAGCAGGCACACGAGCAGCCATACGCCGCCAACCGGCGCAAACAGAAGGGCCTGCGGCTTGACCAGCACCGCCGCCGCAAACAGCGGGAACGCTGCCCGCCAGTCCCGGCGGATGGCCTCCAGACAGGTGAGCATCAACAGCAGCGCCAGCACGCTGTCGGCCTGCCCCCATGCCGCACCGTTGACCAGCACCACGGGGTTAAGCGCATAGAGCCCGGCTACCAGGGCCGCCGCCGCATCGCCAAGGCGCTTGCGGGCGAAGGCAAACAGCAAAACCGCTCCTGCCATATCGCACAGGATGGGCAGGCTCTTGACCACCAGCAGCGTGGCTCCCGCACCCTTCACAGCGCTCAGCAGCAGGCCGACGGGCCAGAGCAGAAGCATATATCCCGGCGGATAGTCGCAGAAATAATCCTCGGCGTAAAAGCCCGCCGGTCCGCGCTCGGCCATGCGCAGGCTCCAGGCGGTGAAGCAGTTGATATCCACCGAATACCCCGGCACCTGTACCGCCAGCACGATGCGCACCACCAGCGCCATGGCCATCAGGCAGACAAAGGCATACGCGGCACGCCGGTTTGCGCCTCCCCGCTCCAGAAGCGGGCGGGCCAGGAGGTAAGCAAAGCCGAATATGAGGCCCAGCGCCACAAAGAGCGCCGTGCTCTTCTGCCCCGTCTGCTGCGAGGTTTGCGTATCATAGGAAACATAGCTCTGCGTATCGTACCAGATGGAGGCAAACACCCCGGTGGGCAGCGAGTCCACCTTCTCCAGAACCACGTCGTCAAAATAGGCCTTGCCGGTGCTCTCCGCGCCATAGCCTCCCACGCGTACGCCGAAGGTGAGCTCATGCTGATCCTCGCCCGTTTCGCCGTACCACTCCAGGTATTGCCATTCTCCATCCGTATCAAACAGGCAGTCGGAATAGGAATAAATGTCCTCAATACCGAGGTTTGCGCCGTTGCCGGTATCCTCCATGGAATCCACCAGCACATAGGCGCTCAGGCGATAGAGCGAGGACGGCTCCACCGAAACCGTGCAGGTATAGCGCGCATCGTTGGCGCTGGCGTTCTCCACCACGGCGCTGTACTGGCCGCTGTGCGCCTTTTCGGACGTGACGGCAATACGCGAGTATCCCTCCAGCGTGCGATAGGCCACGGGATACCAGTCCACCGGGTCTCCGGACGCATCCAGCGTCTCAAAGCCGCCGTTGGCAATCAGGTTGGTCTCCTCCGCAGCGGCGGTCAGGCATACAAGCAGCGTCAACGCCAGGCAAAAAAAGGCGCAAATGCGTTTCATTCGGCTGTTTCCTCCCCGACAAAATGGCGTATAAAGGTGCGGCGGTGCGCCGGCGTGGGGCCATAGGCACGCAGCGCCGCAATGTGCTGGGCGGTTCCATAGCCCATGTTGCGGTCAAATCCATACTGCGGGTATAGCGCGGCATAGTCCCGCATCTGCCGGTCCCGCGTCACCTTGGCCACGATGCTGGCCGCCGCCACATGATAGCTGGTGGCGTCGCCACGGATGACGGACCGGACGGGAAAAGGCAGGTCGAGTCCCTGGACCGCGTCCACCACGCACAGCGTAGCAGGTGCCTGCTCCGCAGCCCGACGCATGGCCAGGCGCGTGGCGTTAAGAATATTCAGCCGGTCGATCTCCTCCGGACTGGCCTCACCCACGCCCGCAAACAGCGCCGTCTCCATGATGCGCTCATACATCTCCTCTCGGCGCTTGGGGCTGAGGCGCTTGCTGTCGTCAATCCATTCATGCAGCGGCTGCGCGGGTAAAATCACACAGGCGGCCACCACATTGCCCACCAGCGGGCCGCGCCCGGCCTCGTCCATGCCGGCCAGCGAAGTACCGAAGCCCGGTAAGGCGCGGTCATAGGCGACCAGCTCATGAAAGTGCGCCAGGCGCTTTTCAGAGGGTTTCACCGTTGCGCGCCTCCTCCCCGGCCTGTGGCGCATCCTCCAGGGTGAGCTTCCCCACCTTGCCCTCGCGGAATTCATCCAGAATCACGGCGCAGGCACGGTCCAGATCGCTCACGCCTCCGCGCATGAGAAAGCCGCGGCCCCGGCACACCTCGTCCAGCAGGGCGTAGCCCTGGGCGGAGGGGTCCTTGATTTTGTAGCGCTCTGCGGTCTGCTTGGGCATCACGGCCATCAGATCGGCCAGCAGGCAGGCGCACAGCTCATACTGGTCGTACACGGCATCCTTGATGGTGCCGATATAGGCCAGACGCGTAGCCGCGCGCTGGTCGTTGAGCTTGGGCCAGAGCATGCCCGGTGTATCCAGCACCTCCAGATAGGGCGACACCTTGACCCACTGGTTGCTCTTTGTCACGCCGGGGCGGTCGCCCGTTTTGGCGATCGTTCCGCCATAGAGACGGTTGATGAAGGTGCTCTTGCCCACGTTGGGTACGCCCACCACCATGGCGCGCAGCGTCTTTTGAATGCCGCGGCGCTCGTTTCGATCCAGCACGTCTTTGGCGGCCAGCTCAATGAGCCCGCGCGCCTGTTTGGTCTTTTGCGGGCTCTTGTCATAGGCCATGCACTCCAGGCCCTGCCGCCGGAAATAGGCCAGCCAGCGCTGGGTTTTCGCAGGCTCGGCCAGATCCGCCTTGCACAGGAGCAGCACGCGCCGCTTGTGGCGGATCAGCTCGTCCAGCGCCGGGTTGCGGCTGGACAGCGGCAGGCGCGCGTCGCACAGCTCGACCACCAGATCCACCTTGCTCAGTTGCGCGCTGAGCAGCCGTTTGGCCTTGGCCATATGGCCCGGATACCACTGAATCTCCAAACGCAAAACCCCTTCCGGCCGCCTTGGCGGCTGCATCGGCAAAAACGCTCAACCTATTAAAGCATTCTTTCCCAAAAAGCGCAAGGGGAAATCCGCCGCCCCTGCCGGAAAAAACCGTGATTTTTCAAGGGTTGGCGGCGGATTGTAAAGCTTTTATGAACGAATGGGCGAAACGTGTTTTCTTTAAGGAATTTACTTTGACGCCTTCTACTCTGCGTCCACGCAATCGCGGCGGCGGGATCAACCCGCCGCCGCGAAAGGGAATTTTCTTAGAGGTAGATGTCGCGCTGCTCGTAGGTGGTGTGCAGCAGCATATGCGCCTTGTGGCTGTTGGGCTTGCCGAGGAACTCCTCATAAATCTGCTTGATTTCGGGGTTCTCGTGGCTCTTGCGAAGGGTCTTGGCCTCATCCTCGCCATAGAGCGCCTTGGCGCGGATGGCGGGCACGTTGGTCCAGTTGCGCACGGAGGCGGGCACGATGGGCTGGCCGCCGCCGTTGACGCAGCCGCCGGGGCAGCCCATGACCTCGATGAAGTGATACTGCTTTTCGCCGCGCTTGATGGCATCCAGCAGCTCGCTGGCCTTGCCGGTGCTGGAGCACACGGCCACGTTCACGTCCAGATCGCCGATCTTGACGGTGGCTTCCTTGATGCCCTCCATGCCGCGCACGGCGGTGAAGTTCACGTTCTCCAGCGTCTTGCCGGTGATGAGCTCGTAGGCGGTGCGCAGCGCAGCCTCCATCACGCCGCCGGTGACGCCGAAGATGACGCTGGCGCCGGTGCTTTCGCCCATCAGGCTGTCGAAGTCCTCGTCCGGCAGGTTGACAAAGTCGATGCCGGCTTCCTTGATCATGCGGGCCAGCTCGCGCGTGGTGATGACCGCGTCCACGTCGGCCATGCCGTTGCGGCCCAGCTCGGGGCGGCGCGCCTCGAACTTCTTGGCCGTGCAGGGCATCACGGACACGACCACGATGTTCTGCGGATCGATGCCGGCCTTGTCGGCGTAGTAGGTCTTGACCATCGCGCCGGTCATCTCGTGAGGCGACTTGCAGGAGCTCAAATTGGGGATAAATTCGGGATAGTAGTGCTCGCAGTACTTGATCCAGCCCGGCGAGCAGCTGGTGATCATGGGCAGCACGCCGCCGTTGTTGAGGCGGTCGATCAGCTCCGTGCCTTCCTCCATGATGGTCAGGTCGGCGCCGAAGTCGGTATCGAACACCTTGTCAAAGCCCAGGCGGCGAAGCGCGGCGGCCATTTTGCCGGTCACGCTGGTGCCCATGGGCATGCCGAATTCCTCGCCCAGCGCCGCGCGCACGGCGGGAGCGGGCTGAACCACCACATGCTTGGTGGGATCGGCCAGGGCCTTCCATACGTCCTTGGTGCCGTCGGTTTCGGTCAGCGCGCCCACGGGGCAGGCGGTAATGCACTGGCCGCAGTTGATGCACGCCATCTCCGCCAGCTTCATCTCCCAGGGGCTTTCGATGGCGGTTTTGAAGCCGCGGCGCACCGGGCCGATCACGCCCACCTTCTGCACGTTGGCGCACGCGCCCACGCAGCGGCGGCAGAGGATGCACTTGTTGTTGTTGCGCACGATGGAGGCGGAGGTCGTGTCCGGCTCGTACTCGTTCTGCGTTCCGGCAAATCGCTCGCCGCTTTCCACGCCCAGATCCAGGCACAGCTTTTGCAGTTCGCAGTTCTGGCTGCGCACGCAGCTGAGGCACTTTCTTTCATGGTTGCTCAAAATCAGTTCCAGGTTGATGCGGCGGGCCTGGCGCACGGCAGGCGTATTGGTTTTGACCACCATGTTGGGCGCGACCGGCAGCACACAGGCGGCCTGCAGCGCGCGACCGCCGCAATCCACCACGCACAGGCGGCAGTTGGCGGTTTCGTTGATATCCTTTAAGTAGCAGAGCGTGGGGATGTTCACCTTGGCGATACGCGCCGCCTCAAGCACCGTCGTACCCGCGGGAACCTCCACATGCACGCCGTCGATGGTAAGCGGAATCATCTGTTCCATGTCTGTTCCTCCTCATGCGGACATTAGTTCTTGACGATGGCGCCGAAACGGCACTTCTCCATGCAGGAACCGCACTTGATGCACTTGGCGCGGTCGATGTGGTGCATCTCCTTGACCTTGCCGGTGATGGCGTTGACCGGACAGACGCGCGCGCAGGCCGTGCAGCCGCGGCACTTGTCTGTAATTTCGTAGTTGAGCAGCTTCTGGCAGTGGTGCGCGGGGCAGCGCTTCTCCTTGATATGCGCCTCATACTCGTCTCGGAAATACTTGAGGGTGGACAAAACCGGGTTGGGCGCGGTCTGACCCAAGCCGCACAGCGCGGTGGCCTTGATGTTTTCGGCCAGGGCCTCCAGCTTCTCGATGTCGCCCTCCTCGCCCTTGCCTTCCACGATGCGCTCCAGGATCTCCAGCATGCGGCGGGTGCCAATGCGGCAGGGGGTGCACTTGCCGCAGCTTTCATCCACGGTGAAGTCCAGGAAGAAGCGGGCGATATCCACCATGCAGTTGTCCTCGTCCATGACGATCATGCCGCCGGAGCCCATCATGGAGCCGATGGCCGTGAGGGAGTCATAGTCGATGGCGATATCGAGGTAATCCGCCGGGATGCAGCCGCCGGAGGGGCCGCCGGTCTGCACGGCCTTGAACTTCTTGCCGCCGGGAATGCCGCCGCCGATCTTGTAGATGATGTCGCGCAAGGGGGTGCCCATGGGGACTTCGACCAGGCCGGTGTTGTTGATCTTGCCGCCCAGGGCAAAGACCTTGGTGCCCTTGCTCTTTTCGGTGCCGATGGAGGCGAACCACTCCGAGCCCTTGAGGATAATCTGCGGGATGTTGGCCAGCGTTTCAACGTTGTTGATGTTGGTGGGCTTGTCGAACAGACCGCGCACCGCGGGGAACGGGGGCTTGGGCTTGGGCTCGCCGCGGCCGCCCTCGATGGAGTGCATCAGCGCGGTTTCCTCGCCGCAGACGAACGCGCCCGCGCCCAGGCGGATAAAGATGTCAAAATCAAAGCCGGAGCCGAAGATGTTCTTGCCCAGCAGCCCGTACTCACGCGCCTGATTGATGGCGATTTCCAGGCGCTTGACGGCGATGGGATACTCCGCGCGCACATAGATATAGCCCTCGCTGGCGCCGATGGCATAGCCGCCGATGGCCATGGCCTCCAGCACAGAATGCGGGTCGCCCTCCAGCACGGAACGGTCCATGAAAGCGCCGGGGTCGCCCTCGTCTGCGTTGCAGACCATGTACTTCTGATCGGCCTTGGAGGCGGCGGCAAACTGCCATTTCTTGCCCGTGGGGAAGCCCGCGCCGCCGCGGCCGCGCAGGCCGGACTTGAGCACCTCGTCGATAACCTGCTCGGGGGTCATCTCGGTGAGGACCTTGGCCAGCGCCTTGTAGCCGTCAAAGGCGATGTACTCGTCGATATTTTCAGGGTCAATCACGCCGCAGTTGCGCAGCGCCAGGCGCATCTGGGGCCGGTAGAAGTCGATGTTGTCCAGCGTGACGTGCTGCTCCTCATCGGCCTTTTCCTTATAGACCAGATGCTGCACCACGCGGCCCTTGAGCAGGTGCTCGGAAACGATCTCATCCACGTCCTCGGGACGGATGCGGCTATAGAAGGTGCCCTCCGGGTAGACGATGACCACGGGGCCCGCCTCGCACAGGCCGAAGCAGCCCGTGCGGACCACCTTGACCTCCCTGTCCAGACCGTTTTTGGCGATCTGCTCCTCAAAACGCTTGATCAGTTCGGCAGAGCCGCTCGAAGAACAGCCTGTACCGCCGCAGACCAGCACATGTGCGCGAAAAAGATCCATGTTCGTTCCTCCTTAGCGTTCTCATTCGCCTTCCGCGGCGCCGATGGTATATTCCTGTACGGGACGGCCGTTGACGATATGCTCCGCCACGATGCGCGGCACCATATCCGGGTTCACGCGCACGTAGGTCACCTTTTCCTTGCCGGGCATGATGACGTCCAGCATGGGCTCCAGGCGGCACATGCCGATGCAGCCGGTCTGGGATACGGTCACGTTCTGCAGGTTGCGCTTTTGGATCTCCTCAAGGAATTTGAGCATCACGGGGCGCGCGCCGGCCGCGATGCCGCAGGTGGCCATGCCGACCACCACGCGCACGGCATCGTCGCCCTCTTTGCGCATGGCTACTTTTTCAAGAGTCCTTTGACGGATCGCTTCAAGTTCAGCCAGGGATTTCATAAGTCAGGACACCTCCAAAATCGGTTTGAATTCTTCGTCGATGCTTTCCTTCATCCAGGCGGCCACCTCCGGCTCGGCAAGGCTTACGCCGCCGAGCGCCTCGCGCACCTGCCGCGTGTCGAAAAGGGCCTCTTTGCCGGGAGCCGTTGCCCGGAACACAAAATCAGGGGTTTCGGGATTGAGCACGATCAGCGTCATCAGCGAATCGCAAATATCCCCCATGGGGATGCAGTCGATGTTATTGAGATCAAAGGACGCATGAATGAAGGTTCCCTTTCCGACCTCGCTTTCGATACCGAAGGTCCCGCCCGCCATCTCCGCGCTCTGCTTGAGCATGGGAATACCCAGCCCTACCCTGCGCGTGGTGCGCGTGGTGGTGAAGGGGTCGGTCACGCGGGCTAAAAAATCGGGCGTCATACCGCAGCCATCATCGCGGACGGAAAAGGTGAGCAGGCGGCTTTCATCTGCCGTAAAGGCGACCGTCACCAGCGACGCGCCCGCCTTGATACTGTTCTGGGCGATATCCAGAACGTGCATGCTCAAATCGCGCATAGCCGGATCACGAGGCGCGGTACTTGGCCAGAATGTCGGGGATATCCTCCGGCGTCAGGCGTCCGAATACCTCGTCGTTGATCATCATGACGGGAGCCAGGCCGCATGCGCCCAGGCAGCGGGTGGCCTGTACGGTGAAGCGGCCGTCCTTGGTAGTCTGTCCCACCTCGACGCCCAGCTCGCTGCACAGCTTATCCAGCACCTTCTGCGAGCCCTTGACATAGCACGCAGTACCCAGGCATACGCCACACACATATTCACCCTTGGGTTGCAGGGAGAACTGGGAATAGAACGTGGCCACGCCGTAGACCTCGCTCAGCGTAACCCCCAGGCCGTCCGCGATGATCTCCTGCACGTCAAGCGGGACGCAGCCAAAGATGTTCTGCGCCGCCTGCAGCACAGGCATGAGCGCGCCCTTTTGCTCGCGGTGCTCACGAATGACCTCCGCCAGCTTCTCGTATTTTTCGTTGTGATTGGACATGGCAGCCTAAGACCTCCTCCGTTTTGGTTGCGGGCAAAAGGGGATGCCCGCTACATACGCAACGGATATAGTTTACCATATCACAAACCGAATTGCATCACGTTTTTCGAAAATTGATAAATTTTTATTCATCCATTTAATTCCAGAATTATCTGCCAGCGCAAAGTCACAAAAGTACAAAAAAAGCCGCCTCTGACAGAGCAGAGGCGGCCCCCGCGGGATAAGCCGCTCGAACAATTTGGTACAGCCGCTTATCTGTTTGCCGATTTACGGCGACGCAGCCAGAAATAAACCGCCCAGGATACCGCCATACCAACAATCGTGGGGGAAAGCGTATAGAGGCATACCAACTGAAGAGCAAGCATGCGAATCTCTCCCTCCAGCTCAAGCCAGACAAACAGAATGCAGATCACAACGTACACGGGAAAAAAGGAATATCCCCAGGGAACCAGGCGGAGGCGAGAACCCACCGCGCCGAAAGCCAGGCAGCCCAGCAACGTGCCGACAAGAGACAGGAGGAGCAAATGCACCGCGTTACACAGCCAGGCCGGTTCAATCGGTAGCCACCGGTACAGGGGCTCCACCAGCAAGGTGAAGACCATCCAATCAATGAGCACAAATACCAGGCTCAATCCGAAGGCGTAAAGAACCTGCGGACGCTCCTGCCTTGACGTATTCATAGCGCCGCCTCCCAGCCTTACAGCAGCTTGCGCATCTTTGCACGGAATATTGCGCAGAGTGCCTTGACATCATTGACCGTTCCATCCGCCAGCTGGCTTTCCAACTGTGCCACATTCATCCATTCCACATGGATGAATTCATCTTCATCCAGTTCCTGTGCGGCCTTTTGAAGGCCATGCGCCAGGAAAAGATGCAGCACCTCGTCCAGAAGGCCGGGCGAGGGATAGACCTGTCCCAGCGGGATCATATGCTGCGCCACATATCCCGTTTCCTCGCGCAGTTCCCGGTGAGCCGCATGCACCGGGGTTTCATTGGGCAGCTTATCCAGCTTGCCCGCCGGTATCTCCAGCGTGACCTGCTCGATGGGATGGCGATATTGGCGTACCATGGCACACCGGCCGTGCTCATCCACGGCCAGTATGGCTACGCCGCCCGGATGGTGCAGATGTTCGCGCATCGTCTGCACACCGTTGGGAAGCAGCAGCTGGTCCAGCCACAGCTGATAGGACATTCCCTGATAGATCACCTTCCGGTCCAGGCATTTTTCCACAAGGTCCAGATTTTGCAGCTGTTCCATGGCCAGCATCCCGTCCTTTTGAAGCAAATCGGGCGGCAGGGCAATGCCCCGCCGCCCCTGTGTTCACAAACCGTTACGGCTGCACGGAGATCCAGTAATCGTACACGTCGTAATAGTTGTCATAGTAGTAGGTCAGATCCAGCGGGAAGGTGGGCACATCCTCCAGCGCAGGCTGATCGGCATCCACTTCCGGCGCGTCGGGGAACACGGGGTAAGAGCCAGCCGTCAGGAAGGGCTCCAGACCTTCGCCGGTGTGATCGGCCTCGCCGCAGATCCAGCGGATGAACAGCTTGGCGGCATTGGGATGCTCGCAATTATCGGCAATCTGCGCAATCATGAAGCTGATGGCCGTAGTGGGGGTCTCATCCTCAAAGGCACCGGGATCAACGCCCAGCAGATAGCCCT
Organism: Candidatus Limiplasma pullicola; assembly: GCA_018710985.1. Classification (GTDB taxonomy): domain Bacteria; phylum Bacillota; class Clostridia; order Christensenellales; family Aristaeellaceae; genus Limiplasma; species Limiplasma pullicola. Next base: position 27,664 of record DVIV01000031.1, read on the forward strand.
GCAGGTCACGTTCACGCAGCTTGGAGGAAACGCCGTAGCCGATGGGCGGATCTACCATGCCCGCGGCACCGCCGACGTTTTTAACGATATTGGTGTTGGAGCTTTCGATGATAACGCCGTTCTTGGCCACGCGGTTAATCCAGGCATGTGCCGCCGTGGGTTCGTTGTCCGCCAGTACGATCGGCTCGCCAAAAACGCGCTCGTAGTCGGCAGCCATCTGATCGGCATGCTGAATCATGGCGGTGAAGAGCACGATGAGGTCCGGCTCGCCCGTGGGATCCAGGAAGATAAACTTGCCATTCCACTCCTCCTTGGTCAGGTCCCACCAGGAGGTGATGGGCATTTCATCGTACACTTCGGTATTGTAGTTCCACCAGTCGATCTCAATCACGAAGGGGGTGACGGAGAGGTAGCTGGGGTCCACACCATCGAAAATGTCTTCGGGATGGTAGTTGTGCAGCAGACCCTGCTGGATGTAATCCATGTAGACGCTGCCGTTTTGTTCCTTGAGCTGAAGCACGTCAGCGGTGTAGATTCCCGCTTCATACTCACGGCTGAATTTTTCCAGCATTTCGTTGATGCCCAGGTCGTAGAAATTCACGGTGATGCCGGGGTACGCTTCCTCAAAGGATTTTCCGACGGTTTCATCGCGTCCGGTGCAGCCATACAGGTTCAGCACGCCGCCTTCGGCAAGTGCCGCCTCATACAGTTCCTCCACGGTTTCGGTCTTGTTCAGGCCGTTTTCTTCAGCCCACTGGGCGTCAGCAAGTGCCGCCCCGCTCGCCGCCAGCAGGCACAGGGTCAGTAGCCAGGCAATCCATGTTTTCCCTTTCATGTTTCGATGTCCTCCTTTGCTATTCACTAAGGCTTCTGCCTTTGGATCCGGAATCAGTCCGGCACGGCCATCTTAATCAGCCGCCCGGTGGTTTTGTCAAATACGTTGATCTTGTCGGGATCAATGCGCAGGCCGACCTGACGGTCCACCTGATAGTTGCGAATGCCCATTTCCTTTGCCAGGACATCCGTCTGCCCCATCTTGAGGTGGATGGTTGTTTCCGAACCTGCGGGCTGTACGGAGTATACCGCGGCAGGAATCAGACCTTCGCCCGCCTCAGCGCTGAGAATGATCTTCTCCGGGCGCACCCCCAGCACCACCGGGAAGCGTGCCGAACCGGGACGGTCGCCGGTGAGGAGTTTTTGGGGGAATACGGTGCGGCCCATGGCGCTGTCTACCACCAGCGCACCGTCCGCAGCAAAGCTGCCTTCCCCATCAATGAAATTGATTCGTGGATTTCCGATGAAATCCGCCACCCGCAGAGAAATCGGATTTTGATACAAATCCATGGGCGGAGCAACCTGTTCCAGCTCTCCCTCAAAGAAAATGGCGATTCGGGTGGACATGGTGAGCGCTTCCACCTGGTCGTGCGTTACGTAGAGAATGGTGGTGCCCAGCTCATGGTGCAGCCGCTTGATTTCCGAACGCATGTCCACACGCAGCTTTGCATCCAGGTTGGACAGCGGCTCGTCAAGCAGAAGCACCTTCGGCTGAGACACAATGGCTCTCGCAATAGCCACGCGCTGCTGCTGTCCGCCAGAGAGCTCCGAAGGATAACGGCCAGCATATTCATCAATGCGCATGCGGGCCAGCGCGTCCATCACCCGGCGTTTCACCTCGGCCTTCTGAACCTTTTTGACCGTCAAAGGAAAAGCCACGTTGTCAAACACGGTCATGTGCGGCCACAGCGCATAAGACTGGAACACCAGGTTCATGCCACGTTTGCCGGGGTCCTCAAAAAACAGTTCCGCTGCGTTAACCACCATGCGACCATCCATCTCAATGGTGCCGTTCTGAGGCTTTTCCAGGCCCGCCACAACACGAAGGGTCGTGGTTTTGCCGCAGCCGGATGGCCCCAGCAAAGTCATGAATTCGCCGTCTTCCACCACCAGGTTGAGGTTTTTCAGCACATGGTTACTGCCGTAGAACTTATCAATTCCCTTTAAAACGATCTGGCTCATGATGACTCCTCCTGCCTTAGAAGCCTTGGCTGATATCGGCGTTGAAGAAACGGTTCGCAATCCAGTAAATCAGGAACACCACCAAAAACATCAGGATGGCAACCACGTTGGAATACTGTTCCATGCCGCCCGACATGTAGGAATATGCCATGTACGGCATGGTCTGGGTGGACGGAGAGATCAGAATGACCAGCAGGTCCAGTTCCTTCATGATCGCCATAAAGATCAGCATGAACCCGCTCATGAATCCCTTTTTGGACAGCGGCAGTACAATGCGCCCAAACCGCTTGAAGAATCCGGCGCCCTGAACATGAGCTGCTTCCTCCAGCTCCACGCTGATTTGCAACATGTTGGCAGTACCGGCGCGACTGGAAAAGGGAAGGTTCTTCACCACCGTAACCAGCACCAACAGGGCGAAGGTGCCGTACAGAGAAGGCATAAGGGTGATGGTTTGACCAAAGATCGTCACGGTTTTGGCGGTAGAGAACATGGACAGGTACATCGCGCCAAAGGCGATGGAGGGAATCAGGTACGGAATGAACACCAGCTGTTCCACCAGCCGGCCGGACCTGAGATGGCGTCCTCTGGAATTGACGTATCCGATGAGCTGACCGAAGATGGTGGCGATAAACGAGGCAACCACCACCAGCTTGAGGCTGTTGCCCAACACCTGATAGAACTGCGGATTGACCAGCACGCCCGGTTCGCTGTTGAAGATTTCCTTCACACCCTCGCCGGTCCAATAATGCAAGGTGAGATTGGAGAGGCTGAAATCGCCCAGCTTGAGCATGAGGCTTTGCAGGACCAGAATACCTATGGGCAGGAGCACCGCGCAGCCCAGGAACACAAACAGCGCAATGGTGATCGGTACCTTCCATTTTCTCAAGGAAAGCACGTTGGAACGCCCGCCCTTGCCGCCGATGGTCGCATAGGATTTTCGCGTACCCAATGCGCGCTGGTTAATGAAGATCACGACAGCTGCGATGGCGATCAGAATGAGGCTGATGGTGTAGGCAACGGCGGTTTGCTGCTGCTTGATGCTGCTGTAGAGCATGGTGGAAATGGTGTAATAGCTCACTTTCATACCCAGGAAGGCGGGTACGCCGAAAGTGCCCATCGCCTTGGAAAAAATCAGGATGAAGGAGGAAAGAATGGCCGGCAGCACCAGGGGGAACGTGATACGGCGGAGCATCATCGACCGGGGCGCACCTACGATTTCGCCCATCTCCTCCAGCTCGGAATTGATGGAGCTGAGTGCGGCGGACATCAGCAGGTAGGCATAGGCATAATAATGGATGATCAGCACACAGATGATGGCCACGGGGCCGTAGGCCAGCCACTCCGGCACAGCCACGCCCAGGAAGGACAAAAAGCCCGCCGAGCCTCCGATTCTGGGGGTCTTGAACACACTGATCCATGCCATGGACTTGCACCACGACGGGATCATGTAGGGGATGATAACTGCCAGAGAAAAGAATTTTTTACATGGGAGATCGCTGCGTACCATCAGCCAGGCGATGATCCCGCCCAGCAGAATGCTGCCTACCGAAACGCACAGCGCGATCATCAAAGAGTGAAGCAGCGGACGGTAAAGCATGTTGGAGGATACGGTACTGTTGAGAATGCGCTGCCAATAATACAGCGTCCACTCCCCTGCCGTACCGCGCGTGCGCCTGGCTTCAGCGGGCGCAAGCTGAAATGTGGTTACGATCATCTGTAAAAGCGGCCAAACCACCAGCAGCGCCAGGGCTACCACCGAGATGATCACCAGCAGATTATAGGGATTGGAAAAAGCGTTTTTAAGCCAATTGCCCACACGAACCCATGAAAAAGGCCTGGCATTTTCCCTGCGTTGCTTCGTACCCATGGCTTTCGCTCCCGTATTAGATTCAGTTTGTTTTTATCAATATAGCATTACAAACCAGCAGGAGACCATGCCGTCAGGTTGAATTCGTATATAAAAATGTTGCATTTATCCGTTCCTGTATCTGTTTTGCCTCGCTTTCCTGTTTTATCAGGGAATTTGATAGCTGATTATTACATTTTTCACAAATGAAATATCATTTGTTTAATAAAAAGTGCAACATTTATCTATATAATATTCAACATTTCCAAATGTCGTGTAACTTCTCTCACATCATTTTTCTGATATAATAAATCCGGCATATAAAGGAGGCCTGGACATGCCCTATCAGGAATACAAGCATTCATTCAAAAACCAGTTCCGCACCATGGCCTCGCTTACAGTCTATCGAACCGGTCGGCAGCAATACGGAGCCGGCGCCAGCCGCGGGCAGGAGGTACGCGATTTTTATCTGATCCATTATGTCATCAAGGGAGCCGGGGTCTACACGCTCAATGGGATTTCCTATCCCGTAAAGAGCGGAGAAACCTTTTTGATCTACCCCAATATGCCCATCAACTACGTCGCCGACGAGCAGGACCCCTGGGAGTACTGCTGGGTGGGCTTTAACGGTACGGATGCACGCATTCTGCTCAATGCCACGCGCTTTTCCCCACAGACTCCCGTTATCTCTCCTTCCAATCCCGACCGTATGCTGGAACTTCTGCTGGATATTTACGTGGCTCGAGGCAATCTGCCTCACGAGATCATCACCATGACCGCAAGGTTGTACTCGCTGCTTGCCTTTCTGATTGAGGACAGCGCCGGCGTGCTGCCCAGGCGGGCCCGTTCTGGCGCGGAACACGTCCAGCGCGCATGCGACTATATCGCCGCACATTATGCCACCCCCATCTCCGTTGAAGATGTGGCGCTTCATTTGGGCGTCTGTCGCAGCCAGCTCTACCGCATCTTCAAGCAGCATACGGCCATGTCGCTCCAAAAGTATCTCACCGAATTTCGCATGCGGCAGGCCTGCAATCTGATGGCCAAGCGCCCGCTATCGGTCAAGGAAGTGGCCTATTCCGTCGGTTTTGACGATCCATTGTATTTTTCCACCGTGTTTAAGGCATCCATGGGACAGACGCCTACGCAGTATATGGACTGGCTGCTGAGCGAAAAGCAGAAGGATGGTTTACAGAAATGATAAGAAAAAGCGGGTGCATTCAACCCGCTTTTTTGTCTTTGTCATGGCTTCGCGCAGCACGGTTCTTCACTTCGCCCCATTGCTCCGCCGTCTGCGCCATCCAGTCGGCCACATCCATCCCGTAGGCGCGGCGCAGAGCGTCCGAGGCCAGCGTATCCCTCGCCGGCCCGTCCGCGGTCAGGCAGCCGCGATCCAGCAGCAGCACGCGCGTTCCGTAGCGCAGGGCGAGGCTTAAATCATGGACCACGGAGATCACGCAGCGGTCCCCGTCGCGCATCCACCTGCCGATCAGCTCAAACAGCTGTTTTTGATATACGAGGTCCAGATGATTGGCCGGCTCGTCCAGCAGCAGTACGCGCGGCTCCTGGGCCAGCGCCTGCGCCAGATACGCGCGCTGAAGCTCGCCTCCGGAGAGGGTCCTCACATTGCGCAAACGCATATCCCACAGCCCGGCCATATCCAGAGCGCGGCGCACCGCCTCCCGTCCGTTCGGGTCCTGTGAGCGGAAAAAGCCCCGCGTATGCGCATAGCGGCCCATGGATACCAGCTCCCCGACGGTGAAGGCATACTCCGCCGCATGCGTCTGCGCCAGCACCCCAACGCTGCGCGCAAAAGCCCTGGGTTTCCATTGCCGGGCATCATGCCCGTCCAGAAGCACGCTGCCGCGATAGGCCGCACATTGGGCCACGGCCGCCAGCAAAGTGGATTTGCCCGCGCCGTTGGGGCCGATCAGCATGACCCATTCGCCGGGAGCCGCCGTAAAAGATACGTTTTGCACGGCATCGCCGCCCTCATAGGACACGGTGAGTCCTCTTATCTCCAGCACTGCCTGCGCCTCCTGAAAAAGATCACCACAAACACCACCGCACCTACCAGCGAGGTGACCACGCCGATGGGCAGTTCAATGGGACTGACCACCGTGCGCGCAAGCAGGTCCGCAAGCATGAGAAAGATGGCTCCCATGAACAGTGACAGCGGCAGCACCCGCCGGTGGTTGGCCCCGGTGAACAGGCGCGCCGCATGCGGAACAATCAGCCCCACAAAGCCGATGCTGCCGCCCACGGAAACGCATACGCCGATCAGCGAGGCCACGCATACCAGCACGGTCAGCTTGACCGGCCTCACCGCAACGCCCATGTGGCGGGCCGCATCCTCGCCCAGGGAGAAGGCGTTGAGCTCATCCGCGCGCGAAAGCAGCACGCCGCCGAACACCGCCAGCGCGCCCAGCAGCACCAGCGTCTCCGTATAGCCCGCGCCCGACAGCGAACCCATGGTCCAGAAGGTGATGGAGCGCAGCTTGTCTCCCGAAAAGGCGGTAAGCAGGCTGATGATGCTGGTGACGAACATGCTCAACACCACGCCCATGAGGATGATGGTCTGCGTGCTCATCCCCCGGTCCGCCGCGTAGGACAGCGAAAGAATCAAAATCAGCGATCCCAGCGCAAAAAGCATGGCGGTAATCATGGTGCCCGCAAAGGGCAGGCCGGGAAAGGAGATTCCCAGCAGCAGCGCCGTCACCGCGCCCAGCGACGCGCAGGCGCTGACACCCAAAGTGGACCCGTCCGCCAGCGGATTTCGCAAAAGCCCCTGCATGGCTGCGCCGCACAGCGCCAGCGAAGCGCCGCAAAGCGCCGTGGCCAATACGCGCGGCAGACGAACATTCAAGATGATGGTCCGGGAAATGCCCTGCGGCAGCTCAAGCCCCCACATGGCCTTCCAAATGGCCGCCGCCGTGTCCCCGAAGGGGACGGCCACGCTGCCCAGCGATACGCACAGGCAAAGCGTAGCCGCCGTCAGCAGACACAGCGCGGCGTATCCGTACCAGGGAAGGCCTCCGGCCGGACGGTCCGCGCGCCTCATGCCGCAGGCTGTGCGGCCTCGTCCGTGCCGTAGACGAAGTCGAACAGATCCTGCGCAGCGTCCAGCAGGCGCGGGCCGGGACGAGAGGTCATGTCCGCATCCGCGTTGTAGACGGCCCCGTTCCTGACAGCCTTGAGATCCTGCCATCCCTCGCGGGATACGATCTCATCCGCCGGCAGTTCGCCCTCGCCATAATAGGCCGCGGTGGTCACGATGTAGTCGGGGTCGCGCGCGAGCACCTGTTCCTGCGAGATCTCGGCCCATCCGGTTACGTCGGAGAAGGCGTTGGTGAGGCCCACGATCTGCGCAAGCTCATCCAGAAAGGTATCCGCGCCGCTGGTCCACAGGCCCCATTCCAGCGGAGAAACCTCAAAATAGACGGTTTTCCCGGTCGCTTCCGCCCGTGCGCTGAGCACCTCAAAACCGGCGCGCATCTCGGCCGACAGGTCCGCGGCCTTCTCAAGGTACCCGGTAAGCTCGCCCAGCATCTCGATGGCGTCATACACGCCTGCCAGATTCTGCGCGTCGGAAATGACCACGCGCACGCCGGCGGCCTCCAGCGCCTCCACCTGCTCGACCGTCTGAGCCATTTTGCTCATGACGATCACCTGTGGCTCCAGCGCCAGAATCTGCTCGATGTTGGTCTCCGCGCCGCTGTTGACGCTGGGCAGTTCCGTCACGTCGCCGGGATAGTTGCAGTATTCGCCGCGGCCTACCAGCACCTCTTCCGCGCCAAGGGCGTAGAGGATTTCGCAATCGGCGGGATTGAGCGCGATCACGCGGGTTGCGGGCGCGTCCAGCACGACCTGGCGGCCTGCCATGTCGGTCAGCACAAGCCCGTCGGCCACGGCGGCCGGGGCAGCCAGCGCAAGCGCGAGCACGATCATCAGTGACAGGATGTTTCGGGTTTTCATGGGTCGATTCCTCCTTTGTGTTTTTGCACAAATGAATCGCAGGAAAACGCAAAAACCGCGCCGTTCCGTTTGCAGGATGGCGCGATCAAAAGACGCGGCGTATCGCCAGGCTTTCATAGCATGTTCCATCCCGGGGATCACGGTGTAAACAGGTCTCCCGACTTGACTTCATCCTACTTGGACGCCTTCCCGCTCGCGCAGTGGCCGGAAACTGCCGGTAGGGCCGTAAGCCCGCGGCGCTTCCCCGTCCGTTCGTCCGTTTCACGGTTCCCGGGTGAGTCTGGAAATCGCATCCAGTTCCCATGACGGAGGCTTGCGCCCCCGCCGCGTGTTTCCACGCAGATACACCGGCTATTCACTTGTAAGAGTATTATACGGCATACGGCGCTCCGCGTCAAATGCCCGATTTCCGGCCGTCCATCGCCCTCAAAAGGCGCATCACATCCCCCGCCGTGGGCAGCGCGTCGAGCGTAAAGGTGCGCTCCTGCAGGTCCTCCAGCCGGTGCGCGTCGCTGGAATGGAGCACAAAGCGGCCCTTAACCGCATACGCCGGGCAGGCGACGCCGGGATAGACCTCCACCACCGGATACTCCGGCAGAAAGGGCATCAGGCCCAGCGCGCCGATCATGCCGTTGCTGCCGCGGTTGATGTGCGCGGGCACGGGCACGCCTCCATGGGCGCGGATGAGGTCGCAGACCTCTCCCACGCTCAGGTCCGTGGCGTTGATGAGCAGCTTTTCCAGCGCGCCGGAGGGCGTGTCCTCCGCGCCCATGATGATCTGGTTTCCAAACAAGGCCGGCTGGTTTTTCACATCAGGCAGGTGCGCGTAGACCTCCTCCCCGGCCGCCAGCGCCTCCCGCACGGAGGGAAAGTAGCCCAGCATATGCACTTCCTCCCGGCTGGTGACCTCCATGCCGGGAATGACCTGCACGCCGTAGGCCTCGCCCGCCGCAGCGGCTTCGGGGGTGTTGAGGGCGGTGTTGTGGTCGGTGAGGGCGATCACGTCCAGCCCCTTCACCCGCGCCATGCCCACGAGGTTCCATGGGGTCATGTCGTCGTCGGCGCAGGGCGACAGGCAGCTGTGGATGTGCAGGTCGCAGTAGGCGGCCATCTCACTCCGCGGGCGGCAGCACGCCTGCCTGTCCCATGAGCACGCTCACCTCATAGGCCGTTTTGGACGTAGCCAGCACGGGCATGTCCTCATCCTGCGCCTTTTTGAGCGAGGCGGGCTCGGCTTCCACACCCTCCACCAGAATCACGCAGGCCATTTCCATCAGCACCGCCACGGCGATCACGTTCACATGCGTCTGCACCGTGCACCAGGCCATGCCCTGCTTGCCGTGTGCAAGGACCCAGCTGAGCAGGTCGCAGCTGTAGCCGCAGGTGATTTCCGCATCCAGCGGGGCGGTATCATTGAGATTTTCGGCGCCGATCAGCTCCATCAGTTCCCGCACGGTCATACGTTCATTCCCCTATTCTCTGGTTGTTTTGGCCAGCTCCACCATCTTCTGAGCCATGATCTTGAGCTGCTCCTTGAGGATGTGGATGCAGTCCATCTCGTTGCAGTAGCCGCGAACGATGTCCTCGGCAAAGGTGCGGCAGGTGGGACTTCCGCAGCTTCCGCAGTCGTAGCCGGGCAGCCTGCGCACGATTTCTTCCATCTGCTCCATCTTGCGCATGGCTTCCACGATATCGTCATCCAGGCGCATGGCGCTGTTGGCGGAAATGTTCTTGTCGGCCAGGAGGTTGTACTTGGTCAGGTAGGAGGCGCGCACGCGCTCGTCGGGATGGGTGATGTCGCATCCGCGCATCAGCGCACGCACCGCGCCGCGCGCCACATAGGTGTTTTCAAAGGTGAGCGGGCCGCCCACGCAGCCGCCCGTGCAGGCCGCTCCCTCAAAAAAGACCAGATCCGGCAGCTTGTCGTTTTCGATTTCCTCCAGCACGCGGATGACGTTTTCGATGCCGTCCACGCTCATGCTGTGCTCCGGGCATACGGCCGCCGCCTCGCCGCCGCTGCTGGCCCAGCCCACCCCATAAGCCGTGGCATGGGCTGGATGCGCCGCATCCACGGGGCTGGACTTGATGTGGCTGGAAAGCAGGCCGTAGATCTCCAGCATGGAAATCGCGCCATCCACGGCGGAGGTCTCATGCCCGATAGGGTTGCGGATGGCCGTTACCTTAGCCGCGCAGGGCGTGATAAAAAAGCACCCGACCTCCTCCGGCTTGGCGTCGTGCTCACGGCAGAACTCGCGCCGCGCCACCATCGCGGCCACCTCCATGGGCTGGCGCACGTCGATGATGTGCGGAATCAGGTCCGGAAAGCGCACACGGATCAGGCGCACGATGGCCGGACAGGCCGAGGAGATGACGGGATAGCGGTCGCGGCCCATGCCCCGCATGCGTTCGCGGATGGCACGGGTGACGATATCCGCTCCCTCGGCCACCTCAAACACGTCGTCAAAACCCATTTTAAGCAGCCCCTCCAGCACCTGCGAGGCGCTGACGAGGTGCTTGAACTGCCCGTAGAGCGAGGGCGCGGGGAGCGCGATCTTATACTTGAAGCGATTGATGCTGGCCAGGGGATCGGTCTGGGCGTATTTGGCGTGATAATCGCACACGCGGATGCACTCGCCGCAGTCGATGCAGCGTTCATTGATGATATGGGCCCGCCCGCCGCGCACGCGGATGGCCTCCGTGGGGCAGCGCTTTAAGCAGTTGGTGCAGCCCTTGCATTTTTCCTTGTCCAGGCGCACGGAATGGAAAAACTTCTGGTCCATGGCTCATTCCTCCGAATCAGGCCGTGCGCGCTATTTCAGCCTGAATTCCATCTGTATGGTGGTGCCTATGCCCGGCTGGCTTTCAATGGCGAAGCCGTCGGCGTTGCGGCGCATGTTTGGCAGGCCCATGCCCGCCCCGAAGCCCAGAACGCGTGCTTCTTCACTGGCGGTGGAAAAACCCTCCTGCATGGCCTTGTCAATATCCGCGATACCCGGGCCGACGTCTTTGGAAATCAGTACGATGTGCTCCGGGTTCATCTCCATGGTGAGCTGTCCGCCCAGGCTATGGATGATCAGGTTGAGCTCAGCCTCATAGCTGGCGACCGCCACGCGTCTCAGCACCGCGCTGTCCACGCCGAGCTGCTTGAGCTTGCGTTTGATGCTGGCGGAAGCGTCGCCGGCGGTTTCAAACTCGCCTTTATGCACGTCGTAGGTATTGGTCAGTAAGCTCATTCGTACCCTTCCCTTCACGCATGGGCGCCGGAGCGCTCATTGGTGCCGCGGATGCCCGCCACGTACATCAGCCCGCAGGCGGTGTAGGTGGTGTGCTCCGTAGCCAGCACCACGATGCCCAGCTCCCTTGCTTCCTCCAGGATCTCCTCCGAGGGCACCTTGCCCCGCGCAAAGACAACGCAGTGAATGTCCAGCATTTCGGCTGTGCGCATCACGTGCACGTTGGTCAGCCCCGTGATCAGCACCGTCTTGTCCTTGACGAAGGCCAGCACGTCGCTCATCAGGTCGCTTCCGCACGCGGTTTTAACCTCCTGGTCCAGTTTGTCATCCCCGCAAAGCACCCGCGCATCCAGCACAGGAATCAGCTCCCGGATCGTCATGTGTGATCGACCTCCTATGTATTGCCGAGCGCATCGTATACGCTCTTGAGATGGTCCAGGGTGGAAAGGGTCTGGCGTTTGAGCTTCATGCCGAAAGTGGCATCGCTGTCGGCATCGTCCAGCGTTTCCAGAAACGCCCCGTAGTCCTCAAAGCAGGCGATCAGCCCCTCCACGGTCTGATGGCGCGGTACGGAAAAGCGCTGCCGGAGCCTGAGCGTCACCGTCTCCACCTGTTCGCCCAGACCGATGAGCAGCTGCGACGCCTCCTCTCCGGACATCTCCTGCCGGTCCATGGCCACGCTGGCCGCCTGCAGCTGGGCCACCAGATCGTTGGCATGGGCAAATGCCGCCTCCAGAATATCCAGCTGCCCCTTCATTCCCTTCATCAGAAGGTGCAGGGCGGGCAGATCAATCTGGTAGAGGTAGGAATCCACGGAATGCGCGTCGCTGAGCTGCTCGCGCACAGCCTGCGCATCCTCGCGCGTGGGATAGACCGCCGCGAGCGTGCGGTAGCGCCCGTCATGCCACACATAGCCCGCCGCGCCGCGCCTGATGAACTGCTGCGCCAGCTCCTCGGCTGCCGTTTCGCTCTCAAACGCGCCCAGCTGCAGGGCGTACCACGTCGCGGAAGGAAGCGTGATCTCCCGCTCTTCCACGGTTTCGTCAAAATAGGCATCCGTGGGAATGGGGGTTGCGGTGGGGACAGGCTGGATGGTCAGATCCCCGCCGCGCGATACCAACCCGGAGAGAACCACCACCGCCGATAAAAACAACAGCAGGTAACTCACCCACTTGCCCGGTTCCCGCTGACGGGGATAGACGCGCTTGCCTGTCTGCATATTCCCAACCTCCCGCATACCGTATCGCAATACGATATGCCCCCGGGGGCGCGGATATGAGAGGTTGCGCTTGAGGCCGGATTCTGTTACCATGAGCGTGTCCCTATTATACCGAACGGAGGCCGAATATGCAATATCATCTGGATACCATTCCCGTTTGGGAGGCGATGGAGCAAAATACCGCCTGTCCGCTGTGCGCGCTGTATCGCCGCGTGGAAGCGGCGGAGATCGAGCGCAGCCTGGGCGGCAGCGTCATGGAGCCGGATGCGCGCATCCGCGTCAATGACAAGGGTATCTGCGCGCGCCATCACGGGCAGCTGTTCGCCATGCAAAACCGGCTGGGGCATGCGCTGCTGGTGGATTCGCACACCAGGGAGCTGCTCAAAAAGCTGGATGGGTTGGAAAAGCGGGCCGCTTCCTGCGAAAAGCGCGGTCTTTTCGGCGGCGGCGACGGTCTGGAGGGCGTCGCGCGCGAGCTGGAGGCGCTGTGCCGCTCGTGCGTCATCTGCGATGATATCCAGAGCCACATGGAGCGCTACTTTTATACCTTCCTGCATCTGTGGAAGAATGATTCGGCGTTCCGTGAGAAATGGCAGGCCTCGCGCGGCGTCTGCCTGCCCCATGCGGCGGATCTGCTTGCCCGCGCACAAAAGCACCTGGGTGGTTCCGCGCGGCGCGCGTTTGCCGCAGACCTGCTTTCAATGGTCAAAGCAAATCTGGCGCAGGACGAAAAGGATCTGGAATGGTTCACCCTCAAATTTGACTACCGCAACCAGCAAAAGCCCTGGGGCAACAGCCGGGACGCGCTGGAGCGCACCGTAAACCGCCTGCGCGGCTTTTGCGTGGGATCAGGCGAAAAACAGGAATAGAGGGACTTTGCCGATCACGGCATATAAAAAATCCGCGCTTTTCCAAAAAAAGTGCGGATTTTTTAATGGTTTATTTGTTTAACTATTGACATGCGCCGACACGTTTGTTACAATGGTCACAGAGAAAAAAATGGTTGACCTGATTTGAACATCGCAAGGACCGAGGTGCATTTATGCGTACTTGTATCTGTTCCCCCTGCGGCATTCTTGGGTACGGTTTTCCGGAAGAATCCTTCCGGCGGGCGATGGCGGAGAAGCCGGATGCCATTGTGGTGGACGCGGGTTCGACAGATGCCGGGCCGCACAAGCTGGGTGCAGGCGTAGCCATTGTAAGCCGCATGGCGGCGAAAAAGGACCTGCGGCTGCTGATGCAGGGAGCGCGGGAGCTCGAAATTCCGCTGGTGATCGGTTCGGCGGGCGGCTCCGGTGCCCGCACCCATACGGAGTGGACCCTGTCCATCATCCGTGAACTGTGTGCTGAGCTGGACTGGCATCCCAAAACCGCAGTGATCTGGGCCGATATTTCAAACGATGTGATTTTGGATGCGCTGGCACACGGCGCCCTCGAAAAGATGAGTGAAAACGTGCCGGACCTGACGCCCGAAACGCTGGCCCTGACCAATGGCGTGGTGGCGCAGATGGGCATGGAACCCGTTTTGGATGCGCTGGATGTGGCGCAGATCATCATCTGCGGACGTGCCTATGATCCGGCGCCCTTTGCGGCCGTGGGCGTAAAGCGCGGCCATGATGCGGGGCTTGCCTACCACCTGGGCAAAATTCTGGAATGCGGCGCGCTGTGCTGCGAGCCCGGCACCACGAAGGACTGCATGCTGGGCATTTTGGAGGATGACGGCTTTGTGGTCTATCCCGCTGCTCCTTCGCGCCGCTGCACCAGCGTAAGCGTAGCCGCGCATACCTTCTATGAGAAGGATCATCCCTATCTGCTGCACGGTCCGGGCCTGCTGCTGGATTTAAGCGCATGTACCTTTACCGAGCTTGGTGGCGGACGGGTACGGGTGACGGGCAGCCGGCTGATTCCGCAGCCCTATACGCTGAAGCTGGAGGGTGCTAGGCCGGTGGCATACCGTACCTTTGTGCTGGCGGGCATCCGGGACCCGCTGCTCATCTCCCGTCTGGAGGAGGTGGAACGCGAAGTGGTGCGGGGCGTACACGCCTATTATGCGGATGTGCCGCCTGAAAGTTACCAGATTCATTTCTACCACTATGGTATCGACGCGGTCATGGGCACGTGTGAACCCTTTCATGACCTGCCGCATGAAGTGGGGTTGATGTTTGAGGTGATTGCGCCCGATCAGGAGCTGGCAAATGCCATCTGCGCCACGGTGCGGTCATCTTACCTGCACTTCGGCTACGAGGGGCGCAAGTCCACCGCCGGCAATCTGGCCTTTCCCTTCGCGCCAAGCGATGTGCTCTTCGGGCCGGTATACGCGTTTTCCGTCTATCACCTGCTGAAGGTTGAAAACGGCCGGGACCTGTTCCCCATCGAGCTTGCGGAGGTGTGAGGGCATGCGGCTATATGAACTGGCGAAGGTGCTTCGCAGCAAGAACAGTGGGCCCTATGAAATTACGCTGGACATTCTCTTTGACGACCCTGAAAAGTACCGCCGGGTGGTGGACAGCGGCCGCGTCACGCGCGAAAGCGTAGCGCAGCTCTACCACCTTTCGCCGGAGCGCATTTTGGAATTTGTCCGCTATGACGCAGCGCTGGGCATCAAAATCACCTACCTGCGCGACGTGCCCTCCGGCACCGTGGGCGACCGAGACGTGTACGGCGCGCAGCAGCATGCGCCGCTGATGGATATTGACATTCCATAAACAGGGAGGAATCGGGATGCAACGCACAAACCCCTCGCGCCTGCAAACCGGCCTGCGCCGTCTTCGGCTGGACTGGGTGCTTTACGCGCTGCTTTTGCCAACGCTGGTCTACTTTATCATCTTCCGGGTCATTCCCATCTGGAATATGCGGCTGGCCTTCTACAACTTCAGCGGCCGCAGCGCCTGGACATGGGCAGGGCTCAAGTATTTTGAGATGATGTTCGGTTCGCCCCTGATGAAGGAGATTCTGCTCAACACACTCATCATCAGCCTGATGAAGTATGTGCTGCTGTTTCCCTTCTTTCCTCTGTTTGCCATCCTGCTGTCCGAAATGCGCCTCAACCGCCTGCGCAAATTCACGCAGGTCGTCAGCTACCTGCCGCACTTCCTTTCCTGGGTGGTGATTGCGGGCATCTGGATCAGCTTCCTTTCCAAAACCGGCGCGGTGAACCAGATTCGTGGTCTCTTTGGCCTTACGCCCATCGACTACATGACCGACAAGGGGTCCATCCGCTGGGTGCTGTTCTTCTCCGAGGGCTGGCGTTCGCTGGGATGGGATTCCATCATCTACTTTACCACCATTCTCAGCATCAGCCCGTCCCTCTACGAGGCGGCGGACATTGACGGTGCCTCGCGCTTTCAGATGGTGCGCTACATCGTGCTGCCCGCGCTGGTCACGCCGATGGTCACGATGTTCATTCTCAACCTGGGCTTTTTCCTCAACGCGGGCTTTGACCAGGTGCTCAACTTCACCAATGCGGCCGTCAACAGCTCCATTGAGATTCTGGATACCTATATCTACAGCATCGGCATCGGACAGGGCCAGTACTCGCTGGCCACGGCGGTGGGACTGGTCAAGGGCGTCTTTGGCGTGATGCTGGTGCTCCTCACCCACGTGACCAGCAAGCGCCTCACAGGTACGGGTGTTTGGTAAGGGGGGCGGCAAAGATGAAAAGAAGACGCTTTACCCTCAGCCAGTTGCTTCTGAGCCTCGTGATGATCCTGCTGGCGCTGACCATGGTGATTCCGCTGCTCAACATTCTGGCCAAGTCCTTCTCTGACCCGGCGCTCTCTCCTTCCATGAGCGGCCTTCAGGTGATTCCGGCGGGCTTTAGCACCGTGAATTACGACATCGTATTTTCCAACAAAGTCATCCTTCCCACGCTGTGGAATTCGGTGTTCATCACCGTGGTGGGCACGGCCATCAACATTTTGCTGACCACCACTGCCGCCTATGTGCTCATTCAACCGGGGCTGATGTTCAAAAAAATCATCATGACTTTCCTGATTGTGATGATGCTCTTTGATCCCGGCCTGGTGCCGGAATATCTGCTGGTCAAGCAGCTGGGTCTGATTGGCAGCCAGTGGTCGGTCATTCTGGTCACGTCGGTGAACGTGTATTACCTGATCATCATGATGCGCTACTTCCAGGCCGTCCCCACGGATATCTACGAGGCTGCGCGCATTGACGGCGCGGGACATGTGCGCATGATCTTTTCCATGGTGTTTCCGCTGGCCAAAAGCGGCATCGCCACCATTACCATGTTCTACGCCGTGGTGCGCTGGAACGAGTATTTCAAGGCCAGCATCTACCTGACCGAAAAGGCCAAGACCACCCTGCAGGTGATTCTGCGTCAGTTTGTCGTGCTGGGCGATACCGTATCGCTCATCGGTGCGCAGAACATCATGGACTACAACGAACTGGCCCGCATCGACTATGGTGCGCTGAAGGCGGCCACCATCGTGATTGCCATTGTGCCCATTCTGCTGCTGTACCCCGTCGTACTCAAGTTCTATACCCGCGACGTGATGGCCGGCAGCGTCAAGGAATGACACTCCCTCTGTACCCAATGGCTGCGGATTCAGCCAAACCCATAAATCTATCTTCAAGGAGGAACCCCGAATGAAAAAATGGCTCGCGTTTCTTCTGGCCGCTACCCTGGTGCTGATGAGCACCGCCGCCGTTGCCGAAATCGGCACTGCGGATGCGCCCGTTCCCGTATCCATTCTCATCAAGGACGTAGCGCCCGATGACGCCGACACCATCGCTGTGGTGGATGCGATCGAAAAGGGCATGGCGGCGCAGGGCAACTATGTGGACATCACCATTCTGGAAGCACCTGCCGGCACCTACGTGGAAGTGGTTCCGCTGGCGTTCCGCACGGGCGAGATCAACCCCGACATCATTTTCTTCCAGGGCAACACTGACACCCCTGTGGTGGCCGAGGGTCTTCTGGAGGACCTGACCCCCTACGTGGAAGGCAGCACCTACGTGAAGGATCTGCTGGGCGAACATTCCAAGGCGCGTCTGGCCAGCTCTCCCTATCTGCTGTGGCTGGCGCCGGCCAAGTTCTCTGCTCCCGTCATTCGCGGCGACTTCCTTGACCAGGCTCCCTCCAAGGACGCCTTCCTGGCCGATCCCACCCCCGAAGCCTATGCCACGATGCTTAAGGAGCTCATGGACGCCGGCGTGGTCAAGTTTGGCACCACGGTGGACGGCGGCCTGGCCCGTCTGGACAGCATCTTCAACCACGCCTTCGGCGTCACCGGTACCCTGATGCAGCAGGAAGACGGCACGTACATCTACTCCATGGTCACCGAGCAGGAGAAGAACAAGCTGGCTTTCTATGCCCAGCTCTACGCTGACGGCATCCTGGACGCCGACTACATCACCAAGGCGTGGGATACCATGGAGCAGGCCTTCTACGAGGGCGACTGCGCGCTGATCGCGGGCACCGCAGGCGACGTGATTCAGGTCTACAACACCAAGATGGTGCAGACCATGGGCGAGGACGCCGAGCTGGTGGCCCTGCCTCCGGCCAAGGGCATCGGCCAGGCGTTCCAGTCCATCGACGTGACCAAGGAAGAGCGCGGCTTTGCCATCAACGCCACCATTGAGCAGAACGTGAAGGACGCCGCCTTTGCCATTCTGGACTACATGGCCAGCCCCGAAGGCCGCATGATCGACAAGCTGGGCGTGGAGGGCGTGCACTACACCGTGGAAGACGGCGTCATCACCTTTACCGACGCCTGGGGCGGCTACTGGGCTCGCTTCTTCCCCACCGTGGACGGTCTGCCGGAGGATCTCCAGCTGGCTACCCCCGTACTCAGCACCCCCGCCGCCGACAGCCTTGCGCTGGGCGCTCAGTACTATTATAATGACGTGAACGTGATCATTCCCGACGAACTGCAGCCCCAGCTGGCCGCCGTCACCTCCATCTACACCGAATACGCCAACGAAATCGTGCGCGGTGTGCGCCCCGTGGATGACTTTGCCGAGATGGTGGAGAAGTTCAACGCCGCCGGCGGCGATGCGCTGACCGAATACATCAACTCCGTGCTGCAATAACCCCTGATGCACCCGAGGGGGAACGGGGCCTTCCCCGTTCCCCCTTTTTCAGCAAAGGAGGCTGTATGGCCTTGGAACTCATGGCCTATGTACAAAAAATCTACGCGGGCTTTCTGGGCATGAATATCGGCATCCGGCTGGGCGCGCCGGTGGAGCCCGCCCTGTGGAGCTACGAACGCATCCGCGACACCTACGGCGACATCCGCGGCTATGTGAAGGACTACAAGCACTTTGCCGCCGATGACGACGCCAACGGCCCGGTGTTTTTTCTGCGCGCGCTGGACGATCATGCCGGTGAGCCTACGCCGCAGGCCGTGGCGGAGGCCTGGCTCAACTATGCGCGCGAGGGCGTGGGGCTGTATTGGTGGGGCGGCTATGGTATCAGCACCGAGCACACGGCCTACCTCAATTTGAAAAACGGCGTGCCTGCGCCCCAGTCCGGCAGCATCCGTCAAAACGGCAAAACCCTGGCCGAGCAGATCGGCGGGCAAATTTTCATCGATACCTGGGGGCTGGTGGCGCCTGCCGACCCGGCGCGGGCAGCCCGTTACGCCGTAGCTGCCGCTTCTGTCAGCCATGACGGCGAAGGCCTCAACGGCGCAGCCTTTATCGCTGCATGCATCTCCAGGGCGTTTGAAACGGCCGATATTGACGTGATCATAGATGCCGGCCTTGCACAGATTCCGCAGGAGAGTCTTTATGCCGCCGTGGTGGAGGCCGTGCGTGCCTTCCATCGCGCCAATCCCGACGACTGGCGCGCCTGCCGTGCGATGCTGGAGGCCGAGTGGGGCTGTGACCGCTACGGCGGCGTATGCCACATCATACCCAATGCAGGCGTGTGCGCGCTGGCACTGTGCTACGGCGCGGGCGATTTTGCGCGCACTGTGGAGATCGCCACCATGTGCTCGTGGGATACGGACTGCAACGCGGGCAACGTGGGCACCATTCTGGGCGTGGCGTGCGGCCTGGAAGGCCTGCCCGCGCATTACCGCGCCCCCATCAACGATGAAATCGTCCTCTCCGGCATTTCCGGCTACCTGAACATACTGGATATTCCCAGCTATGCCTGGGAGCTGGCCCGCTGGGGCTGCCGCCTGCGCGGCGAGCCCGTGCCGGAGGAGGTTTCCGCTCGCGTGCGCGAGGGCGAGGTGTACTTTGACTTTTCCCTGCCGGGAAGCACGCATGGCCTGCGTTTTGCCTGTGACGTTCCCACCTGCGCGAGGCTCGAAAGCGGAGCGGTGCTTCTGGACCGCATGGTGCGCGGACAGAAGGCAAAGCTGTTCTACAAGCCTTTCTGGCGGCGTGCCGATTTCAGCGACGAGCGGTACATGCCTGTGTTTTCGCCCAGGGCCTATCCGGGCCAGCAGGTGGAAATGCATCTGTGCTACGATAAGCTCGCGGGCGAGATGCTGATTCTCACCCCCTATGTGCGAAACAGCCTGTCGGGTGCGGAGATCGCTCTCTCTCCCACGCTTTTGGATTCGTCCGACGCGGATGTGGCGCTGCGCTTCACCCTGCCGCAGGTGGACGGCGGGCTGATCGACGAAATCGGCGTGCGGATCGAATCCGCCGCGCCCGGCAAGTTCGCGCTTTCCGGCACGCTTCGTCCCACGCTTCTGCGCATCTGGGGTCCGGCCGACTACACCCTTCGTCCCGCGTTGCTGAAAAAGGAATTTGGCAGCGTGATTCCCTTTTCCCACAACCATGGCGCGTGGGACCTCGAAAGCGGCCGAATGACCCTTCTGTGCGAAAAGGAGGCGCAGGCCTTCACCGGCAGCTACTTCATGCGCGACTGCCAGCTGGAAGCGCATATCACGCCGCGGAACGGCACGCAGGTGCTGGTCGCCGTGCGCGCCCAGGGTGCGCGCCGGGGATACTATGCGGGCTTTTACGGCGCCGGGCGCGCTGTCATCGCGGTCATGCACGAGGGCGAAATGCATCTGCTGGCGGAAATGCCGCTGGACTGGGCGTTTGACAGGGAATACACGCTTGCCCTGCGTGCCCGGGGCCACCGGCTGACCCTGACCGTAGAGGGGAAAACCCTGGAGACCACCGACGCTTCCCTGGCCTACGGCATGGCAGGCTACGCCATGTTTGCCATGGGCCGAGCCGATTTTGGCGACCTGACCATACGCGAGTTCACATCCGACGAGGAGGAATAAGGCATGCTGACCCGACAGGAGCTATTGCAAAACCCGGACCTTTACCGGGACAAGGCGCGCGGCGCGCTGATCGGCCTGGCCATTGGCGACAGCTTCGGCGACGCTTCGCGCAAACCAGAAAACCAGATGGCTTACGGCTTTACCACGGATTTCAACAAGGGCGCCAGCTGGTCCACGGACGATACGGAATTTGCCATGCTGACTGCGCAGATTCTGATTGAGTCCGGCGGAAAGCCCACCAGCGACTGCGTGGTGGACGCATGGCTCAAGCATGTGGCCACGCAGGATGAGCTCAAGCGTGGCGGTGCGAGCGAATTTGAAGCCTCCCGAAATTTGCGAAAGGGCTTGCGTCCCCCGCTGTCGGGCAGGTACAATGCATATGGGCATTCGGACGGCGCAGCCATGCGCATCAGCCCCGTGGGCGTGCTGTGCGCGGGCGATATCGACCGCGCCATCGCCATGGCGGAAATTGACGCTTCCATCAGCCACGACCGCGAGGGCATCTGGGGCGCGCAGTCCGTGGCCGCCGCCGTAGCCGCCGCCATGGCGGATGCGGAGATTGGCGAGATTCTTGCCGCCGCCATGAAGCCCATACCCCAGGATACCTGGTTTGCCTATGCCATGCAACGTGCGCTGGACATTGTGGACGAGGCGGAGGGGAATCTCCTGCAAGCCTGGATGCCCCTGCACGACGAGCTGTGGACCAGCTACAAGGCGGCCGTAAGCGAAGCTGTCGCCGAGGCGTTCGGCGTGCTGAAGCTGATGCACGGCGATTTCCGCACGGGCGTAACCTGCGCCGGCAATTTCGGGCGCGACGCCGACACCATCGGCGCCATCTGCGGCGCGATTCTGGGCGCCAAATACGGCTATCACACCATTCCGCCCGTCTGGGCGGAAAAACCCCGCTACCCCACCGGTACCTGCCTTCTGTTTACCAAAGGCATGGATATCCGGGCGGTTGCCGACCGGCTGACGGATGTGGCCATCGCCCTGGGGTGAGCGCGCAAGCACGTTGAGGAGGAACGGTTTGATGATGAACTTCCACCCCATTCAGGATCAACGCCTGTCCGACAGAATTGCACAGCAGTTTACCCAGGCCATGCAGGACGGCGAGCTTACCGTGGGCACGCGGCTTCCGCCGGAGGCCCAGCTGGCCGACCAGCTGGGCGTAAGCCGGGGCATCCTGCGTGAGGCGCTGACCATTCTGGAGGCGCGAGGATACCTGACCCGCACGCCAAAGGGCGGCACGTTCATCAAATCGGTGGTGGGCGATTCCTTCGCCCGTTCCCTTTCCGAAGAGCTGCGCCATGCCACCTACCGCGATCTGCTGGAATTTCGGGAGGTCATGGAATGCCGCGCTGTGCAGAACATCATTCGCACGGCCAGTGATGCGCAGATTGACGCGCTCTACGGCCTGCTTGACGAGCCGCCGGAGGAACCGGAAGCTGCTTCCCAGCTGGACCGGTATTTTCATTTCCAGCTGGCAAAGCTGAGCGGAAATCGCCTGTTCAGCTCCTTCATCGATACCTACTACGAGCTGATCCGCGAGATCAAGATGCGCAGCATGCGCACCGAAAGCCGTCGCGCCGCCGTAATCCGCGAACACCGCGCCATTCTGGACGCCCTGCGTGCGCGCGACGAAAAAGCGGCGCAGGACAGGGTGCGCAGCCATCTGGACGCGGTGCGCGCCTCGCTGGAAAAAAGTGACCGGTAAACTGCCGCAGCAAAAACGCGGGCCATGCATAAACAGCATGGCCCGCGTCAGACTGTCAAAAAACCTTTCGGGAGGTTTGGAGGGCCCGCAAGCCCTCCAAAGTGAATTCGTATCGCCCGGCTTTGCCGGGCGGGCGGGGAGTTTGCGCCCCTGGGCGCAAACATTTCTTAAGCATCTGG
>DVIV01000032.1 GCA_018710985.1 Candidatus Limiplasma pullicola
AGTCCTTCCTCACCGCCGCCGTGCAGAACATGAAACGCATCGCCAGGGCGTTTCGTTTCCTTTTTTACGCCTTACCCTATGCGTTAAGGGGCTGCTTCCTCTCGGTAACAGCCCCTTTGTCGGCGGTCTGACGCAGGCCCCAAAGGGCCTGCGTTTCTGTGTATTGGATTGCTTTCGCCCGGAGGCAGCCGGCGCCATAGGCCGCGCTTTCCATTAGCCTCTGGTGGAATAGTTGGGGCTTTCCTTGGTGATGGAGATGTCGTGCGGGTGGCTCTCCTGCAGGCCGGCGCCGGTGATGCGGATGAACTGCCCCTCCCTGCGCAGATGCTCAATGGTGGGGGTGCCGCAGTAGCCCATGCTGGAGCGCAGGCCGCCCACGAGCTGATAGACCGTATCGGCCAGCGGTCCCTTGTAGGGCACGCGGCCCTCAACGCCCTCGGGCACCAGCTTCTTGTCCGGCTCCTGGAAATAGCGGTCGCTGGAGCCGTGGGCCTGCGCCATGGCGCCCAGGCTGCCCATGCCGCGATAGACCTTGAAGCTGCGGCCCTGGTAGATTTCCATGTCTCCGGGGCTCTCGTCCACACCGGCAAAGAGGCTGCCGATCATGACGGCGCTCGCGCCGCCGGCGATGGCCTTGGGAATGTCGCCCGAATACTTGATGCCGCCGTCGGCGATCACGGTCACGCCATACTTGTCGGCTTCCTTGGCGCAATCGCTGACCGCGGTGAGCTGCGGCACGCCGATGCCGGCGATCACGCGGGTGGTGCAGATGGAGCCGGGGCCGATGCCCACCTTGACGCAGCTCGCGCCCGCCTCGATGAGGGCGCGGGTGGCCTCGGCGGTGGCGACGTTGCCTGCGATGATGCACAGGTCCGGGAAGGCGGCGCGCAGCTCGCGCACCTTGTTGATCACATCGATGTTGTGGCCGTGCGCCGAGTCAATGGAAATCACGTCCACCTTGGCGTTGACCAGCGCTTCCACGCGCAGCATGCTGTCCTTGGTGATGCCCACCGCCGCGCCGCACAAAAGGCGGCCCTTCTGGTCCTTGGCGGAGTTGGGATACTTGCTGCTCTTTTCGATATCCTTGATCGTGATGAGGCCGCACAGCTCGAACTGATCGTTGACGATGGGCAGCTTCTCGATGCGGTGCGCCGCCAGGATCTTCTTGGCCTCCTCCAGCGTGGTGCCCACCGGCGCGGTGATGAGGTTTTCGGAGGTCATGACCTCTTCGATGCGCCTGCTGTCGTCGGTTTCAAAGCGCAGGTCGCGGTTGGTCAGAATGCCCACCAGCTTTTTGCCGCGGGTGATGGGCACGCCGGAGATGCGGTACTTGGCCATCAGCGCTTCCGCATCGCGGATCAGGTGGTCGGGCGAGAGGAAGAACGGGTCGGTGATGACGCCATGCTCGCTGCGCTTGACCTTGTCCACCTGCGTGGCCTGCTCATCAATGGTCATATTTTTGTGAATGATGCCCAGTCCGCCCTCACGCGCCATGGCGATGGCCAGCCGCGCGTCGGTCACGGTATCCATGGCTGCGCTCAGCAGCGGGACGTTGAGCTTGATGGTTGGGGTCAGCATGGTCGAGGTGTCCACATCCCGCGGAAGCACGCTGCTAGCACGGGGCACCAGGAGCACGTCGTCAAATGTTAGGCCTGTGCGAATGTTCTCCTCCAGCATCGAACTTACCCACCCTTTCTTTATCATAAGGATTGTGGCTATTTTACCAGTGCATTTCGGGAATGTCAACGCTTCAGGGCGTCTTTGCCGGGCCGGGCTGTCGATTCTTCGGTTTTCATTGAACTTTTTAATCATATGATGTATAATATACGCATAGAGCTTGGATACATCAAACCTTCGGAGGTGTTTTTATATGGACCCCATCATCACCATCGGACGCGAATACGGCAGCGGCGGGCGTGAAATTGGCAAGCTGGTGGCCGACAAACTGGGCGTTCCCTTCTATGATAAAGAGATTCTGACCCGCGCGGCGGAGGAAAGCGGCCTTTGCCACGAGCTTTTGGAGCGCCATGATGAAAAAAACACCGTCAGCGGCATGCTGGCGGGCAGCGCAGGCGCGGGCCTGCATGTGGGCGCAGGCGGGATGGGACTTCAAATGCCGCTGAACCAGCGGGTGTTCCTGGCCCAGTTTGATGCCATCAGCAAAATTGCGGCGGAGGGCCCGGGCGTCATCGTCGGCCGCTGTGCGGACTACGTGCTCAAGGATCGTCCGGGCGTAACGCACATCTTCATCTATGCGTCGGAAGAGCGGCGCATCGCGCGCATCATGCGTGTGGAAAAGGTGGACCGCGAGCGCGCCCGCGAGCTGGTCCGCAAGACGGACCGGCAGCGCCGCAGCTATTATAACTTCTTTGCCGACGGCAACTGGGGCATGCGCAGCAACTATGACCTGATGATCCGCACCGACGGCCGACGGCCGGAGGATGTGGCGGATGCCATCATCGCCTTTGCTAAAATGCGCAACGACGGATAACCGCCGCGACGGCTCAAAAAACCGGGAGCGCTCTGCACAGCAGGAAGCGCTCCCGGTTTTTTAAGCCGCCCGGCATCAGCCGGCCATGCTTTCGTCCTCCTCGTTGTTGCCTTCGTCCTCCGGCATCTCATTCGCTCCTTCGGGCGTAGCCTGAGGCTCCGGCGTCGCAGCCAGGGTGTTTTCAAAGGTGAGGGTCGCCACGTTATCCGCGCGCGTGCAGATGAGGGTGTAGACCCCGACCTGCGTGGTATAGTTACCCTCGCCCGCAAGCAGCCCGTCATTGACCGCCGTAACCAGCCCGTAGCGCACGGCGGGGTCCGCCGCGGTATGCATGGCCATGAGCAGCGCATAGCTGTGATAGCCGGAGGTGGTGAAATCATTGTACTCCGACGTGCCATAGGACATGCCCGGAGGGGCCGTGAGCACGATTTCACACTTCTCGATCACCTTGTTGCTCTGGTCCAGGCGGATGGTCACGCGCAGCACATCGCCCAGAAGCTCATAGATGCGGTGACCTCCGTCGGCGTTGGCATCGCCCTTGGCCAGCACCAGCGGCAACAGGTGCCGGCCGGTATTCTGGTTGATGAAATCCAGATTGTCGGCATAGCACGTTTCAAAGTCCTCATAGCCGCGGCCGGATATGGTCGCCGCCAGCGCGGGCGTCAGGCATGCAAAACCCAGCAGCAGACAGCAGCAGAAAATCAGCAATTTGCGCAATTCGGTTCCTCCATGATTTCGCGGGCAAGGGTGCTTCAGCCCCTCACCAGCGGTTTTTGACCTTCTCGGCAAAGCCGCGCAGGCCCCGGACGGACAGCGCCGTCCCGTCATCCAGCACGGCCGTGCCGTCGAAACGCCCGAACACCTGGTGCTGATCGCTTTCCAGCACTACCGCGCCCGTGTAGGCGGCGCGGTCCAGGATGGGCGTAAAGGTCAGGTCCAGGCGTCCCAGGCTGTCCGTCACGTGCCAGGGGGCCAGCAGGTCATCCTTGCCCGCAGCGTTCCTGGGAATGCCAAAGTCCACCCGCTCCAGCTTGTGTGCCTTTCCGTCATAAAAGAGCATGTTTTCCGTAGCGGCGCGGGTGTCGCCAAAGCCGTAGCCCAGGTTCATCCCAAAGGGCACGCCGTCCACATAGCCGCTTACGCTGCCCCAGTACCAGGTGTTTTGATAGGTCCACACGCCCCGGCCCCAGTCCAGCACCGCCGTGGCGGTCTGTGCATCAAACCGGCGGGTTTCCCCGTCAAAGACCACCTCGCCCGCCGCCCTGAGACAGTTGATCTTCTGGTTGTAGTAAAAGGCGCGCGGATGGCCCGCAAAGGGCGTGGCGATGACCATGCTGTCCTGCGGCGCGCCGGTCAGCGTCACGCGGGCGGTCAGCGGCTTATGCTCCCGGAAATCGTCCACCCGCACGGTCAGTTCCCGGCGCGTGCCGTCGTTGTCAAAGCGCAGGGCGTATCCGGGGCGTTCCACGGCTACGCTGCCCTGCCCGCTGTCGGACGGCAGGCCCGTGCGGCCCCTGGGCATCAGGCGCATGAAGCTGCGCGTGTGCTGCCAGCGCGTGCCCAAATCAATCAGGCTGACGCTTTCCAGCCCCATGTAGCTGTTGTCCGCTATGGTCAGGGCCAGCACCGTGTCGCCGCCAATGATACAGTAATAATCCCATTCCTTGATGCGCAGCCCGCCCGCCCGGATTGCGGCGCGATCATAGCGCTTTACCAGCGCGGTGGCATAGCCCGCCTCAGCGAGCTCGCCCCGCGCATCCAGCAGCGGGCCGGGGGAAAGTCGTTTTTGACCGTTCGGGGCCATAGGCGCCTCCCTTTACCGCACGCCGAAGCGATAGACCGTGAGGGTATCGTAGGTATCCTGCGGCCTGAGCACGACGCTGGGGAAATGCGGATGATGAATGGCATCCGGATAGTGCTGCGTTTCCAGGCACACGCCGGCATACGGTCCGTAATGCACGCCGTCCTTCCCATCGTTGTCCAGGTTGTTGCCCGTATAGCATTGCACGCCCGGCTGATCGGTGATCACGTCCATGACGCGGCCGGTCCTGGGAGAATAGAGCGTGGCAATCACCTTGGTCTCGCGGTCACGGCCCGCGCAGAAGTTGAAGTCAACGCCCTTGGCCATGGTCATGCCGGGGCATTCGGGCGTCTTGTCCAATACATCTCCGATGCGGGTGGGAGAAGTGAAGTTATAGGGCACCTCGCTGACCGGCAGCAGCCGCCCGGTGGGGATCAGGCCCTCGCTCACCTCGGTTACCAGATCGGCGTTGATCTGCAGCTCCTGGTCCCGCACCGTCCCGCTGGCATGGCCCTCCAGATTGAAATAGGTATGGTTGGTCAGGCTGCACAGGGTGGTCTGATCGGTGCTGGCCTGATAGTGGATGCCCAGCTCGTTGTGATCCGTGAAGGTATAGGTTACCTTTACCTTCAGCGTGCCGGGGAAGCCCTGATCGCCGTCCTGGCTGGTTAGCGTCAATTCCAGCGCGTCTCCGCCCTCGACCAGCACCGACCTCACCTGCCACATGCGCAGGCCGAAACCCACGCCACCATGCAGGCAGTTGCCGTTGTTGTTTTTGGGCAGCGTATAGGTATGGCCTTCCAGCTCAAAGGACGCTCCCCGGATTCGGTTGCCCACCCGGCCGATGAGCATGCCCATGCTGCCGCTGAGCCCTTGCGCGTATACGTTGATATCATCAAAGCTCAGGCTTACATCGTCCAGCTTTCCGTCCCGGTCGGGAACCAGAATGCGGGTGACGATGCCGCCGAAGTCCAGAATGGACACGCTGGCCCCATCCCGGTTGGTCATGGTATATTCCGTTACCTTTTCGCCATTGGGTGTTACGCCGAACGGGCGCTGTGCAATGCTCATGAAAGGAGCCTCCTTTTTCTGATTCATCTATACCTGTTTGTGGATACCCTCATTGTAGCCCATCTGCCACAGAGGGTCAAGGAAAAGCGCAACAATTTACGTCGCACCGCCCAGAATTTCCAGGCGTGCCCGGCGGGTCAGCCCCGCAAGTACCAAATCATAGGACGCGTCGCACAGGCGCAGAATGCGCCCGCGTTCCACCCCGCCGTCCAGCCGGATGGAAATCCAGGTGCGCTTGTCCGTGTAAAACCCCGGCAGGATGTCCGGGCAGGCAGCGCGCAGCAGTTCGGATTCCAGCGGGTCGCATTTGAGGGTCAACAGCGGATGCCCCGCATATTCCCCTGCATAGGAGGGGCCGGGAAGGCAGATGGCGGCATAGAGCTTCCCTGCAATGCGGTAGCGGTCCCAGCCCCATTCCATCTTGTAATCCCAGACGGTTCCGGGCTTCGCGCGCAGATAGTCATCCAGCCAGGCAGCATCATTCATGCGCTTCCCCCCCTTGCTGCCGCCATTATAGCCGCGCAGCGGAAAAATGTCAAAAGATCCGGCCCCGCGGGGTTTTGTCAAAAGCGGTCCGGTACGTTATAATAGGTCCATCCCATCGCATATACAAGGAGGACACCCATGCGCCTTACGCTGGAATGTTACATTCTTCTGTTTTTCACCGGCGCCTTTCTGGGCTGGGTGATGGAGGTGGTCTGCAAGCTGATTCAGTTTGGCCGCTTCATCAACCGGGGATTTCTGATCGGTCCCTACTGCCCCATCTACGGCTTTGGCGCGGTGCTGGTCACCGCGCTGCTCACGCCGTTTTCCGAAAGTCCGCTGGCCGTGTTCGTGCTGGCCATGGCCGTGTGCGGCACGCTGGAATACCTGACCAGCTATGTCATGGAAAAGCTGTTCCATGCCCGCTGGTGGGATTACAGCCACCGGCGGTTCAACCTGAACGGCCGCGTCTGCGCCGGCACGCTGATTCCCTTCGGGCTGCTGGGGCTGGGGATGGTGTACGTGGCCCGGCCCGTGCTCTTCGGGCTGTTCGCCCGCCTGCCGCAGGCCTGGAGGGACGGCCTGTGCGTGGGGCTGTGCGCGCTGCTGCTGGGGGACGCCGTGGTTTCGGCCACCATCCTTGGCAAAATCCGCCGGACGGCGGAAAGCTGCGAGGGCGACAGCACCGAAGCCCTTACCCAAAGCGTGCGCGAGGTCCTTATTCGCCAGGGCATGCTGGTGCGCCGCGCGCTTCGCGCCTTCCCCTATGCGCGGATGTATAACCGCCGGCTGCTGGAGGATTTCAGGGCCCGGCGCGCCCAGCTTTCCCAGGATCTCAAAGCCCGGCGGCAGGCCTTCCGCGACGACCTGGACCGGCGCGAAGCCCGCTTTCGCATGGAGCTGGAAAGCCTGCGCAACCAGCGCCGGCATGGCGCCTGATCCCGCATTTGGACGGCACAATCTTTGAGCCGTCCATTTTTTGCACAAAAGAAAATCCATTTTTCCTCTTGCATTTCACGTCCGTTTGGTGTATAACAGACGCAACCGGTCAAAACATTGCCAATAGGGCAGAAATCGTCCCACAAGACCGTGAGCCCATTACAATCAAGCAGGGAGGATGCTATCACATGGAGGAACGCGTCTATAATTTTTCCGCAGGTCCCGCGATGATCGCCGAAAGCGTGCTGAAAAAGGCGGCTGACGAGCTTGTCTGCTACCCCGGCCGCGGCATGAGCGTGATGGAGATGAGCCATCGCAGCAGCATGTATATCGAAATCTTCGACCGCACCAAGGCGCTCCTCAAAGAGCTGATGAACGTGCCGGACGATTATGAGATCCTGTTTTTGCAGGGCGGCGCGACGCTTCAGTTCAGCGCGGTGCCGCTGAACCTGCTCACCACCGGCAAGGCCGACTATGTGGACAGCGGCAACTTTGCCCACCTGGCCGCCGAGGAAGCCAGGAAATATGCCGACGTGCACATTGCCGCCTCCTCCCGCGAGGACACCTACACCTATGTGCCCGATACCTTCGACTGGCGCCCGGACGCGGACTATGCCTACATCACCACCAACAACACCATCTACGGCACCCGCTACACCGCCATTCCCGATACCGGGAAGGTGCCGCTGGTAGCCGACATGAGCTCCAACATCCTCTCCGAGCCCTTTGACGTGACGAAGTTCGGGGTGATTTTCGCCGGCGCGCAGAAGAACATCGGCCCCGCAGGCCTGTGCATCGTGATCGTGCGCCGCGACCTGATGGGCCACGAGGACCCCAAATGCCCCAAGCTGATGAGCTGGGCACTGGAGAGCAAGAACGACAGCATGCTCAACACCCCCAACACCTATGGCATCTACATGGCGGGCCTGGGCTTTGAGTGGCTCAGGGACCTGGGCGGCGTCAATGCCATCTATGAGCAGAACAAGTACAAGGCGGGGCTTCTCTACGACTATCTGGACCAGAGCACACTGTTCAAGGCACCCGCCCGCAGGGACTGCCGCTCGCTGATGAACGTGACCTTCGTTACCGGCGATGCCGATAAGGACGCGGCCTTCGTCAAGTACGCCGCCAAGAACGGCCTGGTCAATCTCAAGGGCCACCGCAGCGTGGGCGGCATGCGCGCGAGCATCTACAACGCCATGCCGGTGGAAGGCGTGAAAAAGCTGGTCGAAGTGATGAAGGCCTTTGAGAAGGAGAATGCATGATGTATAAAATTCAGACGCTCAACAATATCTCCGATGTCATTCACCAGAGCCTGACCGCCGAGCGCTACCTCATCGCCAAGGAGGAGCCGGTGCCCGACGGCATTCTGGTCCGCTCCGCCTCCATGCACGACATGGACCTGCCCGACAGCCTGCTGGCCATCGCGCGCGCAGGCGCGGGCACCAACAACATCCCCATCGACGAGTGCACAAAGCGCGGCATCGTGGTCTTCAACACCCCCGGCGCCAATGCCAACGCCGTGGCCGAGCTGGTCATCTGCGGCCTGATGCTGGGCAGCCGCAACGTGGCCGGCGGCATCGACTGGGCGCGCACCCTCGACGGGCAGGGCGCGGAGGTCGCCAAGCTGGTGGAAAAGGGCAAGGCCCAGTTCGCCGGTCCCGAGGTCCGCGGCAAGACACTGGGCGTGATTGGCCTGGGCGCCATCGGCGCCATTGTGGCCAATGCCGCCGCGCAGGGCCTGGGCATGAACGTCATCGGCTACGACCCCTTCATCAGCGTGGAAAGCGCCTGGTCGCTCAGCCGTGCCATCAAGCGCTCCTCCTCCGTAGATGAAATCTTCCACACAGCCGATTACATCACCGTGCATGTGCCCCTGACCGACGCCACCCGCGGCATGATCGGCCAAAGCGCCATCGCCCAGATGAAGGACGGCGTGCACCTGCTCAACTTCAGCCGTGCCGAGCTGGCCGACGCCGAGGCGCTGGCCGCCGCGCTGGAAAGCGGCAAGGTCGCCAGCTATGTGACCGACTTCCCCACCCAGGCCGTGCTGAAGATGAAAAATGCCGTCGCCATTCCCCACCTGGGCGCCTCCACCCCTGAAAGCGAGGTCAACTGCGCCGACATGGCCGCCCGCGAGCTGCGCGACTACCTGGAGGACGGCCAGATCCGCAATTCCGTCAACTTCCCGGAGATCATCCTGGGGCACAGCGAAGGCGTGCGCGTGCTCATCATCCACGAAAACGAGCCCGGCATGGTCTCAGCCATTTCGGCCGCCATCGGCGCGCGCAAAATCAACATCAACAACATGCTCAACAAGAGCCGCCGCGACATGGCCGTCACCGTGCTGGAGCTGGATCGCGAGCCCGACGACATGCTCATGACCCAGCTCAAGGCCCTGCCCGGCGTCATCCGGCTGCGGCTGCCGGCAAAGGACTGATTCCGCGCCGGGTCCTAGCGTAAAAAAGAGGAAGAAACTCCGTTCTCTCCGGAGTTCTTCCTCTTTTGTTGCCTCCTCACAAAAGTCAGTCCGTGCATTCTCCAAAAAAATTCGTGTGACCCCTTGACAAGCGCCTGCATAATATGCATAATACATGCATAAACATTCAAGGAGGCATTTGCTATGGCACCCAAGGCCAAGAAGGATATTAAGAAAGTTGTGCTCGCATATTCCGGCGGGCTGGACACCTCCATCATCATCCCCTGGCTCAAGGAGAACTATAACAACTGCGAAGTGATCGCCGTCTCCGGCGACGTGGGCCAGGGCACGGAGCTGGACGGGCTGGAGGAAAAGGCCCTCAAGACCGGCGCCAGCAAGCTCTACGTCGAGGACCTGAAAAAGGAATTCATCACCGACTACATCTATCCCACCATGCAGGCGGGCGCTGTATATGAGGGTGAATACCTTCTGGGCACCAGCTTCGCGCGGCCCATCATCGCCAAGCGCATCGTGGAAATCGCCAGGAAGGAAGGCGCGGACGCCATCTGCCACGGCTGCACCGGCAAGGGCAATGACCAGGTGCGCTTCGAGCTGACCATCAAGGCCTTTGCGCCCGAGCTGGCCATCATCGCCCCGTGGCGCGAATGGGACATCAAGAGCCGCGAAGAGGAAATCGAGTATGCCGAAAAGCATAACGTGCCCCTCAAAATCAACCGCGAGACCAACTACTCCAAGGACAAAAACCTCTGGCATCTGAGCCACGAGGGCCTGGACCTGGAAGACCCGGCCAACGAGCCGCAGTACAACAAGCCCGGCTTCCTGGAGATGGGCGTCAGCCCCGAAATGGCTCCCGACAAGCCCACCTACGTGACCCTTTCCTTTGAGAAGGGCATTCCCGTGGCGGTTGACGGCAAGCCGCTCGAGCCTGTCGCCATGATGGAATACCTCAACAAGCTGGGCGGCGAAAACGGCGTGGGCCTGTGCGACCTGGTGGAAAACCGTCTCGTGGGCATGAAGAGCCGCGGCGTGTACGAGACCCCCGGCGGCACCATCCTCTACCGCGCGCATCAGGTGCTGGAAACCATCTGCCTGGACCGCGACACCCAGCACTACAAGGAGCTGGTCGCCAACCGCTACGCCGAGCTGGTCTATTTCGGCCAGTGGTTCACCCCGCTGCGCGAGGCGCTGGCCGCCTTCGTCACCGAGACGCAGAAGACCGTCACCGGCGAAGTCAAGCTCAAGCTCTACAAGGGTAACATCATCAACGCCGGCGTCACCTCCCCCTATTCGCTCTACAGCGAGGAGATCGCCACCTTCGGTGAGGACCACGTCTACGACCAGAAGGACTCCGCCGGCTTCATCAACCTCTTCGGCCTGCCCATCGCCGCGCGGGCAACGCTTCTGAAGGGAAAGCTGTAAGCCATGTTCACCGTATTCATCGACGGCGACCAGGGAACCACGGGCCTGCGGGTGCGGGAGCGTCTCTGCGGCCGGGAGGACTTGACGCTGCTTTCGCTTCCCGAAGCGACGCGCAAGGACCTTGACGCCCGCGCCGCCATGGCCCGTCGGGCCGACGCCACCATCCTCTGCCTGCCCGACGCCGCCAGCCGCGAGCTGGTAGCCGCGCTTGGAGACGACGAGGGCGTGATTCTGGACGCCTCCACCGCCCACCGCACGGACCCGCGCTTTACCTACGGCTTCCCGGAGCTTGGGGCGGTGCAGGCCAAAGCCGTTAGCAGCGCCCGGCGCATCGCCGTGCCGGGCTGCCACGCCAGCGGGTGCATCGCGCTGGTGAAGCCGCTGGTGGATGCGGGGCTGCTTTCGCCGGACGCGCCGCTGTCGCTTCTGTCGCTCACGGGGTATTCCGGGGGTGGCAAGCGCATGATCGCCGACTACGAGGCGCCGGACCGCCCCGCTGCCCTGCACGCGCCGCGGCCCTACGCTGTGGGCCAGAGCCACAAGCACCTGCCCGAAATCATGCATGTGTGCGGCCTTACGCGCCCGCCGGTGTTCCAGCCCGTGGTGATGGACGTGTTCAGCGGCATGCTGGTGAGCCTCCCGCTCACCGAGGGCATCCTCTCCCGCAAGGCCTCGCTCGCCGAGGTGAGCGGCGCCTATCGCGCGTTCTTTGAGGGCGCGGCGCTGGTGCGGGTGCTGGAGGACAATCCCGAGCCGTCCATCGACAGCGTGGCCCTCAGCGGCAGCGACCGCATGGAGCTGTTCCTTACCGGCAACGACGAGCGCATGATCGCCTACGCGCGCTTTGACAATCTGGGCAAGGGCGCGTGCGGCGCGGCCATCGAATGTCTCAACCTGGTCCTGGGTGCGCCGCCCCTCACGGGGCTGGCGCTTTGACGGGCGGGCCTTGCCCGTCCGCTTTTTGAGCAATCTGGAAGGGGGATCACAATGTCAGAAATCACCTTCATCGCCGGCGGCGCGACGGCCGCGCAGGGCTTCTCCGCCACGGGCGAGCACATGGGCATCCGCCGCAACCGCACCCGGCGCGACGTGGCCCTCATCGTCAGCGAAGTACCCGCCAACGCCGCCTGCGTCTACACGCAGAATCTGGTCAAGGGCGCGCCCATCCTCGTTACGCAAAAGCACGTGGAAAACGGCATCGCGCAGGCCGTCATCTGCAACAGCGGCAACGCCAACACCTGCAACGCCAACGGCATCGAGATCGCCGAGGGCATGTGCTCCCTGGTGGAGCAGTACATCGGCGTGAAGGCCGAGGACGTGATCGTGGCCTCCACCGGCGTGATCGGCCAGCCCATGACGCTGGAGCCGTTCCAGAAGAATTTCGGCAAGCTGGCCGATTCGCTGGAGGATACCCCCGCCGGCGGCACCCGCGCAGCCGAGGCCATCATGACCACCGACACGGTCTCCAAGGAGGTCGCCGTGCGCTTCCCCCTGGGCGGCAAAACGTGCAAGCTGGGCGGCATCGCCAAGGGCAGCGGCATGATCGCGCCCAACATGGCCACCATGCTGTGCTTCCTCACCACCGACGCGGCCATCTCCCCCGTGGCGCTCAAGCGCGCGCTCACCACCGTGACAGCCGATACCTTCAACATGCTCAGCGTGGACGGCGACACCTCCACCAACGACATGGTTTCCATCATGGCCAACGGCATGGCGGGCAACACGCCCATCGAGGCCTGCATGGGCACGGATTACGAGGCGTTCGTGGCCGCGCTCTACAAGGTGTGCGAAAAGCTGTGCGCCATCATGGCCAAGGACGGCGAGGGCGCGACCAAGCTGCTGGTGTGCGAGGTGACGGGCGCCAAGAGCACCGCCACGGCCAAGCTGGTGGCCAAGGCGGTCATTAAGAGCACGCTGCTCAAGGCCGCCATCTTCGGCGCCGACGCCAACTGGGGCCGCGTGCTGTGCGCCATCGGCTATGCCGGCGCGGATGTGGACGTCAGCAAGGTGGACGTGAACTTCCGCTCCAACCGGGGGCTCATTCCCGTATGCCGCGGCGGCGCGGGCGTAGCCTTCAGCGAGGAGACCGCCAAGGAGATCCTCATGGACGACGAGATCACCGTGCAGGTGGCCCTCAACAGCGGCAGCGCCACCGCCAAGGCCTGGGGCTGCGACCTCACCTACGACTACGTCAAGATTAACGGCGACTACCGCACCTGATACAGTAAGGAGAAAACCCATGACCATCGACCAGCGGGCAGAGGTCCTCATTCAAGCCCTGCCCTATATCAAAGCGTATAACCAGAAAATCGTCGTCATTAAATACGGCGGCAACGCCATGGTCAACGAGGACCTCAAGCGCGCCGTGATGGGCGACCTGCTGCTGCTCACGCTGGTGGGCGTGAAGGTCGTGCTGGTGCACGGCGGCGGCCCGGAGATCACCGACCTGCTAAAGCGCCTGGGCAAGAAGTCCGAGTTTATCGACGGCCTGCGCGTCACCGACCGCGAGGCGGCCGACATCGTGCAGATGGTCCTGGCCGGCAAGGTAGGCAAAAGCCTCGTGGGATACATCCAGTCCATGGGCGGCAAGGCCATGGGCCTTTGCGGCATGGACGGCCACATGATCGAGGCCCGCAGGCTCGACGACGTGCACGGCTACGTGGGTGAAATCGTAAACGTCAACACCCAGCCCATCCTCGACGTGCTGGAGAAGGGCTACATTCCCGTCATCTCCACCGTGGGCTGCGACGGCGAGGGCAACCCCTACAACATCAACGCCGATACCGCCGCCGCACGCATCGCGGCCAGCCTGGGCGCCGAGAGCCTCATCTCCATGACCGACATTCGCGGCATTTTGCGCGACCCTGCCGATGAAAGCACCCTCATTCCCGCCATTCAGGTCAGCGAGGCTCCGCAGCTCATCCGCGAGGGCATCATCTCCGGCGGCATGATCCCCAAGATCGAATGTTGCATCGAGGCCATCCGCCGGGGCGTGAAAAAGGTATTTATCATCGACGGCCGCGTGCCGCACGCCATTTTGATCGAGTGCCTGACCGACGAGGGCGTGGGCACCATGTTTTACTGAAGCCAAAGGAGGCTTTTTGCGCATGACCGATATTCAGGCTCTGGACAGCCGGTACGTGGCCCATACCTATGCCCGCGCGCCCGTCACCTTTGTCAGGGGCGAGGGCTGCCGCCTGTATGACGAGGCGGGCAAGGCCTACATCGACATGGGCAGCGGCATCGCCGTAAACGCCCTGGGCTACGGGGACGAGGGCTGGGTCGCGGCGGTGAGCGCGCAGGCCGGGCAGCTCGCCCATGCCAGCAACCTCTACCACACCGCGCCGCAGGCGCTTTTGGCCCAGCGCCTGTGCGAGCGCACGGGCATGAAGCGCGTGTTCTTCGGCAACTCTGGCGCGGAGGCCAACGAGTGCGCCATCAAGGCCGCGCGGCGCTACAGCGCCCTCAAGCACGGCGAAAACGTGCGCCCCGTCATCCTCACGCTGGAAAACAGCTTCCACGGCCGCACGCTCGCCACGCTGGCGGCCACGGGGCAGGATGCGTTCCATCACGACTTCGGGCCCTTCCCGGAGGGTTTCCGGCATGTGCCCGCCAACGATGTGACGGCGCTAAAAACCGCCCTGAGCGTGGGCGACGTATGCGCCCTGCTGATTGAAACCATTCAGGGCGAGGGCGGCGTGAACTGCCTGACGGAGGAGTACATCCGCGCCGCGCGAGAGATGACCGAGGCGCGCGACATCCTGCTGATGATCGACGAGGTGCAGACCGGCAACGGCCGCACCGGCAAGCTGTACAGCTATCAGCACTTCGGCATTCTGCCGGACGTGGTTTCCACGGCCAAGGGCCTTGCGGGCGGCCTGCCCATGGGCGCGTGCCTGCTGGGCGAAAAGACCGCCGATGCCCTCACCCCCGGCACGCACGGCTCCACCTTCGGCGGCAACCCCGTGTGCGCCGCGGCGGCCCTGTATGTGCAGGACCGGCTGACCGACGAGCTCATGGCCGAAGTGGCCCAAAAGGGTGAGTGGGTGCGGGCGGAGCTTGAGCAGCTCCCCGGCGTGACCGTTTCCGGGCGCGGGCTGATGCTGGGCGTGGAAAGCGCCAGGCCTGCCGCCGCGCTGGTGAGCGACCTGCTCTCCCGCGGCGTGGTCGCGCTCACGGCCAAAACCAGGCTGCGGCTCCTGCCGCCGCTGACCATTCCATGGCCTGATCTCAAGGAGGCCGTATCCATCATCAAGGAGGCGCTGAGCGCATGAGCGAACCTATCAAACACCTGCTGAAGCTGGCCGATCTCTCGACCGAGCAGATCCTGGATATTCTTAACCTCGCCGACCAGCTCAAGTACGAGCGCAAGCACGGCATTCCCCATCCGCTTCTTGCGGGCAAGACGCTGGGCATGATCTTTCAGAAATCCTCCACCCGCACGCGCGTGAGCTTTGAGGTGGGCATGAGCCAGCTGGGCGGAAGCGCCCTGTTCCTCTCCAGCCGCGATCTGCAAATCGGCCGCGGCGAGCCCGTGGAGGACACCGCCCGCGTGCTGTCGCGCTATCTGGACGGCATCATGATCCGCACCTTCGCCCAGCAGGAGGTGGAGGACCTGGCCCGCTATGGTTCCATCCCCATCATCAACGGCCTGACCGACTATGCGCACCCCTGCCAGGTCCTGGCCGACCTGATGACCATCCGCGAGCGCAAGGGCAGCTTCAAGGGGCTTAAGCTGTGCTTCGTGGGCGACGGCAACAACATGGCCAACTCCCTGATTGCCGGGTGCATCAAGGTGGGCATGGCCGTGCGTATCGCCTGCCCCGCGGATTATCTGCCCGACCCGGGGCTGATGGACTGGGCGCGCGCAAACGGCGATTTCGACTGCCAGCCCGACGTTCTGGGCATGGCCGCAGGCGCCGACGTGCTCTACACCGACGTGTGGGCCTCCATGGGCCAGGAGGGCGAGGCCGAGAAGCGCCGCGCCGCCTTTGCGGGCTACCAGGTGAACCAGGCCGTGATGGACGCGGCAAACACGGGCGCGATGGTGCTGCATTGCCTGCCCGCGCACCGCGGCGAAGAAATTACCGCCGAGGTGCTGGAGGCGCATGCCGGCGAAATCTTCGAGGAAGCGGAAAACCGCCTGCACGCGCAAAAAGCCGTGCTGGTGCGGCTGCTGGGCTGAAAACTGGCATCATAAAAGGCTGCATGGTTCCCAGGACCATGCAGCCTTTTTCAGCTTTTCAGCTGCGCCAGCACGATGCCGCCCATCATCAGCACGCAGCCCAGCGTCTCCCGCAGGGTGAGCACATCGCCCAGCAGCACCCAGCCCGCCAGCACCGCAAACACGCTTTCCAGCGACATGAGGAGCGATGCCACCGTGGGGTCGGTGTCCTTCTGCGCCACAATCTGAAGCGTATATCCCACCGCGCCGCTGAGCACGCCCGCGTAGAGCAGCGGCACGGCGCATTGCACGACCGTGCCCACGTCGAAGGGTTCCGCAAGCACCGCCACGCCCATGCACAGCACGGCCGCCGTCGCAAATTGCAGGCAGCTCATCTTCACGCAGTCCGTCAGGCGGCTGAAATGATCCACCACCAGGATATGGCCTGAAAAGCACAGCGCACAGAGGATGAGCAGCCCGTCGCCCGGCGCGATGGAGAAGCCCTCGCCGATACACAGAAGATACAGCCCGCCCACGCTCAGAAGGACGGCCACCCACACCAGCCATGCCGGCCTGCGCCCCCACAGCATGCCCAGCAGCGGCACCAGCACGATGTAGAGCGCCGTGATGAAACCCGCCTTGCCCGCGCCCGTGCCCATGGCGATGCCCATCTGCTGAAAGGCGCTGGCCAGCGCCAGCATGGCGCCGCAGCACACGCCGGCGGTCAGCAGCGTCCTTCGCTGCGATGGGTTCATCCCCCGCCAGGAGGTATCCTGTCCGGCCTTGCGGGCCTTCCGGTCCAGCGCAGCAATTACCGGCAGCATCGCCAGCGCGGCCAGCGCCATGCGCAGGCCGTTGAAGGTAAACGCCCCCAGGCTGTCCGCCGCGACGTCCTGGGCGACGAACGCCGCGCCCCAGATGAGCGCTGTCAGCGTAAGCAGCAGGTTTGCCCGAACCGAACGCTTCATGTGCGGTGCCTTCTTCCTTGGAATGGAAATACGCCGCACGCGGCGGCAAGCACCATCTTACAACAGCGCGGCGCGTTTGTCCACTTCTTTCCCCCCCGTTTGGGCGGAAAAACGCGTATTGACGAATCCCTTGCCGCATCGTTATAATATAACGTGGGCGGTTGCCATTTCCGCCAAACCCAACCAACTGTAAAGGAGCCTTTTGTTCACATGAAGCGTTTTTTTCGCCCGCTGTTTTTGCTGCTGCTGGCCGCAATGATGGCGCTCTCGCCGCTGTGCGCCCTTGCGCAGGAGGCCGCCGAAGATGACCTGGACCCCATCACCCATACCGCCATCGCCAGCGTCGCCCTGAAGGTACGCCGCTCGCCCAGCAAGGACGCCCTTGCCGGCGACAGCATTCCCCGCGACTCCTTTGTCTACATTCTTGAGCTGGGCGAGGAATGGTGCAGGGTGCGCACGCCCGTCATGGAGGGCTACGTGCTGACCGAGTACCTGGACGATATTACCCTCTACGACCTGGAGGCCGCCGAGGCCAACGGCACGGCGGACCTTGAGATCGAAGTGGCTGAGCCGGTCAACGCGCCCAACTTCACCACCAGCCCCGATAATTTTTACGAGGGCTATTACGCCTACGCGGTCAAAACCGCCATCATCTACCTGGAGCCCAACGAGCTCAGCCGGAAAATCGGCAGCGTGCCCATGTACGAGCAGGTGATCGTCAGCGAGGTCAGCGGCGAGTGGTGCCTGGCGCGCTACGAAAACGTCTACGGCTTCATCCGTACATCCTCGCTGTTCAAGTGGGACCGCATCGACCCCTATGTGGGCGAGATTCCCGGCCTGGACATCATGCCCTACCTGGCCTTTGTCAACCACACCACCACCATCTACAGCATGGAGGACGACTCCGTGCTCAAAACCATCAACCCCGGCGCGGCCATCGCGGTGTTCGAGCTGGATGAGGAAGGCCGCTACCCCCTGCCCTACTGGCGTACCACCGGGTACATCAAGGAAGAGGATGTGGCCTGGCTGATGCCGGTCAAGGACTGGGAGACCGCTGAAAGCGGCGACCTGATCAGCACCATGAGCACCTACTACGCCGTGGGTATCTCCACGCTGCAGTATCAGGGCCGCAACTGGAACATCCGCCTGTCCTCCAGCATGATCACCGGCACCATTCTCCAGCCCGGCGAGGAGTATAACCAGCACCAGACCATCGGCCCGTTCATGCAGTCCACCGGATATCACAAGGCGCCTATCATGAAAAAGGGCGCGCTGTGGGGCTATGGCGGCGGTACCTGTCAGGTCAATACCACCTTCTACATCGCCACCATCCAGCTTCCCATCCTGGTCACGCACCGCAAGGTTCACGCAGACGTGGGCATCTACTATGCAAAGAAGGGCTTTGACGCGGCGGTCGGCGGCGGGGACATCAACCTCATTATGACCAATACCATGCCCTATGCCATCCGCTATCACATGTTTGTATCCGACGGCGTCGTGACCTGCTGCATCTACAAGGCATAATACCAAAAAGTAAGCCCCGCTTTTTCCGGACGGAGAAAGCGGGGCTTCTCTTATTCCTTTGGCGGCTGGCCGGCTTTGCCTCGCTGGGCGGCGTGGTCGAGAATGCGTTTGGCCAGCCCGGCGCTGATGCCCTCCACCTGGCACAGCTCCTCCTGCGTGGCCTCAAAGATGGCCTTTACGCTGCGGAAATGGCGTATCAGCGCCGCCTGTTTCTTGGGACCTACGCCGGGGATGGCGGAAAGTTCGCTCCGAAGCCCCTCCTTGCCGCGCAGCGCCCGGTGGTGCGTGATGCCGAAGCGGTGCGCCTCGTCGCGCACATACTGCACCAGATGCAGCGCGTTGGAGCGCCGGTCCAGCACGATGGGGTCCTCCCGCCCCGGCAGGTAGATCTCCTCAAACCGCTTCGCCAGACCGAACATGGGCAAGCTCGCCCCGGCCTCCTCCATGGCCCGGTGCGCAAAGAGCAGCTGCTCCGGGCCGCCGTCGATGAGGATGACATCCGGCAGCTTGGAAAAGCTGCCCGCATCCGGGTCCAGCCCCGCCTGCTCGCGTTCGTGGCGCTCCTTGAGTCCGTGGGTGAAGCGGCGGGTGATGACCTCCGCCATGGAGGCGAAGTCGTTGGCGCCCTCGACGGTTTTGATGCGGTAGATGCGGTACGCCTTCTTGTCGGGCAGGCCGTCCTGAAACACCACCATGCTGGCCACGCTCAATATGCCCTGCGTATTGGAGATGTCGTATCCCTCAATGCGCCGGGGCAAAGCGGGCAGGTTCAGCGCCTCCTTGAGCTCCAGCATGGCCTGCCGGGTGCGCATATCCTTGACCTCGGCGCTCTGCCGGTGCTTGAAGAGCGCATCCTCGGCATTTTTCAGGGCCAGGCGCACCAGATCCGCCTTGTCCCCCCGCTGAGGCACCGCCAGCGTCACCGCGCCGCCCCGCCGCTCCCGCAGCCAGCGCTCCAGCTCGTCCAGCGGTTCAGGCAGCGCCTGTGCCAGCACGTTGCGCGGGATCAGATGCCCGTCGTCATAGTACTGCGTCAGAAAGCCCGCCAGCACCTCCTCCGGCGTCTCCGCGCCGCACTGCTCCATCAGGAAGGCGCGCCCGCCCTCGATGCGCCCCGCGCGAATGTGCGTCAGCTGCACCATGGCATCCTGATCATCCTGAGCCACAGCCAGCACGTCCTGCTCCACATCGCGCGTCTGAATGGCGTGCTGCTCCTCCATCAGCTGCCGGATGTCGGCGATCTTGTCCCGCAGCACCGCCGCCTGCTCATATTCCATGCGGGCGCTGGCCACGTTCATCTCCCGGGTCAGTTCACCAAGCAGCTCCCGGCTGTCGCCGTTGAGAAAGTCGATTACACGGGCCAGAATGGCGCGGTACGCCTCCTCGCTCACCCCGCCCGCGCAGGGCGCAAGGCACTGCCCGATCTGGTGATGGACGCAGGGCCGCCGGGGCGATTTGAGCGGAAAACGAAGATTGCACGTGCGCAGGGGAAAGAAGCGCCGCACCTCATCCATCACCTGCCGCACAGCCGTCGCCCCGATATAGGGGCCGAAGTACTTGACGCCCGCGTGCTGGTCGTCCATGTTGCGGGCCAGCGTCAGACGGGGAAAGGACTCGCCAAGGTCGATGCGCAGATAGGGATAATGCTTGTCGTCCTTCAGCAGGATGTTGTAGAAGGGCCGGTGCTTTTTGATGAGGTTGCATTCCAGGGTGAGCGCTTCAAAATTGGTCTGGCAGAGCATGAGGTCAAAATCATCCACGCGGCTGACCATGGCGGCCACCTTGGGGGTATGCGAGCCATGGAAATACTGCCGTACCCGGTTCTTCAGGTTGACGGCCTTGCCGACGTAGATGATCTCGCCCCGGCTTTTCATGATGTAGCAGCCGGGGCTTTCGGGAAGCATTTTGATTTTATAGGCCAATGTGGGATTCATGGCGCCGCTTCCTTTCAAGACCGTTCAGCGCCCTCCGCCGGCGGTTGCTCGCCGGGGGCGGGCCGTTTGAAAAGCACGCTGCCCGCGCCCGCCAGGCTGCCCAGCAGCAGCGCGGCCGCGCCGCAGGACCACGCCATCACCTCTCGCAGAAAGCGCAGGCGCAGCAGTTCCGGCGTGCGGTATTCCACCACGGTGGCGGAGCTCTGCCACACGTTCCAGAAGGCGGTCTGGATATCCTTGGGCTCCACCAGCACCGCGGGCACCCATTCCGGGAAGGTATACACCGGTTCCACCAGACGGGTAAACAGCCAGGCCAATGCCGCCGCACAGGCGAGGTATCCCAGCGCCAGCAACAGCAGACGCACCGCCGCAAAGCCCACCAGATGCGCGGCGTACTGCGTCTGCAGGCAGTCGTGATAGGCGGCGGCAAAGCGCGCGCTCCGGCGATTCATCCGCCTCACGCCCCACAGCGCCATCGCCATGCCGCACAGCGTAAAGAGCATGCGCATGGGCATGGCGGCGTTCATGCGCTCCTTGACCAGGCTGATGGTGGTGCCTTCGCCCAGCTTCTGCGACGCGGTCTGGAACGCGGACCATCCGCCCGCGCCCTGCACGGGCCGCGCCTCGTACACCAGCGCGGTCAGCGTCACATTGGTGTCCTCCAGCGAGCGCAGCGGCACGTACAGGCTGTAATCCATCTGCTCACCCACGCGCTTGCCCGCCTTGAGCACGCCCACGATGCGGTAGCGCTGGCCCGCAACCTCGATTTCCTCGCCCAGCGGCTCGGCGTACTGGAACAGGGCCACGGCCAGCTGTTCGTCCACCAGCGCCACGCGCTCGCCATAGACGCATTCGTCGGGATAGAGCAGGCGTCCGTTGAGCAGCACCGGGGACTTGAGGTAAAACCAGCTCTCCTCCACACCCACCAGACGGGCGCTCGTGCTCTTTCCCCCGTCGGGGATGGACACGGAGGACGGCTGGGCCAGCGCATAGAGCGTGGCATCCTCGCAGGCGCCCTCCAGCTCGGTTTCCAGCTCGCGGATCTTCAGGCGCGCGTCGCGCAGGCCACCGTTGGTCGCCTTTTCGCCCTCAGCCTCGGCTGCGGGCTGAGGCGCGGCGTAGACGTGCTGGAACGTGCCAGGCACGGCCCGGATGTTCACCCAGGCGAAGGCTATGGCCGCCAGCGCGATAACCAGCAGCATAAGCGTCCCCCTGCGGCGTTTGCAAAATGCTTTCAGCATGGCTTACTCCACATATTCCATCACCGGCTTCCCATCCTCTACGGTACGGTCGGCACGGTCGATGATGCTTTGATAGCTCAGGTCCTCCTGCACGCTGACCGCTGTATCGCTGCGGTCGATCACGGTCACGCTCGTCTTTTTGGCCTTCAGCCCGCCGGAGTTGAGGAATCCGCCGTATTCGCGCTCCGCCACAAAGACATATTCGCCTTCGCCCTCGCTGCGAAGGGCGGAAGCCGGGATGATGGTCGCGTTTTTGCGCGCACGGAACACGATGCTCACCTGCAGGCTGCCGTCCTGCAGGAGCTTCTGCATGCCGCCCGCCGTGCGCAGAAAATCGTCCGTCAGCTCAATCTCGGCGTATCTGCGGCCGTCGGTATCGTCCACCACGGCGGTGACCTCGCTGCGGAAGGTGTCGTAGTCGCCCGCC
The DNA here is from genome assembly GCA_018710985.1 of Candidatus Limiplasma pullicola. Lineage (GTDB taxonomy): Bacteria > Bacillota > Clostridia > Christensenellales > Aristaeellaceae > Limiplasma > Limiplasma pullicola. The sequence goes on from DVIV01000032.1 coordinate 21,903, forward strand.
ACCTCCACGCGCGCCCCCTCGGTCACGTCCTTTTTCAGATCCGTCACGTCGGCGCGCAGCACCGGCACGTCCTCCTTTTTGGCGATGGTATAGGCGGACTTCTGCCCGTCGTAGCTGTCGCCAGCCTTGAGGTCCAGCGCCACGATGTACCCTTCGCTGGTAGCCGTCACCGTGCCCAGAGCCTGCTTTGCCTCCAGAAGCTTGACCATCTGGTCGCTGAGGTCCTGCATCTCCTGAAGCAGCTTGTTTCGGTCGTTGATGTACTTGAACACCTCGTCGCTGACCTTGATCTTTTTGTTCTCATAGCTGGCGTAGAAGTCGTCGCGCGCGGTCTGGAACGCCTCGCGGGCCGTGGCGGCGGTGCGGATGAGCGCCACGGTCTCGCTGGAAGCGCCCGCCTGCTTGGCCTTGGCTTCCCAGAGGGTCTGGTCAAAGGTCAGTTCGATCCCCTCGGCAGCCGCGGCCAGGCGCGCCTTGCTCTCGGCCTCATTGAGCGCATCCTGCTTTTCGATCATCAGGTCGTAGAGATCGTTCTGCATGCTCTGCTTGGAGTTTTTCCGGTTCTTGATGTCCAGGTCGATCAGCTCCTGCGACTTTTCGTTGTACTTGGTCAGCAGGTCCTCTTCCTTGGTCTGATAGTCGTTGATGGTGGCGGTGAAGATGGTATCGCCCTCCTTGACCAGAAGGCCGGGCTTGACATACACCTTATCCACCGTAATGGGATAATCCTTGGCCTTGTTGAGGGTGATTTCCGTCTCCACGGGGAAATACGGCTTGGCCTCCACCGAGATCTTCTGCTCGATGCGGCCCGTGGTAGCCTGCACCAGTTTGACCTTGGGCGTGGTGATGGTCTGGATGGTGCGCGAGAAGTACATGCATGCCGCCACAATCACGCCCAGCCATACCAGCGCCTTGAGCGCGCGCTTTTTCTTGCTCATGAGTAAAGCCTCCCCCTTTTATTTCAGCTCGCTTAGCTGCACGCCCAGGAGGATATCATCCTGGAAGTAGATGTAGATCAGCAGCATGGGCAATAGATACAGCGCCGCGCCCGCGAACGCCACGCCTGTGGAATCGGTGTTGATCTGGTTGAACATAACCGACAGCGGCTGCATGCTCTGGTTGGTCAGGTAGATGAGCGGCTGTTCGACCATGTTCCAGCTGTCGGCAAAGCTCAGCGCCGCCGCCGCGCACAGGATGGGACGGCACACCGGCAGCATGACGTGCACAAAACAGCGCAGCGTGCCCGCGCCGTCCATCTGCCCCGCCTCGACGATTTCCCCCGGAATGCCGATCATGAACTGGCGCACCAGAAAGAGGTAGAAGGGGGAGAAAATCATGGGCAGAATCACCGCCCAGATCGTATCCAGCAGTCCCAGGGCCCGAAGGGTCATCACGCTGGGCGCCATGGTCACCTGAAAGGGCAGCACCATCAGCACCAGCACCAGAAAGAACAGCGTATCGCGCCCGCGGAACTGGAAGCGGCTGAGGGCATAGGCCGTAAGCGGAATCACAAAGCCCTGGCCCACCAGAATGGCTCCGGCATACAGTACGCTGTTGCAGAACAGCTGCAGATACTGCGGCTCCTCGATGAGGATGGTGTAGTACTGCCGCAGGCTGACCTGCGCGGGCGAGAAGAGAATGTCCATCCAGCGGCTTTGGTCGTAGCTGCCGCGCTGGGCCAGGTAGGACGAAATCTCGCCCTTGGGGAAGAAGGAGTACAGGAAGGTAAAGACGATGGGGATCAGCATGATCACCGCGATCAGCGTCAGAATCAGGCAGCTCAGGGGCCTGGCCCTGCGCACGCGCCGCATCAGCCCGCGCGCGCTCCGCCTGCGCCGCTTCCCGGCGGCACCGATCGATACGTGGCTCTGCGCCATGGAATACGCTCCTTTCCTCAGGCGGCTTCGCCCTGCCGCACGCTCTTGGTGCGGTAGAGCAGCAAAAACAGGGCAATGACGATCACGGCAAAGGAATAGGCGGCGGTGGTCACATCCTGATAATCCAGCTTGGCGAACTTGTTGTTCATATAGTGCTGGAGGGTATAGATGCTCTCCGCGGGATAGGCGCCGCCGATAAAATACACTTCCTTGAAAATCTTGAAGGCATTGACCACCGCCAGCACAAACACCAGAAACGCGGTGGGCAGAATCTGCGGCAGCGTAATGGACCATTCGCGCCTGAACCATCCGGCGCCCTCCAGGCTGGCATATTCGTAGAGGGATTCCGGCACGGCCTGCAGCGCGGCGGTGAAGATAACCACGCTGAAGCCAAGGTTTTTCCAGATGTAAAGCAGCACGATGGGCACGCGCAGCGCCGCTCCCTCCAGCCAGAAAACGCGGTCAAAGCCCAGCGCCACCACCAGCCGGTTGATCGGTCCCCCATAATCGAACAGGATCAGCCAGATGATGAGCATGGCGGCCGAAGGCATCAGATAGGGCATGAGCAGCGCATTGCGGTAAAAGGTGCTGCCCGCGATGGGCTTGCGCAGCATGCCCGCCAGCAGAAAGGAAAGCACGAAAATGACCGGCGCGCACAAAAGCGACAGCTCGATGGTGTTTTTCAGCCCCAGCTGAAACACCTCGTTCTGCCACACGCGCAGGTAGTTGTCAAAGCCCACGAAGCGGTTGTCGATGGTGCCGTCGGTCAGGCTGAACCATACGCCCCACACGAAGGGCACCAGGTAAAAGGCCAGAAGCCCCAGCAAGCCCGGCAGCAGATAGAGCCAGACGGATTTTTTACGAAACATGCGTAGCTCCTTTGGCGGCAGTTTTCAGGCACAGCCGAGCCGGCGGACCCGGCAAAGGGCCCGCCGGCGGCGGGAAAAGGCACGTTATTGGTCTTCCAGCTGCATCAGCCGCACGCGCTGGTCCAGCTCGCGCACCAAAGAGTCCAGATTTACCGCACCCTCCATGTACTGCATCAGCAGCTTGTTGATCTCGCTGGTCGCGGAGGTATCGGCATTGAGGAACACATTCTGGCGGATGATATACACCAGGGGCGCCACGTTCTCACGGTAATCGGCGATCTGCTCCTCCGTGACCGAATAGCGGTAGTTCTCCCAATCCGCGATGCTCTCCTCCTGCCACTGAATCTGCTGCTCAATCTCGGCGCGGTTTTCCTCGGACGCGTTTTCCAGGCTCTCCTGCATCTTGGCCAGGGACTCCTGCATGCTCTCGAGGTTGGTTTGATAATAATCGTTTTCCACCGGGTCGTTGTGATCGGGGAAGAGGGTGATGTAGGCGCTGGTCTTGTCCAGGTTATCCAGATATTCGCTCACGTAGAGCAGCGCCTCGTCCATGCGCTTGGTGCGGGGGTTGACGGTCAGCACGCTCAGGTTCATGCCGATGAACGGCTCCCCGCCTTCCTCCACCGCCAGGTACAGCGGCTGGAAGCGCTCGTCCCGATAGGCCAGGTACCCCACGCTCATACTCGTGCTGAACAGCGCGTCCGGGGTCCAGTAGGTATCCTCATCCTGATCCTGCACGCTGAGGATTTCCTCAAAGTCGATGGCCGAGAAGCCTTCCATCAGCCGGCGGAACGCCGGTGTGTCGAAGGCGAGCTCGCCGCCCTGCTTCTGCATGTAGGCGATGTAGTCGTTGAGCAGCAGCGAGTAGAGCATCTGGCTGGAGTAGCTTCCCAGGTCAAACAGGGAGATTTCGGGATGGTCCTCGCCATAGTCCCACACCCAGTTGGCGGCAAAATCGTACAGCTCGGGCAGCGACGTGGGCAGGTCTTCCTCGGTCAGCCCCAGGCTTTCCCACAACTCCATGTTCACGCCGTAGCAGGTCCCGCTCATGCCCACGGGCACGCCGTAGAGCTTGCCGTCCGCCATGAGGGGCTCGACCACTTCGGGGTACATGGCCGACACCTTTTCCATAATGTCCGCGTTTTGGCTCAGGTCCGCGCAGTAGCCCTTTTCAATCAGGCGTTCCACGGGCATGTAGGACAAGCCCATCAGCAGCACGTCGTACGCGCCGGTATCGGACACCATGGCCTGGGTGAGCTTTTCAATGTCGCTGGTATAGTCCCCGCTCACGTCCACGGCGATTTCGGGGTGGCTTCGCACGAAGGCGTTGTGCGTGTTGCTGCCAAATTCGCCGAAAATGGTCAGCGCGCCGTTTTCAATGCCCTCCGGGTCCAGCTTGAACACCCGCAGCCCCTCATAGCCGCTGATGAGGACATAGTACCCCTCTACATAGAGGGCCTGCCCTCCGTTGGAAACCATGCCGCCGCCGGTATAGGCGCTCACGCGCTTCTCGCCGCTGGCAAGGTCCAACCCCGCGATGCGGGAGCCGTCCAGGTAGTACAGGGTGCCGTTGCCCACGCAGATGCCGCTGGTGGAGTAGCCGCCCATGTCGCTATCGGTGGGAATGTCCGCCAGCGTGCCGACCGCGTCCTTTTCGGGATCAAAGAGGCCGTACTGCGCGGGCTTGGTCAGGTCCGCCTGCGTAGTGACGGAGTACAGGGCTGAGACATCATAGAGCATCGCCATGATGGAGCCGTCGCCCACGGGCGCGAGGCCGGTGAGGTTTTCGCAGGCAAAGACCTGCTTCTCGCCCGTTTCCAGGCTGATGCGGCCGGCCACGGCATATGGCGTGCCCATATAGACCATGCCGGTGTAGTACAGCCAGTCGCCCTCGCAGAAGAAGCTACTGACCTCCACCGCGACCGAATAGCCCTCGCCCTCCTCCTGAAAAACCAGGCCGGAGGTGTCCAGCGTGAGGCCCTCCACCTTTACGGGCGCGAAGGCGCCGGCGTCATCCAGCAGCGTCCACACCTCGCCGGTGGGGGTGCACATGCCGCAGACGCGGCCGTCCCAGACGAACAGCCGGTCCATGCGGGCCTGGCCCTCCTCGGTCTGTGGGGCCTCGGTATAGTACTGGGTGTTGAGAACCTCGCCCAGCACGGTCGGCTCGTTGGTATCCACGGGGCGGGTGGCGACCGAGCCGCTCTGGTAGAGCAGGTACAGGGTGCTTCCCACGTTGGTCGCGGACGTAACGACATCATCATCGTCCACGCTGATGGACACGCCGCCAACGGCTACGCTCACGGCCATGCCCGCCGCCCATCCGGGCAAAGAGCACAAAAGCAGCATCAGCGTCAGAAGCAGGGAAAGGGCTTTCCGGGTCATGTTACATATCCTCCAGCATCATCATTCTCACCCGCTGATCCATTTCGCGGATGTAGGTATCCAGATCGATGGCATGGTCCAGGTACTGGCTGGTGAGCGTGTCCAGCTCGCCGCTGGAATCGGGGTTGGTCAGGGGGGTCTGGGGCGTTACGTACAGGTAGGGCGCCACCTGCTCGCGGTACGCCTGAATCATTTCCTCCGTCACGCTCATGCGCCGGGTTTCCAGCTCGTCCAGGAACCCCTGAATCTGCTCCCGGTTGTCGCGCAGGGAGGCCTTTTCGCTCTCGTCCGCCTTCTCGATGCGGCTGTCGAGATCCTGTAGGCTTTCCTCATAGCTCTGCTTCTGAACCTCATAATAGCTGTTGGGCACAGGGTCGTTCTGGTCGGGGAAGAACATGATGTTTTCCGTTTCCGCCTCGTAATGCCCGGCATACGCGGTCAGATAGGCGGCCGCCTGATCCATGCGCGTGCTGCGGGGATTGACGATCATCACGGTCATGCTCACAGGAATGATGGGCTCCGTCTCGCCGTCCAAGCTGAGGATCAGGGGCTGATTGGCGCGCCCATAGCCGCTCTGTCCCATCGAACGGGGACTTGCTTCGGCATAGCGGGTGAAAAGCTGCTGCTTTTCATAGAACTCGTTGGCGTCATTGCCTTCCCAGACCTTGTCGCCCTTGACCTCATAGGGGTCCAGCTCGGTAAAGTCGATGGCCTCCAACGCCTGCATGAGCTTTCGGAACAGCGGGGTGTCAAAGCTGATGCTGCCGGTATCCCGCAGCTGCGCCGCCACATACTGCTCACGGATCATCTGGAACAGGGACCCGCGCATGTTGAGGTCCATCAGGGCCACGTCGGCGTTTTCCTCGCCATAATCATAGTGGAAATTTGCCGCAAAGTCCAGGAATTCCAGCCAGGTGGTGGGCAGATCCTCCTGGGTAAGCCCCAGCTTTTCCATGGTGTCGGCATTGACGCCCATGCCGTTGGTATAGAGCGAAACAGGCAGGCCATAGAGCTTGCCGTCACGCATGACGGAATCGGTGAAGCGCGCATCCATGCGTCCGGCCACGGCCATCAGCTCCGGATAGCCGCTCAGATCCGCGGCGTAGCCCTTTTCGATCAGGCGCGCTATGGGATTGGCGTTCGTGGTCAGACTAAACACATCTATGCTGCCTGTGCCGCTGACCATAGCGGTGGTGAGCTCCTCCATGGTCTGCGGGTAATTGCTCGCCAGCGTCACGTTCAGTTCGGGATGCTCGGCCACCACGGCCATATGCTTTTGGGTCCCACCCTCGTTGGCGATGGTCAGCGCGCCGCCCGTCATCTCCGGCGCGTCCAGACGGCGCACATACGCGCCGTCGTTGTTGGCGTATGCGATCATCCCGCCCGTAAGCACCGCAAAGGTCGTATCAGACCCGGCCCAGGCATTGACCGGCAGGTAGGCGCTGATGCGGGATTCGCCCGTCGCCATGGAGACGCCATAGACCGTCGCGTCACAGCAGTAGTAAGCGGTATCGCTTTCCGCGTCGTAGGTCACATTGTTCAGATAGCTGCCGGCAAGGGTCGCCGTGGTGGTCATCGCACCCGTGGCGGGGTCGTATATGGCGATCTGCGACATGGGCGTTTCCACAGCCTCCGGTCCCGGAATGGGCTGTACCAGCGCCAGATACTTGCCGTCCTTATAGGAGCACAGCGTGCGCAGGGTGTTGTCGGCCCCGCTCCTGCCAATCAGCTTGCCGGTGTCCAGCGCGTAGCGCTCCACGACCATGCTGCTTTCTCCATCGCCGTAGTTTTCCGCCAGGCGCACTACTTCGCCGTCCTGGGCAAACATGGCGCTGACGTAGCTGCCGTAGTAGAAGCCATCGGCGGATTTTTCCTCCTCCGCCGTCTCCAGCGTGCACAGCGATTCTACCTTCGCGTTCCCCGACTCGTCCACCAGCCGCACCAGCTGGCCGGTCATATCATCATAGCCATAGACGCTTTTTCCATCGGTGATGAGGCGGCTGACCACGGGCATCGCGGCGTCCGCGTCCTCACTGCGGTAGCTGAGGAGGTTCTTCAGCACGGTTTCCGGCTCGCTCATCCCGGCGGTCCAGCGTTCCAGCCAGGTCTGTCCCTCGTCGCTGTCGCTGTAGAGGCCGCTTACAAGCAGGTACAGGCTATCGCCCACAACCTGTCCGGCCCGAATCGTCACGGCGTCGGCATCGTTATAATCGGCTACGACATGCAGGTTGATATCCACGGCCTCAGCCAGTGCCGATGAAAAGAGCAGGCACAGGCACAGGGCAACGCACAGGAGATGTTTCCACAGGTACTTCATGGTGTTTCCCCCTTATTTCCGGCAGGCCGGATCAAGTCTTTGGAGCGTATTTGCTTTCCAAACCTTTCCTTATGCGGTGTATACGCTCCTTGCATAGGACGAATCACCCGGTGGGTTTCTTCCATGTTTGTTAAATTTAACGCAGAAAGGCCCCATGCCCCAGCTTATGGCTGGTAATAGTTTGCAATATGGTTGACGCGGCCATTGCTGCCCAGGTCATATTCCAGCACCCAAACCTTGCTGGTGGAGATCTGACAGCTGTAGCGCACGGTGCGGGTGCCGTCGTCATTGACCAGGACCTGGCCTACGTTGGGATAGTCGTAGTACAAGCCGCGCGTGCCGTTGGGCGCCTCTACCTGGCCAAAGTCCTTGTAGACGGACACGATCTCGCTTTCCGTGCTGCCAAAGCCCACCCCGCGCGGCGGCGTGCCGATTTCGCTGTTCATGTCCACGCGCACCAGCTGCCAGGCGTTGTTTTCCAGAATGAACACGGCGTAGCCCCAGCTGTATTGCAGGTGCCGGGCCGAGTTGGTCAGATTCAGGTAGGTGGTTTCCAGCTCCTGGGTCGGCTCGCCAAAGACAGCCTTGAAGTCGTCAATGGAGGTTTTGTTCAGCGTAAAGCTGCCGAAGTTATCGGCTTCCTCATACATTTTGAGGGGATCGGGCTTGACGTTGAACTTGTAGCCAACCTCCAGCGTGGGGCTCATTTTGCCGTACTGGTTGACGCACACGGCCTTGAGCGTCACGCGCCCGGACGGCAGCTTGATGGGCGTGCCGTCGTAGACCGGGCTTTCCTCGGTGGGGGTGGAGCCGTCGATGGTGTAGTAGTACACATAGTGGCTTTCGATTTCCGCCTGCTCTGCCTTGGTCAGCCCCGCCGCCTGGCTTTCGCTCAGGTTTCCGGCGCGCAGGCTCACCTCGTGCAGGGTTTTGTAGGTGTTGGGCGCCAGGTTGCATTTGGGCGCGGGCGGCGTGGGATAATAGAAGGTATACGACACGCTGATCGGGTCGCTGACCAGATTCCCGCTGACGGCCACGGCGCGCAGCGTGACCGTGCCCTCCTTGGGCATGATTTTGCCGTCCTCGCAGAGGATGCCATCCTCCGGGAGCTCCGCATCGTCGTCCACGGTGTAGTACACGTCATACCCCTGGGGCGAAGTGAGGGAAATATCCTGCTCCATGGCGCTGATCTCGTAGCGTCCGGCGGTGAGGCTCACCTCCGGCATGGCGGGAATGAAGTCTTCCCGCTGCTGGCGGAAGTTCTCGCGGTCGGTGTTTTCATAGGCCAGGAGCATCATGTCCGCCGCTTCGGGGCCGCGGTCCTGCTCCAGATACATGCTGATGAGCGCGGTGTAGGCCTCGCTGCGGAAGGGGCTGACCTCCTGTGCGAGCTTCAGATACACCACCTCGGCTTCCTCGTCCTGCGCATCCAGCTCATAGGCGTTGGCCAGCAGCAGCAGGCCGTCGTAGTTTTCCGGGTCGATGGCGTCGCCGATGCGCAGGCAGGTGATCGCCGCCTGCACATCGCCCACGTCCAGATACTCCTGGCCGGCCGAGCGGTAGGCCTGCGCGGGCACGCCGCTCCACTGCTTGAGCAGCTCCTCGCGCTCCTCCTGCACCAGGGGGTCGTCCGTATTCTGCGCCAGCGCAAACATGCCCTCGGTAGCGGTCAGGGCGTTGCGGCGTGCGGTGGCGCGCTGGCCGCTGTCGCTGCGGTTCATGTAGAGCATATAGCCTGCGCCTGCCAGCACGGCCACCAGCGTAAGCGCCACGCCGATCAGCATCCAGTTGATATTGTGCCTGTGGACCGGATGCACCCGGCCGTGGCCCGTTTTCAGCGCGGGCGCGCGTCCGCGCGCGTTGACCGGCACACCGCGCCGCGTATCCGGCCGGCTGCTGCCGCGCTCGGTCTGAAAGGCGGCGGCCGGCTTGCGGCGGGGCGCATGGTTCATCTCCTCCGGCGGCAGGGCGGAAAGGTCATAATCGCCGTATTCTCTGGCACGGTTGCCCCCGGAGGGCAGCGTGGGCGCCGTGGCGCTGACTCTTCCCTGACGGATGGCGCGTACCCCTGTATCCTGCAGGGCGGAGCCGCCATAGCGGCCCAGATAGGTGCCGCAGTTTTCGCAGGTGAGCGATCCGTCGGGCATGGAATGCCCGCAGCGTTCACAGATCATGTCAAATGCCTCCTTCCGGCGGCGGGACGCTTACACGCCCGCGCGGTTGTTGACCGGGCGGTCGTTGATAAACAGCTCAAAATGCTGGCCCAGAAACTCCGCCGCCCGCTCGCACATCAGAATGCGGGGCAGGTAGATGCTCAGATACTCCAGCACGCTGGAGGACTCGTCCATTTTGAGCTCCTGACGGATGATCTTGTGCTTGCGGTCCACGATCACGCTGTTTTCCTGAATGGAAAAGTTCACGCGGTCATGGATATCGCTCACGTCCGGACGGCCGTTGCGCACGCGGCTTTTATGCGCGTCCGACTTGTCGGCGATGGCCAGGGCGGCGGATACCGCGCTGGACACCGTGCCGCTTTGCTCCTCATGGTTGCCCACGGCCGTGATAATAATCATCACGTCCTCGATATCCATGCCGATTTCCCGCAGCAGGGGAAAGAGCAAAATAGCGCCGTTGGGGCCGTGGTCGTGACGGTTGACGCTGTTGCCCACATCGTGGACCCAGCCGGCGATGGCGGCCAGCTCCACCTCGCGCTCGCTGTAACCCAGGCTTTTCAAAATCCCGCTGGCCGTGCGGCTCACATAGCCCAGATGGCGCGGGCCGTGGTCGGTATAGCCCAGGGTTTCCAGATAGCGGTTGCCCGCCCGGACCAGGGCCTTGATGCTTTCGTTTTGCTTGATTTCCTGTAGGGTTATCATGAATGCCTCCTTTGCAAAAAATGAGGAGCGATCTCCCCGGTCAGTTTTGCGCCCTTTGCAGCCGTTTGAAGGCCTGATAGGTGGGGTCGTGCGACCAGTCGCGCACGGGGGCCTCACTACCCAGCCGCTCGATGGCGCTGCGGATTTCGATAAAGTCGGTATAGGTCACGTCGTCGCCCTCGGCCACATCCAGCAGGGCTTCCAGCGCATGATCATCGTCCAGCTTGGCAAGATAACCGGCGTAGAGCGCGCGCTTGTCGCGGGTGGTTTTGAACTGCTCCAGGGCAAAGCGGAACACGTCCTCGTCGCCGGGATAATCAGCCAGCACGTCCAAAAGCGCCTCCTTGCCCTCCGGTCCGGCAGCCATGAAGGCCACCTTGGCCGGGCCGCGCACGCCCTCGCCCATCTGACGCAGGCTTTCCAGCGCATTGTCGAGGATGTCGTCCTCGTCATCGCGCTCCACCTGCCAGCGGATGAAGTCCACCATCGGCAGCGTGCTTTCGATCTGCCGAAGCAGCTCGATGGCGTCCATGCGCGCCTCGCAGGGGGCGTTTTTATCCTTGGCCAGCGCCATCAGCGCCGCCTCGTCCGCCAGCTCCGCCAGCCGGTCCAGCAGGGGATCAGGCACGGGAACCCCTTCCTTGATGTATCCGCACAGCAGCTCGCACAGCTGTGCGCTGTCGGAAAAGCGATCGAAATATTCGCCCGGCGCACAGCCCTCCAGCCAGTCGGCGGGCGTGTTCAGCCAGCGCAGGTACACATCGGGCACCTCGTCCTCCATATCCTCCGGACGGCGGAAGCGGTGGCGGTTTTCCTCAATCCACTTGTTCAAAACCTCGGTAAACCGGGCATCGAAATCAATGATGTTCATATGTATGTTCCTCCTTCAGACCGCGAAGAATGTACAACGCGCCCTTCAGCGCCCGCCTGCGCCGCGTGTCCAGGGACGCCGCGTCGATATGCTGGGGAGAAAGGCCTCTTTCCCAGCGGTAGCGGATGCTCAGTGCCAACGGCCAGACCCTCCGCCGGTCCGCGACCAGGCGGAAGCGCTCGTTTTCGCTCATGCGCCGGATTCGCGCCAGCGCCCATGGCACAAAGCCGCCGTCCCCGGCAAGCGCGGCGGCGCGGTTGAGGCTCCGGGTGATCATGCGCTGATAGAAGCTGGCCGTCTGCGGCGGGGGCTGGGTGGGGTCCACGCAGCCAAGACGCCCGTCCTGCCACACGGCGTAGGGCGCAGGCGCCCCCATCGAGGCCAGCATCGCCATGGCTACCCGCTTGGTCAGCGACGTGCGGGGATCGGCCAGCAGCACCTGGCGAAGCAGTCGCTGCGCCTCCTCCGGCGGCATGGCCGCGCACACGGAGGGAAGCAGCTTCGCCGGCCAGTCCGTGGGAAGGGCCAACATATACAGGAAACGCGCCCGCAGCTTGGCATCCGCGGCCATGGCGGCGGCCAGCGCGTCGGGGCCCTCCCTGACAGCCTGGGTCACGGGCTTGAGGCAGCGGTTGAGCTCCTCTTCGTTCATTGACCCGTAATAGGACACGCCTTCCGCTTCGGAACGAACCTGTTCCGGGGTCAAGGCGCGGGCTTCCATGTCCATCACGCGGTTGAAAAGCACCTCGCCGGGCACATCGTCCGGGTCCAGCTCGCGGCACAGATGGATGTATCCGCTGGCGTCCTCCAGCCTGCCCAGCTTGAGCAGGCAAACCGCCAGGTCGTACAGCACGGGATAGCGGTCCGAGCACCGTTTCAGGCTCCGCGCGAGCATGGCGCGCGCCGCCTCATGCGCCCCCAGCTGCTCGGAAGCCAGGCACACCAGCAGCTCATCCGCCGGGGTTTCGGCGCAGACGGCGGCGCGGGTCAGCGCGGAAGCCGCCTCCCCCGTTCGGCCCAGCCTTCCCAGCAGACACGCCGCCGAGGCGGCCAGCTGCGCATCGTACGGACGCAGGCGAAGGGCGCGGCGCACATACCTGAGCGCCTCCTGCGGCCTGCCGGCCCGCTCATGCCACAGGGCGGCCAGCTCGTCGCGGCGGGCATAGGGCGCCTGAAAGGGAGCGCGCCGGGCACGCTGAAGGGCACGGGCCGCGCCATCCATATCGCCGCGCGCCATGCGGGACAGAATCATGTGCATCAGCCCGTTCAGCCTGGCGCGCCGCTTGACCGGAGGCTCCCAGTAGGCCTCCTCCATTTCATAGACGTCGCCGTCCCACGGGGCGGGCACGGCCTGGCCGCCGTCTGGTGCGCTGAAATACAGGGAAAAGGCATCCAGCCCTTCCTGCGTATGGCCCAGGGCGATCATGTTCTGACCGATCAGCCCATAGAGCGCCACGCGCGTCGGATCATACGCCAACGCGGCAAACGCCTCACGGTTGCTGGCTTCATAGCAGTGCAGCTGGCGCAGGGTCAGCGCATAGCTGGCCGGGCCGGCAGCATAGCCGGGGTCGGTGCGGGCCGCATGGCGTTCCAGAACCGCCGCGCGGCGCAGGTCGCCCGCCTGCTTGCATTTTTCCGCCCGCCGCAGCCAGTAGGGCGCCGGGCGTTGAAAGGTATCCATGTGGATGCTGGTCATTGCTTCCTCTCCGCCCCGCATCTGCGCGGGGCAAGCTGAATGCTCATGCCTGCGCCTGATTGAGCAGGCGCAGCAGATCCTGCTGCGTGAAGCGCTCGGTCTTTTTGCAGAAATGGCAGGTCAGTTCGGCGCCGTCCTGCTCATCCTGAATCATGCGGCCCAGCTCCTCACGCCCCATGGCGATCAGCGCCTTTTCCATGCGCTCCCGCGAGCAGTTGCACCGGTAGCACAGCGTCGTCTTTGCGATCACCACGGGCCGGAGGCCCTCAAACCACCTGGCCATGAGCGCCTCCATGGGCTCGTGGCACAGTTCGCGGCTGATATCCGCCATCAGCGGGCTGCGCAGCTCCAGCTGGCTGATAATCTCATCCGTGCATCCCGGCATCGGCTGCAGGAGCACCCCGCCCGCCGACAGCACCACCTCGCCGCTGACCAGCACACCCAGGCTTTGCAGCGTAGGCGTCTGCTCGCTGACGACGTAGTAATTGGCAAAGTCCTCGGCGATTTCGCCGGACGCCAGGGGCACCTGTCCCACATAGGGGCTTTTCATGCCCATGTCGCGGACCACGCTCATGCGTCCCTCATGCCCCACGGCGCGCCCCACGTCCAGCTTGCCGTTGGGTTTGAGCGGCATTTCCAGGGCCGGCACGTCCACGCAGCCCCGCACGCTGTCGTGATCCGCCACGCAGACGATGCGGCCCAGCGGTCCTCCGCCGTCGATGGTCACGGTCACGCTGGCCTGATCCGCCTTGAGCATCGCGCCCATCATGGCGGTGCCCATCAGCGTCCGGCCCAGCGCAGCCGTGGCAACCGGGCTGGTCCGATGAATCGCCGCGGCCTCGGCCACGGTATGGGTGGCGGTGAGGAGCAGGCCCCTGACCATGCCATCCATCAGGGTCATATGCAGCATTTCATCCCTTTGTTCCATATGCGTTTCCTTCTTCCGTAAGTGCGTCATCCCTGCGGCACCTCTGTCATGCGCTCGCCCACCGTGGGAGGCGCCTCCTCGGTCAGCGGCTTGCGTGCCGCCAGGAACCAGCGCACGGCGTGCGGGTCCGGCGGAGAGAGCTTTTTGTCGCCGTAAAGCCGAATGTCGGTAAAACCCACGGCTTCCATCAGCTCGGTCAGCAGCTGGGCGCTGTGCGCGTACTGCCGCTGCTGCTCGCCGATGCGCAGGTAGGTTTCGTCCTTCTGCCTCACGAAGATGGCCAGGTTCAAATCCACGTACCCCTGCGCGCGGTTGTAGCGGTTCTGCCATAGATAAGCGATCTCCGGGGTTTCGTCCCCGATGAAGTGATTGCCCAGCACATGCTCCAGCTTGTAGGGCGTGCTCAGGTCCACAAACAGGGCGCCGCCCTCCCGCACGCTCAAAAACGCCGCGCGGAAAAAATCGGTCAGTTCGCTGGCATCCTTGAGGTAGTTCAGGCCGTCGTTGGTGCATAAAACGGCGTCCATGCACCGGTGCAGGTGCAGCCGGCGCATGTCCTGCCTGACGAAGGGAATCATCGCGCCGGTGCGGCGCGCCTTCTGCGAAGCCTCAAACAGCATGTCGGGGGAGAGATCCACGCCGGTCATCTGATAGCCCATCTTGCTCAGCGCAATGGTGATGCTGCCAGTACCGCAGGCGCATTCGCATACCTTTCCGCGGGGAATGCCGTAGCGCTCCATCAGCTCATGATAGAACCGGGCCCAGCCCAGATAATCCACGTCGGCCATGAGCCTGTCGTATACGGATGCAAATGCGGTGTACATGCGTGTATGTCGCTCCTTCTAAGGCTTTCGTCTGCGGCTTTGACCGATGAGCCCGCCGATGCGGCCCGTTTCCTTGGCGCTCAGGCCCGCCCAGCCAACCTGCCGCACGCGGTCCAGCAGCCCCAGTTCCCGCGCGAGCTCATATTTCATGCGCTCCTCGCGGGTGAGCCGGGTCAGCGCGTCACGGCGGATGGCGCCGGTCAACAGTTCATCCTTTTTGCCCATGTCCTTCCCTCCCTTGCGTGGGTAGGTTGTGACAAAGGCGCGTTCCTCATTCGCCGGCTTGTGCGCCGTCGTCCTCGTCGTCCTCTTCATCCTCGGCGTTGTACAGGCCGCGGCCCACCTGCACGCCTTCGATGTTTGGGTTGATGTAGCGATCAAACACCGCATTGGAATAGCTGGCCCCCACAAAGCGGCTCAGGCTGAAGCCGATGACGATGTAATAGGCCGCCAGCCCCAGCATGGCATACTGCATATAGGGCGTAAAGAGGGAAATCAGCGCCGCGATCGCCCAGGGCAGCAGCGAGAGCAGCTTCAGCCCCACGGTCATGGGCAGGCGGCCGATGGTCATGATCAGGCTGTTGCGCACCACATTGCGGTAGTTGAGCTTGTAGGTGACGATCTGCGGGTAAACATACATCAGCGAGCACAGCCACAGGACCCCGATCACGATGCAGATCACCTGCGGAATCATGAACAGCACGTTGGTGCTGGCCATTTCCCCGTAGAAGGTCACGCATACGTACATCAAAAGCGGCATCAGGCCGGTAATGAACCCCGTCAGCAGGCCATACTTCCAGTTGCCTTTGACCGTATCGATAAAATCCGACCAGATAAATGCATGCTCGTCGCGCGCCCAGTTGCGCGTGATATAGGCCACGCCCGTCGTGAACGGCCCCGTCAGTGCCAGGCAGGGCACCAGCAGCAGCAGCGTCTGCATGATTACGGCGCTCACGCCCTGGTTGTAGCTCTGGGTCAGCCCCGCAAGGGCCTCCGCGGTGATTTCGCCGGCCTCCATCTGCATCTGTGCCTCGGCCAGATTGCCCATCCCCGCATACCACATCAGCAGCCCCCGCCCAATCACAAAGATGGCCGGAAGCCATGCAACCGCGTACATCAGATTCAGGCGAACCAGGCCGGAGAGGCGCACGCGCAGCATCTCCCAGAACAGCTGCCAGCGCGTCTGGGGAAGGTCCTCCTTGGTATAGTCGCCCTTGCCGCTTTTGCCGTAGTAATAGCGGTTCATCATCTTTCCAAACATGTTGCTTCCTCCGTCAAGCATAGGGATACAGCATGCATTATAACACACGCGCTTGAGCCCGTCAAAACGCGCCGCCTATCAGGCGGGGCTCGCGCACAAAGTTTACAGCTTCTTCATAAAGCAAAAGGACCGCCGCACCCACACCAGCTGGCGCGGGGCGGCGGTCCGCCGACATTGGATCAGATGCTGCAGGGCACCGCATTGCTGGAGAACAGCTTTTGCTGCGTCTGCTGCCCGGCCACGCCGTCAATGGACAGGCCGTTGAGCTCCTGGAACACCATCACCGCGTTCTGGGTGACGGTGTCATAGGTGCCGGAGATATCGCCGTCGTAGTACTTGAGTTCATACAGGGCGTATTGCAGGCGTTTGACCGCGCTGCCGGTGGACCCCAGGTCCAGCTTGGAGTAGCTGCCGCTCTCGGATGTGCCGCCGTAGAGCAGGCGCTGGGTGGTGGGGCCGGCCATGCCGGTCACGCGCAGGCCCGCGGCGCGCTGATACGCTTCCACAGCCGCTTCGGTACCGCTGCCATAGCTGCCGTCCACGGAGCCGCTGTAGTAGCCGGTCGCCTGCAGCGCGCGCTGCAGCGCCGTCACGTTGGTGGAGTTGGAGCCCGTGGTAATGGTGGTATAGCCGTTGGAGGATGCCGTCTTGCCGTAGTTGTCCGGACTGGAGCTGCTGCCGGAGGACGAACCGCCGGAGGAGCCTCCGTTCAGCGCGGCGTAGATGGCATTGAGCGTGGCCTTGCCCGCGATGCCGTCGGCCTTGAGCCCGCTGGACTGCTGGAAGGCCGTGACTGCGGCGGTGGTGCCGCTGCCGTAGTCTCCGTCGACGCTGCCGGTATAATAGCCCAGCGTCTTGAGGTTCTGCTGCAGGGACCGGACCGCGCTGCCGGTGGTGCCCTCGCGGAGGGAACCCAGGTGTCCGACCACGCTGGAGGCCTTTTTCGCGGACTCGGAATACAGCTTGGTCAGCGTCGTGGGGCCGGCGATGCCGTCAGCATAGATGGAGTTGCGCTCCTGGAAGGCGATGACCGCGGCCTGGGTGGTCTCGGCAAACTCGCCGTCAGCGGTGCCGCTGAGGTAGCCCAGCACGATCAGGCGGTTCTGCAGGATCTTGACCTGGCTGCCCGAGGACCCCAGCTGCAGGTAGATATCGGTCTTGCCGTTGGTATAGGACGAACTGGCGGAGCTGCTGCTGGAGGAGCTGCCCGAGCTGCTGGAAGAGGAGCTTGAGCTGCTGGAAGAACCCGACGACGAACTGGAAGAGCTGGTGGTCTTCTTCTTGGCGCTGCTGGAATAGAGCTTCTCAATGGTGCGGGTGCCCGCCTTGCCGTCCACGGAGAGTCCGTTGGCGGCCTGGAAATCGCGCACCGCCTGCTCGGTGGCCGCGCCGAAGTCGCCATCCGCGCTGCCGGTCAGATAGCCCAGATCCTTGAGCCGCTGCTGCAGGCGCTTGACATCGCTGCCGGTGGAGCCCATCTTGAGCGTGCTGCTGCCGGATGAGGTGCTCGACGGCGTAGCCGTGACCCTGGGCGCGTTGGTGGGCGCCGTAGTGGGCGGCAGCGTGGCCGTGCCGATCTGCGGGGCGCTGGTCGCGCCGTTGATGGGCGCGTTGGTGGGACTGACGTTGCTGGGCGGATTGGTCGCCGTATCGTTGCCGAAATCCCATGCGCTCCAGTCCACCTCGTTGCTGGTGGGCGCGGGCGTGGGGGTAGGCGTCACGTTGGGGGTCGGCGTTACAACGGTATCAAAGGTCTGCCCGCCGTCGCCCACGGTCAGCCCGTTGTTGCTGTCCACAACGCGGTCGGGTTCCATATAGCAGGCGCTCAGCGCCACACAGGCGGCAAGCAGCAGCGCCGCGACAGCCACCCGCTTCAGCCGCGCATGGCGGCTCCTGTCTGTGGCATGGGGATGATTCACAATCAACACTCCGTTTCCTCAAGGAAGTCGAAAAGGAAATGTTACAAACCTCTTACACCTATGCAAGGGGCAGCCGTCCCCCTGCATCAAGCATATTGTACAGGGAAAATACGGGAAAATCAAGCCCGAATATTTCCGCTGCATAGAATTAACGATTCATTCACGGCTTTCGTTCCCTTGAATTTGAAATAATTTTGTCATATTTAGGCGTTCCTTCGTCATATTTGACGAACGCTTTTCCCAGCCGCAGCGAATAGAGCGCCCACTCTTTCACCGGCCAGGGGGTTCCCTCCAGCAGCGCCCGGCGGTAGAAGGACAGCTGCCTGCCATAGCGCTGCCACAGCTCCTGCGCGCTGGAAACCCGGTCGGTTTTGAAATCCACCAGCACCCATGCGCCGTCTTCCAGAAAGCACAGGTCAATCACACCCTGCAGCAGCGTGGGGAACGGCTCGTCCACATGCAGGTTGAAGCTCCACTCCCTGCGCACGGTCGACGCCGCCAGCATGCGCTGGCCCAGCGGACCGGCCAGAAAGCGCGCCGCCATCGGAACATCCGCCAGAGCCGCTTCCGCGGGGGTCATTACGCGCTTTTCCACCAGTCGGGACAACTCTCCTTTTATATGGAAGAAAAGTGCTTTTTCGTCGCCTTTCGCCGCCCGCGCGCCCTCCAGGTCCATCAGGCCCAGCAGCCGGTGGGTCTGCACGCCGCGAAGCAGCCCTTCTTCCTCCTTCGGCGGCTCCAGAAAGGCCGGCATGGCAGGAAGGGACGACAACAGCCGGGGACGCGGTCCCTCGTAAGGAAGGCGCTTGAGCTGCTCCTCCTCCTCCTCGGCGGCTTGCGCCAAAGTCTGCGCGCCATCCAGCGCGCGGCACAGCGCGGTCACACCCAGCTTGAGGGGCAGGGCGGCAGGCTGCTTCCCGGCCTGCGGGGCGACCGCCGCGGGCCAGTCCATGGCCTGCGGAGCAGGGATGCAGGGGACTTTCCTTTCCTGCGGCACCTCCGGCAGCGGAAAGGGCAGCGGGGTGCTTTTCCGGGTGAAATGCCTTGTAATGACTGGTTCCATGTGGAAAACGATCCGCCACGGGGCCCTTTTTTGTGGAAAACTTGTGGATTCTGTGGGGAACTCCGAATGACTTGCGGTTTCCCTCATATCCCATGTGGAAAGTTGCCCTTCGCGTTCCACCGTCACGCTGTCACAGGGCTGCGCGGATTGCAGCAGCCAGTCCAGCATGCTGTGCGCCTCGCGCACGCCATAGACCCCTCCGGACCGCCCTGTCTGGGCGGCGTCAGGATTTTTCATGCTGCCTACCAGCACCAGGCGCACCTTGGGGCGCGTCATGGCCACATAGAGCACGCGCGCCCGTTCCGCGCGCTCGGCGCTTCGCTCCTTCAGGGCAACCGCGCCTTGCAGGAGCGTGGCACGCCGGGTGCGCGCCTTTTCATTGACATAGCCCAGGCCAAAGCCGATTTCCCCGTGCAGGCTGAGGGTGCGGGTCTGTGTGCGCCGCAGCAGCGGACCGCCCAGCCCCATCACATACACCGTGGGAAATTCCAGCCCCTTGGATTTGTGGATCGTCATTATGCGCACCACGTCCTCCCAGGGGTTCATCACGGCGGGGCTCTGGTCGCCCCCGCCGCCGCCGTCCGCCTTCACCGCCTCCACGAAGCCGTGCAGGCCATCCATGTGGCCCTGCTCATAGGCGTCCGCCCGGTGGCAGAGCATGCGCAGGTTCGCCTGCCGCAGTTTCCCGCCCGGCTGCGCCCCATAATGCGCATACAGACCGCTTCGTTTGAGAAAACTCCACAGATAGTCGGCCAGCGGCATGCTGCGCGCATAGAACCGCTCCGACTCCAGCGCCTTCAGCACGGCCCGGCAGCGCGCGGCGAGGGGCTCGGCAGCCTCGCGGGCCGCCGCCTGCAGCGCGCTGAGAAAGCTGGCCTCCCGCTGGGGGCGCAGCAGGCGGATGGCGGCCAGCTCCCGCTCCGTCATTTCAAAAAGCGGGCTGCGGAGCTCGCTGAGCAGCGCCACATCATTGGCCAGATTATCCAGCAGCGTCAGGTGCTGCAGCACCTGGTCCACCTCGTCGGACGTCATGGGGTCGCCGCCGCCCTCGCAGTACACGGGAATACCCATCCGGTTCAGCACCAGCTCCACCTTGTCGGCCACGTTTTTGCCAACGGGCAGCAAAATGGCGATGTCGCGGTAGTGAAGCGGCGCGCCGGGCTGACCCTGCGCATCGGGGACCGGCTCGCCCACCGTCGCCAGGATGTCGCGCGCGATGAGCTCCGCTTCGGCCAGCACCATGTCCTGCGGCCGTTTGCCCTGCGCGTTGAGCACATGCAGCTCGGTCGGCGGATCGCCCTGGGACGGCGTGCCGGGATAGAGCCGCGCGTCGGCATCGTAGTCGATTTCTGTGACACGGCGGTCCATTACGTGCGCAAAGACGCGGTTCACCGCATCCAGCACCCCCGTGCGGCTGCGGAAATTCAGGTTGAGCACCACCCGGCGGCATGGCGCGTCCGCCTGGGGCGAAAAGCGTTCCAGCTTGCCCAGAAACAGGCCGGGCTCGGCCAGGCGGAAGCGGTAGATGCTCTGCTTGACGTCGCCCACATAGAAATAGGACTGTCCGCCGCCCTCGCCGCGCTTGAGGGCGTTAAGGATGGCCTCCTGCAGGGCGCTTACGTCCTGGTATTCGTCCACGAACACCGCGTCAAACCGCTGCGCCTGCTGCTTTCGCAGGTCCGGGTCGCGCAGCACGGCCAGCGTCATATGCTCCAGATCGCCAAAGTCGATGCAGGCCTCGCCGAGCTTGCGGGACAAAAAGCACTCATGGAAGTGACGCACCGCCTTGGCCAGTCCCTGTGTGGCCGGGCTCATGGCCTGCATGTCCGCTACGCCCTGATCAAAATCTGCCGGCAGCAGCTTTTTCAGGTCGTCCGCCATGTCCTTGATGCGGCTGCGCAGGTCCTTGAAATCAGCCGCCAGCCGCTCCTCGTCCCCGATGGTGGGCCTGAAGCGGCCCAGCGTGACAAACTTCAGGGTACCCAGCGCCCTGCACAGGGCGCTCATCCCCGCTTCACAGGCCGCGCGCAGCCCGTCGATCGTCCCCCGGTCGCTTTGCAGCGTCAAAAGGTAGGGCGGCGGAAACGCCGCATGCGTGCGCATCGCATCCGCTTCGCGCCAAAGGGCGTCCATCCCCTCCAGGATCAGCGCGGCTTCCCGGCAGAACGTCCGGGCCAGCGGCTCTTCGTCCATGGCCTCCGCGGTCCAGACCTTGCCCGCGCTTTGCTCCAGCCAGGCCATCGGGTCGGGGCGCGACATCAGAAACCGGTAGAGTGTCTCCATCATCAGCGTGATTTCGCGCTCGCAGAATTTGTGCGTCAGATCCGCCAGCTCCGCATCCTCATGGGCTGCCCCATACAGCCAGTCCAGCGTTTCTTCCATTGCATCCTGCCAGTAGCCGGCGCGGGTGCGTTCATCCGCCAGCATGAATTGCGGGTCCACGCCGCAGCGCTGGAAGTTCTGCCGCACCACCTGCTGGCAATAACTATGGATGGTGGAGATCTGCGCCACGCTGACCAGGTCCGCCTGCCGGGCCAGCCGCGAATCATCCGCGGCGGCTTCGTTCAGGCGCGCTTCCAGGCGTTCACGCATCTCGCCCGCGGCGGCGCGGGTGAAGGTGACGATCAGCATCCGGTCAATGCTGGCGCCGCGCTCCACGATCAGCCGCACAATGCGCTCCACCAGCACGGCGGTTTTTCCACTGCCTGCCGCCGCCGATACCAGCAGTTCGCGGTTATCGGCGCGGATCGCCGCTTCCTGTGCGGGGGTAAAGCGCATGTGCGTCACTCCTTTCGCGGATGGGGATATGCGTTATTGTACCGTAAGCGCGGGGTGAATGCAAATGTTTCACGTGAAACCTTTTTGCATCAAACGTCTGATTTGGCCGGTTTTTGGATAAATCATTTGCCCTTGAAGCCGTCTTCATGGTATAATACCGCTGTTATCCTCAAATACTTCCATCTATCAAGGAGGATTCATATGCCCACTACCACGTTCGATGTGGAATCCATCAAGCAGAGCATCGTAGGCAAGCTACAGCGCTACAATGGCGTTACCGTTCAGGAAGCCACCCCGCAGCAGCTCTACAAGGCGGTCGCCTCAACCGTGCGCGACCAGATCATGCAGAAATGGATGGTTTCCCGCCGCCTGCGCGATGCCAAGCGCAAGCGTCTGTATTATCTGTCGGTTGAATTTTTGACCGGCCGGTCCCTCAACTGCAACCTGATCAACCTCTGCTCCCAGGAAAACTACGCCGAGGCGCTGCGCGAGCTCGGCATCGACCTGCAGACCATTTTGCCCGAGGAGCCCGAACCCGCCCTGGGCAACGGCGGTCTAGGCCGCCTGGCCGCCTGCTTTCTGGACAGCCTGTCCAGCCTGAACATCCCGGCCATGGGCTGCACCATCCGCTATGAATATGGCCTGTTCCGCCAGAAGCTGGTGGAGGGCCAGCAGGTGGAGCTGCCGGACAACTGGCTGCAAAACGGCAATGTGTGGGAAGTGCCCCGTACCGAGGATACCTGCACCGTGGAGTTCAACGGCCACGTGGAGGAAAGCGAGGAAAACGGCCGCAAGGTCTTTAAGCTGGTGGACACCTATCAGATCGACGCCGTGCCCTACGACATGCCCGTCGTCGGCTACAACAACGACTGCGTCAACACCCTGCGCACCTGGTCGGCCCGCAGCCGGGCCAATCTGGACCTGGCGCATTTCGGCGAGGGCGAGTACCTCAAGGCCATGGAGGAAATGCAGATGGCCGAGGTGATCTCCAAGGTGCTCTATCCTGAGGATAAGCACTACGAGGGCAAGATGCTGCGCCTCAAGCAGCACTACTTCTTCACCAGCGCCACGCTGCAATACGCCATCAAGAATTTCAAGAAGCACTTCGGCAACAACTTTGACCTGCTGCCGGACAAGTGTGTTTTCCATATCAACGACACGCATCCGGGCCTGGCGATTCCGGAGCTGATCCGCCTGCTGATCGACCAGGAGGGCCTCTCCTGGGAGATGGCGCAGCGCATCACCTATCGCTGCATGGCCTACACCAACCATACCGTCATGGCCGAGGCGCTGGAACGCTGGCCCGTCGATATGATGAAGCAGACGCTTCCCCGCATCTACATGATTCTGGAGGAGCTCAACCGCCGCCTTTGCGCCGAGCTGTTCACCAGCTATCCCGATCAGTGGGAGCGCATCGGCCATATGGCCATCATCGCCTATGGGCAGGTGCATATGGCCAACCTGTGCGTGGCGCTCTCCTCCAGCGTCAACGGCGTGAGCCAGCTGCACGGCAAGATCCTGCAGGACAGCCTGTTCCATGATTACTGGCTGCTGAACAAATCCAAATTCAGCGCCATCACCAACGGCATCACCCACCGCCGCTGGCTCGTGGAAGGCAATCCCGCGCTGACCTCGCTGCTCAAGGAGGCCATTGGTCCCGGCTTTGTGGCCGACGCCTCCAAGCTGGCCGATCTTCTGCCCTATGCAGACGACGCCGCCTTCCGCGAGAAGTTCGACGCCGTGAAGCTGCAAAACAAACAGCGCCTGCAAAAGCTGGTCAAGGCGCGGCAGGGCATCGACATCGACACCAGCTTCGTCTTTGATACCCAGGCCAAGCGCTTGCACGAGTACAAGCGCCAGATGCTCAACGCCCTGCACATCCAGGTACTCTACAACCGCATCGTGGACGATCCCAATTTCACCATGCCGCCGCGCCTGTTCCTCTTCGGCGCCAAGGCCGCGCCCGGCTATATGCGCGCCAAGCAGACCATCCGCTATATTAACGCCCTGGCGGACCTGATCGACAAGCATCCGCGCGCCCGGCAGATGATCAAGATCGTCTACATCGAAAACTACGACGTTTCCACCGCGGAGATTCTGATACCCGCCAGCGAAATCAGCCAGCAGCTTTCCACCGCTGGCAAGGAGGCCAGCGGAACCGGCAACATGAAGTTCATGATGAACGGCGCCGTGACCCTGGGCACCATGGACGGCGCCAACGTGGAGATCTACGAGCAGGTGGGCATCGACAACATCTACATCTTCGGCATGCGCGCCGATACCGTGGAGGGCATGTACCGCGAGCGCACCTACAACCCCATGAGCATCTTTGAGACCAACCACGAGATCCGCAAGGCCATGAGCCAGTGGCTGGACGGGACGCTCTTCCCCAACGAGCCGCTGGCCATGCAGGACCTCTACCATACGCTGCTTGTGGGCGATTACGGCGGGATGGCCGACAGCTATTTCGTCCTAAAGGACTTTGGCAGCTACTCCATGGCCAACCGCCGCATGATGGAGGACTACCAGAACCGCGAAAAGTGGCTGCGCATGGCCATCGTCAACACGGCCAAGTCCGGTTTCTTCAGCTCCGACCGCACCATCCGCCAGTATAACGACACCATCTGGCACATTCAGGGCTGCACCCCCATCCTGTAAGAAAGCAGGCATAGAAAGCGCCATGCGCATCTGCGCATGGCGCTTTTGCTGTTGTTTTTTGAGAAATAATTTTGGGAGTATTCCACAAAGATCGCGGTAGTGTAAAGAACCGTTGACTTATGTTACATCCTATGCTATACTTACAGGGTATTTTTTCGCTGTTTATTCCAAAAAGCCCGATTATTTGGGCTTTTGCATGTATGACGCTGCCTTTGAATGAGTCATCATTTTGTAATATATCGTTCCCGATACAGCTGGGGAAGTGTGTATGTTGCACTACGATCATTTACGGGAGGCGTCTTTTTCTATGGACAGGCAACTCAAAATCATCTACCACTATCATAGCGGCTTTTCCGTTCAGGTAGGCGGAACACTGCTGGTCTTCGACTACTGGGAGGGCGAGGGACGAACGCTGGCGCAGGTTGGCCGGATTACCCCCTCGTTCCTCAAGGCGTTTGAAAAGATTTATGTCTTTATCAGCCACGCCCATCCCGACCATCTGGACCCCATCGTGTACACATGGGAATCCGAAGGCCTGCCGATCACCTACATCGTCTCCAGCGACATGCCCGTAGGTACCCGCGGCAAGCGTCTGGCGCCGCTGCAGGAAAAGGAGCTTTCGCCCGATGTAAGCGTCAAGGCTTTCCAGAGCACCGATCTGGGCGTGGCCTTCCTGGTGCGGGCCTACGGCATGAACATCTTCCATGCGGGCGATCTCAACCTGTGGCACTGGCGCCAGGAAAGCAGCCTGCGGGAGATCGAAGCGGCCGAAAACGCCTACTATGAGGCCATTGAGCCCATCAAGGGCGAGCGGATCGACGTGTGCATGTTCCCGGTGGACCCCCGCCAGGGGTTGATGTACGACGCGGGCGCCAACCACTTCATCCTGACGATGAAGCCGCGCGTGTTCATCCCCATGCACTGGCAGGAGCGGCCGGAGGTCGCCATCGACTTTGCGCGCCGCGCCCGCACACCCAATACCGAGGTGCTGGCGTTGACCAAGCCCGGAGTGGTGGCCAACCTGACCTTCAAC
The DNA here is from genome assembly GCA_018710985.1 of Candidatus Limiplasma pullicola. GTDB lineage: Bacteria > Bacillota > Clostridia > Christensenellales > Aristaeellaceae > Limiplasma > Limiplasma pullicola. The sequence continues at coordinate 47,258 of DVIV01000032.1, forward strand.
GATCAGCAGTTGGATATCCACATCATCGAACCCCCCAAGGATTTCGGCGAACTGCCCATCGCACCCGCACGGCGCGTGGAACCGCAGATTCCCTCAGGCGATGATCCCTTCGCCGATACCGACCTTCCCGTGGACATCGAATAGCAAAGGAGAGAAAAACCATGTTCAAAATGATACATGAAAACTACAACGTCCGTGACCTGGACCGCTCCCTGGCCTTCTACCGTGAGGCGCTGGGCCTCCACGAGGTGCGCCGCAACGAAAAGCCGGAATTCACCATCGTTTTCATGGCGGACGACACCGAAACCTTCCAGCTGGAGCTGACCTGGCTCAGGGACCGCACCACCCCCTACAATCTGGGCGATGAGGAGTTCCACCTGGCCTTCCGCACCGATGACATGGAAGCGGCGCATGCCCTGCACGAAAAAATGGGCTGCATCTGCTACGAGAATCACGACATGGGCATCTACTTCATCAAGGACCCGGACGGGTACTGGCTGGAGATCGTTCCGGAGGGCAAATAAGCAAAAAGAACCGGGGAGCCGTCCAGGCGTTTGGACGGCTCCCCTTTTTTGTCTCTACGCATGTTACTCCGCACGGCGCCCGATATTCCACCGACGCCAGACCGGCCAGGCAAATGCCGCGCCTGCCACAATATAGACGATCATGACCGCGACGCGCTGCAACAGCGATAAGGCCACCCCGTTTTGAAACAGTGCGCCCGTCAGGCTGGTGGCAACGCCCATGACTGCTTCCTTGATGCCGATGTTCCCCGGCACGATGGACACCACCGTGGCGATCCAGCTGACGCTGTTGTAAAACAGGGCCTGATACACCGTGACCGGCAGCCCGATGGCTCCGAAGCAGGCCATGTACAGGCACAGCTGCACAGCGTTGTTGACGGTCAGGCACACCAGCAGCCGTCCCAGCAGCCAGCGGTTTTTCAGGAGGGCATTGAAGCCGCGCACCACATCGCCCAGCAGCTTCACCCGGTCCAGGATGCGTGCGCCGCGGCCCTGCACCAGCAATGAAAACGCGATAAACGCGCCCGTCGCCAGCGTGCCTGCCCCCCACAGGAGCCACAGCACGCCGGACCACGTGCCGTCCAGCACGCCTGTCAGAAGCAGCGAAACAAACATCTGCGCCAGCGCAAAGATCACACCAAAGACGATGTTTCCCGCCGCCATGCTCACGCTCTTTACGTATGCCAGTCCCTTGGTGCGCTTGTAGTAGGCGGCGCTGAAGACCAGGTCCGCACGCATGGGCAGCACATAGGCCATGGCGTTGGCCACGAAGGTGACCCCCATCCAGTCCACGATATCCAGCGGGATGCGGTAGGTGGAAAGAATCAGCCGGTGATAGACGCAGTTCATCACGCAGCCGCCCAGCGCCAGCGCCAGCATCAGCGCCACATCCCCCGCGCTCAGTGCCAGCAGGCGCGCCATATCCTCGCGGTTTTCATACACGTACCACGCCAGCAGCGCCAGCAGCGCCACAAACAGCGCCGTCGACAGGGCGCGCTTCCAATCCATCCGCTTTGTCTGCGCCACGGCTCAGCCCTCCGCCTTTTGACTGGCGCGACGGGCTACGTCGTTGGTGTCGATGCGGTTGCGGTAGACCACGAAGCGCTGATAGAGAAACTCGGTGACGAAGTTGATGACCATCGTGCCGGCCAGCACCAGAAAGTCGTTCCAGCCGGCGGTGGTCAGGGCGTGGCCCCACCAGGTGGAAACCGGTGTGAACACGGCATAGAACAACGCCACCAGCAGCATGCTGCGCGCTACGCTCGCATCGCTTCGGAAGGTGTAGCGGCGATTGAAGGTAAAGTTCCACAGCACGCTGAGCACCAGCGCCGTCAGGTAGCTGGGCCAGTAGGGCAGATGAAACACCGTTTCCATCAACGTGAACGCGGCGATCTGAATCAGCCCGGCGCTGATGGAAAACAGCGTGAACTTGACCACCTGCCAAACGCTGGTTGCATCCTTATGTTCCTGAGACATGGCGTATCTCTCCTTTTCGCATCCGATGTCTTTTCAGCACAGCACCTGCTGTGCCACGCGCACGGTCGCCATGGCGTCCGGCGCGTAATGGTCCGCACCGATCTGATCGGCATATGCCTGGGTAAGCACCGCTCCGCCCACCACCACTGTCACGCCCGGCGCCTCTTTTTTAAGCAGGGCGATGGTGTCGCGCATGGCGGGCACGGTGGTGGTCATCAGCGCGCTTAGCCCCACCAGCCTGGCCCCGGTTTCGCGCACCGCATCCAGCACGCGCGCGGGCGGCACATCCTTGCCTAGGTCGGTCACGGCAAAGCCGTAGTTTTGCAAAAGCACCTTCACGATGTTCTTTCCGATGTCGTGCACATCGCCATGGACGGTGGCCAGCACCACCCGGCCCGCGCCCTCGCCCGCCTGGGCAGGCAGGCGTTCGCGGATGGGCTCGAAGGCGACCTGTGCGGCATTCGCGCTCTGTAAAAGCTGTGGCAAAAACAGTTCCCCGCGCTCATAACGCGTTCCCACCTCCGTCAGAGCGGGCATAACGCTCCCTTCGATCAGGGAAAGCGGTTCGCTTCCTCTCTCCAGCAAAGCCTGTGCCGCCTGTCGGGCGTCGCCCGCAAGTCCCCCGCGGATGGCGCGGAAAAGCGCGTCTCCGGTTTCGGGGCCATCCTGCACGGCGGGAACGTTCGCTGGAGCGGGCTTCGCGGGCATGCAGGTCAAAGGCGGCAGGTTCTGCATGGCCTGGAGGTAGCCTTCAACGCCCTTGTCTGCGCCCGTCAGGGCCCGGCCCGCCCAAAATGCCGCGCTCACCATGGGTTCAAGCGGATTGAGTATGGCGGCGTCCAGCCCGGCGGCAAGCGCCATGGAGAGGAACGACGCCGTCATCGCCGGCCGGTTGGGCAGGCCGAAGGAAACGTTGCTGACGCCGAGTATGGTCTTGAGCCCTTTGCGGTGAAGCTCCCGCACCGTTTCCAGCGTCACGGCCGCGGCGGAAGGATCGGTGGCGACGGTAAGGGTGAGCGCATCAAAGAGAAGGTCCCCGGAAGATATGCCATAGCGCGCAGCCTCCCGCGCGATGCGTTCGGCGATATCCAGCCGCCCCTGCACCGTCTCGGGGATGCCGCTTTCATCCAGCGTGAGGGCCACCACTGCGCCGCCGTATTCACGTACCAGCGGAAACACCGCGTCCATGACCGCCTGCTTTCCGCATACGCTGTTGACCAGCGGGCGGCCGATGTAGACGCGCATGGCCGCTTCCAGCGCGCGCGGGTCGGCGGTATCCAGCTGGAGCGGCACGTCGCACACGCTCTGCACGGCCTGCACCACGCGGGTCAGGCAAGCCGGCTCATCCAGCTCCGGCAGGCCCACGTTCACGTCCAGCGCATGGGCGCCTGCTTCCGTCTGCGCGATGGCTTCGCGCATCACGGCATCCATATCGCCGTCACGCAGCGCCTGCTTCAGCCGCTTCTTTCCGGTGGGGTTCAGGCGTTCGCCGATGATAACCGGGCCTTCGCCAAGCGGCAGGGACTGCGTGCGCCCGGAGATCACGCATCGCGGCAATGTTTCACGTGAAACAATCGGCAGGCCGCGCGTGGCGCTCACCAGCCGCTCGATATGCGCCGGTGTGGTGCCGCAGCATCCACCCAGCGCCCAGGCACCCAGCTGTACCATGGGTACCATGTCGCGCGCGAAATCCTCCGGCGTGATGGGAAACACCGTTTGACCGTCAATGACCACCGGCAGGCTGGCATTGGGCTGCACAAAGAAGGGCAGCTTGGAACAGGCGGCCAGGGCGCGCACGTTGTCCATCAGCGCCGACGGTTCATGCCCGCAGTTGAGACCGATCGCGGTGACACCCAGCCCCTCCAGCATGGCTGCGGTGCCCGGGATGTCCGCACCGGTGAGCAGCCGTCCCCGCTCGTCAAACGTGAGGCTGACAAACAGGGGCCGCTGCTTTCCCGCCGCCTTGAGCGCCTGCTTCGCCCCCAGCACGCAGGCCTTGACCTCCGCAAGGTCGGTCATGGTTTCAATCAGAATCAGATCGGGTCCCTCGCCCAGAGCGGCGGCAAAGGCGTCCTCGAACAGACGCACGGCGTCCTCAAACGGCAGATCGCCATAGGGCGCAAGCAGCCGTCCCGATGGACCCATGTCCGCGGCCACATAGCCGTGACCGGCCCGTGAAACCGCCTCTCTGGCAATGCGCACGCCCGCGCGCATGCAGGAGGGCGCGTCCTCACCCAGGTGGGCGGCGGTCGCCCCGAAGGTGTTGGTGGTCACGATGTCGCAGCCGGCCTCCAGGTAGCGCCGGTGCACATCCAAAATCCGGTCCGGATAAGCCAGGTTCCAGGTTTCCGGCCGCTCGCCGCCGGTCAGGCCCATGGCCTGCAGCAGCGTGCCCATGCCGCCATCGAAATACAGCAGGCGCTTGCCAAGCTCGTTGCAGATCGCGTTCATGCTTTTTCCTCCACAGGTCGCAGCGCCATGAGCGCCGTTACGCTTTTTTCTGGCAGCATCAGCCCGCCCGACGTCAGGCTGATGCCGATGCGCCGCGCTTCCAGCCAGGTGAGCAACGGTCCCTGGCAGCTCAGCGGCGCGTCGCCATAGCCGGGGCTGAAGCGCGGCGACAGGCGCAGTTGCTCGCCGGCCAGCGCTTCCCTTTGCCCGTCCAGCAGCTCGTCGATAACCTCGTCCACCAGCGCGGACGCGCACGCGCCCACCGCCGAGCCCAGCGCGGGATCGGTCAGCATCAGGCGGCGTATCAGCGCGTCCATCGGTGCGCCCAGTGTGACCGCCAGCGCCAGTCCCTCCTGCGCCCCTGCAAACAGACGGCACAGGTCCAGCGAGGGGATTACCAGCGCATCCGCAACGGCGAGCCGGCCCTCGCAGGCACGCATAGGAGCGCGGCGAATGAGGCTCCGGGGCCGCGCCGCCTCCCGCGCGAGGGGACAGGCCGCCTCCAGCACCGCCAGCGCCCCTCCCGCAGGTTCCCCCCGAATGCCGAGATAGCGAGCGGCGTCCCGCAGGATGCGCGCCTTAGCATCCATGGCACAGGATAGGCCCCAGGTTGGCAAAAATCGCCGCCGCCACCCTGGGCCGGTTCATGGTATAGAGGTGAATGCGGTTGACGCCGTTGGCCACCATGTCAATGATCTGGTCGGTGGCATAGGCGATGCCCGCCTTTTCCATGCTGTCCGAATCATCGGCGAAACGGTCCAGAATGGCCAGGAAGCGCTGAGGCAGGGTCGCGTTGCTGAGCCCCACGATGCGGCGAATCTGCCGGGCGTTGACCACGGGCATAATGCCCGCCGTGACGGGGATGCTGATGCCCTTCGCCAGCGCCCGATAGAGAAAGCGGTAGAGAATATCGTTGTCAAACACCATCTGGGTGGTCAGAAAATCCGCTCCGGCGTCCTGCTTGCGGCGCAGATAGTCCAGATCGGTATCCCGGTCGGGGGATTCCGGGTGCCCCTCGGGATAGCAGGCCGCGCCGACGCAAAACTCGCCGCGTTTGCGGATGGCGGCGATCAGCTCGGCCGCGTAGCGGAAGTGCTCCTCTCCCGGAAAGCGCATGCCTTCGGGCAGGTCGCCCCGAAGCGCCAGGACGTTTTGGATGCCCGCCTGCGCGAGGCCGTCCAGCGCCGCATCCACCTTGTCCCGCGTGTCGCCCACGCAGGTCAGGTGCGACAGCGCCGTGACGCCATGCTCCTGCACATAGGCGCTGATCTCGCGCGTAAACTGGGGCGCGCTGCCGGCCGCCCCGCAGGTGACGCTCACATAGGCCGGAGCCAGCGCGCAGATGTCGCTCACCGCGGCCTTTGCCTCCTCCACCTTTTCAAATACCTTGGGCGGAAAGACCTCGCAGCTCAGATGCACACCCGGCTGTTCAAACAGCTCTCGAATGGTCAATCGCAACGCCTCCTATAACGGATCAATAGAACTGGAAGAAATAGACGCCGCCCATTTCGCTGTAAATCATGTAATCGCAGGCGGGGTCCACCTTTTCACGCAGATAGTCAATCACCAGCGCAGGCGGCGGGTCCACGACGCCGGAGGCGATGCATACATCATAGCGCAGGAGCTCGCCGGGGTCGAAGTTGAGCAGGTCGATGCCAAAGGCTGCGAACTGTTCCACCGTGGCAGGCGAACGCAGGTTCCACCCGCCCCAGCAAACCACGTTATGCGGGATGCCCTCGCTTACGTCCGGGAACAGGCGCGTATCGACCGCCAGCGTCAGGTCATGGATAAACAGCATATCCGGGTTCCACAGGGCGTACTCGTCCAGCGCAGCCGCCGGGTCACCTACCTCGGCCGCTGCCGCCTCATCAGGCAGCAGTGCAGGGACGAGGAAAGCCAGCATTCCCCCGCAGGCACACAGCAGAACCGCCGCGAGCACGGAGGATATGCCCATACGCGCGCGCCGCGTCGAAAAGGCAGGCAGGCATGCCGGCAGCATTCCGAAGGTAAAGGCCGCAAAGGGTAGAAAAACCAGCCATAGCACACGCGTAGGCAGGCGGCCTTCCAGCGCCAGATAGCCCAGCGCAGCGGCCAGCACCGCCGCATTGGCCAGCAGGCCTGCCAGCAGGCGCGGTCTGCGAGGCCCCCTCACACAGGCCAACGCCACCCCCAGCACCCACAGGCCGGCGGTAATGCAAAACACCCAGGAAAACGACAGGCTGCCATTGACGGCGGTTTCAAGGGAGCGCAGGGCATCCTGCGCGTCCGCGGACTGCACGCCCGCTTCCTCGCAGGCCGCCAGCAGCGTTTGGAGAGACTCGGTCGTGATATCGGTATCCAAAAAGAAATAGGCGTTGGCGCGCTGGATGGTGCCCTCCGACCAGCCCACCGCCTCAAAGGCATCCGCGGGGATCTCGGAAACGGCATGATAGTCCAGCAGTGCCGACCGTGCCTCCTGCCATGCCAGATAGTTCTGCTGCCCGCTGGCGGAGATCTCCACGGCGCGCCAGCCCATCAGGCAGGCGATTGCCACCAGGCAGCCTGCCCCGGCCATCAGCATGGCCCTGCCGCGGGCGCGGCGGTTATCCCCGCTTCTCAAGAGCCACGAGATCAGCAGCGCCAGCCCGGCAAAGGCCAGCACCGGCCACAGCGCCTCCTTGCGCAGCGCATAGGCAAACGCAATCGGAGGCAGCGCCGCTACGACGCCCAGCACCGCCTGCCTGGGCGTGGCCTGCTCCCGGTCCACGGAAAGGAGCTGCAATACCGCCGCCGCGCCCAGCATGGCCGCCGTCTGCGTAAAGGTGATGCGGGTGCATACCTCCAGGCACAGGCACGCAAACGCCACGGCAGCCGCGGCGCCCAGCCACAGCGGCCGGCCCGCGTTGACAAAGCACTGCATCAGGGCCTTTGTGCACATCCATACCGACAGGCACAGCAGGGCGATCTGAAACACGGAAAACCACGCCACCGTGGGAAACGCCAGCGCCAGCCAGTGCATGGGCCAGGCCAGCAGACCGTGAATGAAGATGTGGAAGCTGGCCGGCTCTCCCGTTTCATAGCCCATGAAGGACCGGAGAATGGTGATGTCGTCGTTCTGGCAATAGCGCCAGTCCAGGCGCAGGGCGATGAGGACAAACATCACGGCCGTAATGCCCAGCCCGATCAGCCAGCAAAGGCGGCGGTTGCGGTTGCGCATGCGTTTTCCCTCCCGGAATCAAGGAATGTAGAACTGAAAGAAATAGGCGAAGCCGTACTCCCCGTAGATCATGCAGTCCACGTTGGGGTCCACCTTCTCGCGCAGATAGTTGAGCAGGTGGTTGGGCGGCGGGTCCACCACCGCGGTGGCAAAGAGCACATCATCGCGCAGGAAGGTTTCGGGCGGAAAGTGCAGAAGGTCGATGTCGAAATGGGCAAACTGCTCGATGCTCTCCTGACTGCGCAGGCCCCAGCCGCCCCAGTAACTCACATTATGCGCCATGCCCTGCGACGTATCCGGAAACAGCCGCATATCCCCCACCAGCGTGATGTCATGGATGATGAGCATGTCCTCGTTCATCAGGGCGTATTCCAGCAGATCGCTGACCGGGTTCCCATACTCGGCCTCATACTCCTCATCGGGGAGGAGCTCGGGGATCTGAAGCGCCAGATGCCACCCGCAAAGGCCCACGCACGCCGCCAGGGAAAGCGCCGACAGAGCCTTGGCTGCCCGTCCGGACAAGGCGCGGGGAAGCAGGCCAAACCCCATGGCAGCCGCCGGCAAAAGCGCCATCAGCGCCGCGCGCAGCGGCAGGCGCCCCTTGTCAAAAGCCAGATACCCCAGCATGGCAGCCGCCAAAAGCACGGTCAAAAGCAGCGTGCCCAGCGTCTTGAAGCGTTCACCGGCAGGCAGCAGCGCGGCTCCCGCAGCGGCGACGGCCAGCACCGCCGCCAGCAGCCACAGGCTGGGGACCGCGGTGGGATTGTCCGCCGGAAAGGCCGACAGCACTTCCGCCGCTTCCTCCATGCGCGCGGACAGCGATGAATCGCGCGTCGCGTGTACATAGGCGGTAAGCTGATCAAACGCTTCGGTTGAAATGCTCTCATCGAGAAAAAACCACTGAGAGCCCACCATGGCGGCCGTGTTGGCGCTCCACCCCACGCGGTCCAGCTCCTCCTGGGGAATTCCCTCAAAGCCATAGCGGTCCATCAAATCCTCGGTCGAGGCCTGCCAGGCCAGGTAATCGCGCGCACCGTTGGCGTCGATTTCCCATTCCCGAAGCCCGGCCAGTCCGGCCATCACCACCGCCGCAAGCACAACGGAAGCCGCCAGGGGCTTCATGCTTTTCAGCCGGCCAAAGCCGTACTCCCGCGCCGCCACATACAAAAGCGCCACCCCGCAAAAGCCCAGAACCGGCAAAGCGGCCACCTGCCGCATAGCGTAGGCAAGCACCAGCAGCACCAGCGCCAACCCCATGCCGCGCAAAATCGCCCCGAAGGACGCGCCCTCATGGTTGACCGACAGGATCTGCAAAACCGCCGCCGCGCCCAGAAGCGCCGCCGTCTGGGTAAAGGTGATGCGGGTGGCATAGGGCAGCACAAAGGCGCAGGTAAAGGCCAGCGCAAACAAAGCGCCCAGCCAGAGCGGCTTTTTCGCCCCGGCAAAGCGCTGCATGATGCTTTTTTGACAGACCACGGAGGCCAGAAACAGAAACGCCAGCTGCATCCAGCTAAACCAGGCCACCCCCGGCGCGGCCAGACCCAGCCAGTGGAGCGGCCAGGCCAGCAGCCCGTGCAGGTAGATGTGAAAATGGGCCGGAACGCCCGTTTCATACCCCATGAAGGAGCGCAGGATCCCCGAATCATCGTTCACGGCATACTGGGGGTCCAGCACGAGGAAGATGAAGGCGAACATCGCCGCCGTCATCCCCAGGCCCGCCAGCCAGCAAACAACTCCCCTGCGGCGTTTGGTCATGCGCGTCCCTCCTCATCCTCCTTCTGGCCGTCGGCAATCTCCACCAGATAGGGCGGACGGCGGCGCGAGGCATCAAACGTGCGCCACAGATACGCGCCCAGCAGCCCAAGCGTCATCATGACCACTCCGAAGCTGAGCAGCTGGAAAATGAACATCATCGTCCAGCCCGTCACGTCGATGCGGCCCGTCAGCTTGGACACCAGCGCGTCGATGGCCCAGATGACCGAGACGATCACGGACAGAAAGCCCAGCCCCGTCACGATCGTGATGGGCAGCGTGGAAAAGCTGAACAGCGTATCCGCCACCAGGCGGATCTTCTTTTTGAGCGTCCAGCGGCTCTTGCCGATTTTGCGCTCGCGGCGGATGTAGGTAACCACGCCGGTTTTGAAGCCGCTCCAGAGGATCTGGCCGGTGAGGGCGCTGTTGGGCTCGTCCATGCGCTTGAGCACCTCGATCACGCGGCGGTCCACCAGAAACACGTCGAATCCCTTTTGGGGCATGCCCGGCAGGGCGAACTTGCGGGTCATGGCGTAGTACAGATCCGCGAAAAACTCCTGCGAGCGGCTTTCCTCCCGGCCCTCGCGCACGGCCAGCACCACGTTGTTGCCGCTCTGCCAGCTTCGGTACATGTCCAGCAGCATTTCGCTGGGCTCCTGGAGGTCGGCGGCCTTGACCACCGCGCAGTCGCCCGTGGCATTGACCAGGCCGCAGAGCGTCGCGGCGTCGCTTCCGAAGTTGCGCGAGAGGTGGAAGATGCGGATGCGGCCGTCCCTTCTGGCCAGCTCCCGCATGACCTCGTAGCTGTTGTCGCCGCTACCGTCGTCTACGAGGATCAGCTCGATGTCGAAATCCGCCTTGTCCAGCACCTTTTCCTTAAGATCGTCATAGAGCGGGGGCAGGTTTTCGGCGTTGTAATATACGGGCACCACAATGCTCATCTTAGGCATGGCCGCTTACCTCCCGCACGAACGCGTCGTAATCGCGGATGTATTCCTCCGCGTCGTACGGCTCGCTGGAGAGCACCAGCAGCACCGAATCGGGCGAAAAATCGTACATATCCTTCCACACCATTCTGGGCAGATAGAGTCCTGTGTGCGGCCGGTTGATGGAAAAGACCGCCTCGTTGCCCACGCCGTCGCGCACGCGCACCTTGCTCTGCCCCGCCACGTTGATGAGCACAAATTCGCTCCTGCGGTTGGCATGGCAGCCGCGCACCACATTGGCATCGCTGCCGTAGATGTAGAACACGCGTTTGATCTCAAAGGGGATATCCTTCATGCCCTCGACCACCACCAGATGGCCGCGTTCATCGCCGTGCTGGGGAAATTCCAGCATACGGACCGAATCGGTGCGCATGGTTCATTCCTCCCGGTATCTTTTGGTATAGATGCGGTTGAGCGAATGGAGGGAGCCGTAGCCCTCCTTGTTTTGAATCAGGCCGGTATTGAGCACGCGGCCCCGGTCGTGCGTGCTGGTGCCGAAAGAGACACACCTCGCGCCCAGCGCCAGCCCTTCGCGCACCACGCTGTCGTAGAGGTAGGTGGAGGGCACGCAGCCTTTGAGGGGTGCGGTGGCCAGGTACTGCGTGTGCAAAACGCGCGCCTGGCTGAACCAGAACAGGCACGCGCCCGCAACCATATCGCCCTCCGGCGTAAACACGCCCAGAAAGCGCACCTCGTCGCGAAGCCTTGCGTCATGGAAATCCACCAGCTCCGCCAGCGTATGCACGGGCGTGGCGTCAAATTTTTTCAGGTTCTGGCACAGCAGGCCGTAAAAGGCCGCCAGCTCTTCCCGCGTATGCAGGGGGCGGTCGGAAAGCCCGGCCTTGACGCACTTTTTGAGGTCGTAGCGCTTGTTGAAGCTGTAGGCGGCCACCAGCTCCTCATGCGTGCGACCCGCGAGGGGCACATAGGCGGCGATCTCCAGCTCGTCGGTATAGCCCGCGTGGTAGAGGGCGTATTGCAGCGCGTCGGTGGGTAGAGTGCTGAACAGGTCGCTGGTGAGCTTAAGCTCGGCCGCGCCGAAGCCCTGCTCCCGCCAGAAATCGTCCAGCTGCGAAACCAGCGTCACCAGTCGCGGCGCACGAAGGAGCGCGGGCGCAATGACCAGCCCGCCGAAGGTGCTGCCCGGATGGGAACGCAGCATGCGCACCCCATCCACGACCTGCGCGGCGGCGGGGCAGACGGCTACCAGCTCCTGCCCATCCAGCGCCATCAGGGACGCGTCCTCAAACCGCCCGCTGGGATGGTAGCCCAAAAACCGGCGCGTCTGCAGAAAGGTGCCGTTTGCGGACCCTTCCATCACGAAGCGGTCCCAGCGTTCGTCCCACGAAGGGTCGTAGGGCAAAAGATGAAAAGTATCCATGGCTCTCCTTTACGGGCGGAAGCGGTTGATGGTGTCGATCACGAAGGCCTGCTCGTCCTCACGCAGGCCGTTGAACATGGGCAGGCTGAGCACCTCGCGGGCGTTTTTCTCAGTGATGGGGAAATCGCCCTCATGGTAGCCCAGGTAGCGGTAAGCCTCGCTCAGATGCGGCGGAATGGGATAGTGGATCTCGCTGCCGATGCCGTTTTCCAAAAGCCACGCCTTGAGCGCGTCGCGGTGCGGGCTGTGGATGACGAACTGATGCCACGTGCTTTCCACGCCCGGCCGCACCTTGGGCAGCGCGAGAAATTCCGTGCTCAGGCCATTGAGATAGCGCGCGGCGATCTTGCGGCGCTCCGCGTTGAGCTCGTTCAGAAAGCCCAGCTTGACATGAAGCAGCCCGGCCTGAAGCTCGTCCAGGCGGCTGTTGGCGCCTACGACCTCGTTGTGGTACTTGACGCGGCTGCCATAGTTGCGAAGCGCCCGGCACCGCCCGGCGAGCTCCTCGTCGTCTGTCACGATGGCGCCGCCGTCGCCGAAAGCGCCCAGGCCCTTGGTGGGATAGAAGCTGAAGCAGCCGATATCGCCGAAGGTGCCGGATTGTTTCCCGTGAAACAGGGTGCCGTGGCTCTGCGCGCAGTCCTCCACGAGCCGGAGGCCGTATTTTTGCACGATCCGGCTGATCTCATCCATGTCGCAGGTCTGGCCGAAGAGATGCACGGCCAAAATGGCCCTGGTTCTGGGCGTGACGGCAGCCTCGATGCGGCCGGCGTCGATGTTGTCGTATTCGTCCGGCTCGACAAACACGGGCGAAGCGCCGTTGATGGTAATGCCCATCACGCAGGCGATGTAGGCGTTTGCGCAGACGATGACCTCGTCCCCCGGCCCGATGCCCAAAAGGCGAAAGGCCATCCACAGCGCATCCAGCCCGCTGGCCAGCCCCACGCAGCATCTGGCTCCGAGATAGTCGGCGAACGCCTGCTCAAAGGCGGATACCTCCTTGCCAAGGATGTACCAGCCGCTTCGAAGCACCTCCAGCGCCTTTTTTTCATATTCGGCGGCATGCAGCTCAAAGGGCCGCTTGAGGTCATTGGCGGGAATGGTAACTGCCTGCGCCATAAAGCACGCTCCTCATCGACATCAAATTCCATTTCATTATAATGGTTCCGCGGGGATTGTCAACAAGGGCGCATTGCGGTACAATGGCACAAGCCCGCCTGCCCGGCGGCAGAAGGAGGACCCCATGGAACGTTTTCGCGCCCTTTGGAACCAGGCGATGCAAAGGCCATGGATCGCCAAATGCTGGCAATTTGTGAAATTCGGCATCGTGGGTGTGTCCAACACGCTGATTTCGCTGGCCGTCTACCAGCTCGCGCTGAACGCGCTGGGGATGCACTACCTGGCCGCCAATTTGCTGGGGCTGGTCATCAGCGTGATCAACGCCTACTACTGGAACAACCGCTGCGTGTTCGGCAGGGGTGAGAAGCGGCCGTTTTCCAGGCATGTGGCGCTGTACTTCAAATCCCTGACGGCCTACGGGGGCACCTTTGTGCTGGACTCGCTGCTGTTGATTTTCTGGGTGGAGGCGGTCGGCATCCCGGAGGCGCTTGCTCCGGTGCTCAATTTGTGCATCACCATTCCGTTGAATTTTCTCATCAACAAATATTGGACGTTCCGTCGGTAACGGAACGCAAAAAAGCCCCCGGCGAAGGAGCCTATTCCTCGCCGGGGGCACTGTCTTATGCCTGCATAGCCATGGTTTCCGCGGCGGCCGTAAGCTCGCCGTTTGCGTCCACGTCCACCCGCACGGTCTGTCCGGGCAGCACGTCGCCGGCGACGATTTTACGGGCCAGCATGGTCTCCAGATGGCTCTGCATATAGCGCTTGAGCGGACGCGCGCCGTAGACCGGGTCGAAGCCCGCCTCCGCGATGGCGTCCACCGCCGCGTCGGAAAGCACCAGGTCGATGTTCTTCTCCCTGAGGCGGCTGGCCAGATGGCCCGCCAGCAGGCGCACGATCTGCGCGATCTCGTCCTTCTCCAGAGGCTTGTAGAACACGATGTCGTCAATGCGGTTGAGGAACTCCGGACGGAACTGGGTCCTGAGGAGCTGCATCACGCTGTCGCGGGCGCTCTGGGTGATCTGACCGTCCTCGATACCGTCCAGGAGGTACTGGCTGCCGAGGTTGGAGGTCATGATGATGATGGTGTTCTTGAAGTCCACCGTGCGGCCCTGGCTGTCGGTGATGCGGCCGTCGTCCAGCACCTGCAGAAGGATGTTGAACACGTCGGGATGCGCCTTTTCCACCTCGTCCAGAAGGACCACGCAGTAGGGCTTGCGGCGCACGGCCTCGGTGAGCTGTCCGCCCTCCTCGTAGCCCACGTATCCCGGAGGTGCGCCGACCAGGCGGCT
>DVIV01000033.1 GCA_018710985.1 Candidatus Limiplasma pullicola
GGCGGCGTCGGCGGCGCCGGTGGCGGCGTCGGTCAGGCCCATCAGCATTTGAGTCATTGCGTTCATCGTTTGGTAAACCCCTTTCCAAGAGTGGTTACGGATGATTATAGCAAATCCTTGGGAAAAGCACAAGCGCGCATGTCGAAAAAGTGCGCGGGCCGCGCAGGCGCGCGGTCAGCCGGACCGGTGGTTGCGGCAGGGTCCGCGCAGCAGGTCGCCCGCGTCCGCGCCCGCCGGCAGGGGCATGCGCAGCAGCGTGCCCGCCACCGAGGCCGTCTGGACGGCCTCGCCCGTTTCCGCAAGCGTCATGCGCGAGACGGTGAAGGCCCGCGGCCCCGCCGGGGTGAGCACCTCCAGCGCGTCGCCCACGTAGAAGCGGTTTTTCAGGCGCACGAGACACTCGCCCGCCTCCGACGGGCCCGACAGCACGTCGCCCACGTATTCCATCGACTGCGTGAAGCCCTCCGCGCCGCCGGGCGGCTCGGGCGGGCCGAAGTAGAAGCCCGTGGTGAGCGTGCGGTGGCTGGCCTTTCGGACCTCCGCAAGCAGCTCCGGCACGGCCCGGCGGTACGCCTCCGCGCCCTCCAGCTCCAGCAGGTCCAGCGCGCGGCGGTAGGCCGATACCACCGTGGCCACGTAGTAGGCGGTTTTCATGCGGCCCTCGATCTTGAGGCTGGCAACGCCCGCGTCCCGCAGGCGGTCCAGATGGCCGATCATGCACAAATCGCCCGCCGAATACAAATAGGTGCCCCGCTCGTCCTCATAGACGGGCAGGTACTCGCCGGGGCGCTTCTCCTCCGTCAGGTGGTAGCGCCAGCGGCAGGGCTGGGCGCACGCGCCGCGGTTGGCGCTGCGGCCGGTGAGCGCCGCGCTGAGCAGGCAGCGCCCGCTGTAGGCCACGCACATGGCCCCGTGCACGAAGGCCTCCAGCGCCATGTCCGGGGAGAGCGCGCGGCGCAGGGCCGCGATCCCCTCCAGGCGCAGCTCCCGCGCCAGCACCACGCGCGCGGCGCCCGTGACGGCGCGCAGCGCCTCCGCCGCCGAAGCGTTGCATACGCTCAGCTGCGTGCTTAAATGCAGCGCAAGGCCCGGCACCTGCCTTCGCAGCTCCGCCGCCACGCCCACATCGGCCACGATGGCCGCGTCCACGCCCGCCTTAAGCGCCCCGCGCGCCGTATCCACGAAATCCGCAAGCTCGCCGTCCGTGGCAAGGGCGTTGATCGCGGCGTAGAAGCGCGCGCCCTGCGCGTGGCACAGGTCCACGGCCTCCCGAAGCGCCGCCGCGTCAAAGTTGCCCGCGAAGGCCCGCAGGCTGTGGCGCGAAAGCCCGCCGTACACCGCGTCCGCGCCGAAGCGCAGCGCGGCTTTGAGCTGCTCCATGCCCCCCGCGGGGGCGAGCAGCTCCATCCTTTGCATGCTCACATGCCCCGCTCCTCGTCATACGCCTTCCACAGCGGCGCGTAGATGGCCACGGCGCGCTCGTGCTCCTCCAGCGTGCGGCTGAAGTGCAGTTCGCCGGTGCTGGGGTCCTTGCTGCAGAAGTACAGGTATTTTTCCGCCACGTAGCTCTCGTCCGGGTACAGGGCCGCGTTGATGGCCTCGGGCGAGGGGTTGCAGATGGGGCCGACGGGCAGGCCGCTGACCTTGTAGGTGTTGTAGGGCGAATCCACCTCCAGGTCGCTCTGGCGAAGCGCCATGCGCCGCTCGCCCGTGACGTAGTGGACGGTGGGGTCGCTCTGGAGCATCATGCCCTGATCGAGGCGGTTGTGGAACACCGCGCTCACCTTGGCAAAGTCCGCCTTCTTGGCCTCCTTTTCGATCATGGAGGCCAGGGTGAGCACCTCGTCCATCGTCATGCCGATTTCCCCGGCCCGCGCCTGCCATTCGGCGGTAAAGACCTTGTCCGTCTGGGAGAGCAGCTTTTTGATGATGTCCAGCGCGCTCGCGTCGGTGTAGATCTCGTAGGTGTTTGGCGCGAGGTAGCCCTCCAGCAGGTAGCGGCGGCTTTCGACGTTTTCGGTCCTTAGCTCCTCGTCGATGAAGTAGTAGTCGGTCACGCCCTCGCCGGTCTTGCAGATGTTCAAAAACTCCGCCGTGTCGTCAAAGATGCCCTGGTTTTTGAGCGCCTCGGCGATCACCTCCACCGTGTCGCCGGGGATGATGGTGATGTCGGTGGTGATGGGGTTGCCGTCGCCGGTGGTGAGCAGGTCCGCGATTTCAAAGACGTCCATGCTCTTTTTGATCAGGTAGTCGCCCGCCTGGATCTTCTGGCCCAGGCCCGCGAAGTCGCAGTAGTACTTGAAAAAGGTGCGGCTTTTGATCAGGCCCTGCTCCTCGAGGTTGTTGGCCACGCGGGTGAGGCTGTTGCCGCTCTCCACGGAAAAGGCGTACTCCTGCATGTCCGCCGGATCGACGGGGCTGATGAAATGCTCGTCCACCGCCGCGTACACGCCCGACGCCAGCCCAAAGACGATGAGCAGCGCCGTGAGCACGATCAGCACGGGCCTTAGGATGTTCCACAGCCCGCTGTACCAGTAAAAGCCGTATTCGCGCTCGTCGCGCAAAGATTCGTGGTCGTATTCCCGGTTGGGGTCGCGCTTCCTTGGCAAAACGCCGCCTCCTTTTTACATGTCGCCGATCTCCGCGCCGATCTCCGCCGCCTGCGCCACGCGCTCCATCACCGCGGCGGCCAGGCGCTGCGCGCTCATGCGCGCGATGAGATAGGCCGAAACCTCGTCGCTTTCGTAGAGCAAGGCGCTCAATCGCTCAAATTCCTGCATGTCCTCGGGGCGCGGGTCGCTCCCCGCGGCCGCCGCCATGCGCAGCGCCGCCTCCGCGCGCGTGAAGCGCCCGAGCAGCCGGCGGCTGACCTCGTCCTCCATGACCGTATCGCGCAGGCGCGCGCAGGTCTCAAAAGCCTCCGTGGCCTCCAGCGCCGCAAGCAGCGCGTCCGTGGCGCGGGCCACGTCCTCCGGCAGTTCCATGGGTCAGCCCCTCCTTTCATGCCTATCTAGTATAACGCAAACGGGCAAAAATTTCATGCCTTTTTTGCATGGCGCGTGCGGCGGCGCGCATATCGTTTGGCAAGCGCAACGCAAGGAGGTTTTTTCATGGACAAAACATTCGACCTGTACCGCGATATCGCCGAGCGCACCGACGGCGACGTATACATCGGCGTGGTAGGCCCCGTGCGCACGGGCAAGAGCACGCTCATCGCGCGCATGATGGAGAAGCTCGTCCTGCCCGCCATGGCGCCCGGCCCGCGCCGCGACCGCCTTTCGGACGAGCTGCCCCAGAGCGGCAGCGGCCGCACCATCATGACCACGCAGCCCAAGTTCGTGCCCGGCGAGGCCGTGACCGTGACGCTGGGCGATCAGGCCACGGTGCGCGTGCGCATGGTGGACAGCGTGGGCTATCTGGTGGAGGGGGCGCTGGGCACCGAGGAGGACGGAGCCGCGCGCATGGTGCACACCCCGTGGTTCGACTACGACATCCCCTTTGAGCAGGCGGCGGAGACGGGCACGCGCAAGGTGATCGCCGACCACGCCACCATCGGCCTGGTGGTGACCACCGACGGCACCGTGGCCGACCTGCCGCGCGAGAGCTACGCCGCGGCGGAGGAGCGGGTGGTGAGCGAGCTGAAAACCCTGGGCAAGCCCTTCATCGTGGTGCTCAACTCCCGTACGCCCGATTCCCCGGACGCCCAGCGCCTGCGCGAGCGGCTGGCCGGGCGCTACGGCGTGCCCGTGATGGCCATGAACGTCAAGGAGATGGAAGTGGACGATATTCTGGGCATGTTTGAGCAGGTGCTGTTCCAGTTTCCGCTGCGCGAAATCCAGATCAGCGTGCCCGACTGGCTCAGCGCCCTGGACGAGGGACACTGGCTGGCAAAGCATGTGCTGGAGGGCGTGCGCGCCGGCGCGGCGCAGGTCACGCGGGTGGGTGATCACGCCGTCTTTGCGGGGGCGTTTGCCGATTCGCCCTACACCGAGGGCCTCAAAAACGAGGGCATCGACCTGGGGCAGGGGCGCGTCCGCTTCTCCCTGCCGCTCAGGGACGGCCTGTTCAACCGGGTGCTGGGCGAGGAGTGCGGCACGGAGATCCGCGGCGACGCGCATCTGCTTCGCCTGATGAAGGAGCTGGTGGCCGCCAAGACCGAATACGACCACGTGGCCGACGCGCTCAGGAGCGTGCGGGAGACGGGCTACGGCCTGGTGACCCCCACGATGAGCGAGCTGACGCTCCAGGAGCCGCAGATCGTCAAGCAGGGGAGCCGCTTCGGCGTGAAGCTCAAGGCCAACGCGCCGTCATTGCACCTCATCCGCGTGGACATCGAAACCGAGGTCAGCCCCGTGGTGGGCACCGAAAAGCAGAGCGAGGAGCTGGTGCGCTACCTGCTGGAGGAGTTCGAAAACGACCCGCAGCGCATCTGGAACACCAATTTCTTCGGCAAGAGCCTGCACGAGCTGGTGCGCGAGGGATTGAGCAACAAGCTCATGCGCATGCCCGCCGACGCGCAGGAGAAGGTGCAGGAGACGCTTTCCAAGATCATCAACGAGGGCAACGGGGGGATGATCTGCATACTGCTATAGGGGCGGCGGAAAAGCCCCGCCTGACGGCGGGCGTCGGAAAAGCTCGCCGTTGGCGATCTTTTCCGACGGGGGGCGCACGTTTCCCCTGCGCCTTCGGCGCGGCCGGGGAAACGTGTAAGGAATGTTTGCGCCTAGGGGCGCAAACTCCCCGCCCGCCCGGCGGAGCCGGGCGATACGATTTCACTTGGAGGGCTGCGGCCCTCCAAACCTCTGACGGCTGGTGCGGGCGGTTGGACCGGCGTAGCGAGCGGGGCGGTGGAACATGCCGCGTTTCTTGCGCCCTGCGGGCGCTCGAAACGCTCGCGCGGGGGCGTTGCGCACCCATGGCGCGAGCGGTGGGCGCGGGGACGCGCCTACCGCGACGGGAGCGGGCGTGCGCGGCAGGGCTTCTGCCGGGCGGTGCGCAGGAGCGTGGCCCGGCGGGGACAGCTGCGGGGTGCCGCGAGCCGCGTTTCTTGCGCCAGATGGGCGCTCGAAACGCTCGCGCGGGGGCGTTGCGCACCCATGGCGCGAGCGGTGGGCGCGGGGACGCACCTACCGCGGCGCGAGCGGGCGCGCGCGGCGGACCGCCCGGCGGCTGGTGCGGGCGCAGGGCCCGGCGAAATACGCCGCCGGGTGCGGCATGTCGCGTTTCTTGCTCCCTGCGGGCGCTCGAAACGCTCGCGCCGCCTGCGTTCGCCGCAAAGGCGGCCCATGCCACAGCGAGCGTAGGGTGGGTATGGGACCCGCCCGCAAGCGAGCGGATACCAAGAAAATACCGCGCACAGCATGGACCGCGCCCTCGAGGCGCGGGACATGCGCAGCAACTTTTTCTGGAAAAACGGTTGACAAGGCGAAAAGATGGTGCTATCATTCCTCCCATCAACGCAGAAGGAGGCAGAGCCGGTATGAAAGCAGCACGCATGGACCACAGCTCCGCCTATTCCTTTACCTTTGGCTTTACGTTTATGCGTAAGGCTCTTTTGCGTTGTGCTGTGTGAGGTAAAAGGATGGGATTCCACCCCCGCGGCCAATGCCGCGGGGGTTTTTTCATGAACGAAGGAGGCGGCGGTCCCCATGATCGTGATTCTCAAGAAAAACCCCGAGGAAAAGCAGCTCAATAACCTCATGGCCTGGCTCAAGAGCCTGAACATCGCCATTCATCCCTCCGAGGGCGCCACGCATCTGGTGCTGGGGCTGGTGGGGGACACCTCGGTGGTGGACATCGACCTGCTTCGCGCGCTGGACATCGTCGAGGACGTCAAGCGCGTGCAGGAGCCCTACAAGAACGCCAACCGCAAGTTCCACGAGGAGGACAGCGTCATCCCCGTGGGGAACACGCAGATCGGCGGAAACGTGTTTTCCGTGATCGCCGGGCCGTGCAGCATCGAAAGCGAGGAGCAGGTCTGCCTGATCGCCACGGCGGTCAAGGCCGCGGGGGCCACGATGCTGCGCGGCGGCGCGTTCAAGCCGCGCACCTCGCCCTACGCCTTCCAGGGCCTGCGCGGGCACGGGCTGGAGCTGCTTCTGGAGGCCAGGCGGCTGACCGGCCTTCCCGTGGTTACGGAGATCATGGACCTCAGCCAGCTTCCCCTCTTTGACGAGGTGGACGTGATTCAGGTGGGCGCGCGCAACATGCAGAACTTTGAGCTTTTGAAGGAGCTGGGCCACACGGGAAAGCCCATCCTCATCAAGCGCGGGCTGGCGAATACCCTTCAGGAGCTGCTCATGAGCGCCGAGTACGTCATGGCCGGGGGCAACGAGAAGGTCATCCTCTGCGAGCGCGGCATCCGCACCTTTGAGACGGCCACGCGAAACACCCTCGACCTCTCCGCCGTGCCCATGCTCAAAAAGCTCACCCACCTGCCGGTGATCGTGGACCCCAGCCACGCCACGGGCATCTCGTGGATGGTCAAGCCCATGGCGCTGGCCGCCACCGCCGCGGGCGCGGACGGCCTGATGATCGAGGTGCACAACGACCCGGGGCGCGCCCTGTGCGACGGCGCGCAGTCGCTGACGCCGGAGGCGTTCCGCGACGTGATGGACGGCGTGCGGGCGGTTTTGCCGCATGCCTGGCATATGCCGAAGGAGGGCGTGTGACATGGACATCGGCGTGGTGGGGCTGGGGCTGATCGGCGGCTCCATGGCCCGGACGATTCGGCGCAATACCCCGCATACGGTGCTGGGCACGGACACCGACGAGCAGGTGATGTACAAGGCCCGGCTGCTGGAGGCC
Source organism: Candidatus Limiplasma pullicola (assembly GCA_018710985.1). Classification (GTDB taxonomy): domain Bacteria; phylum Bacillota; class Clostridia; order Christensenellales; family Aristaeellaceae; genus Limiplasma; species Limiplasma pullicola. The sequence goes on from DVIV01000033.1 coordinate 6,808, forward strand.
ATCGACGGCGACCTGACCGACGAGCGGCTGGGCATCTGCGACATCGTGCTTATCGCGACCTGGCCCAAGGCGGCGGTGGACTATGTGCAAAGGCACGCCGCGGCGTTCAAAAAGGGCGCGTGGGTGATCGACCTGTGCGGCGTCAAGCGCGCGGTGTGCGGGCCGCTGTTTGAGACGGCGAAGGAAAACGGCTTTGTTTTCATCGGCGGCCATCCCATGGCGGGCATCGAGTACTGGGGCTTCGACCACGCGACGGCGACGCTGTTTGACAACGCCTCCATGATCCTCACCCCGCCGCCGGGCACGGATATTCAGACGCTGTCGGACCTCAAGCACTTCTTCCGGGGCCTTGGCTTCGGGCGGGTGGTCATCACCACGCCTGAGGAGCACGACCGGCTGATCGGCTACACCTCGCAGCTGGCGCATGTGGTGTCCAGCGCGTATGTGAAAAGCCCGGAGGCGATGAAGCACCCCGGCTTCTCGGCGGGCAGCTTCAAGGACATGACGCGCGTGGCGCGGCTGAACGAGAAGATGTGGACGGAGCTGTTTTTGCTCAACCGCGACGAGCTGGGCGCCGAGCTGGACGCGCTGATCGGGCATCTTAAGGAGTACCGCGCGGCGCTCTCGGCGGGCGACGCGCAGGGGCTGGAAAGGCTGCTTCGCGAGGGCCGGGAGCGCAAGGAAATCGTGGACCGCAGGGAGGATGAGCCATGAGAACGGTGCAGGTGCGGGCCGGGCGGCCCTATGAGGTACACATCGGCCGGGGGCTGATGGACGCGGTGGGCGATAAAATCGCGCAGGCGCTGGGCGGGACGTGCGCGGCGGCCATCCTGACGGATGACACCGTGGATGCGCTCTACGGCGCGAAGGTGGAGCGGGCGCTCTCGGAAAGCGGGTTTCGCGCCTGCCGCTTCGCCATGCCGCACGGCGAGGCGCACAAGACGCTGGCAACGTGGGAAAGGATGCTCGCCTTCCTCTCGGAGCAGGGCATGACGCGCGCGGACGTGGTGGTGGCCCTGGGCGGCGGCGTGCCGGGCGACGTGGCGGGCTTCGCGGCGGCGAGCTACCAGCGCGGCGTGGCGCTCATCCAGATTCCCACGACCTTGCTGGCCATGATCGACAGCAGCGTGGGCGGCAAGACGGGCGTGGACCTGGGGGGCCTCAAAAACCAGGTGGGGGCGTTTCATCAGCCGCGGCTGGTGCTGATCGACCCGGACGCGCTTTCCACCTTGCCCGCGGCGACGCTTTCCGACGGCGCGGCGGAGGCGGTCAAGTACGGCGTGCTGGGCGATGGGGAGCTGTTTGAGCGGCTCTCCCGCGGCGGCTGGACGGAGGACGCCGAATGGGTGATCGAGCGGTGCGTTTTCCACAAGGCGGCGCTGGTGGCCGCCGACGAGCTCGATACCGGCAGCCGCCAGCTGCTCAACCTGGGCCACACGCTGGGGCACGCCATTGAAAAGTGCAGCGGCCTGCGCTTCTCGCACGGGCAGGCGGTGGCCGTGGGCATGATCTACGCCGCGCGCATCGCGCGGGGCATGGGCCTGTGCGGGCCGGAGGTGGAGGAGGCTATCGCCGCCGCGCTCGCAGCCAACGGCCTGCCGCTTTCCGCGCCCTACGGGGCGGCGGAGCTGGCCGCGGCGGCCATGGCGGACAAGAAGCGCGCGGGCGCGCAGATCACGCTGGTGCTGCCCCGCGAAATCGGCCGGTGCGAGCTCAGGCGCGTGCCGGCGGCGGATATGGAGAAACTTACGCGCGTGGCGGTGGGGGCATAAGGCTCCCGGCGGCGCGATGGAAAGGCCGGGCACGCGGCGGCAACGGAACCGGGGGCGCCGGCGCGCATGGCGGTGGGGCGTAAGGGCTCCCGGCGGCGGAACGGAAAAGGCCGGGGCGCCGGGCCCCCTGTGAATCAGACGAAAGAAGGGCGATTGTGATGGAGATTCAGGAAATCAGGAAGCGGATCGACGAGGCGGACGAGCAGCTGGTGCAGGCGTTTTCCCGGCGCATGCGCGCGGCGGCGGACATCGCCGACTACAAGCGCGAGCACGGCCTGCCCGTGTGGGACCCGGCGCGCGAGCGCGAGGTGATGGCCAAACAGACGCAGGCGGTGGACGGGGACATGGCGATGGACGTAAAATTCCTCTACAACACCATCTTTGACATCAGCCGCAGCTACCAGCAGCGCAGGCTCCATCGTGGCGGCGAGCTGGGCAACCGCATCGCCCGCGCCATCGAGGAAACGCCGAAAACCTTCCCCCGTCAGGCCGTGGTGGCCTGCCAGGGCGTGGAGGGGGCCTACAGCCAGCAGGCGTGCGACAAGCTGTTCGCCCTGCCGTCCATCATGTACTTCCGGCGCTTCGAGGGCGTGTTCCAGGCCATCGAAAGCGGGCTGTGCCGCTACGGCGTGCTGCCGATTGAAAACAGCTCCTACGGCTCGGTCACCGAGGTCTACGACCTGATGCGCCGCTACCGCTTCTCCATCGTCAGAAGCCTTCGCCTCAAGATCGACCACCGGCTCGTCGCCCGGCCCGGCGCGGCGCTCTCCGGTATCCGCGAGATCGTCAGCCACGAGCAGGCCATCGGCCAGTGCTCCGCGTTCCTCAAGACCCTCAAGGACGTGAAGATCACCGTCTGCGAGAACACCGCCATGGCCGCCCAGATGGTAAGCCAGAGCGGCCGGGGCGACATCGCCGCCATCTCCTCGCCCGCCTGCGCGGGCCTGTACGGCCTTTGCGTGCTCAAGAGCGACATCTCCGATTCCGACAGCAACTTCACCCGCTTCATCTGCATCTCCAAAAATCTGGAGATCTACCCCGGCGCGGACAAGGTGAGCCTGATGCTCAACGTGCCCCACCGCCCCGGCGCGCTCTACGGCATGATCGCGCGCTTCGCGGCGCTGGGCCTCAACCTGACGAAGCTCGAAAGCCGGCCCATCGCGGGCACGGACTTCGAGTTCATGTTCTACTTTGATCTGGACGCCTCGGTCTACGACGAGGCCGCGCTGGGCCTTCTGTGCGAGCTGGACGAGGGCCCGGAGGCGTTCACCTACCTGGGCAGCTATTCGGAGGCCTGAGATGCGCTGCGGACTGATCGGCGAAAGGCTGGGGCACAGCCATTCAAAAACGCTGCACGGGCTGCTGGCGGACTACCGCTACGACCTGATCGAGCTGGCGCCGGAGGAGCTGGGGGCCTTCCTGCAAAAGGGCGAATTTGACGGGCTGAACGTGACGATTCCCTACAAGCAGGCGGTGATCCCGTACCTGCGCGAGCTCAGCCCCGCGGCGCGGGCCATCGGCAGCGTCAACACCATCGTGCGCAGGCCGGACGGGACCCTCCTTGGCGACAACACCGACGCCTGGGGCCTTGGCGTGATCGCCGGGCGCGCGGGCATGGCCTTCGCCGGGAAAAAGACGCTGATTCTGGGCAGCGGCGGCACATCGCGCACGGCGCGCCATGTGGTGGAGGCGGCGGGCGGCGAGGCGGTCACGGTCTCGCGCACGGGCGAAACCAACTATGAAAACCTGGAGCGGCACGCGGACGCGGCCTACCTGATCAACGCCACGCCCGTGGGCATGTACCCGGGGGTGCAGGCCGCGCCGGTGGACCTTGAGCGGCTCCCAAACCTTCGCGGCGTGGCGGACGTGATCTACAATCCGCTGCGCACGCGGCTTATGCAGCAGGCGCGGGCGCTGGGCATCCCCTGCGAAGGGGGGCTGGCCATGCTGGTGTATCAGGCGGTGCGGGCGTGCGAGCGCTTCACCGCCCGGCCCGTGCCCCCGGAGCGCGCGGCGCAGGCCGAGCGGGCGCTTAGGCGCGCGGTCACGGGCCTTGCGCTGGTGGGCATGCCGGGCGCGGGCAAGAGCACCGTGGGCGCGCTGGCGGCGGCGCGGCTGGGCATGCCCTTTGTGGACCTGGACCGGGAGATCGAAAAGGCGGCGGGCATGCCCATTCCGCGCATCTTTGAAACCGAGGGCGAGGCGGGGTTCCGCCGCCGCGAGACGGAGGCGCTCAGGCGCGTTGCGCTCGTGGGCGGGCAGGTGATCGCCGCCGGCGGAGGCGTCGTCAAGCGCGCGGAAAACCGCGAGCTGTTGCGCATGAACTGCGTGGTGGTGCACCTTACGCGGCCCATTGAGGCGCTGCCCATGGACGGGCGGCCCCTGTCGCAGGGGCGCGAGGCGCTTGCACGGCTTTGGCGCGAGCGGGCGGGACTCTACGCCGCCGCCGCGGACGCGCAGGTGGAAAACGGCGCGACGGCGGAGGCGTGCGCGCGCGAAGTGGAGGAGGCATACCATGAAGCTGTTTGTGATTAACGGGCCGAACCTGAACCTGCTGGGCGTGCGCGAGCCGGACATCTACGGCAGAAAGACCTACGCGGACCTGGTGGCCTACGTGCAGGACGTGTGCGCGCGGGAGGGCGTGGAGGTGGAATGCTTCCAGTCCAACCACGAGGGCGCGCTGGTGGACATCATCCAGAGCGCGCTGGGCAAGGCGGACGGCATCGTGATCAACCCCGCGGCCTACACGCACACCAGCGTGGCCATCCTCGACGCGCTCAAGGCCGTCGCTTTGCCCGCCGTGGAGGTGCACCTGAGCGACGTGGACGCCCGCGAGCCCTTCCGGCATGTGAGCTACCCGGCGATGGCCTGCATCGCGCAGGTGAAGGGGCTGGGATTTGCAGGATACGAAAAGGCCATTCTGCTGCTCAGGGAGCGGCTGCGTTGAGCGCGGGGAATGGCGGCTGCCGGGGGCGGCCGCCTTTTTTGTTTGTCAAATTTGGCCGAACGGTGAACGATATATGAAATAACCGCAAGGCGGAAGGATTGCGCACTTCAAAAACGAACTGCTTAAAATACAGGGCTTTGGTCAACCCTGTTGTACACAGGACGAAGGAGGAACGCATTGATGAAGGTGGACGACAAATCGCCCAAAAAACCGTTGATATTTTATTATCTGATCGCCATGGTGGTGCTCATGCTCTTGAACGCGCTGGTGTTCCCGGCGATGATGAGCACGCCCGTCGCCGAGGTGGGCTACAACGACTTCCTGACCATGATCGAAAACAGGCAGGTCAAGGAAGTGGCCATGGAGGACAGCCAGATCCTCTTCACCGCCACGGATGAAAACGGACAGACCGCCATCTACAAGACCGGCGTATGGCCGGACGAGGGCCTGACCGAACGCCTCTACGAATCGGGCGCGGAATTTGCCTCGGCGATTCCCACACAGGATTCGCCGCTTTTGAGCTTCCTGACGACGTGGGTGTTCCCGATTCTGCTGTTCGTGGCCATCGGGCAGATCATGGGGCGGATGCTCACCAAGCGAATCGGCGGCAACGCCATGCAGTTTGGCAAGAGCAACGCCAAAATCTACGTCGAGAGCCAGACCGGCAAGACCTTTGCCGACGTGGCCGGGCAGGAGGAGGCCAAGGACGCCCTGCGCGAGATCGTGGACTTTCTGCACAACCCCGAAAAGTACAAGAACATCGGCGCCTCGCTGCCCAAGGGCGCGCTGCTCGTAGGCCCTCCGGGCACGGGCAAGACGCTTCTGGCCAAGGCCGTCGCGGGCGAGGCCAAGGTGCCGTTTTTCTCCATCTCGGGCAGCGAGTTCGTGGAGATGTTCGTGGGCATGGGCGCGGCCAAGGTGCGCGACCTGTTCAAGCAGGCCGCTGAAAAGGCCCCCTGCATCGTCTTTATCGACGAGATCGACACCATCGGCAAAAAGCGCGACGGCGCGGCCGGCATCGGCGGCAACGACGAGCGCGAGCAGACCCTCAACCAGCTGCTCACCGAGATGGACGGCTTTGACGGCACCAGGGGCGTGGTCATCCTGGCCGCGACCAACCGCCCCGAAAGCCTGGACAAGGCCCTGCTGCGCCCCGGCCGCTTCGACCGGCGCATCCCCGTGGAGCTGCCCGACCTGAACGGCCGCATCGCCATCCTCAGGGTGCACGCCAAGGACGTGAAGATGGAGCCGAACGTCGATTTCGACACCATCGGCCGGGCCACCAGCGGCGCAAGCGGCGCGGAGCTGGCCAACATCATCAACGAGGCCGCCCTGCGCGCCGTGCGCATGGGCCGAAGCGCCGTCAGCCAGACGGACCTTGAGGAGAGCGTGGAGGTCGTCATCGCCGGCTACCAGCGCAAGGGCGCGGTCATCAGCGAGAAGGAAAAGAAGATCATCGCCTACCACGAAATCGGCCACGCGCTGGTCACGGCGCGCCAGAAGGACGCCGCCCCCGTGCACAAGATCACCATCATCCCCCGCACCTCCGGCGCGCTGGGCTACACCATGCAGATCGAGGAGGGCGAGCGCGTGCTCATGAGCCGCGAGGAGATGCTCAGCCAGCTCGCCACCCTCACCGGCGGACGCGCCGCCGAGGAGGTCGTCTTCGGCTCCATCACCTCCGGCGCGAGCAACGACATCGAAAAGGCCACCCAGATGGCCCGCACGATGATCACCCGCTACGGCATGAGCGACCAGTTCGGCATGGTGGCGCTGGAGACGGTCAGCAATCCCTACCTGTCCTCCGACAGCTCGCTTACGTGCAGCCCGGAGACCAGCGCCCGCGTGGACGCCGAGGTGCAGGGCATGATCGCCGCCGCCCATGACAAGGCCGTGGCCATCCTCAAGGAAAACCGCGAGCTGATGGACCGGCTGGCCGCCTACCTGCTGGAGAAGGAGACCATCACCGGCGCCGAGTTCATGGACATCCTTGAGAAGTACGACGCGGAGAAGCAGCAGTAACGGGACCTGTGCGCGGCGGGGAGGCAGAACCGATGAAGGAAGGGAAAAGGCGCGTGCTTGGCGAGATCTGGGGCTGGGCGTGGCGGCTGGCGCTGGCGGTGGTCATCGCCCAGGCGGTGCACCTCTTGGTGTTCCAGCCGGTGGCGGTCAAGGGCGAAAGCATGACCGACACGCTGCAAAACGGCGAGATCATGTACGTGAGCAAGCCCGAATACCTTTTGGGCGACCCGGAGCGATTCGACGTGGTCATCTGCCACTACCCCGGCAGGCAGGAGAACTTCGTCAAGCGCGTCATCGGCCTGCCCGGCGACGTGGTCGAGATCCGATCCAATCAGGTCTATGTCAACGGCGAGCCGCTCTCCGAACCCTACCTGACCCCCAAAAGGAACGACGACGGCTTTTCGATGGCCCCCTTCGCGCTGGGCGCGGACGAGTACTTCGTCATGGGCGACAACCGCGACAACAGCCACGACAGCCGCAACTACTACGGCGCGGGCCGCCCCGCCGCGATCTCCCGCAAGGACATCGTGGGCAGGGTGCGCTTCGTGATGTGGCCCCTGAGCAGCCTCAGGGGCGTGGAGTGAAGCAGAAAATCCCCCGGAGGGCCGGGGGATTTTTTTTGCGGGAACGCAACCTGGGGGAGGGGCTGCGCGTCTGTAAAGCACAAGGGGAAAGGGGGAAGGCGAGGATGACGGAGGCGGCGTTCGCTGCGCGCGTGATCGCCATGCAGGATACGCTCTACCGCGTGTCCACCACGATTCTGCCCCGCCTGTGCGACCGGGAGGACGCGGTGCAGTCGGCCATCGAAAAGGCGCTCAGGAGGCGCGGGCGGCTCCGGGACGAGGCGGCGCTGGAAAAGTGGCTCACGCGCATTCTGATCAACGAGTGCTACACCATCCACCGGCGGCGCAGGCGCGAGGTGCTCTGCGGCGACCCGGCGGCGCGCGAAACCGCGCCTGACGCGGACAGGGACCTCTACCGGCTCTTTACCTCGCTGCCGGAGGCGTACCGCCTGCCCATGGTGCTGCACTACGTCGAGGGCTACGCGGTGAGCGAGGTGGCGCAGATGCTGCGCCTTGGGGTCAATACGGTCAAGTCGCGCCTTCTGCGGGGACGCAGGCTCCTGGGCGCGGCGCTGGAGGAGGGGGAGGAAGCATGAACCGGGAACGGCTGCGGCAGATGTACGGAAGCACGCCGCCGGGCTTTGAGCGGCGTGTGCGGGCGGCGCTTTCGGCGCGGGCCCCGCGCGCGGAGGCGGGGCGCTGCGGGCGGCGCGGCCCCATGGCGCGGCGGGCGGCGGTGATCGCGGCGCTTGTGCTGCTGCTGGCGGCGGCCGCGGCGGCGGCGTTTCACTCGCAGGTGGCGGCGTATTTCGGGTGGTTCTACGGCGGGGACGCGCGGCAGCGGCTGGAGGCGGGCGACGTCTGCGCGCTGGGGGAGACGATGTATACGCCTGATGCGGCGTACACCGTGGAGGAGCTCGTCCGCACGGCGGAAGGGCTGTACGGCGTGGGGCGCGCGGTCCCGGCGGAGGGCGTGGCGCTGATGCCGGGCGACGCGCAGCCGGAGGACGCCTCCGCGCTGGACCCGGACGCCCTCACGCCCCTGCCCGGCGCGCCCAGCTACCTGGAGCGGGCGGCGGGCGCGCGGCTGGTGGCCGTGAAGGTGACGCCCCGCGCGCTGGGCGCGCCTGATACGGAGGAAACGCCGGTGGAGGGGGCGGGGTATCTGCTGTTTCCACTGGAGGACGGCAGCCTGCGCTTCGCCTTTGAGATTCCGGCGGAAGGCGTGCCGGAGGGGGAACTGACGCTGACGCTGTGGGTGAGCCGCTGGGAGATCGCGCCCGACGGCCAGCCCCTGCGCGGCGGGGACGGCGATACCTACGAGCGCCGGGAATGGCGCGTGACGGTGACGGGGGACGATTGAAAAAACGGGGGGAGGCGGAACCATGAGGCTGTGGCGAGGGAGGACGAAAGCGGAACATGGCGGCGCGGGGCGTTGTGCGCGGGCGCTGCTGGCGGCGGCGCTGCTGGGGTGTGCGGCGCTGGCCGCCGGGAGCGCGGCGGCGCAGGCCGGGAGCGTGCCGGGCGCGGGGAGCGCGGCGGTTGCGGCAGAGGCGGGGAGCGCGGCCGTGCAGGCCGCCGGGAGCGCGGCGGGGACGGCGGCAGGCGCGGTGCGGGCAGAGCAGCCGGCAGAGGAAAGCGCAAGCGCGCGCGATACGGCGGGCACAGGCGGCGACGCCGCCGCCGGGGCGCCGGAGCGGCTCAGGATGGAGCGGATGCGCACCTCGACGGGGTTTACCGAGATTGTGGTGGACGCGCGCGTGGAGGCCGCGGGCGCGGAGAACGCCGCGCGCTGGCAGGTGCGGCCGCGGGCGTTTGCGAAGGCGGAGGCGGAGGCGTTTCTTTCGGCGATGGGCTTTGACGCGGAGGGGGTCGATCTGACGCCCGCGCCGCTTCCCAGGGGGGCGACGACCTACCGCGACTACGCCGAGGCGCGGCTGAGCCGCTCGGCGCAGGGGCGGACGCTCGACCTGTGGAACGGATACGCGGCGGGCGAGGCGGTGCTGGCGCGGCTGATCGTGACGGAGGGACGCGCGGGGGCGGCCAGCGCGCAGTACCTGACGCTATGGCCCATGGAGGAGGCGGACGAAAGCGCCTGCGCCCTCGGCTTTGAGGCGGCGCGGGGGCGGGCGCTGGCGCTGGCGGAGCGCATCGCGCCGGAGCTGGCGCTGCGGGCGGAGGGCTTTGTGGGAAACGCGCAGGCGTATTCGCAGGCGCTGATCGCGCGGGGCGACGGGCTGACGGCCCTGCCGGGCGCGGCGGTCCCGGAGGGGTACGGGTTTGTGTTCACCCGCACGGTGGACGGCCTGCCCGTGACCGCCACAGGCCAGGAAACCCTGCCCAACCCGCACGGGGAGGAGCGCCCGCCCTTCGCCTGCGAAAAGCTGCGGGTGCTGGTGCGGGACAACGGGGCGCTGACGGCGCTCTACACGCCCATGGAGGTGCTGGAGGGCACGCGGGAGCCCGTCGCGCTGCTGCCCTTTGACAGCGTGGCGCGGATCGCCCGCGAGGCGCTGCCCGAGGCGCTGGAGGCGCAGGAGGCGACCAACCCGGAGCGCGTGCCCCGCGCCGCGCATCGCGTTAGCATCGACCGGGTGACGCTGGGCTACGCGTGCGTGCAGACGGGCGTGAACCCGGACCAGTGGGAGCTGCGGCCCGTGTGGGATTTCTTCGGGCGCAGGCATTTCCGCTATTACGACGCGCGGGAGGACGTCTGGCGGGAACGCTACGAAACCAACCTGCTGACCAGCTGGCTGACCCTGGACGCGGTGAGCGGCGAGATGATCGCGCGGTGAGGCCGCGCCCTGCCAGGGCCTGTCCCCCTTAGAGCAGGAGGACCCTGCCCGCGCGCACGCCCAGCGCAGCGCCGTCCCGGACGGCCTGCTCGCCGTTGACGAACACGTGGCGGATGCCCACGGGCCGCCCGGCGGGGTCGGGGCCGGGGGCGGCGGTGCGGGGGTCGAACACGGTCACGTCGGCGTGGAAGCCGGGGCGCAGGTAGCCGCGGCCCGTCAGGCCGAAGCGGTCGGCGGCCGCGCCGGTCATCTGGCGCACCACATGGGGCAGCGTGCCCGTCTCCCGGCCCAGGCGCAGGAATTCGGGGAAGCAGGAGAAGGCCGCGGGGTTCTGCATGCCCTCGTCCTCAATCCAGGCGTCGGTCATATAGAAGCATTTGTCATCCGCCATGAGGCGGCTGAGGATCTCCGGGGTCAGGTACTTGTGCATCAGCACCCGGCCCTGGCCCTGCGTGTCGTCCACGAGCTGAAGGTAGGTATCCAGCGCGCTGCGGCCCCAGCGGCGCGCAATCTCCCGCACGTTCAGGCCCGTGATGTCGCGGTGCCTCTCCCCGGCCCAGGTGATCACGATGTCGTCAAAGTCAAAGCCCAGCAGCTTTTTGGTCACCCCGATCTCCACCGCCAGCCGCGCCCGCACCGCCGCCGAGCGGCGCTTGCCCTCCGGCAGCGTCAGGTACCACGAGGGCAGCACCACCGTGATCACCGACGCGCCGTACATCATGGCGTAGGAGTCGTAGTGGAAGGAAAGCCCCTCCGCGTTGGCCCGGTCGATCAGGCGCAGGGCCTCGTCCACCGTGCGCCAGGTGCGCGCGCCCACGAAGATCAGGTGGGAGAATTGCAGCTTCACGCCCGTCTCGCGCGCGAGGGCGAGCATCTCGTCCAGGGCGCGCAGGTTGTGCGCCCGGCCGCCCACCGGCGGCGAATACGACGTCGAGGCCGCCGAGCACGCCCGCGCGTGCACCGTGAGCACCCGTCCGTAGCGCTGCGCCATCCGCGCCGCGCGCCGAAGCTCCTCCGGGGGCGCGTAGCGGTCCGGCTCGTACATCAGGCCCAGCGAAATGCCGCCCGCGCCCGCCTCCAGCGCGGAGGCCATCAGACCGTCGAGCCGGTCCAGCTCCTCCGCCGTGAGCGGCCGGGGGTCATACCCCGCCAGGCTGATGCGCCCCGACATGTGCCCGTAGAGCGGCAGCAGGTTCACCGGCGGCCGCCCGCATGCCGAAAGGAAGCCGGGCAGGTCGTGCACGTCCGGCGCGTCCGGCGGCAGGGAAAACAGGCCGCTGCCGATGAGCGCGCGATGCGGCGTATCCGCCTCCCAGCCGAAGGGCGAAAAGCCGCAGTTGCCCGCCACCTGCGTGGCGATGCCCTGCTCCAGAAACGGCGTGAAGTAGGGCAGGGGGTCGCGGCGGCAGGCAAACCAGTCGTTGTGCGAATGGCTGTCGATAAAGCCGGGAGCCACGGCCAGCCCCTCGCAGTCGAGCACGAGGTCCGCCTGCGCGCCCTCCGGCGCGTCCACGGCGGCAATGGTCCCGTTTTCGATGAGCAGGCTGCCCCGGCGGGCGGGCGCGCCCGTGCCGTCATAGAGCCAGCCGTTTTGAAAAAGCGTGCGCATGGGGGATGTCCTCCTTTGGCATGAGGGTCGGCGGGGGGGATGCGCCGGGGGGCGCGGGGATGGTGCGCAGGGGTGCGCGGGTTCGGTCGGGGAGGGGCGAGGCGCGCCGGGCGGCCATGTGCCAGGGGGCGCGGAGATGGTGCGCGAGGCGCACGGGGCGGCCTTGCGCCGCGAGGCGCGGGGAGATGGTGCGCGAGGCGCGCGGGGCGGCCATGCGCCGCGAGGTGCGGGGATGGTGCGCAGGGGTGGCGCGCGGTGCGCGGGGGCGAAGTGGGCGGCGTGGCCGGGGGATGCGCCGGAGGGCGCGGGGATGGTGCGCGAGGCGCGTGGGGCGGCCATGCGCCGGGCGCAGGCCCCGTCAGGGCTGCTCCACGGGCAGGTGCATGAGGGCGTCGGCCTCGTCCCAGGGGACGAAGTAGCCCGCGCCGTGCGAGCAGAACACGCTGCCCGCGGGGTTGTCCGCATCCGCGCCGGGGTCGTAGGCGGCGGCTTCGATGGCGGGCGCGGGGTCGCGGCAGGGGTCGTAGCCGTCGGGCAGGAGGGAAAGCTCCCCCTCGCCGTGGGTGAGCGCGCGCAGGGCCGCGGGGTAGTCCATCAGCGAGGCTACCGGGCCGCGGCCCGAAAGCCGCGCGCACGCGCCCAGCGTTTCGGGCGCGCCGCAGTCCGCGCCCATGGCGGCCAGATCGGTCATCACGCGGCCCACGTTTTCGGCGGGCACGGTGAGGGAAAAGCGGTAGTACGGCTCCAGCAGCACGCAGCCCGCCTTCATCAGCGCCTGCCGGATGGCGCGGTACACCGCCTGCCGGAAGTCGCCGCCCTCGGTGTGCTTGAGGTGCGCGCGGCCGGAGAGCAGCGTCACCCGCACGTCGCTGAGCGGCGCGCCCGTGAGCACGCCGCGGTGCTCGCGCTCCATGACGTGCGTGCGGATCAGACTCTGGCAGGGCGCGGGCAGGTCGTCCACATGGCAGCGGGAGTCAAAGGTCACGCCGCTGCCCCGCGGGCCGGGGGCGAGGAGCAGGTGCGCCTCGGCATAATGCCGAAGCGGCTCGTAATGGCCGCAGCCCACGGCGGGCCGGGCGATCGTCTCGCGGTAGAGCACGTGGGGCGGCAGAAGGCGCGCGTCAAGGCCGAAGCGGTCCAGAAGCAGCCGGGCGAGCACCTCGATCTGCACCGGGCCCATCACGCGCACGGTGGCGCAGGCGTGCTCCGCGTCCCAGGCCGCGCACAGGGCGGGGTCCTCGTCCTCCAGAAGGCGCAGGCACTCCATCAGCCGCGTGGGCGGCGTGCCCTCCGGCGGCTCCACGCGCACGGCCAGCACCGGCTGAGCCGCCGCGGGCGAGGGCGCGAGGCCGTCCGGGCGCAGGATATCGCCGCAGCGGGGCGCGGTCAGGCCCGTCGCGCCCACCACGTCGCCCGCGCGCGCCTCGTTGGCGGGCGTGAAGGCCGCGCCCCGGTAGAGGCGCAGCTGGTGAATCTTCTCCGCGCCGCCGGGGAGGTCAAAGGCGTCGCGCGGGCGCAGCGTGCCCGCAAGCACCTTGAGAAAGCACACGCGCTCGCCCGACGGGTCGCGCCGCACCTGATAGATCAGCATTTCGGGCGCGCCGTCCGCGGACGGCTCCGGCAGGGCGGCGCTCAGGCGCGCGAGCGCGTCCAGCAGCCCGCTCACGCCCTGCCCGCGCAGCGCCGCGCCCGATAGCACCGGAAACGCCCCGCGCCGCGCAAAGAGCGCCGCGAGCGTGTCCCACGCGTCGTCCGGGGTGGCGGTCCCTTCCAGACAGCGCTCGAGAAAGCCGTCGTCCAGGAGGGACAGCGCGTCGATATCCGGCGCGCCGTCCGATACGGGCACCAGCTGCGGGGCGAGGCGCTCCCGGAGGCGGGAAAGCGCGTCGGGCAAAGAAAAGCCCGGCAGGTCCGATTTGTTGAGGAAGAGCAGCGTGGGCAGGCCCCGCTCCGCCGCCATGGCAAAGAGCGCCGCGGTGTGCGCGTCCACGCGGGCGGTGCCGTCCACCACCAGCACGCACAGGTCCGCCGCCGCCAGCGCCCGCGCCGTCTCGGAGGCGAAATCGACGTGGCCGGGCGTGTCGATGAGGGTGAAGCGGCGGCCCTGCCACGCGAGCCACGCCTGCCCCGAAAACACCGTGATGCCCCGCTCCCGCTCGATGGGGTCCGCGTCCAGCGCAGTGTCGCCGTGATCGACGCGGCCCGCCCGGCGCAGCGCCCCGGACATGAGCAGCAGCTGCTCGCACAGGGTCGTCTTGCCCGCGTCCACGTGGGCCATCACCGCAAAGGTGCGCGCGGCGCTCATTTGAACACCTGGAAGATGCCGCACTTGAGGTACTGCGTCTCCGGCGAGGCGAGCAGAATGGGGTGGTCGCGCCCCTGCGTGCGCCATTCGATCTGCCGAAGCTGGACATGCGCGTCCTTCTGCGCCTCCAGAAGCATCCCGCGAAAGAGGTCGGGGGTCACGTGCTGGCTGCACGAGCAGGTGACGAAATAGCCCCCGTCCCGCGTGAGCTTCATGCCCCGCAGGTTGATTTCCTTGTAGCCGCGCAGCGCGCCCTCCACCGCCGAGCGCGTCTTGGTGAAGGCCGGCGGGTCGAGGATGACCACGTCGTAGTGCGCCTTGGCGGTCTGCTGCGCGCGCAGGAAGTCGAAGGCGTTGGCGCACTCGAAGCGCACGCGGTCCTCCACGCCGTTGAGCCGCGCGTTTTCCAGCGCGCAGGCGCAGGCGTGCTCGCTGATGTCCACGCCCGTGACCTCCGCCGCGCCGTAGCGCGCCGCGTGCAGGGCAAAGCTGCCCGTGTGCGTGAAGCAGTCCAGCACCCGCATGCCCGGCACGAACGGCGCGATGGCCGCGCGGTTCTCCTTCTGGTCGAGGAAGAAGCCCGTCTTTTGCCCCTCCTTGACATCCACCAGAAAGCGCACGCCGTTTTCCTGCATCTCCACGCGGCTAGGCACCTCGCCCCACAGAAGGCCCGTCTGCTGGCTCAGCCCCTCCAGCTCGCGCACGGGCACGTCGTTTCGCTCGTACACGCCGCGCGGCGAAAGCTCCTGAACCAGCGCGTCCACGATATCGCCCTTGAACCGCTCCATGCCAAGGCAGAGAATCTGGAGCACGATCACCTCGCCGAACTTGTCCGCGATCACCGCAGGCAGGCCGTCGCTCTCGGCGAAGATCAGCCGGCAGCTGTTCAGATCGGCAAAGCGCCGCCGGTAGTCCAGCGCGCGATGGACCCGCCCGCGGATGAACGCCGCGTCGATGGGCTCGTCCCGGCGGGAGAGCACGCGCAGGCTGATTTGCGAGCGCGGGTTGTACACCGCCATGGCCAGAAACCGGCCCGCCGCCGTCAGCACCCGGACGGGCAGGCCGTCCGCCGCGCCCTCCTCGCGCTCGATATCGCTTCTGAACACCCAGGGATGACCGCCGAGCACGCGCTGCTCCCGGCCCCTGCGCAGATACACATTCATCGAAAAAAGCCTCCTCATGAAACGGATATGGGGGCGCCGCTTCCATTATAGCACAGCCCCCGAAGGGATGGGAAGCGGGGCTTTTGCGGCGCGGGGGCATGTGTGTGTGGCGTTTTTTGCCGGACCGTGGTACAATGGTGAGCCGAAAGGGGGAGGACGCATGCGCAATGTGATTCTGATCGGCATGCCCGGATGCGGCAAGAGCACGGTGGGGGTGCTGGCGGCCAAGGCCCTGACGATGGATTTTGTGGACACGGACCTGCTGCTTCAGCGAAAGGCCGGGCGGCCTTTGCAGCGGATGGTGGACGAGCTGGGCGCGGAGGGCTTCGCGCACGTGGAGGAGGCCTGCGTGTGCGACCTGAACGTGCGCGGCGCGGTGATCGCCACGGGCGGCTCGGTGGCCACGGAGGACGCGGCCATGGAGCACCTGAGGGAAGGCGGGCTGGTGATTTTCCTCAGGCTGCCGCTGGAGGCGCTCTCCCGCCGCCTGAGGAACATGAAAACCCGCGGCATCGCCATGGAAAAGGGCCAGACGCTGCGCGACCTCTACGAGCGCCGCCAGCCGGCCTATCTCAAATGGGCGGACGCGGTGGTGGACGCCGAGGGGCTGGGCGTGGAGGAAACCGTGGAGCGCGTGGTGGCCGCCGTGCGGGAGCGCGGGGACGAGGCGCGGGAAGGATAAAAAATAAAGCAATATATATAAAGAAAGGCGGGCCGCGCCGGGAAAGCATGCTGCTTCTCCGGGGCGGCCCGCTTGGGGATGATGCTGTTTTGGGGGAGGGCTGCGGCGGGGACTAGCGGTAGCGGACCTCGCCGGTGAGCAGGCGGATGCGCGCCGCCTCGCCGGGATACTGCGCGATCAGCGCCTCCGGGTCGGAGGCGTGCTCGTAGTCGGAGTCCTCGTAGCCGGGGCTCATGGTGGTGCCCATGAGGCCGTACCGTCCGCCGTGGCAGAGGCGGGACCCCTGCCACGCGCCGGCGGGGACCACATGCTGCACCTGCTGCCCGCCGCAGATATCGCTCCCCAGCACCGTTACCCGGCTGCCGCCGTCGGGCAGCAGCTCCAACAGCTCCACCGGGTCGCCGGCGTAGAAGTGGTACACCTCGTCGGTGCAGAGCCGGTGCAGGTGGGAATACCCCTGCCCGGTGAGCATGAAGTAGATGGCCGAGCCCATGTCCCGCCCGTCCGCCTTGGCGGGGGAGCGGTAGCTGGAGCGGAACAGGCCCCCTTCCTGCGAAAGCGGGGTCAGGCCCAGAATCTCGATGATCTTCTGAATGTCGTCCATGGTCGCGCCTCCTTACACGTCCGCCCAGACGCCGTCTTCCCGGGCGCTGCGCTCCACCGCCCGGCACAGGCGCGCAAGCCGCGCTCCGTCTTCGAAGGTGGGGAAATCCCCCTGCTGCGCCGGGGCGGTCCAGCCCAGGGCCGCGTAGTAGCGCTCCGCCAGGGTGATAAAGGTGTCGGTGAAGCCGTTGAAGCCGAAGGGGTAGAGGGCGGTCCGCACCCCGCTGCCCCTGGAGGCTCCATGCAGGGCGGTGCTGGCCTCGCTGTCCCACCACAGGCTGCGGTGTTTGCCGGTGATCTCGAGGGTCAGGCGGTTGGTGCGGCCGTGGGACACCTCGGAGAGAACCGCCGAGCCGATGGCCCCGCCCGCCATGCGGAAGTGGAGGAGGGCGCTGTCCTCCGAGCGCACGGTGACGGGGACGCCCTCCGCCGCTTCGGGCGGCTCCATCATGCCGTCCTTCAATACCCGCTGCGGCTGGAAGCAGCCAAAGAGCGCCTGCACCGCCGTGATCCGCTCGCCGGTGAGGTACTCCGCCAGATCCAGCCAGTGGGTGCCGATCTCGGTGACGGCCCGCATGGTCCCGCCCACCGCCTCGTCGTAGCGCCAGCCGTAGGGCGCGGGGAGGGCGTGGAACTCCTGCAGATAGGCGCCATGGACCAGAAACACCGGCCCGAACGCCGGGTCGGCCACCCGCGCCTTCGCCTCCTGACAGGCCGGGTGAAAGCGCACGTTCAGGTTCACCGCGCACGCAAGCCCCTTCTCCCGCGCCAGACGGGCCAGCTCGCCGGCCTCGTCCGGGTCCAGGCACAGGGGCTTTTCGCACAGCACATGCCGGCCGTGTTCCAGGAGGAATTTGACCATTTCATAATGCAGCCCCGGCGGGGTGCAGACGTGGACCGAGCCGACGGCTTCGTCCAGCAGCGCCGCCGGGTCCGTGGACCACCGGGGAACCCCCCACTGCTCCGCGAAGGCCCGGGCCGCCGCCTCGTTGTGATTTACCACCGTGCGGATGGGGATACCGACGGCCCGCAGGGCCATGGCGTGGGTCTGCGCGATGCCTCCGGCGCCCCAGATGGCTGCCTGACGCTGATGCATGGCGGGTGCCTCCTTTTTGGCCTTTGGTGTGTCGAAAAAGTCCGCCGGCGGCGGACTCAGATTGTTGGCAAACTTTTTTCCCGGGAGGTTTGGAGGGCCGAAGCCCTCCAAAGTGGATTCGTATCGCCCGGCTTTGCCGGGCGGGCGGGGAGTTTGCGCCCCCCGGCGCAAACATTTCTTAAGCACCCGCCGGAAAAGATCGCCGCAGGCGAGCTTTTCCGGCGCGCGTCAGCGTTTAGATTTCCATAATGATCGGCAAAATCATGGGGTTGCGCTTGATCTTGTCGAAGATGTAGCGGTGCAGTTCGTCCTTGATGCGGTTTTTCATGTTCTGCCACTCGCTGCCGTCCACCTGGCCGTAGCTGAGGACGATGCTGCGCGCCAGCTCGCGGCTGCACTCGATGATGTCCTCGTTCTCGCGCACGTAGACGAAGCCGCGGCTGATGATGTCCGGGCCGGACACCAGCGCGCCGCTGTCGCGGTCGATGGCCATGACCACGATGATCAGGCCGTCCTGACTGAGGTGCTTGCGGTCGCGCAGGACCACGTTGCCCACGTCGCCGATGCCCAGGCCGTCCACCAGCACGCCGCCCGTGGGCACCTCGCCCACGATGGCCAGGCTGTCCTGACTCATCTCGATGACCTGGCCGATCTCGGGGATCACGATGTTCTCCGACCGCGTGCCCAGCGCCTCGGCCAGCTCCGCGTGCTGCCACAGCTTGGAATACTCGCCGTGGATGGGCAGGAAATACTTGGGCTTGACCAGCGCGTGCAACAGCTTGATCTCCTCCTGGCAGGCGTGGCCGGAGACGTGCACCTCGCCCAGCTGGCCGTAGATGACGTTGGCCCCGCAGCGGTAGAGCTGGTTGATGACCCGCGCCACGGGCTTTTCATTGCCGGGGATGGGGTGGGCCGAGAGGATGACCATGTCGGTGGGGCGGATCTGGAGCTTGCGGTGCTCGCCGTAGGCCATGCGGGTGAGGCCCGCCATGGCCTCGCCCTGGCTGCCGGTGGTGACGACGAGGATCTCCTCGTCGGCGTAGTTTTCCAGATCGTCCACGTCGATGAGGTTTTCCTCGGGGATGGACAGCTCCCCGATGGACATGGCCACGCGGGTGACGTTGACCATGCTGCGGCCCACGAAGCACACCCGCCGCCCGAACATCGCCGCCGAATCCACCACCATCTGCACGCGATGGATGTTGGAGGCGAACATCGCCACGATCACCCGGCCCTTGGCCTGCTGGAACATGTCGATGAACGTCTGGCCGATCTTGGTTTCGCTCATGGTGTGGCCCTTGCGCTCGATGTTGGTCGATTCGCACAGGAACGCCAGCACGCCCTTCGTGCCCAGCTCGGCGAAGCTGGCCAGGTCGGTGACCTGCCCGTCGATGGGCGTGAAGTCCACCTTGAAGTCGCCGCTGAACACGATGGTGCCCGCCGGGCAGGTGATCGCCAGCGCCACCGCCCCCGCGATGGAGTGGTTGACGTGGATGAAGCGCACCTCAAAGCACCCCAGGCGGATCTCGTCGCCCGGGCGCACGACGTTGAGCGGCACGCCCGCGATGCGGTGCTCCTTGAGCTTGAGGTCCACCAGCGCCAGCGTCAGCTTCGTGCCGTACAGGGGCATGGGCACCTGCCGCAGCACGTAGGGCGTCGCGCCGATGTGGTCCTCGTGCCCGTGGGTGAGCAGCATGCCGCGGATGCGCTCGCGGTTTCTGATGAGGTAGGTCACGTCCGGAATCACCAGGTCCACGCCCAGCATGTCTTCCTTGGGGAAGATGGACCCGCAGTCCACCACCACCATGTCCTCTCCGTATTCGACGACGGTGATGTTCTTGCCGAATTCATCCACGCCGCCCAGCGGGATGATGCGGATTTTGTGTTCGCTCTCTGCCATTGGAGCCTCCTTTTGCGCGGCGCGCCGCGCCTGTGATGGGGTCCCTATCTGGAGGCGGACGCGCCGCAAGGGCCGCCGACCGCCTGATCATCCCCGGGGCAAGGCTCCGCGCGCACGCAAAAAACACGCTTCGGACCGCGCCATGCAGCCCGCGCCGGAACCGATGTATGAAGGGGGCGCGAGGTCCCCGCCAAAGCCCACGAACCCTTATAACGTTGTTAGTATATCACAGAAAAGGCATTTTGAACAGCAAAAATGCAAAGGATTTCTTCACAGACTTTGCGAAGGCTTTTTCGGCGGGTTGACCGAAAAAAACGGCCAAAGCGGCCGCTTTGGCCATCTTTCGGCCAGAAACGCCCGCTTTCGCCGCGAAGGAGGGGCAAAAAAAGGGGCGGCGGGCATTCCCTGCGCCGCGAAGAAGCCTTATTTGCCGCCGCCGCAGCCGATATCCTCGATGTCGGGCTTGTCGTGGTAGACGGCGCAGACGCGCGGGGTCCATTCCGGGCGAAGGCGCAGGCGAAGCTCGGCCACGCGCAGCGCGATGGCCGACAGGCTCAGCCCGATGGCGCTGCCCAGCAGCGCCCACAGCTCCATCCCGCCGGAGAGGCGGTAGCCCAAAAACAGGCCCGCGAGGAAGCACGCCAGCGGCAGCGCGTAGGCGATGGCCGTGGCGCCCAGGAAGCGCCCGTCGGGGAGCTCGACCTTGACCCAGTCGCCCACGGCGCAGTCGGCCTTTAAGCGGATGGAGCGGCTCTTGCCCCCGCCGCCGCACGCGCCGCACTTGGCGCACGCGTCGGGCCGCATGTAAACGATGGTAGCTTCTCCGGTCGTTTTGTCGTATGCCTGCACCTGGCCGAATTTGATCATCTCCGGTACGCCTCCCGATGGCCTCGCGGCCGCGTCAAAAAGGAAAAAACGGAACGAATTTTGCCCATGCGTATTGACACATGGGCTAAAAGGCGCTATAATTTAAACTTGCATCAGTATCGTTACTGTGCGAAGCCGCGCCCGTCCGTTGTTGAGTATTGTACATGCCCCGGCGCAAAAATGCAACAGGAAATTTTTTGCCCGGGCACAGGGGAGAGGGACGCGGCTTTCGCAGCGGATACGCTTGCGAGGAACATAAGGGGTGATGGCATTTATGGTGCATGAGGTTCAAATGGGGAAGCTGAGGAAGCGGCAGAGCTTCTCGCACATCGACGAGATTCTGGACATGCCCGATCTCATCGAGGTGCAGAAAAACTCCTACCGCCGCTTTCTGGAAGTGGACATGCGCGAGGTGCTCGATGACGTAAGCCCGATCGTGGACTACACCGAGAACCTTTCGCTGGAGTTTGTGGACTATTCGCTGGACGAGCCCAAAAACAGCGTGGAACGCTGCAAGGAACGCGACATGACCTACGCCGCCCCGCTGAAGGTGTTTGTGCGCCTGAAAAACCGCGAGACCGGCGAAATCAAGGAATCCGACGTATTCATGGGCGACTTCCCCCTCATGACCGAGCACGGCACCTTTATCATCAACGGCGCGGAACGCGTCATCGTCAGCCAGCTGGTGCGCTCCCCCGGCGTGTACTACGAAGACCAGATCGACAAGGCCGGCAAGCACCTGTTTTCCACCACGGTCATCCCCAACCGCGGCGCGTGGCTGGAGTACGAAACCGATTCCAACGACGTTTTGTGGGTGCGCATCGACCGGGCGCGCAAGCTGCCCATCACGCTGATCCTGCGCGCGCTGGGCTACGGCACCGATCAGGAGATCGTGGACCTTCTGGGCGCGGACGAGCGCCTGATGGCCACCCTCCAGCGCGGCGACAACGCCCACAGCCGCGACGAGGGCCTCATCGAAATCTACAAGCGGCAGAAGCCCGGCGAGCCGCCCACCCGCGAGAGCGCGCAGAGCCTGTTCAACTCGCTCTTTTTCGACGCCAAGCGCTATGACCTCATGCGCGTGGGCCGCTACAAGTTCAACAAAAAGCTCTCCCTGGCCACCCGCATTCAGGGCCAGGTGACCGACACCGACATCGCAGACCCCCGCACCGGCGAGGTGCTGGCCCGCGCCGGCGAGACCATCAGCCGCGAAAAGGCCCGCCAGATCCAGAACGCCGGCGTCAACGCCGTCGATGTGCGGCTGGAGGGCGGCCGCATGCACCGCGTGGTGGGCAACCACTTCGTGGACGCCGCCCAGTACCTGCCCTTCGACCCCAAGGAGGCCGGCGTGCAGGAAAACGTGCTCTACCCTGTGCTTACGGAGATCCTGGGCGCCTGCGGCGATGACGAAAAGCTGCTGCGCGAAACCGTGCGCGCCCGCGCGCACGACCTGGTGCCCAAGCACATCATCACCGAGGACATCGTGGCCTCCATCAGCTACCTCCTGGGCCTGCCCTGGGGCCTCGGGTTCACCGACGACATCGACCATCTGGGCAACCGCCGCCTGCGCTCGGTGGGCGAGCTGTTGCAAAACCAGATCCGCATCGGCCTGAGCCGTCTGGAGCGCGTGGTGCGCGAGCGCATGGCCATTCAGGACGCCGACGAGGTGCGCCCGGGCGAGCTTATCAACATCCGCCCCGTGAGCGCGGCCATCAAGGAGTTCTTCGGGTCCTCGCAGCTGTCGCAGTTCATGGACCAGCCAAACCCGCTGGCCGAGCTGACCCACAAGCGCCGCCTCAGCGCCCTGGGCCCCGGCGGCCTCAACCGCGACCGCGCCTCCTTCGAGGTGCGCGACGTGCACTACAGCCACTACGCCCGCATCTGCCCCATCGAGACGCCCGAAGGTCCCAACATCGGCCTGATCGGCTCTTTGGCCACCTATGCGCGCATCAACGAGTACGGCTTCATCGAAGCCCCCTACCGCATCGTCGATCCCGAAACCCACCGCGTGACCGACAAGATCGTCTACATGACCGCCGACGAGGAGGACTTCTACAAGGTCGCCGAGGCCAACGAGCCGCTGAATGAGGACGGCTCCTTCCAAAACGAGTACGTCACCGTGCGCGACAAGGCCGAGATCATCCGCGTGCCGCGCGAGAACGTCGATTTGATCGACGTAAGCCCCCGGCAGATCGTCTCCGTGGCCACGGCCATGATCCCCTTCCTGGAAAACGACGACGCCACCCGCGCCCTGATGGGCTCCAACATGCAGCGCCAGGCCGTGCCGCTGCTCGTGCCCGAAGCCCCCATCGTGGGCACCGGCATGGAGTACAAGGCCGCGCACGACTCCGGCGTGGTGGTGCTCAGCAAGCAGGACGGCGTGGTGGAGAAGGTGGCCGGCGACCGCATCGTGGTCAAGGACACCCTCGGCGAGCGCCACACCTACAAGCTCAGCAAGTTTGCCCGCTCCAATCAGGGCACCTGCATCAACCAGCGCCCCCGCGTCAAGGCCGGGCAGGCCGTGGAAAAGGGCGACCTGCTGGCCGACGGACCCTCCACCGAGATGGGCGAAATCGGCCTGGGCCGCAACGTTCTCATCGGCTTCATGACCTGGGAGGGCTACAACTACGAGGACGCCGTGCTCATCAGCGAAAAGCTGGTCAAGGAGGACGTGTATACCTCCATCCACATCGAGGAGTTCGAGTCCGAGGCCCGCGAAACCAAGCTGGGGCCGGAGGAGATCACCCGCGACATCCCCAACATCGGCGACGACGCGGTCAAGGACCTCGACGAGGACGGCATCATCCGCATCGGCGCCGAGGTGCGCGCCGGCGACATTCTGGTGGGCAAGGTGACGCCCAAGGGCGAAACCGACCTCACCGCCGAGGAGCGCCTGCTTCGCGCCATCTTCGGCGAAAAGGCCCGCGAGGTGCGCGACACCTCCCTGCGCGTGCCCCACGGCGAGGGCGGCATCGTGGTGGATGTGAAGATCTTCACCCGCGAGAACAAGGACGAACTCTCCCCCGGCGTCAACGAGATGGTGCGCGTCTACATCGCCCAGAAGCGCAAGATCAGCGTCGGCGACAAGATGGCCGGCCGCCACGGCAACAAGGGCGTGGTCAGCCGGATTCTCCGCGAGGAGGATATGCCCTTCATGCCCGACGGCACCCCCTTGCAGATCGTTTTGAACCCGCTGGGCGTGCCCTCGCGCATGAACCTGGGTCAGGTGCTGGAGGTGCACCTTGGCATGGCCGCCAAGGCCCTCGGCTGGCACGTGGCCACCCCCGTCTTTGACGGCGCGACCGAGGAGGATATCGAGGAGCTGCTCGTCAAGGCCGGCAAGCGCCCCGACGGCAAGACCATCCTCTACGACGGCCGCACCGGCGAACCCTTTGAAAACCCCGTCACGGTCGGCTACATGTACTTCCTCAAGCTCCACCATCTGGTGGACGACAAGATGCACGCCCGCTCCGTGGGCCCCTACTCGCTGGTGACGCAGCAGCCGCTGGGCGGCAAGGCCCAGTTCGGCGGCCAGCGCTTCGGCGAGATGGAGGTCTGGGCGCTGGAGGCCTACGGCGCCGCCAACACCCTGCAGGAGATTTTGACCGTGAAGAGCGACGACATCGTGGGCCGCGTCAAGACCTACGAGGCCATCGTCAAGGGCACCAACATCCCCGCCCCCGGCGTGCCGGAGAGCTTCAAGGTGCTCATCAAGGAGCTCAAGTCCCTTGCCCTGGACATCAAGGTGCTGGACCGCGACAAGAACGAAATCATCATCCGCGAGCTGGACGACGACGATCTGGATATGGACAGCACGCCTTCCGCGCGCCTGGACGAGGAGGGCGGGGAGAGCGATCAGCCCGCCGCCGCGCAGGAGGACGGGAAGCCCGAAGCCGCCGAGGAGGATGTGGAGGTCGATTTCAGCATGGACGACGAGCTGGATGACTTCGACATGGACCTGGGCGACGACGACCTGGCCGCCATCGACCTGGACGATGAAGACGAGAAGCCGGAGGACGGCGAGTGATCCGTTCCCCCCTGACAGACCGAAAGGGAGTGCCGCGTTTTGTTTGACCTGACCAATCTCGATTCCATCCAGATCGGCATGGCGTCCACCGAGCAGATTCTGGAGTGGAGCTACGGCGAGGTAACCAAGCCCGAAACCATCAACTACCGCACCCTCAAGCCCGAGCGCGACGGCCTCTACTGCGAGCGCATCTTTGGGCCCACCAAGGACTGGGAGTGCAACTGCGGCAAGTACAAGCGCATCAAGTTCAAGGACAAGAACAAGATCTGCGACAAGTGCGGCGTGCAGGTCACCCGCTCCAAGGTGCGCCGCGAGCGCATGGGCCACATCCAGCTGGCCGCGCCCGTGAGCCATATCTGGTACTTCAAGGGCATCCCCAGCCGCATGGGCATGCTTTTGGACATCAGCCCCCGCACGCTGGAAAAGGTGCTTTACTTTGCCAACTTCATCGTGCTCGACCCCGGCGACCCCAACGAGACGGGATTGAAAAAGCATGAGCTGATCACCGACGCCAGGTACCGCGAGATCGAGGCGCGCTGCGGCGCGGGGAGCTTCCGCGCGGGCATGGGCGCCGAGGCGGTCAAGGAGATGCTGATGGAGCTGGATCTGGACGCCATCAGCGAGAAGCTCAAAAAGGAGATCGCCGAGCTGGCCGAGAAGGAGCGCGACCGCGACACCGAGGGCCAGAAGCGCGCCCGCGCCGTCAAGCGGCTGGAGGTGGTGGAGGCCTTCCGCCTGAGCCACAACAAGCCGGAGTGGATGATCCTGGACGTGATCCCGGTCATGCCGCCGGACCTGCGCCCCATGGTGCAGCTGGACGGCGGGCGCTTCGCCACCAGCGACTTAAACGACCTCTACCGCCGCGTCATCAACCGCAACAACCGCTTGAAGCGGCTCCTTGAGCTGGGCGCGCCGGACATCATCGTGCGCAACGAAAAGCGCATGCTGCAGGAGGCCGTGGACGCGCTCATCGACAACGGCCGCCGCGGCCGCCCCGTGACCGGCCCCGGCAACCGGGCGCTCAAGTCCCTCTCCGACTTCCTGCGCGGCAAGCAGGGCCGCTTCCGCCAGAACCTGCTGGGCAAGCGCGTGGACTACTCCGGCCGCTCGGTCATCGTGGTGGGCCCGGAGCTCAAGCTCTACCAGTGCGGCCTGCCCAAGGAAATGGCCCTCGAGCTGTTCAAGCCCTTCGTGATCGAGCGGCTGGTGACGCTCAAGAAGGCGCACCACGGCAAGAACGCCAAGCGCATGGTCGAAAAGGGCCGCGCGGAGGTATGGGACATCCTGGAGGAGGTCATCAAGGAGCATCCGGTGCTGCTCAACCGCGCGCCCACGCTGCACCGCCTGGGCATTCAGGCCTTTGAGCCGATGCTGGTGGAGGGCAAGGCGCTCAAGCTGCACCCGCTGGTGTGTACCGCCTACAACGCCGACTTCGACGGCGACCAGATGGCCATTCACGTGCCGCTTTCGATGGAGGCGCAGGCCGAGGCCCGCTTCCTGATGCTGGCGCACAACAACATTTTGAAGCCCCAGGACGGAAAGCCCGTCATGTCGCCTTCGCAGGACATGGTCATCGGCTGCTACTACCTGACCATCGACCGGCCGGACGGCAAGGGCGCGGGCCGCGTGTTCTCCAGCCCCGACGAGGCCATGATGGCCTACCAGCTGGGCCAGTTGAGCCTGCAGGCGCCCATCAAGGTGCGGCTGGAGCGCGAATTTAACGGCGAGAAGGGCCGCAAGATCATCGACTGCACGCTGGGCCTGCTGCTGTTTAACGAGGTGATCCCGCAGGACATCGGCAGAAAGCCCCGCACGTGCCTGGAGGAGATGTTCCCGCTTGAGATCGACGGCCTGGTGGGCAAGAAGGAGCTGGGCAAGATCGTAGACGAGGTCTATCTCAAGCACGGCATCCACGAAACCGCCCAGGTGCTGGACAACATCAAGAACCTCGGCTTCAAGTACTCCACCCGCGGCGCGGTCACGGTGTCGGTCAGCGACATCATCGTGCCGCCCGAAAAGGGGCAGATCCTCAAGGAAGCCGACGACCAGGTGGCCGAGATCAACGGCCTCTACCGCATGGGTATGCTCTCCGAGGACGAGCGCTACGCCAAGGTCGTCGATATCTGGAACGCCACCACCGCCAACCTGCGCGGCCGCATTTTGCCCGGCCTTGACAAGTTCAACCCCATCCGCATGATGACCGATTCCGGCGCGCGCGGCAGCGCGGCGCAGGTCAGCCAGCTGGCCGGCATGCGCGGCCTGATGGCCTCCCCCAGCGGCAAAACCCTTGAATTGCCCATCCGAGCCAACTTCCGCGAGGGCCTCAAGGTGCTGGAGTTCTTCCTGAGCTCCCACGGCAGCCGCAAGTCGCTGGCCGATACCGCGCTTCGCACCGCCGACTCGGGCTACCTGACCCGCCGTCTGGTGGACGTGTCGCAGGAGGTCATCGTGCGCGAGCCCGACTGCTTCGCCGCCCGCGGCGAAAAGGTGCGCGGCATCACCGTGCAGGAGATCACCATCGGCAATCAGGTCATTGAGAGCCTCGAGGACCGTCTGCTGGGCCGCGTGGCCGCCGAGGACATCGTCGATCCCGCCACGGGCGAGATCATCGTGGCGCTCAACGAAACCATCACCAACGATCAGGCCAGGGCCATCGCCCGCGCGGGCATCAAAAAGGCCCAGGTGCGCAGCGTCCTCACCTGCCGCAACGAAACCGGCGTGTGCGCCCGCTGCTACGGCGCGAACCTCGCCACCGGCGGCGCCGTGGATGTGGGCGAGGCGGTCGGCATCATCGCCGCGCAGGCCATCGGCGAGCCCGGCACGCAGCTCACCATGCGTACCTTCCACACCGGCGGCATCGCCGGCGGCGACGACATCACGCAGGGTCTTCCCCGCGTCGAGGAGCTCTTCGAGGCCCGCAAGCCCAAGCGCGACGCCATCCTCACCGAGATCAGCGGCCGCGTGAGCCTGGGCGAAAACAAGAAGAAGCGCGAGGTCACCGTCACCAGCGAGGAGGACCCCTCCGAGACCAAGGTCTATCAGATCAACTACGGCAGCCGCCTCAAGGTGCAGGACGGCCAGCACGTCGAGGCCGGCGCGGAGCTGATCGAAGGCTCCATCAACCCCCACGACCTGCTGCGCATCCTGGGCGTGAAGGCCGTGCAGGACTACCTGCTGCGCGAGGTTTTGAGCGTGTACCGCCAGCAGGGCGTGAACATCTCCGACAAGCACATCGAGATCATCGTCAAGCAGATGCTGCGCAAGGTGCGCGTGGAGGACAGCGGCGATACGCTGCTTTTGCCCGGCTCCCTCGTGGACATCTACCGCTTTGAGGAGGCCAACCGCCAGACCATCGAAAACGGCGGCCGCCCCGCCATCGCCAAGCGCGTGCTGCTGGGCATCACCAAGGCCAGCCTCGCCACCGAGAGCTTCCTCTCCGCCGCCTCCTTCCAGGAGACCACCCGCGTGCTCACCGACGCCGCCATCAAGGGCAAGGTGGACCCGCTGCTGGGCCTGAAGGAGAACGTCATCATCGGCAAGCTGATTCCTGCCGGTACCGGCATGAGGCGGTACAAGGACATCGAGCTGGTGGAGAATTTCTAAGAGCGTCGGAAAAGCTCGCAAGCGGTCGGCTTTTCGCCACGCTGCCCCCGCCCCCGTCAGGGTGCGGGGGTTTTTCTTGTGCAAAAACGGGGTTTCGTGCTATAATAAAGTGTTGCGTTGCATGCCTTTTTGCATGTGCGCGCCAATCCGCCAAGGGGTGAAATGCATTGACCAACCATTACGACGCGCGAAACATTCAGGTGCTGGAAGGGCTGGACGCGGTGCGCATGCGGCCCGGCATGTACATCGGCTCGACCGGCGCGCGCGGGCTGCACCACATGCTGTGGGAGATTGTGGACAATTCCATCGACGAGGCCATGGCCGGCTTTGCCACGCGCGTGGACGTGACGCTGGGCCGCGACGGGTCGGTGACCGTTGAGGACAACGGGCGGGGCATGCCCGTCGATATCCACCCGACCATGGGGGTATCCGGCGTGGAGGTGATCTACACCAAGCTGCACGCGGGCGGCAAGTTTAACAGCGAGAACTACGCCTATTCCGGCGGCCTGCACGGCGTGGGCGCGAGCGTGGTCAACGCCCTGAGCCGCTGGGTGGAGGTGGACGTGTGCCGCGACTTTCAGCACTGGCACATCCGCTTTGAAAGCGCGTGGGACGAGAAGGAGAAGAAGATCGTGGCCGGGCGCGCGACGGGGCCGCTCACGCTGGTGGGCAACACCAAAGAGCGCGGCTCGCGGGTGCGCTTTCTGCCGGACGACCGCGTGTTTGAGACGGTCCGGTTCAACGCCGAGACCGTATCGCGCCGCCTGCGCGAGCTGGCGTATCTGAACCGCGGGCTGACGATCACGTTTCTGGACGAGCGCGAGCCGCAGGACGAGGGCGACGCGGGCGAGGGGCCCCGCGCCCCGGAGCGCGAGGTGTACCGCTTTGACGGCGGGCTGGTCGATTATGTGCGCTACCTCAACGCCGACAAGACCCCCCTGCACGACGAGCCGATCTATCTGGCCGGGCAGCGGGAGGACGTGATCTTCCGCGTGGCGATTCAGTACACCGACAGCTACACCGAAAACGTGTTTTCCTACGTCAACAACATCCCCACCGCCGAGGGCGGCACGCACGAGACGGGCTTCAAGGCCGCCTACACCAAGGTGATGAACGACTTCGCGCGAAGGCTGGGCGCGCTTAAGGACAGGGACGCGAACCTCAGCGGCGACGATTTCCGCGAGGGCATGACCGCCGTGATGCTGGCGATGGTCAAAAACCCGCAGTTCGAGGGGCAGACCAAGGGGAAGCTGGGCAACACGGAGGTGCGCCCGCTGGTGGAGGCGATTCTCACGCAGCAGCTGACGGCGTATTTCGAGGACCTCAAGCATCAGGATCTGGCCCAGCAGATCATCGAAAAGGCGGTGCGGGCGGCGAAGGTGCGCGAGGCCGCGCGCAAGGCCCGCGACGTGGCGCGCACGCGCAGCGCGCTGGAGGCCGCGCCGCTGGTGGGCAAGCTCTCCAGCTGCACGGGGCGAAGGCCGGAGCAGAACGAACTGTTCATCGTGGAGGGCGACAGCGCGGGCGGCAGCGCCAAGCAGGGGCGCGACCGGCGGTTCCAGGCGATTCTGCCGCTGCGCGGAAAGCCGCTGAACGCCGAGAAAAAGCGCCTTGATCAGGTGCTTGGCAACGAGGAGTTCCGCTCCATCATCACCGCGCTGGGCACGAACATCGACGAGAGCTTCTCGCTCGCCTCGCTCAAGTACCACAAGGTCATCATCCTCTCCGACGCTGACCAGGACGGCGCGCACATCCGCGCCATTCTGCTGACCTTCTTCTACCGCTACATGAAGGAGCTCATCACCGAGGGGCATGTGTACATCGGCATGCCGCCGCTCTACAAGGTGCAAAGGGGCAACAGGGTGCAATACGCCTACGACGACGCGGAGCTTCGAAAGCTCACGCGCGGGCAGACCAAGGGCTACACCCTCCAGCGCTACAAGGGCCTGGGCGAGATGAACCCCGAGCAGCTCTGGCAGACCACCATGGACCCCGAACAGCGAAAGCTGATGCGGGTGAGCATCGAGGACGCGGCGCAGGCCGAGCGGCTCGTGACCATTTTGATGGGGGACAAGGTGGAGCCGCGCAGGCAGTACATCAGCCAGCACGCCAACTTTAACCGCGAGGACCGCTTCGAGGCCCTCGGCGGCGGCGCGGGCGAAGGGAGGGAAAGCCGTTGAGCCGCAGGCAGGACGACCGTCCGCCCATCGGGGTGGACCACAACATCATCGTATCGCCCATGGAGGAGGTCATGCACAACAGCATGATCCCCTACGCCGAGCACGTCATCATGGAGCGCGCCGTCCCCCGCGTGGAGGACGGGCTCAAGCCCGTGCAGCGGCGCATCCTCTTTACCATGAACGAGCTGGCCATCGGCCCCGATACGCCGCACCGCAAGTGCGCGCGCATCGTGGGCGACTGCCTGGGCAAATACCACCCGCACGGCGACAGCTCGGTCTACGAGGCGCTGGTGCGCATGGCGCAGGATTTCAGCATGCGCGGGCCGCTGGTGGACGGCCACGGCAACTTCGGCAGCGTGGACGGCGACGGCGCGGCCGCCATGCGCTACACCGAGGCGCGCATGACCCCGCTGGCGGTGGAGATGCTGCGCGACATTGACAAGGACACCGTGCCCTTCCGGCTCAACTTCGACGACACCCTCAAGGAGCCGGACATGCTGCCCGCGAGCTTCCCGAATCTTTTGGTCAACGGGGCGAGCGGCATCGCCGTGGGCCTTGCGACCAACATCCCGCCGCACAACCTGCGCGAGATCATCGAGGCCACGGCGGCGCAGATCGACAACCCCGACATTTCGCTGGACGAACTGATGAAGCTGGTGCCGGGGCCGGACTTCCCCACCGGGGGCGTGCTCATCGACACGCCGGAGCTGCGCGCCGCCTACGAGACGGGGCGCGGCAAGCTCACGCTGCGCGCCCGCACGCACATCGAGGACGGGCCCGCCGGGCGAAAGCTGATCGTCATCACCGAGATTCCCTATCAGGTGAACAAGGCGGCGATGCTGGAGAAGATCCTCAAGCTCAGCGAGGAGAAAAAGGCCGCGCTGGGCTGCATCTACGACATCCGCGACGAGAGCGACCGCACCGGCATGCGCGCCGTGATCGAGCTTAGAAAGGACGCCGACGTCGAAAAGGTGCTCTCCTACCTGCTCAAGTACAGCGAATTGCAGGTCACCTTCGGGGTGAACATGGTGGCCATCGCCGACGGCAAGCCGCGCCTGCTTTCGCTCCGGCGCGCCATCGGCTACTACATCCGCCACCGCAAGAACGTCGTGACCGCCCGCACCCGCTACGAGCTGGACCGCGCGCTCGCCCGCGCCCACATCCTCGAAGGCCTGATGGTCGCGGTGGACAACCTGGACGAGGTGATCGCCCTCATCCGAAAGAGCGAGAACCCCAGGGCCGCCAAGGCCGGGCTGATGGAGCGCTTCGCCCTGTCGGACGCGCAGGCGCAGGCCATTTTGGACATGCGGCTTCAGCGGCTGACGAACCTCGAAATTCTGGCGCTGCGCAAGGAGTACGCGGACCTCAAGAAGCGCATCGCCGAGCTGGAGGCCATCCTCGCCAGCGAAAAAAAGCTCATGAACGTGATCAAGAAGGAGCTGCGCGCCGTGGCCGAGCGCTACGGCGACGAGCGCCGCACCGAGATCGCCCGCGCGGGCGACGTGGTGGAGGCTGCGGCCAGGGAGGAGATTCTCGCCGAGGACGCGCTGGTCACCTATTCGCGCGCGGGGCTGCTTCGGCGCGTGTACCCGCCGCGGGCGCGGCGGCAGGCGGCGGAGGAGGGCGCGGAGGAAGCGCCGCTCTACCGCTTCGACACGCAGACCGACCATACGCTCTACTTCTTCACCGACCGGGGCAACTGCTACCCCTTGAGCGTGGCGGCCCTGCCGGAGATGAAGCCCAGGGACCGCGGCGCGCTGCTAAACGGCGTTTTGGCGGGCCTTGAGGAGAACGAAACCCCGGTGAACATCCTGTGCATGAGGCCCTCGGAGCTGGCCTCCGCGCCGGACCTGCTGTTCGTGACGCGAAAGGGGCAGGTGAAGCGCACGGCCGCGGCGGAGTACGACGTCAGGCGCGCGAAGTTCGCCGCGCTCACGCTGCGCGAGGGCGACGCGGTCATGGGCGTTTTGCCGCTGGACGCGGCGGCGGACGTGCTCCTCATCAGCCGCAGCGGCATGAGCGTGCGCTTCCATGCCGACGGCGTGCCCGCGCAGGGCCGCACGGCGGGCGGCGTGAAGGGCATGACCCTCGAACCCGGCGACGCGGTGCTCTGGTCGGGCCAGCCGCAGGCCGCGGATCAGGTGTTTCTGATGACCGAGCGCGGATTTGCCAAGCGCGTGCTCTACATGGACTTTGAGCCGCAGGCGCGCGGCGGCAAGGGCGTGAAGGCCTTCTATTTCAACAAGAGCGGCTCCAACGGGACCTGCGTGGCGGGCGCGGCGCTCCTTGCGGGCGACGGCGCGGGCGCGCAGGTGCGCGTGGAGCAGCGCATCAGCCCGCCGACGGCGCTCATGGCGCAGGAGGCGCCCTTGCAGGGTAAGCAGGATAAGGGCCTGCCGCTGGTGATGGCGCTGATGGACGACGTGGTGACGGCGGTGGAAGGCGCGGCGGAGAGCGGGGCGGAGGAAGGCGCGTGAGGCGTGAGGCCGGCGCGCGGGCCAGCCCCCCGGCCCGGAGAAAGGACGGAATGCGATGATACGCAGGGCGCGGGCGGAGGACGTGGACGCGGCGGCGCGCATCTATGAGGCGCTGCTGGACCGGGAGGAAGCCGGGCAGGGCGCGACGAACTGGAAGCGGGGCGTCTATCCCACGCGGGCGACGGCGCGGCGCGCCATGGAGGCGGGCTGGCTGTACGTCAGGGAGGACGGCGCGGGCGGCATCTGCGCGAGCATGATCTTAAACCACGAGCAGCCGCCCTGCTACCTCGGCGCGGACTGGCGCGTGCCCGCCGCGCCGGAAAACGTGCTGGTGCTGCACACGCTTTGCGTGGACCCATCCTGCGCCGGGCGGGGCATCGGCCGGGAGATGGTGCGCTTCGCGCTCTCCCGCGCGCGGGAGACGGGCATGCGCGCCGTGCGGCTGGACACCTACGAGGGCAACGCCCCGGCGCGGGCGCTGTACGCGGGGCTGGGATTCCGCCTCGCGGGGCGCGCCGACGTGCTGCACGAGGGCGTGATCCCGGAGACGCTGGTGCTGTTTGAAAAAGAGGTATAAAAGGAGGCGCGGGAGCGGCATGGCTCCCGCGCCTCGGCTTTGTATCCGGCCGGGTTTTTTCGACGCGCTAGCGGTATTCCCCGATGATCCGGTGGCTCAGCCACAGGTCCGGGTCGTCCTGGGCGAGGGCCCACATCAGCTTGCAGACGGCGGCCTCGGTGGTCATGTCCGCGCCGCCCCGCACAAGCGAGGCGCCCAGGCCGCTGGCCACCTCGTAGAGGCCCAGGTCGGCCTTTTCGTAGAGGCACTGGCTGACCACCAGCACGCGCACGCCGCTTTTGGCGAGGGCGTCCAGCGCGCGCACGAGGTTGCGGCGGATGTAGTGCAGGCCGCCCAGACCGAACGCCTCGATGACCAGCCCGCGATAGCCCGCCTCCCGGACGAAGCGCAGCACGTCCGGCGAGGTGCCGGGGACGAGCTTGAGCAGAAACACGCGCGGGTCGATGCCGTCCCGAAGGGGCAGGTCCTCCGCGCCGGGCGGCGGGGTATAGGCCTGCGGATGGTCGAAGTGCACGCCCTCCACGTCGAAATGGCCCGCCAGCGGCGCGTTGACGCTGGAGAACGCGTCCATGGAGGTGGTGTGCGTCTTGACGCAGCGAACGCCGGAGATCAGCCGGTCGCCGAAGCACACGTACACCCCGCCCACGCCCGCCTGCGCCGCCGCGAAGGCGCGCAGGAGGTTGAGCCGCGCGTCGGTCAGGGGATGGTCCAGCGGCAGCTGCGAGCCGGTGAGGATCACGGGCTTTCGCTCGCCCGCCAGCATGAACGACAGCGCCGCCGCCGTGTAGGCCATGGTGTCGGTGCCGTGGGTGATCACCACGCCGTCGCTGGCCCTGAGCGCCTCGTGCGCCGCGCGGGCCAGCGCGCGCCATTCCTCCGGCTGCACGTTGCTGGAATCGAGGGTGAACACGTCCCGCGCGCGCACGGGCGCGGGCGCGGCGGGGCCGAGCGCGCGCAGCAGGTCCGCCGCGCCCAGCGTGGGCTCCAGCCCGTTCTTGCCGGGCGTGCACGCGATGGTGCCGCCCGTGGCCAGCAAAGTCAGCATGGTACGTCCCTCCGGGGGCGCCGCGGGGTGCGCGGCGCGGAATGATGGGGGATGCGTGGGATGCGCGGAGTGGTGCGCCCGCGGGGCGCGCGGATTGCGCGGATGGCGCGCAGCGCCCGCCGCGGGGTGCGCGGATTGCGCGGAACGCGCGCGGGGAGCCGCCGCAGGGCGCGCGGGATGCGCGCGGGGCGCGGGCGCAGGGTACGCAAGGTATGCGGAGCGCGCGGGGTGCGCGCGGGGCGCGGGGCGCACGGAGCGCGGGGGGCGCAGGGTACGCGGGGCGCACGGGATGCGCGGATGGCGCGCAGCGCCCGCCGCGGGGCGCGCCGCCTGTCGCCGGAACGGCGAAAGGCCCGCCGGAATGCCGCGCGGGCCTTTTTTGCTACCACTCCGGCGGGGTGTAGCGCACGATTTCGCCCGCGGCACGGGTTTTGGCAAGGTCGATCAGGCGCTGGTTGCGGCTGCCGCAAAAGTCCAGCTCCAGCGAGCGCTCGCTTAGCACGAACGGACCGTCCACCAGCACGTCGGTGGCCTTGAGCAGCGCGGCCACGTCGGGGTCCGAGGCGGCCATGTCCAGCAGCTTTTCGTAGGTGTAGCCGGTGTAGGTCCACACGTTCAGGCCCCGCGCGCGCGCGCGCCGCGCCAGCTCCGCGCACGCCGCCGCCTGGCAGAACGGCTCGCCCCCGGTGAGGGTCACGCCGTCCAGCAGGGGGTTTTTGGAAAACTTCGCTTCCACGTCGTCGAGGGTATAGACGGTGCCCGCGTCAAAGTCGTGGCTGCCGGGATTGTGGCAGCCGGGGCAGTGATGCGGGCATCCCTGCGTGAAAATCGACGTGCGAAAGCCCGGCCCGTCCACGATGGAATCGGTCACCAGGCCGTAGAGGCGGATGGTATCAGTCATGTGAATCGTCTCCCCGTTGGGTTTTGCAGGAGCCGGCGCAAGGGCACCCGGCGCAGCCGCCGCCGCACCCGCGCCGCCGCCGCAGGCGCAAAAGCGCCCACGCGGCCCACGCCAGCAGCGCGATGAGAATCAGGATATCCAACACAAGGCCCATGTTCGCGCCTCCTCAGCCAAGGCCCAGAAGCCGCCCCACCTGGTACACCAGCGTGGCCGCGCCCCAGGCCAGCAGCGTCTGCCCCGCCACGGCGAGGGTGGCCAGACGGCCGCTCTCCATCTCGCGGCGCATGGCGGCATAGGCCGCCACGCAGGGCATGTAGAGCAAAACGAAGGTCAGGAACGAAACCGCCTGCAGCACCGTGGGGAACACCGCGTGCAGGGCGGTGACCATCTGCGCGCTGTCGGGGTCCACGCCGGCCAGCACGCTCAGGGTGCTGACGACGCTTTCCTTGGCCATCACGCCGGTGAGCACGGCGGTGGACGCCTCCACCGAGCCAAAGCCCGCCGGGACGAACACCGGCGCGATGGCCCCGGCGATCACGCCCAGCATGCTGTGCGCCATGTCGGGCGCGGGGGCGAGGGTGAAGGTGAAGTGCTGCAAAAACCACACGACCATGGTGGCCAGGAAGATGACGGTGAAGGCGCGCTTTAGGAAATCGCCGGCCTTGTCCCACAGCTGCCGGGCCACGTTGCGCGGGGCGGGCAGGCGGTAGGCGGGCAATTCCATGATGAAGGGCGCGGCGTCGCCGTGGAAGGCGGTATGCTTGAGAATCAGCCCCACGACGATGGAAACCGCAACGCCCGTGAGATAGAATGCGCTCATCACCAGCACCTGATGCCCGTCAAAGAACGCGCGGGTAAAGAGCGCGTAGATGGGCACCTTGGCCCCGCAGCTCATGAAGGGCGTCAGGAGGATGGTGAAGCGCCGGTCGCGCTGGTTGTTCATGCTGCGGGCGCTCATCACGGCGGGCACCGTGCAGCCAAAGCCCATCATCATGGGGATGAAGGCGCGGCCGTTGAGGCCGAGCTTTCGAAGCGGCTTATCCATGAGGAACGCCGCGCGGGCCATATAGCCGCTGTCCTCCAGAATGGACAGGAGCAAGAACAAAAGCAGGATCGTGGGCAGGAACGAAAGCACGCTCCCCACGCCCGTGAGCGCGCCGTCCACCAGCAGGCTTCGCACCCAGCCGGCCACGCCCCAGCCCGCCAGCGCCGCGCCCAGCGCGTCCACGCCCCGCTGCACCAGCGCGGCGAACCCGTCCGCCAGCCACGCGCCAAACGGCCCGAAGGTGATGTAGAACACCAGCAGCATCATCAGAAGGAACACCGGAATCGCCAGCACCGGATGCGTCAGCACCCGGTCCAGCCGGTCGGTGAGCGTGTCGCCGTCCTCCTGGGCGCGCGTGTAGCAGGTGGAGAGCAGCTTTTCGATGAAGCGGTAGCGCGTGTCGGCCATCACCGCCGCGCGCTCCATGCCCACCTCCCGCTCCATGGCGGAGAGAATCTCCTCGATGATGTGGCGCGTGTCCTCGGAAAGGTCCAGCTCCTCCATCATGGGCGCGTCGCCCTCGAAGAGCTTGGTGGCCGCGTAGCGCGAGGTCATGCCGTGCGCCTGCGCCGGCTGCTCCACCAGATGCTGGATGGCGTGCAGCGCCTTGTGCGCCGCCCCGCCGCAGATGTCCAGCTTCGGCGGCAGGCGGTGGTTCTCCGCCGCGTCCATCGCCCGGCGCACCAGCTCGTCCAGGCCCTCGCCCCTGCGCGCGCAGATGGCCACCACCGGCACGCCCAGCCCCTTCTCCATGGCCGCCAGGTCGATGGCGTCGCCGTGGCTGCGCACCTCGTCCATCATGTTGAGGGCCACCACCACGGGCCGCCCCAGCTGGAGCAGCTGCAGGGTCAGGTAGAGGTTTCGCTCGAGGTTGGTGGCGTCGACGATGTTGATGACCACGTCGGGCTTGTCGCGGACGATGAAGTTGCGGCTGACGATCTCCTCCATCGAATAGGGGCTGAGGGAGTAGATGCCGGGCAGATCGACGATGGTCACGTCCGAATACTTGTCCGGCACCGCCTGCCCGCTCTCGTGCGCGCGCCGGAGGCGCCGGGGCAGGCCCAGGTGGGTCTGCTGGCCGTGGTGGTGGTGCAGCATCGCGCCGGTCTTTTTTTCCACCGTCACGCCGGGCCAGTTGCCCACGTGCTGGCTGCTGCCGGTGAGCTGGTTGAAAAGGGTGGTTTTGCCGCTGTTCTGATTGCCTGCCAGAGCAAAGGTGTAATGCATACTGTGCGTCGCTCTTTTCTATCAAAGCTGTCGCCCGTCGGAAAAGCCCGGCTGGCGCCGATCTTTTCCGACGGGTTGCGCCGTTTCCCTCTCGCCCTCCTTCGGAGGGCTCCCGGGCGGGAAACGGCGTAAGGAATGTTTGCGCCAGGGGCGCAAACGCCCCGCCCGCCCGGCGAAGCCGGGCGATACGATTTCACTTGGAGGGGACGGAGGGAAGCGTCAGCCCAGTGGGCTGTTGCCACCGAAGGTGGCAAAGCGACCCGAAGGAGTCAACCGAAACGAGCGGCGGACGCGGCCAGCGGCCGTCGCGACGATTGAGGTTGCGGACCTGCGGCCCTCCAAACCTCTGACGGCTGGTGTGGGACGGAAGGCTCCGGGGCGGTTAGGGTGGGGTTGTGGTGAGGCGCGGGGGTGTTGACGAACAGCCGCGGATGTTGGCAGCGCTTTCACCGGGAAAAGGTCCCGCTCCCATCGGCGCGAGCGTTTCGAGCGCCCTTCCGCGCAAGAAACGCGGCTTGCCGCACCGCGTCGCTCGCTGTCCCGGAGCCAACCGCCCTCACCACCTGTCGGGAGGTTCGGAGGGCTCGCAGTCCCTCCGAATGCATTCCGAATCCGGCGACATGTGCGGCGGATTCGGAAGCCTTGCGTAAGCAAGGCTACCTTACGCCGTCCGCCGCCCGGCGAGCCGGCGGCAAAGCCGCCGGCGAAGTAGGCGGACGGCGCAACCTCGTCGGAAAAGATCGCCGCGGGCGAGCTTTTCCGACGCTCACCGGAGGGTGATTTTTCCGGCGTCCTCCAGCCGCAGGGTGAGGGCGTAGCCGCGCAGGTGGATCTCCACCGGGTCGCCCATGGGGGCGGTTTTTTGCAAAAGCACGGTCACGCCGGGCGTGATGCCCATGTCCAGCAGGTGGCGGTGCAGCGCGTCCTCGCCGCCGACCGCGGCCACCACGCCGCTCTCGCCGGGCCTGAGGTCGGCCAGGGTACGGGTATCCATGGGAAAGGCCCCCTTTCGGAGATGGGATGGGTGCGGGCCGCCTCAGCCCGCCGGGGCGGAGGGCGGCGCGTCGGGCGGCGCGGGGCGGCTTTGCTCCAGCGCGGGGTCCGGCGGCAGGCCCTCCTCCCGCAGCCATTTGCGCAGCTCGTGCTCGATGATGTTGGCCGCGATCACCTCGCCCTGCTCCAGGCGCAGGCGCTCGCCCAGCTCGCGCGCGGCCACGCGGTACTTCGGCGTTTCGGTCAGCTCCGTGAGGGCGCGCGCCAGGCGCGGCGCGGTCAGCCGGTCGCGCGGGATGGCGGTGGGGCCGATGCCCAGCGCCTTCACCCGCGTGGCCCAGAAGGGCTGGTCGCCCCCGAAGGGCACCACCAGCGTGGGCCGCCCCGCCGTGATGCCCGCCGCCGTCGTCCCCGCGCCGCCGTGGTGCACCACCGCGCTCACCCGGTCAAACAGCCAGTCGTGCGGCACGAAGCCCGCCACATAGAGATTTTCCTCCGGGGGGACCTCCACCCCGCCCCAGCCGGTGGACAAAACCGCGCGCACGCCGCTTTCGCGCACGGCCTCGCGCACGACGTCCAGCGTCTCGGCCATGTCCCCGGCGTTCATGGAGCCAAAGCCGATGTACACCGGCTTTTCGCCCGCGTCGAGGAACGCCGCCAGCGCCGGGTCGGGCTGGTAGCTGCTCTCGCGCCGGTCCAGCCAGAAGCCCGTCATGTGGATGTTTTCCCCCCAGCGCGCCGGGCGCGGCATGATCAGCGGGCTGATGGCGTAGAGCACCGGGATCAGGTGCCCGCACAGCTCATAGCTGGGGGCCGCCTCCAGCCTGCGCGGGCTCATGCCCCGCGACTGCCGCCAGTCGGAGAGGTAGTACTTCTCCAGCGTGCTGATGAGCAGGTGGCCCAGCTGGTAGGTCGCCAGGTTCCACGCCTTGCCCACCCGCTGCCCCGGCGCGGAGGCGATGGGCGCCTGTGGGTTGGGGTCGATGGGGAAGTAGTGCGTCTGCACATAGGGCACATGGCGCATCTCCGCCAGGGACTGGAACACCTGCCCGAAATACGTACCGATGACCGCCTGCGCATCCGCCGTGGCCGCCTCCAGATCGGCAAGGAACGGCTCGATGAACTCGCGCAGGGTGTCGCGCACCTGCTTGAGGAAGGCCACGCCGTTGGCCCCGTTCATCAGGTTGGCCATGAAGGTTTTCACATCGCCGCTCACGGGCCTGAAGCCCAGGCCCTCGGCCTTTACCGCGGATGCAAAATTTGAAAAGGCGCAGATGGACACCTCATGCCCCCGGCGCCTGAGCTCGCGCCCCAACACCAGGTAGGGGCGCACGTCGCCGGTGGAGCCTATGCAGATCATGGTGATGCGCATGCCGGTGGGGCACCTCCTTTCGGGAAAAAAAGCGCGGTTTCGTCTACACAGTATACCGCAGTTGCGCCGGAAAAGCAATGCGCAGAGCGGGGCACGGGCGGGGCGCGCAAATTTTGCCGGGCATTGAAATTTGCCGCGCGGCATTGTATAATAAATGTCGAATCCGGACAGGCATATGGAGGGAAACGAGTGTACAGACTGCTGATCGTCACCACGGACCAGGCTACGAAGGACATGCTGGCCTCCATGGAGGGGTGGGAAGCGCTGGGCGTCAAGCCCCCGCGCGTGCGCGAAACCGTCGAGGACGCGGTGGAATGCATGAAAAAACACCCCATCGACGCCATCGCCATCGAGGACGCGCCCGCCTTCGCGCCGCTTTCGGCCTATCTGGACCGGCAGGCGCCCGCCATGCCGCTGTTCGCCATTGAAAACGACGCGCAAAAGCAGCTGGAAACGGTGCGCCAGACCGTCAACCTGCTCACCCGCCTGCGCGCGGATGACTCCAACGACGAGTACGACCCCGCCTACATGATGGAAAAGCAGCGCTCCCGCTGGCTGCGCAAGGTGATCTCCGGCCTGGAGCCCACCGCCGCCGACATCGAGCGCGGCCTGCGCCTCTACCGCTGCGCCATGCGCCCCGGCGTGCCCTGCGTGCTCGCCCGCCTGGCCGTGCCCGAGGACGACGGCTTCATGACCGAGCGCTGGCACTACGGCGGCGAACGCCTCGAAATCGCCCTGCGCAACTTCTTTGGCCGCGAGCACGGGCATATGCTGCTGCGGGTGGCGGTGATCTCCCCGCAGGAGGTGCGCGTTTTGTGCTACCCCCGCGACGAGGGCGAGGGCCTGAGCGAAAACGCCGCCTTTGAGTACGTGCAGGAGACCATCGAGCAGATCACCCGCTACCTCGGCCTTGCGCTGAAGGTGCTGGAGGTGCGGCGCATCGCCGGGCTGGGCGACTTCGCCGCCGAAAACGACGCCATTTGACCGGCGGCATCCGCCAAGGAGGGATTTTGCCCATGGGACTGTTTGACATGGTACGCGGCCAGCTGATTGACGTGATCGAATGGACCGACGATTCGAGCGACACGCTGGTGCACAAATATGACATGAACGGCAAGGACATCATGATGGGCGCGCAGCTGACCGTGCGCGAAAGCCAGGCCGCCGTCTTTGTGGACGAGGGCCGGCTGGCCGACGTGTTCGGCCCCGGCCGCTACGAGCTCACCACCCGCAACCTGCCCGTGATGACCAGCCTGCGCGCGTGGAAGT
Organism: Candidatus Limiplasma pullicola; assembly: GCA_018710985.1. Classification (GTDB taxonomy): domain Bacteria; phylum Bacillota; class Clostridia; order Christensenellales; family Aristaeellaceae; genus Limiplasma; species Limiplasma pullicola. The sequence goes on from DVIV01000033.1 coordinate 47,848, forward strand.
TCGGCTTCAACTCGCCCTTCAAAAGCGACGTGTATTTCGTGGTCACCCGCCGCTTCATGGACCGCAAGTGGGGCACCGCCAACCCCGTGATGATGCGCGACAGCGAGCTGGGCATGATCCGCGTGCGCGCGTTCGGGTCCTTCGCCTTCCGCGTCAAGGACCCCGCCGCTTTCATGCGCGAGGTGTTCGGCACCAGCTCCCTCTTTACCGCCGAGGGCGTGGAGGGGCAGATCCGCAGCCTCGCGGTCAGCGCGCTCAGCGACGCCATCGCCGAGAGCGGCATCCCCGCGCTGGACCTGGCGAGCAGGTACGACGAGCTTTCCCGCCGCGCGCTGGAAGCCCTCGCCCCGCAGGTGGCGGCGCTGGGCCTTGAGCTGTGCGGCTTCGTGATCGAAAACATCAGCCTCCCCGAAGAGGTCGAAAAGGCCATTGACCGCCGCACCTCGATGGGCGTGGCGGGCGACCTGAACCGCTACGCGCAGTTCCAGGCCGCCGAGGCCATGCGCGAGGCCGCGTCCAACCCCGGCGGCATGGCCGGCGTGGGCGTGGGCATGGGCGCGGGCGCGGCCATCGGGCAGATGTTCGCGCAGGGGCTGAACGGCGCGGCGGGCGCGGCTGGCGCTGGGGCTGGTGCGGCCGGTGGCGCTGGTGCGGCCGGCGTGGCTGGCGCTGCGGGCGTGTGCGCCGGGTGCGGCGCGGCGCTTCCGGCGGGGAGCCGGTTCTGCCCCGCGTGCGGCGCGGCCTGCGGGCAGGGTGCGGAGCGGTTTTGTCCCGGCTGCGGGCGCAAGGCCGAGCCGGGCGCGAAGTTCTGCGCGGGCTGCGGGCAGAAGCTGGGCTGAGGCGAGCGCGCGGGAGGCGCGGTGTGCGGCTTGCGGGAGGCGCGGTGTGCGGCTTGCGCCGGGCGCTGCGGGCCGGGCGCGGTGTGCGCCGGGTCAGGCCGATTGGAAAAATGGATCGTTACGGAAGCGATGACGCGCGGCGCCCTTCCCCATGGCGGGGGAGGGCGCCGCTTTGCGCCGCGCGCGATAGAAACAAACGGCAAATACCGCGTCCGCCGCTTGACTTGTGCATGCGGGGGGGCGTACAATGCTCATATTAGCCGGCTAACAAAAGCCGGCGGAGGAGGGAGCGGCCTTGGAGGAGGAAACCCGGCTGATGCTGCGCATGCTCTCGGCGGTGCGGCTGTATTTTGAGAAGGCGCGGGCCGAGATGGGCGGCGAAATCGGCGCGCAGCCGCGGCAGGCCCCGGTGCTGGGCGTGCTGGCGCGCGGGGGCGAGATGAGCCAGGCGGAGGTGGCGCGGGCGCTGAGCGTGACGGCGGCGACGGTGGCGGTATCGGCGGCGCGGCTGGAAAAGCTGGGCTACGTGACGCGGCGGGTCAACGAGGACAACCGGCGGGCGAACGTGATCGCCCTGACGGAAGCGGGAAGGGCGGAGGCGCAGCGGCTGGGCGACCTGCTGGACCGGGTGAGCCGGGAGGCGCTGCGCGGCCTGACGGCGGCGGAGCGGGCGGAGCTTGCGCGCCTGTGCGACGCGGTCATGGGCAACCTGCGCGCGGGGGAGCGCGAGGCCGGCGCGCGGGCGGACTGAACCCCGCGCGGCAAGGCGGGCCTCCCGGAAAGCGCGGGGCGCGGGGGGCGTGCGCCGAAAAAGGCGCAAAGCAGCCCGCCTCCCCCGTGGGGAAGGCGGGCGCGGGCTGCTGACAAAGTGCGGGGTGCAGGGGGATCATCAGTTGCTCAATCATTCGCGCTTCCCTGACGGTCGCGCTCATGGTTTCGCTGCCCCGCTGCGGGTCGCTTTGGGCCTTCGGCCCAAGTGCCCACAGGGCACACGCTTCCCTCCGCGCCTGCCGGGGTTTGGGGCAGAGCCCCAAGCCCTTATGCCGCAGCATTTCTTGCGAGCGTTGCGAGCGCCCGTAGGGCGCAAGAAACGCGGCTCTCTCCAAAATCAGGGGTTTTTCAACGGTCTGAGCCCGCCTCCCCCGTGGGGGAGGCGGGCGCGGGATCGTCAGCCGGGCTTTTCCGGCGGGCTTTCGTTTCAGAAGGTGAGTTTTTCGCCGATGAAGGCGGGCAGGTCGTCCGCCTTGACGCGAACCTGGGTCATGGTGTCGCGGTCGCGCACGGTCACGGTGCCGTCCTCCACGGTGTCGAAATCGACCGTCACGCACAGGGGCGTGCCGATCTCGTCCTGGCGGCGGTAGCGCTTGCCGATGGAGCCGGTCTCGTCATAGTCCACCATGAAGTGCTTGGAGAGCTTCTCGTAGATCTCGGTGGCCAGGCCGCCGAGCTTGTTTTTCTGAAGCGGCAGCACTGCGCACTTGTAGGGCGCCAGCGCCGGGTGCAGGTGCAAAACCGTGCGCACGTCGCCGCCCTCGAGGGTTTCCTCGTCGTAGGCGTCGCACAGGAAGGCGAGCAGCATGCGGTCCACGCCCAGGGACGGCTCGATGCAGTAGGGCACGTACTTTTCGTTGGTCACGGGGTCGAGGTACTCCATGCTCTTGCCCGAGTGCTCCTGATGGCGGGTGAGGTCGTAGTCGGTGCGGTCCGCCACGCCCCACAGTTCGCCCCAGCCGAAGGGGAAGAGGTACTCAAAGTCCGTCGTCGCCTTCGAGTAAAAGGCCAGCTTCTCCGGCTCATGGTCGCGCAGGCGCAGGTTTTCCTCCCTGAGGCCCAGGCTCAAAAGCCAGTCGCGGCAGAAGGAACGCCAGTAGCTGAACCACTCGAGGTCCTCGCCGGGCTTGCAGAAGAACTCCAGCTCCATCTGCTCGAACTCGCGCACGCGGAAGATGAAGTTGCCGGGGGTGATCTCGTTGCGGAAGGACTTGCCGATCTGCGCGATGCCCGCGGGGAGCTTCTTGCGCGAGGCGCGCATGACGTTCTGGAAATTGACGAAGATGCCCTGCGCCGTCTCCGGGCGCAGGTAGATTTCGTTGGTGGCGTTCTCGGTCACGCCGGCGTGGGTCTTGAACATGAGGTTGAACTGGCGGATGCCGGTGAAGTCCTTCTTGCCGCACACCGGGCAGACGATGTCGTGCTCGTTGATGTAGGCCTCCAGCTCGGCGTTGGTCCAGCCGTCGCCCGTCTCCGCGCCCTTAGTGAAATCCTCGATGAGCTTGTCGGCCCGGAAGCGCGCCTTGCACGCGCGGCAGTCCATCAGCGGGTCGTTGAAGCCGCCCACGTGGCCGCTGGCCACCCAGACCTCGCGGTTCATCAGAATCGCCGCATCCAGGCCCACATTATATTTGTTCTCCTGCACAAACTTCTGCCACCAGGCGCGCTTGACGTTGTTTTTAAGCTCCACGCCCAGGGGGCCGTAGTCCCAGCTGTTGGCCAGGCCGCCGTAGATCTCGCTGCCCGGATAGATGAAGCCGCGCCCCTTGCACAGGGCCACCAGCTTGTCCATGGTCAGAGCCGACATGGTGATAATCTCCCCTCATAAAATAGGTTGAAACCGGTTGGAATCCTTTTTATGATAGCCGCGGGGGGACCGTTTGTCAAGACGCGCCGCGGCGCCCCCGGCCGCGATTTTTACATCCGTGCGGGAAGGAAAAGGGGCGGCGCGCTTCCCAGGGGGAGGAAACTGTGCTATAATAAACTGTTGTAACCTATCCCAACGCAGGCGAGCAAGCGAGGAGGAAGCCGCCCATGACGAAGGTGCCGGACAGGACGAGGAAGGACCCGCCCCCCTTGCCGGGCAAGGACGAAAAGATCATTCTGGCGTCGGGATCGCCCCGGCGCAGGGCCATGATGGAGTATTTCGGCGTGCCCTTTGAGGTGATCCCCTCCGAGCTCAGCGAGTTCTTCGCCGAGGGCGAGGGCCAGTGGCGCGCCCTGGACATGGCCCGCAAAAAGGCCTTCATGCTCAGCCGCAAGCAGCAAGGCCGCTTCATCCTCGCGGCGGATACGATGGTGCACGTGGGCAAACACTACCTGGGCAAGCCCAAGGACCGCGATGACGCCATCCACATGCTCAAGATGCTCCGCGGCCGCGGCCACTACGTCTACACCGGCGTGTGCCTGCGCCGCCCCGACGGGTCGGAGCTGTATGACGCCTCCATCACCCGCGTGGGATTCGTCACCATCCCCGACAGGCTCATCGAGCAGTATGTCGATTCCGGCGAGCCCATGGACAAGGCCGGCGGCTACGGCCTGCAGGGGCTGGCGAGCGTGTTCATCAGCCGCATCGAGGGCAGCCCCACCGGCGTGATCGGCTTTCCGCTGACGATGGTGGCCAAGCTCCTCATGGACGCGGGCTTTGAGCTCCACCTGCGCAGCGAACGCGAGATCCACGACTGGTACGATGTCAAATATGCCGCCGAGGCGGCGCAAGAGGACGGGGATTGACCGATGGGCTTTGTGGCGCATGACCTGGGCGTGGACCTGGGCACCAGCAACACGCTGGTTTACGTTAAGCACAAGGGCATCATGATCAGCGAGCCCACCATCGTCGTGGTGGACGCCGGAAACGAGCGCAAGGTGCGCGCCGTCGGCGACGACGCCAAGATCATGCTGGGCCGCACCACCGAGGGCGTGATAGCCGTCAGGCCCATGCGCGAGGGCGTGATCACCGATTTCGACATGACCGAAATCATGATCCAGTACTTCATGCGCAAGGCCATCGGCTCCAGCTACCTCGTCAAGCCGCGCCTGTTTCTGAGCTACCCGTGCTCGATTTCCCCCATCGAGCGCCGCGCCGTGGGCGAGGCCGCCAAGTACGCCGGCAGCCGCAAGGTCATGCTGGTGGAAAAGCCCTTCGCCGCCGCCCTGGGCAGCGGCCTGCCCGTGTTTGACCCCAACGGCTGCATGGTGGTCGATATCGGAGGCGGCACCACCGACGCCGCCGTCATCTCCCTGGGCGGCGTGGTCATCAGCCATTCGGTGCGCGTGGGCGGCGTCAAGATGGACGAGGCCATCATCGACTTCATCAAGCGCGAGTTCAACATTTTGATCGGCGACCGCACCGCCGAGGAGGTCAAGCTGGACCTGGGCTCCGCGCTCCCCCTGCGCGACGAGCGCCGCGCCCGCATCCGCGGCCGCGACATGGTCACCAACCTCCCCCAGACCACCGAGATCACCTCCACCCAGATCTACGAGGCCCTCCACGAGCCGTGCGTGGCCATCCTCGGCGCCATCAAGTGGGTCCTGGAGCGCACCCCCCCGGAGCTGGCCGCCGACATCATGCACAACGGCCTCTACCTCACCGGCGGCGGGTCCCTGCTCTACGGCATGGACCAGCTCATCGCAAGCGAGCTGGGCATCCCGGTGCTGCTGTCCAAGGAGCCGATGGACTGCGCCGCCCTGGGCCTGGGCAACATCATCGAAAACTACGAGCTGCTGGAACACCTGGGCCGCACCAGCTTCCTAAAGCCGTTCTGACGGGCTGCTGGATGGGCGGACGCAAACATTTGGAGGATTGCCGGCGGGCTGAACACTGACGGCTGCTGGACGGGCGGGGCCTTGCGCAGGGGCGCAAACGCAGCCCCGTTGACAAACCCTTTTCGGGAGGTTTGGAGGGCCGCAGCCCTCCAAGTGAATTCGTATCGAGCGGCTTTCCCCGGTCGCTCAATCGTCGCGGCGGGCGCTGGCCGCGCCCACCGCTCGTTTCGCTCCCTCGCAAATATCGGCGTTCTGCGCGCTGGCCGCGCGCAGCCCTTGTATTTGCTCACGCCTTTAGGTCGCTTTGGTCCCTTCGGGGCCAAGTGCCCACAGGGCACACGCTTCCTTTCGGCGCACCTTCGGGTCGCTTTGCCACCTTCGGTGGCAACAGCCCACTGGGCTGACGCTTCCCTCCGGTGCCGGGCGGGCGGGGAGTTTGCGCCAAGGGCGCAAACATACCTTACGCCGGCCGCCGCCCGGCGAAGTCAACGGCGAAGCCGTTGACGTAGTAGGCGGCCGGCGCAAACCTGGCGGAAAAGATCGCCACAGGCGAGCTTTTCCGCCACACCGCAGGGAGGTCGGCATGAAGCTAAAGGTACCCAAAACCGAACGCAAACGGCCCCAGGACAGCCGCCTCAGGCGCATCCTGCGAAGGGCGCTGATCATCGCCCTGGTGGTGGGGCTGATGGGGCTGGCGGCCACGCATCTGCTGGCCCTCATCACGGGCTACGACGTGCTGGCCGTGCCCGAGGAGGGCGTGTCGGCGGTGATGACCCCGCTGCAGACCGGCTTTTCCACCGTGGTGGACTGGGTGGTGGACTACCTCTACACCCTCAAGCTGCGCGCCCGCATCGAGCTGGAGTACAACCAGCTCAAGACCGAAAACGAGCAGCTGGTCTACGACGCCATGCTCGCCGAGGAGATGCAGCACAAGCTGTCCGTCTACGAAAACCTCTACGACGAGATCTCCGTCAACGAAAGCCTCAACCCCCTCGTGGCCACCGTCATCGGCCGGGAGAGCGGCAACTATTTCTCCGTCTTTACCATCAACAAGGGGTCCAACGACGGCGTGGAGGACTACATGGCCGTCACCATGGACGGCGCCATGGTCGGCTATACCTACAACGTGACCCCCACCAAGTCCACCGTGCGCACCATCATCGACAGCGAGGCCTCCATTGCGGCGCTCATCCAGTCCTCCCGCGACCAGGGCACGGTGCGCGGCACCCTCGGCGTGGACGGCACCCCCCTGTGCCGCATGTACTATCTGCCCGAGGACAACCTGCCCCGCCCCGGCGATGTGGTCGTCACCAGCGGCGTGGGCGACCTAAACGACGGCCGCTCCTTCCCCAAGGGCATCCCCATCGGCACCGTGCGCGAGAGCACGCGCGGCATGGAGAGCAACAAGCAGTTCGTCGTGGTGGAGCCGCAGGCGGACTTTCAGCACATCGAATACGTGATCGTGCTGCGCTATCAGCCCGTGGCCCAGGCCGTGGAGGAGCGCGCCTCCACAGACGCGGGCATCAGCTTCACGCCGCTGGATTCGCCCGTGCCCGTGCCTACGGTGCAGATCGGCAGCGACTTCTACCAGCTCGCGCCCACGCCTACCCCCAGCCCCACGCCCGGTCCCACCGTGACCGTGGGCGAGGACGGGCAGGAGGAGCTCGTGACCCCGGCGCCCGTCGAGCCCACGCCCGACCCCGGCGAGAGCTACGAGTACCAGGTGCCCGACGCGGCGGCCACGGACATGAGCTACGGCTTCACGCTGCCGCCCACGGCCACGCCCAGCCCCACGCCGCCGCCGCTGGATTTGTCGGTGGAGGAGGATTAAGCGGTGCTAAGCAAGCTGCTCAAGGTTTCGGCGCTGACGCTGCTGGCCTATCTCCTGCAGGCCACCACCGCCGAGTACCTCTCCCTGTGGGACATCGCCCCCGGCCTCGCGCTGGCCGTGATCGCCGTGGTCACCGTCGGCCTGGGGCGGAAATACACGTTTCTGATGTCCCTGACCATCGGCTACCTGCTGGAGATCATGCTGCCGATGCTGGACTATCTGGCGCTGATTCTCTATCCCGTGTGCTGCATGCTGGGCGCGCTGGCCTTCTCCGACAAGAGCGAGCGCCGCCTGGAGGAGGAGCGCGCCGCCGGCCGCCGCGCCCGGCAGCTCGACCCCCACATCCGCACCCCCCTGTGCGCGGCGCTCAGCGCCGCCGTGTTTGAGGGCGTCAACCTGATCTACGTGTACTTAAGCGGCGTGACGCTCGACAGCGGGCATTTCGGCCGGTCGCTGGTTTGCGTGCTGTACACTGCGGCCATCGCGGGGGTGATTCAGTTCCCGATCCGGGCGTGGCTGGGGGTTTACAAGCTGGCGAAGGCGCGCTGACGCGCGTCGGAAAAGATCGGCTGCGCCGGGCTTTTCCGACGCACCGACGAAGGAGGTGTAGTATGCGCAGACGCATCAAGAACCCCGGGGACCGGCAGGGATACAACCTGGGGGCAAGGTATCTGGCGTTTCTGATCATCACGCTGGGCATGTTCGCCTACCTGCTGACGGGCGTGTTCCGGCTGCAGGTGGTGGAGAGCGAGGCGTACACCGAGGACGCCGAAAGCAGCCGCACCACCACCATCACCCTGCGCGGCAGCCGCGGCATGATCACCGACGCGGACGCGGTCATTCTGGCGCGCGACGCGGACATCTACAACGTGACCTTCTACCGCGACGCGAGCCAGAACTCCGCCGCGCAATACCGGGAGCTGACGCAGAGCATCGTGGAGACGGTGGAGATCATCGAGCGAAACGGCAACGAGCTGGACGTCGACTTCGTGATCGAGCGCGACCCGGAGACGAACGAGTGGGTGTTCAACTTCGGCAGCGGGGTGAGCGAATCGGTCCTGCAGACGCGCGAAAACCAGTGGCGCAGCAACAACTACATGACCAACCTGAGCGCTACCGGCTATCCCACGGCGGAAAGCTGCTTAAACCAGCTCAAGAAGCGCTACAAGATCGCCAATACCCGGGAGGAGGCCGACGCCCGCAAGGCCGCCAGCTCCGACCCCACGACCTACGTTGAGGACATGGTGCTGGACGAAACCACCATGCTCAAGGTCATGGCCGTCTACTCCGAAATGCAGATGAACCTCTTTAACTCCCAGCCCATCGTGATCGCCGAGGACGTGCCCTATGAAACGGTCATCGAGATCGAAACCCGGTCGATGACGCTGCCGGGCATGGAGATCGCCATGGGCACCAAGCGCGTCTACCCGCGCGGCACGCTGGCCTCGCAGGTGATCGGCTACATGGGCGCGATTCCCTCGACCGAAAAGTGGCTGGAGCTCGAGGAAAAGGGCTACAAGTACTCCGACACCATCGGCGTGGACGGCATCGAGGCCTCCATGGAGGACTGGCTGACGCAAAACAGCGACCTGCGGCAGGGCTACCGCGAGGTGGAGCGCAACAGCGTGGGCAAGATCACCCGCGAGCTGAGCTACACCGAGCCCGAGGACGGCAACAACGTCAAGCTCACCATCGTGGCCAGCTATCAGCAGCAGGCCGAGCGCGCGCTGGCCGAAAACGTCGCTTCCACCCGCGCGGTGCAGGAGGGCAAGCTCATGGACGCCACCTGGCTTGAGAAAAACCGCGACGACATCTTAAGCCGCTCGTGGGAGAAATACCCCCTCTCGCTGGCCGAGCGCGCCGCCATGATGGTGGTGGACATGGAGGGCCGCGTGCTGGCCATGGCCAATTACCCGACCTTTGACCTAAACGCCCTCGTCGCCGCGGGGCCGGAGAGCCGCACCATCCTCTCCGACAGCCGGAACGTGCTGATGAACTACAACATCCACGCCCGCGGCACCCCCGGCTCCATCTTCAAGATGGTCAGCGCCCTTGGCGCGATGTTGGAGGGCGAGCTGTACGTCAACGAAACCATCTCCGACGAGGGCCGCTTCATGCTGGTCACCAACGTCGAAAGCCAGGCCCCGAAATGCTGGATCAGCGAAAGCCAGCGCTACAAGCACCAGAGCCAGACCATCATCGATGGCCTCTCCCACAGCTGCAACTACTTTTTCTACACGCTGGGCTACCGTCTGGGCGAAACACGCCTGTACCAGTACGCCAGCGAGTTTGGCCTCACCAGCAAGACCGGCATCGACCTGCCCGGCGAGCAGCGCAGCGTCGTGGGCTGCCAGACCAGCCTCTACGACCCCGACAAGGCCATGGGCGAGGCCGATCAGGACACGGCCGTGCCGATCATCGTGTTTAACTCCATCAAGCGCCACCTGCGCAATCAGGGCGCCAGCCGCAACATCACCTACGACGACGAGCGCCTCGACCGCTGCGTCAAGCGCCTGATGGACATGGCCGTGAACACCTCCCAGAATGACTGGCTGCTCTACATGCGCCCCATTTTGATGGAGGAACTCAACATGACGCGCGAGATGGTCTACACGCAGAGCATCATCGGCGATACGTACAACTACCTCAACGACATCAAGTGGGGCCCCTCCCAGACCGTTCAGGTCGCCATCGGGCAGTCGATCACGGTGGTCACGCCCGCCGCCGTCAGCCGCTATGTCGCGGCGCTGGGCAACGGCGGCAAGGTGTACAACCTGATGATCGTCGATTCCATCACGTCCCCTGAGGGCGAGATCGTCAGCCAGCGCGCGCCCAGCCTGTTCAACGAGTTCGAGGGCGCGGAGGAATACCTGCCCTACATCCTCGAAGGCATGAAGGGCGTTGTGGACGAGAGCGGTACCGCCGCCAAGTACTTCCGCAGCTGGGCCTATCAGGATCAGGTGTGCGCGAAAACAGGAACCGCCGAGGTTACGACCATCGACCTTGAAAACAACGCGTGGTTCGTTATGCTCGCGCCCTACGCAAGCGAGATGGTGAACGGCGTGCCCACCACGGTGACGGAGCCGGAAATCGCGGTGGTGGTGTTCATCCCCAGTGGATTCAGCGGGGGCGAAGCCAGCATGGCGGCCCGCGAATTCGTGGGCTGGTACATGGACCAGAAAACCCTGCGCAACAATCAAAACAGCGTGTTCCCGGGCGGCAACCAGCTGGCCCCGTGACGCGCATGGGAGAGATGCAACGTGAGTCAGGCATGGACGGTGCTTTCGGGCAAGGGCGGCGTGGGCAAGAGCACGGTGAGCGCGGCGCTGGGCATGGCGCTGGCGCGGCGGCGGCTGCCATGCTGTCTGGTGGACGCGGATCTGGGCCTTCGCAGCCTTGACATGCTGATGAACCTGCACAGCCGGGTGGTCTACGACGTGCTGGACGTGGCGCGCAGGGACTGCAAGCTGAAATACGCGCTGATCCGCCACACGGCGGACGGCGCGCTATGGCTGCTGCCCGCGGCGCAGGAGGGTCAGGGCGGCGACGCGGACCGCGAGGACATGGAGCGGATTGTGAAGAAGCTGAAAAAGCGGATGGCGTACGTGCTGCTGGACGCGCCGGCGGGCCTGGGGCCGGGGGTGCGGGCGCTGTTGCCCGCCTCGGACCACGCGCTGGTGGTGACCACGCCCGACGACGTGGCCATGCGCGACGCGGAGCGGGCCATTGCGCTGGCGGAGGCCGCGGGGCTGCCCCGGCCGATGCTGGTGGTGAACCGGGTACGGCCCGACATGGTGGCGCGCGGGGAGATGTACAGCCCGCAGGCGGTGGCCTCCACGCTGGACGTGCCGCTGCTGGGATTTGTGCCGGAGGACCGGGCGGTGCTGGCGGCGGCGGCGAAGCAGGAGAGCTTCATGGATACGGATGGACCGGCGAAGCAGGCCATGGAGCGGATTGCCCAGCGGTTTCTGGGCGAGTTTGTGCCGATGCCGACGGTGGAGAGGAAGCGGCGCTGGTGGGAGCGGGGAAGGAATGTGGGCATAGGGGTGTGAAAAGAGCGGGGTGCAGGGGCCTCCCCGGTTGCTCAATCATTCGCGCTTCCCTGACGGCATGCCGCTTCCGTCTATGCCCGCTCAATCGTCGCGGAGGGCGCGGGGCGCGCCCACCGCTCGTTTCGCGGTCCGCCTTCGGGTCGCTTTGCGCTTCGCGCAACAGCCCACCGGGCTGACGCTTCCCTTCGGCGCGCTCATGGTTTCGCTGCCCTCGCAAATATCGGCGTTCTGCGCGCTGGCCGCGCGCAGCCCTTGTATTTGCTCACGTCTGCGGGTCGCTTTGCGCTACGCGCAACAGCCCACAGGGCTGACGCTTCCCTCCGGCGCACCTTCGGGTCGCTTTGGGCCTTCGGCCCAAGTGCCCACAGGGTACACGCTTCCCTTCGCGCCACTGGGCTGGCGCTTCCCTCCGGTGCCGGGCGGGCGGGGAGTTTGCGCCCCCAGGCGCAAACATTCCTTACACGTTTCCCCGGCCGCGCCGAAGGCGCAGGGGAAACGTGCGCCCCCCGGCGGAAAAGATCGCCAACGGCGAGCTTTTCCGACGCCCGCCGTCAGGCGGGGCTTTTCCGCCGCCCCCTACAGCATGACAGCCAGCGCCTCGTTGACCTCTTCCATCCGCCGCGCCACCTGCGCCGGGGTCTCGACGGGCTGGTTGAATTCGACGGTCTGGTTCACCGTGACCGCCGGGGCCGCCTGCGGCGTCTGGCGGCTGTCGTAGAAGGCGTCCGCCGCCGACTGGGCCAGCGCCGCCATATCGGCCTGCGCCTGGGTCAGACGGGCGCTGAAGTCCTCAAACCACGCGGCCACGTCGCCCACGCCGCGCGCGAAGCCGTCCAGCAGCCTTTCGCCCAGCGTCTGCCCCAGCGCGTCGTACTCCGGCGCGTACTGCTCAAGAAGCGAGAGCAGCTCGTCCTGCGACTGGCTCAAAATCAGCTTCTCCGCCTCCGCCCGCAGCGCCGCCTCCTGCATGCGCTCGGCGTAGGCCGCCTCGACGGCCTCCTGCTCGCGGTCCAGCGCCTCCAGCTGGCTGTCCGCCGCCTGCTCGATCTGCTCGATCTGCGCGCGCAGGGCCTCCTTCTGATCCTCCAGATCAAGGCGCGCCAGGCGTTCCTCGCGGCTCTCCAGCGCCTGGTCCAGCTGCTGCTGGAGCTTGGCGCGGTTGAAATCGTCCTGCTCGTAGGCGATCTGCTGGCGGAGCTTCTCGATCTTGCGCAGTTCCTCCGCGTCCTGCTTCTCGCGGTCCTGCGCCTTGGCGAGCTGGTCCAGCGCCGCGATCTGGTCCTCCACGGCTCTCACGCTGTCGTCCCGCCACGTCTGCCACGCCTCGCGGCTCTGCTCCAGCCGGGCGGTTTCGCCGTCCAGCATGGCCTGATAGCGGTTTTCCAGCGCGTCGATGACGCTGTCGGACAGTTGATCGAGGCTCTCGGCGTCCCGCTCGCGGATCTCCTGCTTGAGATCATAGACCTTTTCCTCCCAGTCCATGATCTCCTCGGCGTTGAGCTGATGCTTCTGCCGCAGGGCCTCCAGCTGCGCCAGCTCCTCCTCGAAGGTGATCTCGTTCATGTGGCGGCGGTGCTCGATGAGGCGGTAGTCCGCCTCGATGGCCTCCTGACGCCGCCGCTCGGCCTCCTCCGCCGCGCGCCGGGCCGCCTCGGCCGCGTCGGCCTCGTCATCCCCGCGCCTGCTGCCGCCGCCGCCTCCGCCGCCGCGCGAGCCGCCGCCGCCCCCCGCGCTGATGCCCGCCTGCCCCATCAGGGAAAGCAGCGTGGTGATCAGCGCGATCACCGCCTGAATGGCCGACAGCGGCTGGCTCACGTCCACGCCCATGGCCGCCTGGATCATGAGCGCCTGCTCCGTCTGCCGGGCCTGCGAAAGCATGCCCTGCAAGGTCGATACGATGCCCGCGCCCTCGCGCTGCACCCCGTCGCCCAGCGCGTCCACCTGCCTGTCCGCGGCGGCGGCGGCCTCGTCCATGGCCTCAAGGCTCCCGGAGCCCTTGTCGACGTTCACGCCCAGCTTCCTGGCCGCGCCGCTCAGGCTGTCGAATTCCTTTTCGACGTTCCGGCCGCTCTTTCGCGCGTCGTCGTAGGCGCGTTTGGCGTCCCGGTAGGCGTCGATGTGCCGCTGGATGCCGCTGAGGCTGCGCGCCTGCGATTCCAGGCCCCGCAGCGCCTGCGCCATGTCGGAGGCCGCGTCCGCGTATTCCGCCGCGCCCGCCGTCGCCCCGGCCTGCGCCTGCGCAAGCGGCGAGAGCGCCTCCGCCGGGCCCGGCAGCGCTTCGGAGAGGCCCTCCGCGCCCTCCGCCGCCGCCTGAAACGTCTCCAGCAGGGCCGTCAGCCCTTCGCCCACGGCCGGCAGCGCCGTTCCCGCCGCCTCGCCCAGCGACGTGAGGTCGCCCGCCAGCGCGCCCTCCGGGCCCAGCAGCGCGCCCCACGCCTCGCGCAGGGCCTGCCCCTCCTCCCCGGCGGGCACGGCGGCGGCCAGCGAAAGCCCGGCGCGCACCGCCTCCGCCACCTGCGAAAACGCGCCCTTCGCCGCCTCCGCCAGCTCCGCCCAGAGCGCCTCCTGCGGCGCGGCCGCATCGCCCGCCGCGGCGGCGGCCTCCCCGGCAAAGCGGCGCAGGTCCGACAGCACCGCGTCCAGCTCGCCGTCCGCCTCCTCGACGGCCACGCGAACCCGTACCACCAGTTCATCCAGCGTCAAACGCGCTCACCTTCCCCTCCGAAAAACGCTTCGGGATGCATAGCCTCCTCCGCCTCATCCGCGGGCGGGCGGCGCAGGGCGTTCCATGCCTCCGCCACGGCCCCGATCTCGTCGAAATAGTAGTCCTCCATCAGCTCCCGCTTGCCGATGCCCAGACACAGCCCCATGGCGATCAGCCGCTGGAGCCAGCGCCCGTCCGCCCCGCGCGCGCCCGCTGCCACAGCGCCCGCGCGGCCCTGATAAAATTTTCGAGGTTGTTGACCTCCATCCACGCCCCGATCATCTCCATGAGGCCGTCCAGCCCCACGTTCGGGTCGTCGCGCAGGGCCTGCTCATCCAGCCCCGCCAGCTCGGCAAAGACCGTCACCGCCTCGTCCGGCAGCACGGTCAGCGCCCTCGCGCACAGGGCGATCAGCCCCTCGCGGTCCAGCGAGGCCAGCGCCCGCGCCGCGTCCTGCGCGCCGGGAAACAGCCGCCGGAGCACCTCCTGCGGCAGCCCGTCGATGCGCCGCGCCGCCCGCAGGAACCGCCCGATGGGCATGCGCCCGATCTCGTAGCCGCGCACCGTGCGCGCGGCGGGCAGCGACAGGTCAATGCTGGCGATCACGGGCGGTTTCGGGGCCGCGCCGGGTTTGGGGGATGCGGGGGGTTTGGGGGATGCTTTGGAAGATGGTCTGGGGGACATGGGCAATCGCTCCTTTGCTTTTTTTGGGGGAACGGAGGCTCCCCGCAGGGGGACGGGGGATGAGGCGGGGGCGTCGGGGGACGCCGTCCGCCGCTGGGGCGGGCGTTCGCCGTCGGGGCGGGCGTCCGCCGTTGGGGCGGGCGTCTGCCGTTGGGATGGGCGTCCGCCGTCATCCGCCGTCATCCGCCGTGCCGCGCGCTTACGCGCCCGGCTTGCTCTCCGCCGCCGTGAGGAAGGCCGTGCAGGCCGCCTCGTTGCTGCGGTCGTCCGCCAGCTGCATCACCGCGTAGGGCTTGAGGCTGGCCAGCGCGGGCCGCTTGAACACGCCCGTGATGATCACCTCGCACACGGTCACGCTGTCCTGCTTGGTGGTGAAGTTATCAAACCGGATGCCCGTGAGCTGGAACACGCGGTAGTTGAAGTAGTAGGGCAGATGGTCCACCGTGTCCACCACGCAGCGAAGCGCGTACTCCTTGCCCGCTACGGTGAAATCGCCCTCCAGCGTGTTCGTCTCCTCGTCGTAGTCGCCCAGGCCCAGCGCCGCCATGCGCTCCAGCGGCACCTCCGCCACGCGGATCTCGACGTCCTCGCCGCTCACGTTCTTGATCTGCGCGTAGAGGTCGTCGTCGTAGTACAGGTCGGTGGTGCTCTCCTTGGCCGTGCGGCTCATGCTGCCCGCGTAGGGCAGGGCCTCGCCCGCCGAGGCCGCGTAGCTCGTCAGCGTGTTTTCCGTTACCGGGGCCAACGCCAGGCCCTTGAATCCGATGGCTGCTCTCCTCATGATGGTTCGCGCGTGCGGCAGCGAAAGGGCCGCACGCTACTCCTTCCTTGTGTTGGTTCGCACGGCGGCCCTTTCGGGTCCGCCCGCGCTGTGCCCGTTATGGGCTTGGTCGCCGCTCGCTTTCGGGCGGGTCCCATACCCGCCCTGCGCTCGCTGTGGCGGTGGGCCGTTTTTGCGGCGAACGGTGGGGGTGGGGGTGGATGGGTTTCTTGCCCGCCCTTCGCTCGCGGCGGCGGTGGGCTGCGCACGTGCGGCAGCGAAAGGGCCGCACGCTACTCCTTCCTTATGTTTGTGCACGTGCGGCCCTTTCGGGTCCGCCCGCGCTGTGCCCGTTATGGGCTGGGTCGCCGCTCGCTTACGGGCGGGTCCCATACCCACCCTTCGCTCGCTGTGGCATGGGCCGTCAGTGGGCCGGGGCGGGGTGTTCCTCTTGTATATCCTAGGATATATTACTGCCCCTGCATTTCCGCGAGGCGTTTTATATCCTAGGATATATCCCCGCCCCTGCTTCCCTTCGCGGCCTTGTATATCCTAGGCTATATTACCATCCTCGCTTCTCTGCAAAGCGTCGTATATCCTAGGCTATACCCCCCTGCTTTCCCGACACACCGCGGCGCGGGGAGCGCTGAACCGGCGACTGTCTCTCAATCTGTGGTGTCCCGCCGTCCGCTCCCGCGCGGGGCGCGCCATGTTTCGGGGCTTGGGGGGCCGCGCCCGCCTCAGCAGCAGGTTTTGTAGCGCATGGCCGCCTGCCGCCAGCCTTCGCCGGGCTCGTCCCAGCGGAAGGCCAGGTCGTAGCCCAAAGCGCGCATGACGTCGTCCACGGCGGCCACGACGCGGCGCAGCTCGCCGCTTTTGGCCGCGAACACGCGCACGTAGTATTCCAGCTCGGTCAGGTACCAGCGGTCGTCGCGGCGGTCGGCGGCCTGCTCGCCCGCCAGCGTCACCAGCACGACCGGCACGGCGGGCGGCTCGCGCGGCCACGCGGAGGTGACCGTCACCCCGTCCACCGCTTCCAGCGCAGCCAGGATGCGCGGCAGATCATCCGTCATCCGGAGATCACCCCCCGCACCGCACGCGCCACGGCATCCAGCAGCGCCCCGCGCTCCGCCTGACAGGCCGGGAGCAAAAAGGGCCGCGCCGCCATGCGCGAGGTGCCCAGCTCGACGTAGACCGCGTGCGCCGCCCCCGCCGTGACCGCCCCTTCCGCGCCGTCCGCCGCGGCCTCCGACCGCGCGGAAATGCTCGCTTTCAGGTCGCCCGTGTCCACGGGACACAGCCGCCGCGCGCCGTCCGCCATGGCCGACACGCCTTCCGCCAGCCCCGCCGCGCACGCGCCGGACAGCCCGTCCCGCAAGGCTTCCAGCGCAAGGGCCGCCTCCCGCGCGCCCCGCGCCTCGATCACCACGTTCATGCGTCCGGCCCCCTTTCCGCGGGCGGGATCAGCGCAAGATGCGCCTCCCAGTGCCCCGGCCAGCGCGCCGCCCAGACCACGCGAAAGTCCGGGTCCGCGTCCGGCGGCACGTCCACGCAGACGCCGTCCCCCGCCGAGGGTTGGGCGCATAGCCCGCAGAGCATCAGCCGCATCTGCTCCGGCTCCTGGCCGTACATCTGCCGCGCGAGCGAGCCGCGCAGCGGCTGCACGCACGCCGCGACGGCCTGTCCCTCCAGCTGGAAGGCGTTGCCGCCCCGCCCCGGGTCGGGCGGACGGATGACCACCTCGCGCTGCCATTGCCTGCAAAGCATCACAACACCCTCCCCAGCCGGTACATGTCCAGCTGCGCCTTCATCCGCGCGGGCAGACGGTCGATCACGTCGTTCACGCCGCCCTCGGCATGGCTCGCCGCCCCTTCCAGCCCCAGAAGACGGAAGCTCGCCGCCGCCGTCTCAATCACCGCGCCCTCCAGCGCCAGGGGCAACACACGTCGCCCCGTATATCCTAGGATATACTGCTCGGCCTCCTCCAGCAGATCGGCCAGCAGCGCGTCACGGTCATTTTCCGTCAGCTCCAGCCTTCGCCTGAGCCGCTCCAGCATTCTTGCCGCCTCCCTTTCTGCCGCCCCTTCCGGGCCGCACAATCACAAGCCCCACGATCTTTCCCATGCTTTCCCTCCTTTTTTTCGTTCGCCCCGCCGGAGCCAGTCCCGCAAACCGCACCGCGGCAAACGCGCACCCCTCGCGCGTAGGCGCGCAAAGCGCGCCGAGCGCCCGCGCCGTCAGGCGCAACCCCCCGCAGGGCCGCCCCGCCGGAGCCAGTCCCGCAAACCGCACCGCGGCAAACGCGCACCCTCGCGCGCAGGCGCAACCGCGCCGAGCGCCCGCGCCGTCAGGCGCAACCCCCCGCAGGGCCGCCCCGCCGGAGCCGGGGGCGCTTCCCGCCCCCGGCGGCTGCAAGCCGCGCGGCCTTCCGCCGCGCGGCGTCCCTCCTCCCCACGCACCCCGCCGCGCCCCCCCTCGCGCGCAAAGCGCGCGAGAAGCGGGTCAAGGGCTTTAGCCCTTGCGCGAGAAGCGGGTCAAGGGCTTTAGCCCTTGTCAGCCCTTGTGGTGGAGGTAGATGCCGGCGGCCTTGTTTTCGTAGGCGTCGGCGATGCCGACCATGCGGTAGCCGAACTTCCAGGCGTCGGCGGCGGGGTTGGCCTCGGGGGGGATCACCTTGGGAGCGAGGTGCTTGGTGAACTGGATGGGCGCATCGCGGTGGATGACGAGGAAGTTGATGTCCTTGCCGGCATCCGCCTTGCGGTAGCCGCCGGCGGATTCGTCGCCCGACTCGGCGTTCAGGCCGGAGAGCTGCTCGATGGCGGTGTAGAAGCGGGTCTGGGGGACCTGCACGACGCTGTCAAAGCGGGCGAGCACCTCGCGGCTGTGGGTGGTGTCCATGTCCTGAATCAAGCCGAGGACGGTGGGGGTGATGAAGAGGAAGCGGCCCTCCATGGGGACCTCGGCCTCGTCCATGGCGCTGGCGGCGGCGCGCAGGGCAGCGACGACGGACGCGCCGTCGGCGAGGGTGCCGGATGCGGAGCCGATGCCGGAAACCGCGGCGTAGCAGGCGAAGCGGAAGGCGTCGAGCTCGGGCACGACGCGCGTGCGGATGAACTCGCTGGCCAGCCGGCCGA
Source organism: Candidatus Limiplasma pullicola (assembly GCA_018710985.1). Classification (GTDB taxonomy): domain Bacteria; phylum Bacillota; class Clostridia; order Christensenellales; family Aristaeellaceae; genus Limiplasma; species Limiplasma pullicola. The sequence continues at coordinate 66,388 of DVIV01000033.1, forward strand.
AGGCGATGCCGGCGGTTTCGGCGTCGTCGAGGGCGTCGACGGTGAACATGCGGCCGCGGTCGAAGTTGCACAGCACGGTTTCGTTGGTGAGGGTGACGTTGCCGTCCACGTAGCCGCTGGCGCGGGCGTAGTCGGCCAGGCCGTCCATGGTCATCTTGGGGATGATCAGCTCGCCGGCGTTGGCGCCGGCGCGGGCCAGCTCCGGCGCGCCGTCGAGCACGGCGGTGCGGGAGGCCTCGCGGTAGACCTCGTCGAGGATGGGCACGTAGTTTTTGAACAATGCGATGCTGTTGGGCATGTGGTTGATTCACTCCTTGCGTTGATGATCGTATCGCCTAGGATATACCTTGAATCGCTATCCCAGCGATCGGCTGATGCGCACGTCCCTGATACGTTCGCTTGAGGTGATGTATATCCTAGGATATACACACAGAATGGTTTCGCGGCGACGCGGGGGATGCGCCCCGGCCCCGCCGGTACGCGAGCGCCGCCTCCGCGGCACTCGTCCCCGCCCCGGCAGCACCTGCGCGCACCGCGTGGCCCGCTCACTTCTCCAGCCCCGCCGCCGCGCGCACGCGGGCCAGAAAGGCCGCGCCGGGGTCGGAGACGCCGGTGCGGGGCGGCTCGCCGCGCAGGCGCTGCTCCATGCCGCGCTGCACGGCGGCGCGAAAGGCGCGCTCCGCGCTGTCGAGGCTCGCGTCCAGCGCCTCGGTGCCGGAGTAGTCCAGCACGCCCGCCAGCTCGCCCGGCAGCCCGCGCGCGGCCAGCGATTCCCGCGCATGCGCGGCCAGCTCGCGGCGGGCCACATCGCGCTCGCGCCGGGCCATGTCGGCTTCGAGGCGCTCGCGCTCGGCGCGTCCGCCCTCGGCGCGGGCCGCCTCCAGCGCGGCCTCGGCGCGCCTGCGTTCCCGCGCGATGGTCTGCTGCACCACGCGGTCCAGATCCGCCTGGGTGAGCGTGGCCGCGCCTTCGGCGCGCGGCTCCGTGCCAGGATTGACCGTCTGTTCCATGAAAGGACCTCCTTCCGTTTTACGCCCGTCGGCTGATGCGGAGCCGCGCGCCGCCGTATATCCTGGGATATACGCCCGGTTTCCGCGCCCCCGCGTTTTTCAAATGGTTTTTTGTATCCTGGGATACAAGCCTCCGCACGCGGCCCCGCCTGGCGCGCCGCGCAACCCACGCAGCCGCGCCGGCCCTTGTCCCCCCGCCGCGCCTCCCGTCCCCGCGGCTGCTTGTATCCCAGGATATATGAAGATGGTTTCGGAGAAGGAAGGGAGTGCGCCGTCCGCGTCACGCCGTCCGCGCCACGCCATCCGCGTCACGCCGTCCGCGCCCCGGCGGCTTACGCCGCCTCGCGCGTTGCGTATCTCACGCGCACTCATTTCCCATATAATAGGAAACAACCCGCGTTTCTTGCGCCTTTCAGGCGCTCGAAACGCTCACGTTTTGTGCTGCGGCACAGGGATTTGGGGCTCCGCCCCAAACCCCGGCAGGGGGATGATCCCCCTGCACCCCACTCATTCCTTCCCCTGCGCATCCTCCCCCAGCACAGCCCGCGCATCCTCCACAAACGGCACCTGCGTCAGCAACAGCCGGTCCGGCACCAGGCCCCGATAGGTGCTCACCGTCTGGGCAATCTCCAGCTCATTCACCGGCAGCGCCCGCGTGAACACAATCTGCACCCGGCCCGCGTCCACCTCCGGCTCGCCCCGCAGCGAAAGAAACGCGCAGAACAGCTTAAGCCGCGTCCGCAGCCCCTCCCGGAACCACCGCTCCTTGATCCGCGTCAGCTGCTCCAGCCCCAGCAGCTTAAAGCGCATCGCCACGCCGCTCACGTTCCCGGCGAACTGCTCGTCCGTCAGGTCGGGCACCATGCACAGCTTGTGGATGTCGCTTTTGAGGCTCATGCGCAAGAGCTCGTTGCCGCTTTCGGCGTCGGGCTTGGTCACGAACTGCGCGTCCGCCCCGTCGCCGGGCAGAAACAGCGTCCGCGTGCGCCGCAGCCGCACGCTGGGGTCCTCGCGGTCCGCGGCCGCGACGGGCTCGCCGTCCTCGTCCAGCGCCACCTCCTCGGTGTCGTCCACGCCCAGCGCGCCCACGCCCTTGAGCACGAACACCGCGTCGGTGAACTGCTGCTTGTCGTTGACGCGGTCGCTCTGCAAGGCGTCGTAGGCGTCGATCAGGCCCATGACCGGCTCGAAATCGCCCTGTTCGCGGGCGTTGTTCCAGTATTCGACCATGGGCACGCCGCCGAAGTAATGCGCCTGACGGCTGATCTCGCGCGGGGTTTCGGCCCCGGCGCGCTCGTAGTGGCGGATGATGTGCGGCCCGTAGACGGACACGCGCTCGCCGCGCCGCCGCAGCTGATCGTCCATGAGATCGCGGCACGCCACGCCGAAGAGCGGCGCATGCTCCACCGTGTCGTCGTAGACGACGAAGCTGCTTCGGGGGTCCATCTGGGCGACCCGGGGCCGGGCGAGGGCGTCGGCGTAGCACAGCTCGACGGCCTTGCCGTAGACGGCGGCGTCCATGGCCAGCTCGGCGTCCACGCTTTCGACGCTCGCCTCGCCGTAGGCCCGGCGCACCGCCTCGAACGCGGCCTCCTGCCCTTCGGGCGCTGCGTAGCGCACGGGGCTACCCACCAGGTATCCCGCGGCCATCGTGGCGATGTACCCCGGCAGATCGTGAGCCAGCCGGTTGTTGGGCAGCCCCGCGGGCCGCCTGCGCGAGGTAATGCGATGCCTTCGCCCGTAGATTTCGCCGATTTCATCCAGCCGGACCCGCTCCTGCGCGTGACGCCTCAGCAGCGTCGCCAGCAGCTCCGCCCCCGGCATGCCGTCCGGCTCCAACAGTTTCCGATCAATAACCAACATAGTGCCTCCTCGCACGTGCGGCCGCCGTGAGCGGCCGCCCGCGCTGTGCGCAGTATTTTCCTGGTATCCGCTCGCTTGCGTCAAAGGGTCCCTGCCCTTTGACCGCTCGCTGTGGCATGGGCCGTCTTTGCGGCGAACGGGGGACGGCGCAAGCGTTTCGAGCGGCCTTCCGCCGCAAGAAACGCGACATGCCGCACCGCCCAGCTCATCCCCGCAAAGCGCCCCGCTCCTTACCGTCCCGTCCGCTGATATATCCTAGGATATACATTTGTTCCTGCCGAAGCTTCGCTTCGAATGCCCCCGCAAAGCGCCCCGCTCCTTACCGCCCTGCCTGCCAATATATCCTAGGATATACGCCCGTTCCCGCCAAAGGTTGAATGCCCCGCAGAGCGCCCGCTCCTTACCGCCCCGCCTGCCAATATATCCTAGGCTATACGCCTGTTCCCGCCAAAGGTCGAATGCCCCCGCCGCCGCGCGCCCGTTCCCGCCGCCGCGCGCCCGTTCCAGCCGCCGCCGCGCGCCCATTCCCGCCGCGGCAGGCGCGTCCCCCGCGCCCGCCGCTCGCGCCATGGGTGCAAACCACCCCCGCCCCCGCACGGCGCCAGCGTTTCGAGCGCCCTTCCGGCGCAAGAAACGCGACATGCCGCACTCACCCGCTCATCAGCCCGGAGCCATCCGCCCCGCACCAGCCGTCGGGAGGCTTGGAGGGGCCCGCAGGCCCCTCCAAGTGAAATCCGAATCCGGCGACATGCGCGGCGGATTCGGAAGCCTTGCGTCAGCAAGGCCACCTTACGCCGGCCGCCGCCTGCGCCGAAGGGAAGCGTGTGCCCAGTGGGCACTTGGGCCGAAGGCCCAAAGCGACCCGAAGGCGTGAGCAAATACAAGGGCTGCGCGCGGCCAGCGCGCAGAACGCCGATATTTGCGAGGTGCCGGCGGCAAAGCCGCCGGCGTAGTAGGCGGCCGGCGCACCCCCCGGCGGAAAAGATCGGCGCCAGCCGAGCTTTTCCGACGCAGCGCCTATCTTGGTACCACCGCCCGCTTCATCCCGCTCACGCACTCCATGGCGTAGCGCACCGCGTCGATGGTGTGGTTGTCGTGGTCGGGGTAGCGCGGCAGGACGCGCCCGCTTCGGTCGCGGTCGTACTCATAGCGGCTGAACTCGCCCGCCGCGAGGGGACAGCGTGCGGGGTCGATGACGATGGCGGCGAGGGTTTGCAGCCATTTCAGGCCGTGGCCCACGCTGTCGGGGCCCTTGCGGGCGGCGGTGACGCGCAGGCCGCAGGCGCGAAGCCCGGCGATGCTGCGCGGCTCGGCGCTGTCGCAGGTGATCACGTCTCCGGCGGCGCGCGGACGGATGGCGGCGGCCAGCCGTTCGATCAATAGTCCCAGCGCGGCGAACTCGTCCACCACATACAAAACGCGCCGCTTCCTGTCGAAGGCGCAGCGCACGAAGGCGTCCGGGTCGGTGGCGAAGCCGAAGTCCACGCCGCTGTAGGTGGGCAGGCCCTCCCACTCCTCGCGGGGTAGGGGGCGCAGGCGCACGTTTTCAAACACCTGCCCGCCGGTGCCGGTCACCTCGCCCAGAAACATTTGCCGCCAGGCGCGGGGGTTGCGGGTGCGCAGGGCGTCGGCCTCGGCCAGGAAGGAATCGCCCAGCCACTGGGGGGGCATGTCGCGGTAATCGCTGTGATGCTGCATGCGCGTGGGAGGCGGGGCGGCGGCCTCGCGGTTGACCCAGTGCCACGGGCTGACGGGCGGATTGTACGTGCACAGCACGGTGGTCCGGGCGTTGGGTCCCTCGCCGCAGGCGCGGAGGATGCTGGCCTTGATGGTGCGGATGGCGTCGATGCCGTCGAACTCGCTGAGCTCCTCGAACCACAGGAAGCGGAAGTAGCCGTCGCGCAGGCGGACGCCCTTGGATTTCTGGGGATCGTCGGCGCCGCGGAAGAGGATGCGCTGACCGGTTTCGCGGTGGACCAGCTCCATGGGGCTGAGGCGTGCCTGCCATTGTCCGGCGAGGCCGAGGCGGTCGATAGCCCAGAGCATCTGTGCGTAGACGCTGTCGCGCAGGGTATCGGCGACCTTTCGGTAGATGATGGCGCCAGCGCGGGGCTCGCGCATCAGCCCAAGGAGGATTTCGAGGCTTGCGAACGAGCTTTTGCCGCTTCCGCGCCCGCCGCTGAGCCAGTATTCAGCGTGCCCGCCGCTGCGCAGGTCCTCGTGGACGGGGAAAAACGCCTGCGCGATGATCTCCGAAACCCGTACCTCGCTCATACCGTCCCTCCTGTTTTCCGGCGGATGACGCCCCGCCATATATCCTAGGATATACGTTCCATCCCTGCCGCGCTATCTCCCGGAAGATGCAACGTGCCTTGTCCGCCATATATCCTAGGATATACGCATGCCTCGCCGCCGCCCGTTCCGCCGGACACTCCCGCCGCGTTCCTCACTCCCGACGCCGTCCCTTGCGCCGGCCGCCCTTCGCGCCCGTCTCCCGAAGCGCGCCCGCCTCCGGCCCGGCAGCCTGCCCGGCCTCCGCGGTCACGTCGTCCACGATGCGCACGTCCGGCCCGGACGGCTCCCGCGGCTCGTCCCAAAGCCCGCACCGCCTGCCCAGCAGGTCGGCGGCGCGGTTCACGTCGCTGATCTTCGGCGGAATCTCCACCACCCGCGTGTCCGTGCGCTCGGTGTATCGTACCTTTCCGTCCGCGCACAGGGTCGGCACGCGCTCGCGCGTGGTCACGATGGCGCTTTCCGTCGCCTCCCTGCGCAGAATGCGCGTCAGCGCGGCCAGCACCTCGTCCCTCCGGGCCACCTCGTTGTCCGTCATGCCTCTCCCCCTCGCAAAAAGAATGGGAGCCGCCCCGCGGGCGGTTCCCCTATTGGTTCGATCATAGTCTACCAAACGCGAACATGTGTTCGCAAGTGTCCCCCTGTGTCTACTTCCTCGCCCCAACGCCCCCGCCCCAAATCCGCCCTCCCTCGCCCCCTCTCTCCCCCTCCAAACAAAAAACAGGATATACCCGCTCCCCTTCCCGGAACCGGATATATCCTGGGATATACGCCCTCGCGCCCTCATGCGCCTCGTGCCCCAACGCCCCCGCGCCATCGCGCCATCGCGCCTTCATGCCTCGCGCACCCCTCGTGCCCCAACGCGCC
>DVIV01000034.1 GCA_018710985.1 Candidatus Limiplasma pullicola
GCATGACTGCTTCTACAACCTGTTGCTTAAACTCCGGCGTGTAGCGTTTGTTTGCTATTCCTTTTGGCATAATAAAGCACCCCCACTTGTTATCCAGTATATTATACTGTCTAACAAATGGGGGCAGTTCACCACGGGAGCGCGGCCGGTTTTTGCGCGTTTTCCAACGGATCGCCGCGCGGGGCTTGGCTTTCCGCCACGCTTGTGATATACTATTTCGTAAAACCACGACGCGCCGCCCCGCAACCGTAGCGAGGCAGCCCGGCAGGAAGGGGCGGCTGCGCGGGAAAAAGGCAGTACGGAAGGAGCGTTTCCCCATGGCGGTGTGGAACCCGAAGATCGAATGCGCAAAGAGAAGCGAGATCGAAGCAATCCAACTGGAACGGCTCAAGTGGAGCGTGCGGCACGCCTATGACCATGTGCCCATGTATCACGACAAGATGGTCAAGGCGGGCGTGAAGCCCTCGGATATCCGCACGCTCAAGGACATCGCCAAAATCCCTCTCACCACCAAAACCGAGCTGCGGGAGCAGTACCCCTTCAAGCTGCTGGCCGTGCCCATGCGCGAGGTTGTGCGCATCCACGCCTCCAGCGGCACCACCGGCCAGCCCATCACCGCCGGCTATACCCGGCGCGACCTGGACACCTGGGCGGAGTGCATCGCGCGCATCGCCACGGCGGGCGGCGCGACGGCGGACGATATCGCGCAGATCAGCTTCGGATACACCCTCTTTACCGGGGCGTTCGGCCTGCACGGCGGGCTTGAGAAGATCGGCTGCGCCATCATTCCCATCTCCAGCGGCAACACCGAGCGCCAGATCAACATCATGCGCGACTTCGGCTCCACCGTGCTCATCGCCACGCCCAGCTACGCCCTTTACATGGCCGAGGTGGCCGAGCGCATGGACGCGCTCAAGGACATCCGCCTGCGTGTGGGCCTGTTTGGCGCGGAGGCCAGCACCGAGGAAATGCGCGCCGAGCTGGAGCGCCGCTATCATATTCTGGCCACCGAGAACTACGGCCTCACCGAGGTCATGGGCCCGGGCGTGAGCGGCGAGTGCGAATACAAGTGCGGCATGCACATCAACGAGGACTGCTTCCTGGCCGAGATCATCGACCCTGACACCGGCGAGGTCCTGCCCATGGGCGAGCAGGGCGAACTGGTGCTCACCACGCTGGCCAAGGAGGCCCAGCCCGCCATCCGCTACCGCACGCGAGACATCACCCGCCTCATCGAGGAGCCCTGCGCCTGCGGCCGCACCCAGCTGCGCATGGAGAAGATCAAGGGTCGCAGCGACGACATGCTCATCATCCGCGGGGTCAACGTGTTCCCCTCGCAGATCGAAAGCGTGCTGGTGGGTCAGCCGGGCATCGGCCCGCATTACGAGATCGTCGTCACCCGCGAGCATTTCACCGACCATTTGCAGGTCAAGGTGGAGCTGGTGGATGCCTCGCTGCTTGAAAAATACAGCGAGCTGGAAAAGGTGCGCGACCGCATTCGCGCGCAGCTGAGGACCGTGCTGCAGCTGGATGTGGAGGTGACGCTGGTGTCGCCCAACACCCTGAAACGGTTTGAAGGAAAGGCAAAGCGGGTCACGGACCTGCGCTGAGGAGGAACGACGCAATGGATGAAAAAATGCTCACGGATGACGTATTCGTAGCCGATCCGGTGGAAGAAAGGCTGATGCTGGGCAACGAGGCTGTGGCGCAGGGCGCGTGGGAAGCGGGCCTTCGCGTGGCCGCGAGCTATCCCGGCACCCCCAGCACCGAAATCACGGAATGCGTGGCACGCTTCCCGGAGGTGGACTGCCAGTGGGCGGCCAATGAAAAGGTCGCCACGGAGGTCGCCTTCGGCGCGGCCATGGCGGGTGCGCGGGCCATGACCTGCATGAAGCATGTGGGCGTGAACGTGGCCGCCGATCCCATTTTTACCGCGGCCTATACGGGCGTGAACGCCGGCCTGGTGGTGGTGTGCGCCGACGACCCGGCCATGCATTCCAGCCAGAACGAGCAGGACAGCCGCTACTATGCCCGCGCGGCCCATATCCCCATGCTCGAGCCGTCGGACAGCCGGGAGTGCCATGCCTTTACCCGCCTGGCCTTCACCATGAGCGAGGAGCTGGATACCCCGGTGTTTCTGCGCCTGACCACCCGCGTGGCGCACGCGCGCAGCGTGGTGGCCATCGGGGAGCGCGCGGATGTACCCCTGCGCCCCTACCAGAAGGACGCCATGAAATACGTCATGATGCCCGGCATGGCCCGCAAGCGCCACCTCAAGGTGGAGGCGCGCGAGGCGTTCCTCTCCGAGGCGGCCAACCGCCTGCCCATCAACGTGATCAAGATGCGCGACACATCCGTGGGCATCATTACCAGCGGCGTGTGCTATGAATATGTGCGCGACGCCATGCCTCACGCCAGCACCCTCAAGCTGGGTATGGTCTACCCCCTGCCCATGAAGCTGATCCGCGAATTTGCGCAGAAGGTGGACCGCCTGATCGTGGTGGAGGAGCTGGAAGGGCTGATCGAGCGCGAGGTGCTGGCCGCGGGCATCCCCTGCGAGGGCAAAAACCTCACCGGCATTCAGGGCGAGCTGAGCGTGGAGAAGCTGCGCAGCGTGCTTCTGGGCGCGCCCATGCCCCATGGCGAGGACACGTCCATTCCGGCGCGCCCGCCGGTGCTGTGCCCCGGCTGCCCGCATCGCGGCGTGTTTTACGTGCTCAACAAGCTGGGCATGCGCGTGATGGGCGATATCGGCTGCTACACGCTGGCCGCGCTGCCGCCGCTGAGCGCCATGGATGCCTGCCTGTGCATGGGCGCGAGCATCGGCATGGCAGGCGGCGCGGAGCGCGCCCAGGGCAAGGCGTTCTCGCGCGGCACTGTGGCGGTGCTGGGCGACAGCACGTTCATCCACAGCGGCATCACCTCGCTGGTCGATGCGGTGTACAACCGTGAAACCATCACCGTGGTGATCCTCGACAACCGCATCACCGGCATGACGGGCCACCAGCAAAACCCCGCCACCGGCTATGACATCCACAACCAGCCCGCGCCTCAGCTTAATCTGGAAAAACTGGTGGAAAGCTGCGGCGTGACCGACGTGCGCGTGGTGGACCCCTTCAACCTCAAGGCCACCGAGCAGGCCATCCGCGAGGCCACCGCCAACGAGCAGGTGAGCGTGGTCATCGCGCGTCGCCCCTGCGCGCTGCTGGATAAAACGGCGCGGCCGTCCTTCGTCATCGACGGGTGCCGGGGCTGCGGCGCATGCATGAAGCTGAGCTGCCCGGCCATCGAGCGGCATGGAAAGCTCGTGGAGATCAACCCCGCGCTGTGCAGCGGCTGCGGCATGTGCGCGCAGGTATGTCCCTTTAAGGCCATCAAGAGCGGCAGGGAGGCGAGGGTATGAGCAAGGCGGCATTTGATCTGGTCATCGTGGGCGTAGGCGGACAGGGTACGCTGTTGGCCAGTAAGATTCTGGGTCGTTTGGCCCTGAGCGAAAACTGTGGCGTCAAGGTCAGCGAAGTACACGGCATGAGCCAGCGCGGCGGCAGCGTCATCACGCATGTGCGCGTGGGCGACAGCGTGCATTCGCCCATGGTTGCGCTGGGCGGCGCGGACTATCTCATCAGCTTTGAGGCGCTGGAGGCCGCCCGCGCGGCGTGCTATCTCAAGCCCGGCGGAACGGCCATCGTCAACACCCAGCACATTTTGCCCATGCCGGTCATTACCGGCGCGGCAGCGTACCCGGACGACCCGCTTTCCGCCCTGGCATCCTACCGCGTGGAAAGCGCCGACGCGCTGGGCATCGCGGTGGAATGCGGCAGCCAGAAGGCCCTGAACCTGGTGCTGCTGGGCATGTTCAGCCGGCATATGCCCTTTGAGGAGGCGGCCTGGCGGGACGCCATTGCGGACTGCGTGCCGCAGAAAACCCTTGAAGTCAATCTCGCGGCCTTTGCGCGCGGCCGCGCCCTGATGGGCTGAGATACAACCGCTGTAAAGGAGAGAGCACCGATGGAGCATGTTTATTGGAATCCCACCATGGAAACCATGCCGCGCGAACAGCTTCGCGCCCTTCAGAACGAGCGCCTGCGCGATGTGGTACGCCGCGTATATGAGCACGTCCCCTTTTACCGCAACAAGATGCAGCAGCTGGGCATCACGCCCAATGACATTCACGGCGTGGAAGATCTGCACCTGCTGCCCTTCACGGAAAAGCAGGACCTGCGCAACAACTATCCCTTCGGCCTCTTCGCCGTGCCCCAGAGCGAGATCGTGCGCATCCACGCCTCCAGCGGCACCACCGGCAAGCCCAGCGTGGCCGGCTACACCAGCGGCGACGTGGACCGCTGGGCCGAGCTGATGGCCCGCGCCATGTACTGCGCCAACGTCGGCAAGAGCGATATCGTGCAGGTTGCCTACGGCTACGGCCTGTTCACCGGTGGCCTGGGCGCGCACTACGGCGCGGAGCGCGTGGGCGCGAGCGTCATTCCCATGAGCGGCGGCAACACGGTCCGTCAGCTCATGCTGATGGAGGACTTCGGCTCCACGGCCCTGTGCTGCACGCCCTCCTACGCGCTCAACCTGGCCGACGCCATGGAGCGCGAGGGCATCACCCTGGACCGCATCCGCCTAAAGAGCGGCATCTTCGGCGCCGAGCCCTGGACCGAGGACATGCGCCGCCGCATCGAGGAGAAGATGGGCATCGACGCGCTCAACGTCTACGGCCTCAGCGAGGTCATGGGTCCGGGCGTCGCCATGGAGTGCATGGCCAAAAACGGCATGCACATCTGGGAGGACCACTTCCTGCCCGAAGTCATCGGCCCGGACGGCAAGAGCCTGCCCTACGGCGAGCAGGGCGACCTCACCTTCACCACGCTCACCAAGCACGGCATGCCCCTCATCCGCTACCGCACCCATGACCTGTGCACCCTCACCGACGAGCCCTGCCCCTGCGGCCGCACCCACGTGCGCATGGGCCGCGTAATGGGCCGCACGGACGACATGCTCATCATCCGCGGCGTCAACGTGTTCCCCTCGCAGATTGAGCACGCGCTGCTCCAGGTGCCGGGCATCGAGCCGCATTACCATATCGTAGTGGACCGCGTGGGCACGCTGGACACCATCGAGGTGCAGGTGGAACTCTCTCCCTCCGTGATGAGCGACACCGTGCGCGACCTGGAAACGCTGGAGCGCAAGATCGTCAATTCCCTGGCCAGCCATGCGCTGATTCACGCCAGCGTCAAGCTCTGCCAGCCCGGCACGCTGCCCCGCAGCGAGGGCAAGGCGGTGCGCGTCACCGACCGGCGCCATCTGCAATAACGGACGCCGCGCCCGCCTGGGGCGCCGTCAGTCCGTATCCCACCCAGAGATAAGGAGGAGCCAGCCATGTACGTAAAGCAGATTTCCGTGTTCATCGAAAACACCCCCGGCCGTTTGGCGCATTTTACCAAGCTTCTTGGGGACAATAACATCGACCTGGTGTCCCTGTCCGTGGCGGATACCACGCATTTCGGCATCCTGCGCGGCATCGTGGCGGATTACGAAAAGGCGGTCAAGCTCATTTCCGATAACGGCTACACCGTTAAGCTCACCGATGTGCTGGCCGTCAGCGTACCCGATCATCCCGGCGGACTGGCCGAGGTGCTGGAGACGCTTTCCGGCCACGACATCGTGGTGGAATACCTCTACAGCTTCGTGCGCAATGCGGGCGACCACGCGCTGATCATCTTCCGCGTGGATAAGCTGGACGAGGCGGAAAAGGTCCTGACCGAGGCGGGCGTGCGCCTGCTGTCGCAGGACGAGGTGCGCGGCCTCTAAGCCGCGCGACAACACGCGCGCTTCTTGCGCGCAGGTGGGAAGGTTAGAGAATGCTCAGGCAAAACCGTGTCGAAATCGACATGGACGCGATCAGAAACAATTACAGGATCCTGCGCGACCAGGTGCCCGCGGGCGTGAAGGTGATGCCCGTCATCAAGGCCAACGCCTACGGGCACGGCATGCTGGAAACGGCGGCCGCGCTCAGCGGCATGGGCGCCTCGCACTTTGCGGTGGCCCTGCCGGAGGAGGGCATCGAGCTGCGCCTTGGCGGTGTGGAAGGCGAGGTGCTCGTCCTGGGCGCGGCCATGCCCCGCGCGGCGGAGGACTGTGTGCGCTACGGCCTCACGCAGACGGTTTTCACCCCGGACATGGTCCGTCTGCTGGACCATGAGGCCGCCGCGCAGGACCGCGAAGCCCTTGTCCATGTCAAGCTGGATACGGGCATGAACCGCATCGGTCTTCGGACCGAAGAGGAGGCCGACGCCCTGGCCGCCGCGCTTGCGGCGGCTTCCCGCGTGCGCGTCACGGGCATCTACACCCATTTTGCCGATGCGGACAACCCCCTGCCGGACGGCGGGATGAACGCCTTCACCCGCGCACAGCTCAAGCGATTTCGTGAGCTTCGCGCGCATTTTGACCCTGCCATTCCGGCGCATGTGGCCAACAGCGCCATGAGCCTGCTCGCCCCCGAAGCGTATTTCGACATGATCCGCGAGGGCATTTCGCTCTACGGCTATCCGCCCGTACCTACGAAGTTGCCCTTCATGCCCGCCATGAGCTGGTATACCGAAATCGTGCACGTCAAGCGCGTGGGTGCGGGGGAGAGCATCGGGTATGGCTGCACCTACGTGGCTCCGCGCGATATGATCGTCGCCACCGCTGCTGTGGGCTATGGCGACGGATATCACCGCGCCGTGTCCAACCGGGGCTCGATGCTGGTGCATGGCCGCCGCGCTCCCATCGTGGGGCGCGTGTGCATGGATCAGACCATGCTGGATGTGACGGACATCCCCGGCGTGCAGGCAGGGGATGAAACGGTGATTCTGGGCAGTCAGGACGGGGAGCGCATCGACGCGGTGGAGCTTGCCGGCTGGGCGGGTACCATCAGCTACGAGGTGCTTCTGGCCGTCACCGCCCGGGTGCCGAGAATCTACCTGCATGCATGAAGCAACGGGCGTTTTGCCACAATAACCCCTGCCGGTCGGGCGGGAGGTGGAAAGGGATCACAGATGCAAAGTGCCAAAGGAAAACCCAAAAAGCCGGTAGCTCAGGTGAAAAAACCGATCCTCAGGGGATCGTGGCACGGAAAGGACGCCTGGAAGCTGGCGCTCAAGCGCATGCTGAGCGTGCTGGCCGTTACGCTCATCTATCTGATTGCGGGCATGCTGCTCAGCTTTGAAAGCCTGTGGGGCCGCCTGCTGTCCTGCCTCGCCGTTGCGGGGCTGGCGATTTATTATCAGTACTATCAGGGCATGACGCGTGGAGAAAACGACGCCGCCTTCGCGGAGATCATGTACAACCGTCAGGAAAGCGGACGTACCGTGACCGCGGACGACCGCGCGCGCTGCTTTCATCCCGGCAAGGGCATGTTCGCCGCTCTGGTGGGCGCGGTCCCGTTCGTGGCGTTTACGATCGTTTACGCGGTGATTGCCCGCCCGATCACCTATACGCTGGGCGTGCTTCCGTCATGGACGGAAGCGCTCATGCGCCAGAGCGAATTTGGCGACGCGCTGCGCTACTACGAAAACGTCGGCACTTTGGGCGTGATGGACATTCTGCGCGTGATTGACCGCGCGCTGATCATGCCTTTTGTCAACGTGTTTTCCTATGTGGGCAACGACGCGGCGCTGCTGGCCGAGCGGCTGAGCCCCCTGTTCGTGCTGCTGGCGCCTCTGGGCTACGGCGTGGGCTATACCCAGGGCAAGGCCATGCGCGACAAGATCAACACCGGAATCAAAATGGGCGATGACCGGAAGAAGCGCCGGGAGCGCAAGGCGCGCAGGCAGCGCCAGCGCAGCAAGTCGCCGGAAAGGCTGATCTGATGCGCATTATCGCCGGAGAACACGGCGGTGCGCAGCTCTACGCGCCGCGCGGTATGGATACGCGCCCCACGCAGGACAAGGTGAAGGAATCGCTGTTCAGCATCATTCAGGCTTATGTGCCCGGCGCGCAGGTGCTGGATCTGTTTGGTGGCAGCGGCGCGCTGGCGCTGGAGGCGCTCAGCCGCGGCGCGGACTTTGCCGTTGTGGCGGACCGCGACCGTGAGGCGGTTTTGTGCATCCGCCGCAATATCGAAAAGCTGCGGCTTCAGGAGGCGGCGCGGCTGTACGCGGCCGACTGGCGGCAGGCGCTTTCCCAGATGAAGGCAGAGGGGCGCCGGTTTGACCTGGTGTTTCTGGACCCGCCTTACCGCATGCCGGTGCTGGAGGAGTGCTGCGCGGCGCTTGCGGATATGGAACTTTTGGAGACGGAGGCGGTGCTTGTGCTGGAGCATCGGCTGGATGCGGTTCCGGCACCGGACGGACGCTTTGCACTATGGAAGGAGCGTGCCTATGGCGATACCGCGATTCACTTTTTCCACTATCGCGGCGGCGCGCTTTGAGTCAGGAGGAGAGAGCGGTGAAAAAGGGCCTGTGCGTATATCCCGGCAGCTTTGACCCCGTGACCATCGGCCATCTGGACCTGATTGAGCGTGGCGCGGATATCTTCCCGGAGCTGGTGGTGGCGGTTTTGCACAATCCGGCCAAGGAAGGATGCTTTCCCATCGCGCAAAGGCTGGAGCTGCTGTCCCGCGCGTGCGCACATCTTACCAACGTGCGTTTTGACCAGTTTGACGGGCTGCTGGTGGATTACATGAAAAAGCTGGATGCCGGGATCGTCCTGCGCGGCCTCAGGGCCGTAACGGATTTCGAAAGCGAATTTCAGATGGCCCAGCTCAACCATCAGATGGCACCCGACGTGGAGACCCTCTTTATGATGACCGCGCCGGAGCATGCCTACCTCAGTTCCAGTGCCGTTCGTGAAATCGGCCTGTTTGGGGGAGACCTCGCCCCGTTTGTGCCGGCGTGCATCGTGGAGGATGTGCGGCGCGCCTTGAAACGTTGATCCTATTTTGACGGGAGGAAAAAGAACCATGCAACAGGACGCCATTTCCGCTTTTCGGAAGAACTTGAACGACCTTGAGGAAATTGTGATGCAGGCCAAGCGCGTGCCGCTGAGCAACATGTGCATGGTGGACCGCGAGCGCATTCTGGGACTGGCGAATGCCATCACGACCGATCTGCCTACCGTGTTTGCCGAATGCGAGGGCGTGGTGCAGAATCAGATCACCATTATTTCCGAGGCCAATGAGCGTGCGGAGCAGACCAAGCAAAACGCCACCATGCGCGCCAACCAGTACGTGACCGACGCCAAGAACCAGGCCCAGCAGATGACAGCCCAGGCTCAGCAGCAGGCGCAGGAAATGCTCAAGAAAGCGCAGCAGCAGGCGGCCGGTATGGTGCGCGAGGCGCAGGAGCAGGCGGCAAATACGGTCAAGGATGCGGAGAACCGGGCCCGTCAGCTGGTCAGCGAGCAGGAAATCACTGCGCGCGCCAACATGGAGGCCGAGGAGCTGCGCCAGAGCACGCACGAAGAGATCGAAAAGCTCTACAACGACGTGTACCGCCATATTGACGAGGTGCTGGCTCAGCTGGACCGCTCCATCAGCGAAAAGCTCACTGATATCCGCATGACGCGCCAGCAGATCGATCAGAGCATGTCCATGCGGTAAACAATGCCAATCCAAGCGCCGCCGTGCCCCGCTGCACGGCGGCGCTTGTCAAATGATGCCCGCGCTGCATGCACTTGCCACGGTTCACACCCCGCGATGGGGCCACAATAGCCCTTGAGCGTCCTGTGAAGGGCGGGCAAGGAGGAAACGCATGCATGCCGAAAACCAAGGCGTCCCTGCTGGTGATTGCGGCCACGGCGATCACCGTGGCCACGCTTTTTTTGCTGCCGTTCACCCCCAAAACGGCGGTGCGCACCGCGGTGGTGGAACAGGGGGAGCTGATTTGCTCCACGCTGATGGAGGGGATCGTCACCTATGCGGATGAGCAGCCGCTCATCGCGCTGCAGGCGGGCCGGGTTGGACGGGTGCATGTGCGCCAGGGCCAGACGGTGCATGCGGGCGACCTGCTCATCAGCATGGATACCAGCGTGCAGGAGCAGGAGCTGGCCGCCGTAAACCGCCTGCTTTATGAGCAGGAGACAGCGGTTTCGGCCTTTGGCCAGGCGGGAGAAGCAGCGCTGTCGGCCACGCAGACAGCTTTGCAGGCACGCACGCGTCAGGCGGAGCTGCGCGCTGCCATCGCGTCCGCTCAGATTCGTGCCGATGCGGACGGCGTGGTGGGGGCCCTGTATGTCTCTGAGGGGGCCGTAACCGGAGAAGCCAGCCTTTTGGGTACGGTTCACGGGACAGGCCTGCGCGTGGTTGCCGCCGGACGCGCGGAGGAGCTGGGGAATGTGGCGCCCGGAGCCGCGGCGATGGTGACCAGTGCGGAAGGCAAAGTGCTGGGCGCCGCCATGCTGGAGCAGGCTGGGGCGCCCCAGGCGGACAGTGCCACCGGCCAGGCGATGCAGCAGCTTTCCTTCACGCCGGCGAACGGCGATGCGTGGACGGGAGCGGATGCCGGGGACCGCGTGGTGGTGGAACTGGTATGCGAGGCGCTTCAGGAGCAGGCGCTGGTCCCCATCAGCGCGGTGGACAGCCGCGACCGGGTCTGGTTTGTGGAAGAGGGAAACGCCACGCCGATTGAGATTGATCTTTCCCTGCGCAACGATCAATATGTGGCCGTGCCGCAGAAATGGGCTGGCAAACGGATCATCCTGCTGCCGGAAACCGCGGCACTTTACCCGGGCTGTCCCGTGAGGGAGGCCAGGACGCGGTGAGACGGTATGATTTCTGGAAGCTGAGCCTGCTCAACATCTTTTCCGCACCGGCCCGCTCCGTGCTGACCGTGCTGGGCATGGCCATCGGCATCGGCGCCATTCTGGCGGTCATCACCCTGGGCGACGCAGGCCGGGCGCAGGTGAAAAGTGAAATGGCGCGCCTTGGAATTGACCGGGTGTGGCTGACCGCCTCGGAGGGACAGCATCTGCGCCATGGCGATGCGCAGATGCTGGCCACCGCGCTGGATGCCTCCGCGACCGAACAGGTATATGCTCCGACCACCGCGCGTGCGGGCCGGCAGGAGGAAAGCTGTGTGCTGGTGGGATGCTCGCGCGAATACCTGGATATGATGGGCACCAGTGTGCTCAAGGGCCGGGACCTGTATGCGGCCGAGTGGCAGCCCGGCGCGCGCAGTGTGCTGCTGGGAACGGCGCTGGCGGAAAAGCTGGGGGTGGAGCCGGGGGAACTGCTCAGCGTGGCCGGCGTGCCGTTCCGGGTATGCGGCATCATTGCGCAGGGAAACGAGCTGTCGCAGGTAGATGCGTCCGGTGCGGTTTTTCTGCCCATCGCCGTTTTCTGCGAATGGATGGGCCAGAGCGTGCATGAGATCATCCTCAGCGTGCCGGAGGGCCTCGCGCCGCAGACGGTGGCCGCCATGGCGCAGGATGTGATGCGCGTCAAGCGCGACCTCACCGTCGAGACAGTCACCATGCAGGTGCAGATTGAGGCCGCCAACAGCGTCATGAGCATCTTTGTGGATGTGCTCAAGTGGGTGGCTGCAATCTGCATTCTGGTGGGCGGCATCGGCGTGATGAACATTCTGCTGGTCAGCGTGCGCGAGCGCAGGCGGGAAATCGGCATCATGAAATCCCTGGGAACGACCCAGGGGCAGATTTGCCTGCTGTTTTTGCTGGAGGCGCTGGTCTATGCGCTGGTGGGCGGCTGCATGGGCCTGGTCATCGGCGTGGGCCTGATCGAAACGGCGGGGCGGAGCATCGGTCTCACGCCCGTAATCCGGCTGGGAGACTGCGTGGCGGTCTTTCTGGCAGCAATGGCGGTTGGGCTGGTTTTTGGCGTATCGCCTGCCTCGCGCGCCTCACGCATGAAACCCGTGGACGCCCTGCGCGATGAATGAGCAGAATGTGCAAGGATGTGGTATGAATTTGTCCGCCGTGTACATCATGTACAAATGACTTTCAGAATCTTAGTGGATTCAGCCGATTCCTTTTTTTCGCGGATTTCGATATAATACAGACATTGAAATGTGGCTGCTCCATGCGCTGGAAAGATGGAGCGTCGGCATTCAGAAAAAGGAGGCTGCTAGAGAATGGCAAGCGTATCGCTCAATCACATCTATAAGGTTTATTCCGGCAATGTGACCGCTGTCAGCGATTTCTGCCTGGACATTGAGGACAAGGAGTTTATTGTGCTGGTTGGGCCTTCCGGCTGCGGCAAATCCACCACGCTGCGCATGGTCGCCGGCCTGGAGGAAATCTCCAGCGGCGAGCTTTACATCGGCGACCGCCTGGTGAACGACGTGGCTCCCAAGGACCGCGACATCGCCATGGTGTTCCAGAACTACGCCCTGTATCCCCACATGACCGTATTTGACAACATGGCGTTCGGCCTCAAGCTGCGCAAGACCCCCAAGGCGGAGATCAAGCAGCGCGTGGAAGAAGCCGCCAAGATCCTGGATATCTCCCACCTGCTCAACCGTAAGCCCAAGGCTCTCTCCGGCGGCCAGCGCCAGCGCGTTGCTCTGGGCCGTGCCATCGTCCGTGAGCCGAAGGTCTTCCTCTTCGACGAGCCGCTGTCCAACCTGGACGCCAAGCTGCGCGTGGCCATGCGCACCGAGATCACCAAGCTGCATCAGCGCCTGCAGACCACCTTCATCTACGTGACCCACGACCAGACCGAGGCCATGACCATGGCGTCCCGCATCGTGGTTATGAAGGACGGCTTTGTGCAGCAGGTCGATACCCCGCAGAACCTGTACGACTATCCCGCCAACCTGTTCGTGGCCGGCTTCATCGGCAGCCCGCAGATGAACTTCTTCACCGTCAAGCTGGTCAAGGAAGGCAACGACGTGGCCGCCGTCTTTGGCGACAACAAGATCATCATTCCGCCCAGCAAGCTGGCCAAGTTCGCGGATGAGGACTATATCGGCAAGGAAGTCTACATGGGCATCCGTCCCGAGAACATCCACGACGAGGATGTGTTCATCCAGGCCGCTCCCAACGCGGTGGTGGATTGCAACGTCGAAGTGACCGAGCTCATGGGCTCCGAGACCTACCTCTACCTGTCCACCAGCGGCAAGGACGAGAACATCATCGCCCGCGTCAATCCCCGCACCACCAGCCGTGCCGGCCAGAAGGTGCAGATTGCCTTCGATGTCAATCACCTGCACTTCTTCGACAAGGAGACCGAGACCACGCTGCTCACCCGCTGATTTCAGCACTTTCAAGGCGCTTCCCGTTTGGGAGGCGTCTTTTTTTTGAAATTTGTGAACCAAATGGCCTCCATGCGCGTTATCAGGGTGTAAGGCATGTTGCAACAGCCCGAAAAAAAGAAGGTGCAAGCGATGATTGACGAGGAGACCTTTGTGGATGAAGTGGAGGCGATGGAACGGACGCTTTACCGTGTAAGCCGCAGCCTGCTGAAATCCCCGGAGGACTGCGCCGATGCCGTGCAGGAGGCGCTGACACGCGCCTGGGCCTGGCGCGGCAGGGTGGAAGCGGCTTACTTCCGGCCATGGCTGACGCGCATTGTCATCAATGAGTGCCATACCATCGGGCGAAAGCGGCGGCGTGTGGTGCTTGTGGATGAAGTGGAGCAGCCTGCGCCGGCGTTTGAACCGCCGGACGACAGGCTGAGGCAGGCGCTGTCCGCTGTGCCGGAAAAGCTGAAAGTGCCGCTGCTACTTCATTATCTGGAAGGGTTTTCGGTAGCCGAGGTGGCGCAGATCCTGCGCATACCGCAGGGTACGGTAAAATCCCGGCTGCATCATGCAAGAAAACGTCTTTGCGCGGAATGGGGGGCAATGAAGGAATGAAGGCATGGGAAAACGGGCTGCTGGAGCGGCTGGACAACGCTTTTGAACCTACGCCGGACAGGTTTCACAGAAGATTTGACAGCATGCTGGCGGCGCTGCAGGCTCAGCCTGCGCCAAAGCCGCGGCGGCTCAGGATGCGGACAGCAGTTGTCGTGACGCTGATTGTTATGCTGCTGTGCGTAACGGCGTTTGCGCTGGAACGGCTGGGCGTTCTGTATTTCCTCACGGAGCGGGTTGCCGGCGGCATGTCCACCGAACAGGCGGAGGCGGGCGTAGTGCCCGTTGCATGGCAGCAGTGCGAAAGCGAACGCCTCTCCGTTACGGTGCGCGACATCTACATGGATGGCGAGCGGCTGGCCGTTTGCGCGCACATTGAGCCCAGGGAACCGGATGCATACCGCCTGCTCAGCGAAACAGATATTGGGACGGATGGCGAGCATTTTGACCGGATTTGGTGGCAGGGCAAGGTGCTTTCCTTCGACGAATGGCTGCCCGAAGGCAAAGAGATGCTGGTGGTTTCCAATGCGGTATTGCAGATCGGGGATAGGCGCTTGCCGGTCAGCGTGGACTGGGTAGCGCAGGATCAGGGCGAAACGTTCAGCTTTGAGGCAAGGCTTGATGTGTTTGGAGAGGCGCCATTCAAGGAAAACGACGGCATGATGGAAGCGGCGCTTTTGATTCAGAGCCATCTCTACGGCGGGGAAAATGAGCAGAGCACGGTAACGTTTGCGTTTGCCGCTCCGCAATGAACAGGGGAGGAAAGAACAGCCATGAAGCATTGGAAACACACGGTAGCCATCCTGCTGGCCCTTTGTCTGATTTGGGGCGGTACGGCGCTTGCGCAGGACGAATGGCGGTTGTGCAGCCCGGAGGAAGTGGACGTATCCGACGTGCAGGAAATCAATGGACGGCTGGTGGGCGAGATCGTTTTGCCGGAGAGCGCCGGGCATATCCGCCTGATGGTGGATTGCCCCGTTCCAGCGCCTTTTACGGCGCAGCAGCAAGCCGTACTGACGGTAGGCTATCAGGAGGTGACAAAGGGCGATCTATCCGCGGCCATCGAGGCGTCCGGGCAGAGCGTGAAGGGCGGAAAGCTGGAGCAGTACTACCATGATGATCCGCTGAACCGGCATGTTTCCTTCAGCCGGGACGGCGAGGATTGCAACTTTAGCGTGTATGATCGGTTTGCGCGGGACCTGTCCGGGCATCCCAATCAGCGGGAAATGGAGGCGTCGGTTGCGCTTGCGCGCGAGCTGATGGAGCGGCTGGGCGCAGGAATCAGCGAGGACTTTCTCTACGCAAGGCGAAACACCGTCCCGGAGCAGCTGGCCGGCACGTTCAGCCTGACCGGCAACAGCTGCGCGCCGGAGCTTTACAGCCTGATTGAGAAGGAACACGCGCGCAACGGCGGCGCGGATGACAAAACGCTCGTCCGAGGCTGCTATGAGCTGCTGGGGCTGCCCGTGATGGATCAGTATTATTGGGAGGACGGCGGCGACCGCTACGGCGCAAAATCCGGCTTTGCCTGCGTGGTGCGCGACGACGGCACTTTGGCCGCTCTGGCGGTGGAAGGTATGCCCGTGGTGGAGGAGGCGGAGCCGATGGCCCTGCCGCAGCGCACCTGGCAGGAGACGCTTCAGCTCTGGGCCGCAAACGCTTTCTGGCCCATGAGCACTTTGGACGAGGCCGTGGAGAAAAATACGCTGTATGGCGACATCGTCCACTATCCCAGCTATGAGGTGCTGACGGACCTGCGCCCCTGCTGGGTGGGGCGCGAGGCGTACCGCCTGGAGCCGGGCTGGTGCTATCGCACGGAAACCCGCGTGGTCAGCGACGACAGCCTGGACGGCATCGGCTTTGGCTACTGCGCCGTAAGCGATATGCAGCGCGTGCATTAAACAACAGACGGCCCGGCGCTCCCTCTCTGAAAGCGCCGGGCCGTCTGTTTTTTGATATCAGCCCTTCTGATGGATATACTCGTCGATGGCCTGCGCGGCGTTCTTGCCCGCGCCCATGGCCAGAATTACGGTGGCCGCGCCGGTCACGGCGTCGCCGCCCGCGTACACGCCTTCGCGCGTGGTCAGGCCGCTTTCGTCCCGCACGATCAGGCAGCCGCGGCGGTCGGCTTCCAGCCCCGGCGTGGTGGAGCGGATGAGCGGATTGGGGCTGGTGCCGATGGACATGATCATCGTGTCCACATCCAGCACAAAGTCGCTTCCCTCCTGGACGATGGGACGGCGGCGGCCGCTTTCGTCCGGCTCGCCCAAAGTCATGCGCACGCAGCGCATGCCGCATACGTTGCCGTTTTCATCGCCCAGCACCTCCACGGGATTGCACAGGGTGTGGAAGATGATGCCCTCCTCCTGCGCATGCTCGACCTCCTCGCGGCGAGCGGGCATTTCCTCCAGCCCGCGGCGGTAAACGATGAACACTTCCTCCGCACCCAATCGCTTGGCGCAGCGCGCCGCGTCCATGGCCACGTTGCCGCCACCCACCACCGCCACGCGGCGGGAATGCTTGATGGGCGTGGCGCTGCCCGGCAGGTAGGCTTTCATCAGGTTGATGCGGGTCAGGTATTCGTTGGCCGAATACACGCCCTTGAGGCTTTCGCCGGGGATGCCCATGAAGCGGGGCAGGCCCGCGCCGCTGCCGATGAAGAGCGCCTCGTAGCCCATCTCGAACAGCTCGTCAACGGTCAGCGTCTTGCCAACGACGGTGTTGCATTCGATTTCCACGCCCAGCGCGCGCAGGCCGTCGATTTCCTCCTGCACGATCTGCTTGGGCAGACGGAATTCGGGGATACCGTAGCTCAGCACGCCGCCCGGCAGGTGCAGCGCCTCAAAAATGGTTACGGCATAGCCCAGCTTGGCCAGATCGCCCGCGCAGGTCAGTCCGCTGGGGCCAGCGCCGATCACGGCAACCTTGTGCCCGTTGGGCGCGGGCTTTGCCGCAGGGGCGCTTTTCTGAGCGCGGTGCCAGTCCGCCACAAAGCGCTCCAGACGGCCGATGCCCACCGGCTCGCCCTTGATGCCGCGGACGCACTTGCCCTCGCACTGGCTTTCCTGCGGGCACACGCGACCGCACACCGCCGGAAGCGACGTGGAGCGGGAAAGCACCTCGTAGGCCCCTTCAAAATCCTCATGGGCCACCCGCTCGATAAACGCGGGAATGTCGATGCGCACGGGGCAGGCGGATACGCAGGGTTTGTTTTTGCAGTTCAGGCACCGCTTGGCTTCGCCCACCGCCATTTCGCGGGTATAGCCCAGAGCGACCTCGCTGAAATTCTTGTTGCGCACATCTGGCGCCTGAGCGGGCATGGGCGTCTTTTTCGGATTCATATCAGGCATTGGGCTCGGCCTCCTTTTGGAACAGACGGCAGGCTTCCTCGCGGGCATGCTGCTCAAAGTCGCGGTACATCGCCCCGCGGGCCATGGCCTCGTCAAAGTCCACCAGATGGCCGTCAAAGTCCGGGCCATCCACACAGGCGAACTTGGTTTCACCGCCCACGGTGAGGCGGCAGCCGCCGCACATGCCGGTTCCGTCGATCATGATGGGGTTCATGCTCACAATCGTTTTGATACCGTATTTCTCCGTCACCTTGCAGACGAATTTCATCATGATCAGCGGCCCGATGGCAATGACCTGGTCATACTGGTTGCCGGCCTCAATGAGCTTTTCCAGCGCGTTGGTCACCAGTCCCTTTTCGCCGTAGCTGCCGTCGTCGGTCATCAGGCGCAGCTCATCGCTGACGGAGCGGAATTCATCCTCCAGAATCACCAGGTCACGGTTGCGGAAGCCCACCACACTATGCACCGTACAGCCCAGGCCATGCAGCTTTTTCGCCACGGGGTAGGCGATGGCGCAGCCCACGCCGCCGCCCACGATGCACACCTTTTTCAGCGCTTCCGTGTGCGTGGGGGTACCCAGCGGTCCCACCAGGTCATGCAGGCAGTCGCCGGCACGGAGGGTGTTGAGCTCCATGGTGCCCGCTCCCACAATTTGATAGATTACGGTGACGCTGCCCGCCTCACGGTCGTAATCGGCCACGGTGAGAGGAATGCGCTCGCTTTGCTCTTTGGCGCGCAGGATGACAAACTGTCCCGGTTCGGCTTTGCGGGCAATGCGGGGCGCCTGGACGGTGATGCGCACAACCGTGGGGTTGAGTGCCTCTTTGGACAAGATTTCGTACATACCGGTCATTCCCTTTCTACAGCGATGCATTCGATTTCCACCAGCCCGCCCTTGGGCAGGGCGGCCACCTGCACGCAGCTGCGAGCGGGCGGCTCAGCCTCAAAAAAGCGCTGGTATACCGCGTTGACGGTGGCAAAATCTCCCAGATCCACGACAAAGACCGTGGTTTTCACGATGTCGGCATAGCTGAGCCCGGCCTCTTGCAAAATGGCGCCGAGATTGCGCATGGCCTGTTCCGTCTGGGCTTCCACGCCGCAGGCAAGCTCGCCCGTGGCGGAGTCCATGCCCAGCTGGCCGGAGGTAAACAGCAATCGTCCGGTCCCGACAGCCTGAGAATAGGGCCCGATGGCGGCCGGGGCAGAGGAGGTGTGGACGACGGTTTTGCTCATGAATCAAATAACTCCTTTCCCTATGCTTACATTAAAACGATTGTATCATTCCCGGGCCCGGATGTAAAGCGGAAAAACAGCGCCATCCTTCTGCAAAACCGACGGATGAGGCAGGGGAAAGCTGCCGGCAAAAAAGAACCACCGGCAGAAAAACCGGTGGTCCTCATCAAATCGGGGGACATTCAGCCGTCCGGGCTGTACCGTCACTGGGCCATGGCCTCCTGGGCATAACGAACGGCCTGCTTGAGAGCATTTGAAGTCATGGTGGCGCCGCTTACGCCGTACACACCATCCAGATCGTCCTGCCCCGCGATCAGGGCGTTGATATAGTCCGAACCATCCGCCGTCAAAACGCCGCCCACACCGTCGGTTTCCTGCGCGTCACGAACGTCGATGGCCGTGATGCGGCTGTCCGCGTCAAAGGTGATGTTGGTCTCGATCTCGCCACCGAAGCCCTGGGTGACCACCTCGCATACCGTGGTTCCGTCCTCGTTTTCCGTTGTGGTGACGACCCCCTCGAAAAGCTCGCCATGGATGGCCAGATAGACCATGCGCTGGAAGTCTCCGCCGAAGGTGATGGTGGCGCCGGCGATGGCATCGCGGTCCTGAATCTGCGTATCGGCCTGGTTGACGGTGCGGAACATTTCGTACACATCTTCGAGGGTCATCTGATTGGCCAGAATGTAGTCCGTGATGGCCTGCAGCTGCTCGCCGTAGCTGCGGCCGCCGTTATAGCCCGCAAAGGAGACGCGGTTGGAGCCCTCCACAAACGCACCGTCCGCATACAGACCGTGCAGCACCAGCAGGTCCTTTACGGGGGTTTCAGGCGTCAGCTCCACACCCGCTTCGCGCGCCAGGTAGCCATAGGCGATGCAGGCCTTTTCCACGGTCATCACATTGTCGGGCTGGGCCAGATCGGTGAAGGCGAGATCGCTGAAAAGGGTATCCTCCGTCAGGGTGTCGCAGGAAGCAGTCAGCATATACTGGGCATAGTAGACATCGCCGTCCGAATAGGCGGGATCATAGCCGTAGGCACTCAGCGTGGCGAGGCGGTAGCCGTCCTCCGTCT
Source organism: Candidatus Limiplasma pullicola (assembly GCA_018710985.1). Classification (GTDB taxonomy): domain Bacteria; phylum Bacillota; class Clostridia; order Christensenellales; family Aristaeellaceae; genus Limiplasma; species Limiplasma pullicola. Next base: position 19,449 of record DVIV01000034.1, read on the forward strand.
TTTCCACCGTGGCATCGGAGACGTTCATCAGGTAGCCCATGATGTCCTTTTTGGAATACTCATCCTCGCTTCCCTTGTTGCGGATGATGTCAAAGTTGAGCTTGGTGATGATGCCGTCCGTGGTTTCTCCCTCAAAAATGAAGGTGTCGTTCTTCGGCTGGCCGGAGGACGTCGTTCCCACCATTTCATACTCCGCGGAGAAGGTTTCCACGTTGCCTTCCTCCGCGAAGGCGACGGAGCACAGCAGCATCATCATGACCAGAAGAACCGAACAAACCTTTTTCATTGCAATAACCTCCATGTGTTTCATTCTTTTGTGTGAAATGTCTTAAGCGTAGCGCGCAAGCTGCAAGGAATTCCCTTTATGGCCTGCCGCTGGCCGTCAGAGCGGCCTTGAGATGCGCCAGGTCCTCTTCATCCGGGTGGGTCAGCGCGCGGTTGAAGTTTTCCAGCATCTTCCGCGGATCGGGCATCCGGGGCGAGGGCGGAGCGGAAAGCATCTTTTCGTACCGCTCCCGCACCGCCATGGGCATGCGTCCCTGGCACATGAACGACCCGATCAGGGTGTTGTCCGGCCCCAGACATTGTGCCACACGGCCTAGAATGCTTTCAAAGTACGCCGCTTCGCCGCCAAAGCCCGCAGTCCCGAACAGAAATACTTCCTTTCCGCTGACCTTGGAGAGAAAGTCTGCGATCGCCGCGTCGCAGGTCCCCTTGTCCGTCCAGAAGCCGATGTAAAGGCGGTCCGCCGCCAGGGCCGCATCGTCCGGCGGGCCCATGTACAGACACGCCGGCAGGGCCGCCTGGACCGCTTCGGCCAGCTGCTTTGTGTTTCCTGTCCTGCTGCTGTAAACAATCGCGCAGGTCATTGATGGTTCCTCCCTTCATAGATGCAGTGCACGCCCTCGTGCCGCATCATGCCGCCAAGGCATTTTTTGTTGCAGCGCACGCAGCGCATCACCTGCTCCGCATGGTTTCCAATCACCTTGTTGGGCTAGGAGGGGTCGGCGATCAGCTGACGGCTCATCGCCGCGCAGTCGATTCTGCCCTGAGACAGCTGCTCCTCCACAAAATCCGGCCGTGTCAGGCCGCCTACGCCGCATACGGGCAGGCGGGTATACCTGCGCACCAGATCGCAGTACGGCAGGAAGCAGCCTTCTTTGCCGAAATACGGGTGCGAGGCGGGCGGTATGGTATCCTCGAGCGAGGAGTGATTGGCAAGCGCTACGTGGAAGCTGGTCACACCGGCCCGCTCCAGCGCAGGCACCACCACGGACAGTTCCTCGGCCAGCACACCGGCATTGCCGTAGTGCGGATTCTCCTGACGCACGGCCAGCTTAAAATCAATCGGCAGATCCGGGGCCTGAAGCCGGACCGCTTTGACCGCTTCCACGGCAAAGCGGATGCGGTTTTCAACGGACCCGCCATATTCATCGGTGCGGTGATTGAACACCGGGGAAGCGAAGCTGCCGCACATCCTGTCGCCGTGAATCTGAACCATATCAAAGCCCGCCTTGCGCGCCTGCACGGCGGCGCGGCCGAAACTGTCGGTGATCTGCTTGATCTTGCGGGTGGAGAGGCCGCAGATGTAAGGGCTGACCTCCTGATTCAGCAGGGGACGCAGATCTTCCATGCTGATCTTCTTGCTCAGTACGCCGGGTACGTACTTCAGCATCGCCTTCACGTTGGAGTCGCTCTGGTGAAGCTGCGCGCACGCCAGACAGTTTTCCGCATGAATGAGATCGGTAAGCTCCCGGTAGGCCGCAAACCCCTTGGCGGTAAACAGGCTCTGTCCGAAACCGTGCTTTGAGACCGGAACATCGCCCAAAATGATCATGGCGCATCCACCTGCGGCGATTTGACGGATTTTTTCCCGGTAGGCCTCGCCCTTGAGGCCCAGGGTGGTAGGAGCGAAAATAATCCGGTTCTTCAGGCGGATTCCGCCATAATCAATGGGACTGGCGATGGTTTCATACATGGGGCTTTTCATCCTCTTTCCGTACAATTTTGTTAAGGAGGGCCAGCAGCGTGTTGCGCTCCTCTTCTGTCAGGGAGCACAGCTTTTGCCCGTCCCAGTCGTAAAACAGCTGATGGCTGACCTGGAAAGCTTCCTCGCCCCGCTTTGTCAGATTCAGCTGATAGGAGCGTCCCGCCTTTTCCTTGGTGATCAACCCGTCTTCAACCAGCTTGGTGATGCACCGCTGGGAATAGCCCCAGTCCACGCGCAGCGTCTTGGTCAGTTCCGCCGGGGTGCAGCCGGGGTGCTTGCCGACATAGATGACGAAAAACACCAGCCCGTTCTTTACGCCCAGGGGATGCAGCCGCGCTCCCGCATATGCGTAAAAATCCTTATACAACACGGAGAGGTAGTAGGCAAAGGTTTGGAACATCCCGTCCCTCCTTTCTTTTCTTGACATAGTCAAGCATAACAGCATATCTTGACTATGTCAAGTATTATTTTTTAAAAATTGATTCCTTCTCAGGAAATATTCAGATGAACCCTTGCGCATCCTCCAATATCGCAGGGAAGCCTGACGCAGCTTTTTCGTCAGGGGCCGTTGTATTTAGGTTGCAGGTGTTATATAATCAGATCAGAATACGGAGAACGGATGTAAGCCAAGGGGATGATGCCACCGAACAACTTATGACTTCCATGACTGTTGGGACTATGATATGAAAATCGGAATAAACAACTCCGGCTCAAGGTCTCTTGCCGGTGTTCCCTTCATTAACAGGGCATTGACAGGAAAGGAGAAAATTCCTGCCAAGGACGAAGCAGGACCGCCCTGGCAGCCTGTTTGTGTACCTCTTTCGAGGAAATCGGCCCTTCATGCCGCTATTCGTATTCTAATATTGTTGATCTGGCAAGTGGAAACATAAGAGGAGGAACTCTAAGTATGAAAAAATGGTTCTCTCTGCTCGTAGCGGCCTTGCTGCTAATGTCTGTTCTGCCTTCCGGCCTGGCTGAAACGGCCGCTGAAACGGCGGATCTGCTGGTAGTAGGCGCGGGACCGGCGGGTCTGTCAGCAGCCATCAGCGCCGTTGAGAACGGTGCTGAAAAGGTAATTGTAATCGAAAAAACGGGAAAGACCGGCGGAAATCTGAATGTGACCAGCGGCACGCTGGTGGGTGCGGACACCATTATCCAGCATGAGGACGGTCTGCTGGAGGACAGCGTGGATATGCTGTACCAGGACATGATTGACACCGGATCAGAACATGGCGGCCGTCCCAATTCCAATCTGCTCTATAAATACAGCGAGCTGGTCGGCCCCGCGGTGGACTGGCTGTGGGAAAACGGCCTGAAAGATTGCGAATTCACCACGGATGAGGAAGGACACAAGGCTGTGTTCGCGCCTGAACATAAGCTCTATTCCTATCCCAGGAGCTATAAGCCCAAGCCCATCGACAGCGAGCACTACAAGAGCGCGACGCACGAGGTGCTGGACAAGCTGGTGGCCGGGTATGCGGACCAAATCGAAATCGTGTTCAACACCGAAGCCAAGCACCTGCACGCGAATGATCAGGGACAGATCGTGACGGTGGAAGCGGTTGACGCGGATGGTAACACGGTATGGTACACCTCCAAGCATGGCGTTGTGATGGCGACGGGCGGATATGCAGCCAATCAGAAGATGATGAGCTACTTTAAGCCCACGGCCTCCGGCATCATATCCTCCTCCCTGCCGGGAGCGGATGGATACGGCATGCGCATGGTGCAGGAAGTGGGCGGCGATATTGCGGAATATGCTATGGACATCTTCCCGACCATCACGATGGGTCTTCCCAGTCCCGACGATTCCACAACCGGCCGAATCATGAGCACCAAGACCGCCTTTGCCGGCGGTATCTGGGTTAACCTCAACGGCGAGCGCTTTGTCAATGAAACCAACGAGGACATCTATGTCCGCGAAAAGGCGCTGGAAAATCAGCCCGAAGCCTCGATGTATGAGGTCTACACCGACAAGATTCATGACGACCTGCTGGAGATCCCCGCCCACAACAACATGATGGCCGGCTTCTTTGATCTGGACGCCGGAAAACCGTATATCGTCGAGGCGGACAGTCTGGAGGAGCTGGCGGAAAAGCTGAATCTGCCCGCGGATAACCTGATTGCAACCGTCGAAACCTACAACGAACATGTTGCATCCGGCGAGCCCGATGAGTTCGGCCGTGTATTCGTTGAGGATGATAACCTCTACAATGCCGCCAGAAATGCCATCGAGGGTGACAAATACTATGCGGTAAAGCAGACTTCCATGACCAGCCGCACCATCGGCGGCGTGCAGTCCAACACCAAGGGCCAGGCTGTGGATGAAAATGGCACGCCGATTCCCGGACTGTATGTAGCGGGCGAAATGGTCTTCATCTTTGGCAATTCCGGCATGGGCGGTTCGGGCGTCACGGGCGCCGTGGCCTTTGGCCGCTATTGCGGAGAAATGGCCATGACGCTGCCGATGGCGGAGAACTATCAGCTGATCGAGGCGACCAAGCTGATGCCGATGGAGCTGTTTGAGAAGGAAGCGGTCGAGGCGGAGGTCCGTTTTGACATGGCAACACCGCTTGCGGACGGCACGTATACGGCAACGGTGGATGGCCAGGAAGGCACCATGACCGTTGAAACCACCATCACGGATGGGAAGGTCAGCGCAGTGACCATTAGCGAGCAGCATGAAACTGAGAGCATCGCTGCTGTGGCGCTGGAATCCCTGCCGCAGGCGATTGTAGCAGAAAATTCGGTCAACATTGATACAGTCAGCGGCGCAACCCTGACCAGCAACCGTATTCTGGATGCGGTAACGCAATGCCTGACCGAGGCGGCCCAATAACGGAAATCGTCAAAACCAAAAGCCGCCCGTCCGACTGGACGGGCGTGCGGCCTTTCCAAACATCAACAGCCTTGCTCCGAGAACGCTTGGAGCAAGGCTGTTTTGGAAAAAACAGCATATGCGCTTCATGGACAGCGAATTCCTCACACAATGCCCCGGAAGGAAAAGGTAAAGGAACGCCGGTGAGATACGTCAATCAGGTATTCGTCATGCGTGCGCGCACCCCAGCTGTCATCCCCGCCTATGCCCATCTGCTGCATGGCGCAGCGCACCACCGTATGGTGTACCGGCGGAAGCTCGTAGCTGTGCGCAGCGTTTTCCAGTTCATGCGGGGTATAGGGGAGCGCGGAGAAGGTCATATCGCCGTCCGCCATGAAGCGCAGGCCGCGGCCGCGCGCATCCGTCACCTCGGCCCAGCGCACGCCTGTGCGCGCCCCACATTCCTGCGGCATGAGGTAACGCGCCAGGTTTTTTTCCGCCGTCGTTTCAAAAATGCCCAGCCGTGCGCCCCGGCAGCGGTCGATATAGTTTTCCTGCGGGCCCAGGCCATAGTAGCGCACGCGGTGAACATCCGCGTCCAGCTTCATCATCACACCAAACTCCGGCATGTCGGCAAGACCCGGCAAGGGGTCGTAGGTCAGGGTGACGCGCACGGTCCCGCAGGGCTGCACCGTGTAGCGCAAGGTGCACTGCGCCTCGGGAGAAGTGGCCAGCGCATAGCGATAGGCGATGGAAACAGACCCGTCCCCGTTCTCTACGGCAGTGGGATGGACGCCCTTTGCTGAGGCATACAGCGAGGCGATCTTCCATTGCGCATACCGTGCGGGCATGCCGTTGCCGCGGTCGTTGTCGGTGGGGGCCCGCCAGAAGTTGGGGCATGGAATGGATTTAAGCAGTTCCCGGCCGCCATAGACATAGGAAACCAGTCCGCCGGAGAGGTCGCTGAACAAAACGCGGAAGCCGTCGCCCTCCACCCCGGTGTTGAAATCGCCGCGGATGACGCGCAGCGGCCGGCAAACCGGCTGTGCCGCCTCTTCCTTTCCCTTGTATACGCCCTGGGCAAAGGCAACCTCGTAGCCGCCGGGCGCCCAGGGCGTGTCCTTCCTGAGGCGGAAGGACAGGGTGACGGCATATTCTCCGGGAGCCGTCTGCTTTTGGAAGGGCAGGCGGCAGGTCTGGCTCTTCATCGGGGGTACGTTTACGCGCAGTTCCGCCGTCTCCATCACGACGCCGTCCCGCGCGAGCGTGGCAACGCAGGCAAAGGCCGAGGTGGAGGTGAAGAGGCTTCGGTTGGTGATCACCGCGCGCGTGGCGCTCACGCGGGCCACGATATTCTGATAGTTGTATTTGACCTCCTGCATCTTGGGGCTTTCGGTTCCATCCCCGTACACGATGCCGTTGCCGGAGAAGTTGAAATCACACGGCCGGTCGTCAAAATCGCCGCCGTAGCCATAGGCCGCCTGACCGTAGCGGTCCTTGTGAAGCAGGCTCTGGTCGATAAAATCCCATACGAACCCGCCCTGATAAAGCGGTTCCTCATAGGCGTATTCGGTATACTTGTGCATGGCGCCGCAGGAATTGCCCATTGCGTGCGAATATTCACACATGATGAACGGCTTTTCGCGGTGCTCTGCCAGATAGGCGCGGATCTCCGAAACTGGCGTATACATCCGGCTGACCATATCGCTGGTTTCAGGATAGCGCGGGTCGTTGGCAATGCCCTCGTAATGCACCAGACGGTTGGGGTCGAGCGCACGCAGATGCCGGCTCAGCTCATAGATCACCTTGCCGCCGAAGGCTTCATTCCCACAGCTCCAGATCAGCACACAGGGATGGTTTTTGTCCCGCTCATACAGGGAATCCACCCGGTCCGTCAGCCGGGGCAGGTATTCCATGCGGTCTCCCGGAAGGGCGTAGGAGACGGGATGCTTTCCCCGCACGATCGTTTCCCATACGCCATGGGTTTCCAGGTTGGTTTCGTCAATCACATACAGGCCCAGCTCGTCACACAGCGCGTAGAGGGCGCGCTGGTTGGGATAATGGCTGGTGCGCACGGCGTTGATGTTGTTGCGCTTCATGGTGACAAGGTCGCGGCGGATGGTTTCCTCAGGGACGGCACGGCCGGTTTCGGCGCAGAAATCATGCCGGTTGACCTCCTTGAAAACGATGCGGCGGCCGTTGAGACACATTATGCCATCCTTCATTTCAAAGCGGCGGAAGCCCACGCGCTCACGGACCACCTCCACCACAAGTCCCTGCGCGTCGTGCACGGTCAGCAGAAGATCGTACAGGCGGGGCGATTCGCTGCTCCACAGCTGCGGCCTTCGGACCGCCAGCTCGAAGTGCGGTGCTTCGCCGCTGCCCCGCGCCTCAGCCAGCAAGGTTTGTCCGTCCATCAGCGCCGCATGCAGGGTGGCATCCTCCATCCCCCTGCCCAGCATCAGCGTTGCATCCAGCACGAGGGTCGCATCGGCACAGGCGTCATCCAGCAGCGTTTGTATGCGGATGTCCCACAGATGCGCCTTGGGAATGCAAATCAGGGAAACGCTGCGGAACAGGCCGGAAAACCGGAAAAAATCCTGATCCTCCAGCCAGCTGCCAATATTCCAGCGGTACACGCGGCAGGCCAGCTTGTTTTCGCCGTCGGTCAGGTAAGGGGTCAGCTCAAATTCGGCGGGGGAGAAGGAATCCGCGGCAAAGCCCACGTAATGACCGTTGAGCCATACCGCCACGCAGCTTTCCGCTCCCTCAAAGCGCACCAGCACACGCTGCCCGCGCATGGCTTCAGGCAGGAAAAAATACTTGACATAGCAGGCGACGGGGTTATAGCGGCACGGAATTTCTCCGAGGGGCACGTCCTCCACGCCGTCCCAGGGGTACTGCACATTGACGTATTGGGGCGTTCCGTAGCCCTCCAGCTGAATATGGGCGGGAACGCGGATATCCGCCCAGCTTCGGCAGTCATAGCCGCTGCGCTCAAAGCCGGGAATGACCTGTTCTTCGTTGCGGGCGTAAAAGAACTTCCACAGGCCGTCCAGCGGCTGGCGCAGGCTGGTGGAGCCACGCAACAGCTCCTCCATGCCGGCGAAGGCAATATGGTCGGAATGCGCAGGAAGCCGGTTTTCCGCAAAGTAAGCAGGGTCCTTCAAATGCCGGTATTCAAAGCTCATGATGCTTTTTCGCGCGCCGGGCGCGACGCTCCCTTTTTAAATTGACGGCAGGCCGTATCTTCCGGAAGTGAAAAGCCGTCTGAAAACCAGGCGGCCAGAGATTATGGCTGCTTGCCGATGTAGGCCAGAATGCCGCCATCGACGTAGAGCACGTGACCGTTGACGAAGTTGGAAGCGTCGGAGGCGAGGAACACGGCAGGCCCCTGCAGATCATCGGTGGTGCCCCAACGGGCGGCGGGGGTTTTGGCAACGATGAACTGGTCGAATGGGTGGCGGCTGCCGTCGGGCTGCCGTTCGCGCAGGGGCGCAGTCTGGGGTGTTTCGATATAGCCGGGTCCGATGCCGTTGCACTGGATGTTGTATTCGCCGTACTCGGAGCAGATGTTGCGGGTGAGCATCTTCAGGCCGCCCTTGGCCGCGGCGTAGGCGGAAACGGTTTCGCGGCCCAGCTCGGACATCATCGAACAGATGTTGATGATTTTTCCGTGCCCTTTTTCAATCATCGCGGGGATGACGGCCTTGGCGCAGATAAAGGGGGCGTTCAGGTCCACGTCAACAACCTTGCGGAAATCCTCGGCGCTCATCTCCGTCATGGGAATGCGCTTGATGATGCCCGCGTTGTTAACCAGAATATCAATGACGCCAACTTCCTTTTGCACTTTGGCAACCAGCGCCTGTACCGCATTTTCGTCCGTCACGTCGCAGACGTAGCCGCGAGCGGCAATCCCCTTTTCCGCATACGCAGCCAACCCTTTCTCCACCAATTCCTGACGAATATCATTAAATACGATGGTTGCACCCGCGGACGCCAGCGCTTCGGCAATGGCAAACCCGATACCGTAGGAGCCGCCCGTGACCCAGGCGATTTTGTTTTTCAGAGAAAAAGCATCCATATTCATTGAGTCGTGCCTCCTAAGTAAAAGTCAGCGAAATGTTGGGCTCAAATTCCTGATTCTTGGCCACAGCATATCAAACCTTGGGAAATTCGTCAATAGCGTTCCCTGATTCATAAAGTCAGAAAGCATGGCACTTTCGAAATACGAAGCAATCTGCGAACGGCATATAACTATAGAAACCAACTTTCATTTCTCAAACGATGAAAAGGTGGAACGGCTCTTCTTCGCGATCGTTGCAGGACGCCGGCATCTGCAACCGTGCCTAAGAAAGCGCGCAAAAAGGGCGCTTGCATCGTGCGGCTCAATCAGCTCATGGACCGGAGACGCACGCCGCCTGCCGCAGCATTGCCGGGAAGCGTTCAAAAAGGTATCCTGTCCCGTTGTGGGCCTGCGCAAGCAGCTGGGGTTCGCAGATGAGGCGTTGCCGATGGAGCTGGCAAGCGGTGGTGAGAATCGCCCCTCCTGCGCGCGGTACATGGGTTGCACCACTCTGCACGGGCGGCATGGATGCCCCATGTGCAGAGGCTTTTGCCAGCTGACTGAGGAAAAGGAACATCGCTGCTTCCTTTTCCTGATTTTGCCGTGTCCGCGCAAGGCCATAACAGACCATCTCCGGAAGGAACGCATCTGGTTGCAGGAAAAAACGACGCAGTCAGCGCAAGCGACGAAGGGCTGAGCAATTGGCATGGGGGAGAATGGCAAGAAACTGTTCGCTGCACGGACCCGGAAACAGACCAATCCGGAAAGCGCTGCGCCGGGTGGAGGGGAAGGCATTGCGGGCGCAACGTCAAAGCTGCCTTTGATTCCAAATCGTATGAGGTGCGCTTTGTCAGAGGATGTACTCTGCTTTTTTATATGAAAACTGAAAATTGCAGCGCGCATGGCATAGAGCACGCTCTAAGCGCCGCTTGCAAATCCGTTACGGCGTCTCCTCCAGCGAAACCGCCACCGGCGATACGCCGATCAGCGGCAGTACCCTTTTCCAAAACACCTGCTGCGAAAAAATCACGGTCGCCGCATTGTCGCAGGGATGAAAGGCGATACGCGGCGTATCGCATATGCCCGGCTCATAGCACAGGGGAATTTCGTTCGCCTTGTCAAACCACAGGCCCAGGGGGCTCACGCTCCCGCTGGTCAGATGCAGCCGGCCCTCCAGCGCGTCCTCCGGGGCAAAGCTCAGCCGGGACACGCCCAGCGCCTTGCTCACCACCGCCGTGCGAAACGGCGTGTGCGGCCTGAGCAGCATCAGGTAAAACCGCGTCTTTTGCCGGTTGCACAGCAAAATGTTCTTGCACATGGTCACATCCGGCCCAAGAAAAGGCATGCGCAGGCAGTCGTCAATGGTAAAGGCGCGCTCGTGCTCATGAAGCTCATAGGGAATGCCATTGTCATCCAGCAGGGAAAGCACCTCGCGCCGCGTGGAAAGCAGGTCCGTCATCACCGTTCACCCCGTAAACAGCCGTAGTAGCCCTATCATACCGCAAATGCGGACATTTGTATAGCGCAAACCGCCGGGGCGTGCTATAATCGGGTGTGCTTTTTTTGATTGAATGCGGAAAGGATGCATCCAATGGACATCGTTCAGACCCTTTGTCAGGAGTTTCACCTCAAGACCCAGCAGTGCGAAAACGTGCTGCGCCTGATTGACGACGGCAACACCATTCCCTTTATCGCCCGCTACCGCAAGGAGCAGACCGGGTCTTTGGACGACCAGCTGCTGCGCGAGATTTATGAGCGCCTGCAATACCTGCGCGGGCTGGACAAGCGCCGGGGCGAGATCGCCGCCGCGCTGGAAGAGCAGGGGAATCTCACCGACGAGCTTTCCGACAAGCTGCAAAAGGCCGCTACCCTGACCGAGCTGGAGGACATCTATCGTCCCTTCCGGCCCAAGCGCCGTACCCGCGCCACCGTCGCGCGGGAAAAGGGACTGGAACCGCTGGCGCTGGCCCTGCTGATGCAGAACGAGACCAAAGGCACGGCGCAGGAGCTGGCCCGGCCCTTTGTGAACCCCGAAAAGGGCGTGGAGACGGCGGAGGACGCGCTGCAGGGCGCGCGCGACATTCTGGCCGAGCAGATGAGCGACGACGCCGACGTGCGCAAGTCCCTGCGCGCGCTGGCCATGCGCACCGGCGTGCTGGAGAGCAAAAACGCCGGCGGGGAGGACAGCGTCTACGCCACCTACTACGATTTTTCCCAAGAGGCGCGCAGCCTTCCCGCGCATCGCGTGCTGGCCATGAACCGGGGCGAACGCGAGGGCTTTCTCAAGGTGTCGCTTCGCCTGAACGACGCCGACTGCGTGGGCGTTCTGCAAAAGGCTTTCGTCAGGCCCGGCAGCGTGACCACCGAACAGGTCCGCGAGGCCGCGCAGGACGCATGGGACCGCCTGCTTCAGCCCAGCATTGAACGTGAGATCCGCGCCGACCTGACCGACCGCGCCAGCGCCAGCGCCATCCAGGTGTTCGGCAAAAACCTGCACCAGCTGCTCATGGCCCCGCCGGTCAAGGGCCGCGTCACGCTGGGCGTGGACCCCGGCTTCCGCACGGGCTGCAAGCTGGCCGTGGTGGATGAAAACGGTAAGGTGCTCGCCACGGGCGTGGGCCACTTCACCCTGCCCGGGCAGGAGGCGGCCAGGGCCCGCGCCCGCAGGGACATCATCGACCTGTGCCAGCGCTTTGGGGTCACGGCCATCGCCATCGGCAACGGCACCGCCTCGCGCGAGGCCGAGCAGTTCATCGCCTCACTTCTGCCGGAATTGCCGCAGGGCGCGGCCTATATGATCGTCAGCGAGGCGGGCGCGTCCGTGTATTCTGCCAGCAAGCTGGCAGCGGAGGAGTTCCCGCAGTTCGACGTGTCGCTTCGCAGCGCGGTCAGCATCGCCCGCCGCATGCAGGACCCGCTGGCCGAGCTGGTCAAGATTGACCCCAAGGCCATCGGCGTGGGGCAATACCAGCATGATTTGAAGGAGAGCCAGCTGGAGGAGGCGCTGGACGGCGTAGTGGAGGGCTGCGTCAACAGCGTGGGCGTGGAGGTGAGCACCGCTTCCGCGTCGCTGCTTTCGCATGTGGCGGGCATCGGTCCGGCGCTGGCCAAAAACATCGTGACCTACCGCGAGGAAAACGGCATCCAGAGCCGCGCCCAGCTCAAAAAGGTACCCAAGCTGGGGCCCAGGGCGTTTGAGCAGTGCGCCGGCTTCCTGCGCGTGCGCGACAGCAAAAACGCGCTGGACGCCACCGCCGTGCACCCCGAAAGCTACGACGCGGCCAGGGCCCTGCTGGATACGCTGGGCTACCGGCTGGAGGACATCCGCTCCGGCGGCCTTACCGGCCTGCCCGCGCGCGTGGAGGAGCGAGGCCTTTCCGCGCTGGCTAAGGAGCTGGGCGTGGGCGAGCCCACGCTGCGCGACATCGTGCGCGAGCTGCAAAAGCCCGGCCGAGATCCCCGCGATGATCTGCCCAGCCCCATTTTGCGCACCGACGTGCTGGACATCAAGGACCTGGCCCCCGGCATGGAGCTCAAGGGCACCGTGCGCAACGTGATCGACTTCGGGGCCTTTGTGGATATCGGCGTGCATCAGGACGGGCTGGTGCATATCAGCCGCATGAGCAGCCGCTTCATCCGCCACCCTTCCGAGGTGGTCAAGGTGGGCGACGTGATCACCGTATGGGTGGTGGATGTGGACCTCAAAAAGCAGCGCATCGCCCTTACCATGCTTCCGCCCGCCAAAAAATGATGGATTTCGCCTGTATTTTGCCCCTTCGCCCCTTGACAGGGGGCAAAAGCGGTGTACAATAAAGAAGAATTTGGCGCGGATATCCGCGCCGGAGGAATAGAGGCGCGGCCGACATCAGTCCCGCGCGGGAGCCCTTCACCGGGCTGTGACCGCGCGAAAAAGGGGAGGCCGCCGAAGCGCCGGACCGGGTGAAGGATCTGTGCGCTGGGCGTCGGGAAAACATCCCGCCGACTGTCACGGCTCTGCCGTGGAGCGCTATTCGCACGTTTCCATATCATGTGGATCAAAGCGGCAATGGCGCATACCATTTGCCGCTTTTTTCATTACCAACTAAGGAGGAACGAGGCATCATGAAAAAGGTTCTTGCAGTCATTCTTTCGGCCCTTCTGCTCCTGTCCTGCACGGCCGCCCTGGCGGAGGGCACCTTCCGCGTGGGCATGGAGTGCAACTACGCGCCCTACAACTGGACCCAGGCCGAGCCCAGCGAGTTTGCCGTGGCCATCGAGGGCGGCGGCGGATATGCCGACGGCTACGACGTGCAGATCGCCAAGCGCATCGCCGAGGGACTGGGCAAGGAGCTTGTGATTGTCAAAACCGAATGGGACGGCCTGCCCATGGGCGTGATGAGCGGCGCGTTTGACGCCATCATCGCCGGCATGAGCCCCACCGAGGAGCGCAAGGCCACCCTGGATTTCAGCGACCCCTACCGCACCAACAAGCTGGTCGTGGTCATGAAGAAGGACAGCCCCTACGCCTCCGCCACCAGCCTGGAGGATTTGAGCGGCGCCAGCATCACCGGCCAGCTCAACACCTTCCACTACACCGTGATCGATCAGATCCCCGGCGTGAACAAGGCCATGGCCATGGAGACCTTCCCCGCCATGATCGTGGCCGTGCAGAGCGGCGCGGTGGACGGCTACGTGGCCGAGGAGGACGGCGCGCAGGCCGATACCGCCGCCAACCCGGACCTGATCTACGTCAAGTTTGACGAGGGCAAGGGCTTTGAGGCTTCCGAGGCCGATACCTCCATCGCCGTGGGCCTGGCCAAGGGTAGCGAGCTGCTGGCCCCCATCAATGAGATTCTCGCCGGCATCGACGATGCGACCCGCGATGAGCTCATGGCCGGCGCCAAGGAGCGCCAGCCCCTCAACCAGTAATCCGCACGGGGGAACGCGCCGCACTGGCGCGTTCCCCTTCCCATGTTCCAATGCCAAAGGAGTTGCCCGCATGTCAGCATTACCAACCACCTTTTTCGGCTGGGTCGGCTTTATTCTGGACAAGTACGGCACGCTGTTTTTAAGCGGCGTGGGCGTTACGCTGCTGGTGGCCATCACGGGCACCGTGATCGGCTTCGTCATCGGCCTGCTGGTGGCCATTTTGCGCACCATTCCCGTTGCCCCACGCGACCCGTGGTACAAGCGCGTGCCCCTCAAGGTGCTTTCCGGGCTGCTGAACGTATATATCGAGGTGTTCCGCGGCACGCCCATGATCGTGCAGGCCATGGTCATCTACTACGGCAGCATGCAGATGGGTCTGCGCATGCCCGTGCTGGTGGCGGCGGTGCTGATCGTGTCGGTCAATACCGGCGCGTACATGGCCGAAATCCTGCGCGGCGGCATCATCAGCGTGCCCAGGGGCCAGAAGGAGGCTGCCTGCGCCATCGGCATGACGCACTGGCAGAGCATGGTGCATGTGGTGCTGCCCCAGGCCGTGCGCAACATCATGCCCTCCATCGGCAACGAGTTCGTGGTCAATATCAAGGACTCCAGCGTGCTCAACGTGATTTCCGTCAACGAATTGTTCTTCATGAGCAAGTCTGCCGCGGGCACCTACCTGCGCTACTTTGAGGTGTTCTTCATCACCGCGTGCATCTACCTGGTGCTCACCTTCACGGTGACGCGCCTGCTTCGCCTGCTGGAGCGCAAAATGGACGGCAAGACCAACTACATCATCTACGGTTCCCAGAGCGATTCCAAGGCGTCCATCGTGGTGCCCAAAGAAGGAGGCGTGCCCAATGACTGATGCGCCCATTTTGAGCGTCAGCCACCTCAAAAAGAGCTTCGGCGAGCACGAGGTGCTGCGCGATATCTCCTTTGACGTCAGCCAGGGCGACGTGGTCAGCATCATCGGCGCCAGCGGCAGCGGCAAGAGCACGCTGCTTCGGTGCATCAACTTTCTGGAGCAGCCCACCGCCGGCACCATCCTCTTTCAGGGCAAAAACGCCGAAACCCAGTGGAGCCGTGCCCAGTACCACGCCAGGGTGGGCATGGTGTTCCAGAGCTTCAACCTGTTCGGCAACATGAGCGTGCTCAAAAACTGCGTGGTGGGGCAGATGAAGGTGCTGGGCCGCGCCCGCCGCGAGGCCGAGGAAAAGGCCCTCATGTACCTGGAAAAGGTGGGCATGGCCCCCTACCGCGACGCGCGCCCGGCCCAGCTTTCCGGCGGCCAGCAGCAGCGCGTGGCCATCGCCCGCGCCCTGGCCATGGACCCGGAGGTGCTCCTCTTTGACGAGCCCACCAGCGCGCTTGACCCCGAAATGGTGGGCGAGGTGCTGGGCGTGATGCGCGACCTGGCCGCGTCGGGCCTGACTATGCTGGTGGTCACGCACGAAATGGCCTTCGCCCGCGACGTCAGCCGCCGCGTCATCTTCATGGACGCGGGCGTGATCGCCGAGGACGGCGCGCCGCAGGAGATCTTCGTGCATCCCCGGCAGGCCCGCACCAGGGAGTTTCTCAGCCGCATCTTGCAGAAGTGATCCGCCTGCCGCCGGAAAGCCCGGTTCGTTCCGACGGCGGGCCCCTGCGTCAGAGCGTCTGACCCGCCGTCCTGCCTATGGCAAATATCAGGGCATACCAGCATCGGGTACCTGACAGGGATAATGGCACAGGCGCTTGCTGGAAAGCAGGCAGGAGACGAAATCGCCTGTTTTGTGGAAAGTTTATAACAGCCGATGGACGCGCACCGCTGTGGGAAAAGCGGTATGCGTCCCTTTTTCTGCCCGCAGAGCCCTGTCAAAACCGATCGGATAAAATTTGTAAATCTCTTCCCCGCTGGCGCAAAGAAAACGCCCTTCCCCACTTGCGCCTGTATCAAAACAATGGTATACTGTCCAATGGTGCCCTTTGAGAAATATGGCTATGCTACGACGGCATCTCGTGCATGCCCCAGGAGGAAAACGCATGGAACATACGGTGGAAAAACTGTCCAGCAACAAAGTCAAGATATCGTTCAAGGCGCCCGCCGCCGATTTTGAAGAGGCCGTCGAGAAGGCCTACCTGAAAATGCGCGGTCAGATCAGCGTGCCGGGCTTCCGCAAGGGCAAGGCTCCGCGCAAGCTGATCGAGCGGATGTACGGCGCCGGCGTTTTCTATGAGGATGCGCTGGAAATTCTCTTCCCCGATGCGTACATGAGCGCCGTCAAGGACAATGACCTCAAGCCCGTGGGCCGTCCCGAGCTGGACGTGCAGGAGATGGAGGTCGGCAAGGACCTCGCCTTCTCCTGCGAGGTGTTCGTATTCCCCGACGTCAAGCTGGGTCAGTACAAGGGCGTGGAAGTGGCCCGCCGCGTGCATAAGGTGACCGCTGATGAGGTGGACGCCCGTATCGAGCAGGAGCGCAAGCGCGTGGCCCGCAGCGTGGACGTGACCGACCGCGCGCTGGAAAACGGCGACAAGGCCGAGCTGGACTACGCCGGCACGGTGGATGGCGTGGCGTTTGCCGGCGGCACCGCCGAGCATCAGACGCTGCTCATCGGCTCCGGCAACTTCATCCCCGGCTTCGAGGAGCAGATGGTAGGCATGACCGTCGGCGAGGAGCGCGACCTGCACGTCACCTTCCCCGACCAGTACCACGCCGAGGACCTCAAGGGCAAGGAAGCGGTGTTCCATGTGAAGCTGCACGCCATCACCCGCGAGGAGCTGCCCGATGCGGATGACGAGTTCGCCGCCGAGGTCAGCGACTTCGACACCCTGGCCGAGTATCGCGCCGACCTGGAGAAAAAGCTGCAGGAGGCCGCCGACGCCCAGGCCGAGGAAGCCGCTCGCCAGACGCTGGTGGACAGCGTGGTGCGCGCCGCCGAGTGCGATGTGCCCGATCCCATGGTGGAGGAAAAGCTCGACGACATGATGCAGCAGATGGGCTGGCGCATGCAGCAGCAGGGCTTCAGCATGGAGCAGTACCTCAAGCTGATCGGCCAGACCGAGCAGCAGATGCGCGACATGTACCGCTCCGAGGCCCTCAACAACGTCAAGACCGAGCT
Source organism: Candidatus Limiplasma pullicola (assembly GCA_018710985.1). Classification (GTDB taxonomy): domain Bacteria; phylum Bacillota; class Clostridia; order Christensenellales; family Aristaeellaceae; genus Limiplasma; species Limiplasma pullicola. Next base: position 36,332 of record DVIV01000034.1, read on the forward strand.
GGTGATCGACGAGATCATCAAGGCCGAAAATATCGAGGCCACCGACGAGGACGTCAACAAGCTGCTGGAGGACTACACCGCCGCCATGAACCAGACGGTGGAGCAGCTTAGGGAGAGCTTCAGCGCCGAGCAGCTGGACTTCTTCAAGCACCGCGCCTGCATGAACAAGGCCCTTGACCTTCTCTGGGACAACGCCAAGGTGACCGATGAGGACGCCGACGCCAAGTCCGAAACCGCAGACGGCGAAGCAGCCGCTCCCGCGGAAGCCTGACGAATAATGCGCGCATCGTATGCATATGCTTTGAAGGTATAGCTTGCGATGCGCGCGCTTTTCAAAACAAAAGCGCACGAAGGAGTGAACGATATGAGCCTGATACCCATGGTTATCGAACAGACCAACCGCGGCGAACGCTCGTTTGATATCTACTCCCGCCTGCTGAAAGACCGTATCGTTTTTCTGGGCGGCGAAATCGACGACGACGTAGCGAACCTCGTGGTGGCCCAGCTGCTGTTTCTGGAAATGGAGAATCCCGATTCGGACATTTCCCTCTACATCAACAGCCCCGGCGGTAGCGTGACGGCCGGCATGGCCATCTTCGATACCATGAATTATATCAAGTGCGATGTGCGTACGGTGTGCATCGGCATGGCGGCCAGCATGGGCGCGTTTTTGCTCATGGCCGGGCAGAAGGGCAAGCGCCTTGCCCTGCCCAACAGCGAAATCATGATCCATCAGCCCCTGGGCGGGGCCAGCGGCCAGGCCACCGACGTGGCCATCCGCGCCGAATGGCTGGTCAAGACCAAGGAAAAGATGACCCGCCTCATGGCCGAAATGACCGGCCAGCCCATTGAGCGCGTGAAGCAGGACGTGGAGCGCGACTATTTCATGAGCGCCGAGGAAGGTCAGAAATACGGCATCATCGACGAAATCTACCGTCCGCGCAACGCCAGGTAATTCCCCGATTTCAACAATGAGGTGACAGCATGCCGGGTGACGATTTCAACCCCCGCATCCCCAAGCTCAAGCGCTGCAGCTTCTGCGGCAAAACCAGCGAGCAGGTGCGCCGTATGGTGGCCGGCCCCAACGTGCAGATTTGCAGCGAATGCATCCTGCTGTGCCAGGAAATCATCAGCGATGACTTCAACGCAGGCGTTTCCATCAGCAGCGCCGAAATCCCGCGCCCCCGCGAAATCAAGGAGGTGCTGGATCAGTACGTCATCGGCCAGGAGGACGCCAAGCGCGCCCTGAGCGTGGCGGTCTACAACCACTACAAGCGCATCGACGCCGCCCCCGCCACCGGCGACGTGGAGCTGCAAAAGAGCAACATCCTCATGGTCGGTCCCACCGGCTGCGGCAAAACCTTCCTGGCGCAGACGCTGGCAAAGCTTTTGCGCGTGCCCTTCGCCATCGCCGATGCCACCAGCCTCACCGAGGCGGGCTATGTGGGCGAGGACGTTGAGAACATCCTCCTGCGCCTGATTCAGAACGCGGATTATGACATCCCGCTGGCCCAGCGCGGCATCATCTACATCGACGAGATCGACAAGATCGCCCGCAAGAGTGAAAACCCCTCCATCACCCGCGACGTGAGCGGCGAGGGCGTGCAGCAGACGCTTTTGAAGATTCTGGAGGGCACCATCGCCAGCGTGCCGCCCCAGGGAGGACGCAAGCATCCGCACCAGGAGTTCATCCAGATCGACACCACCAACATCCTTTTCATCTGCGGCGGCGCGTTCGACGGGCTGGCGCCCATCATCGAAAACCGCATCGGCAAAAAGGCGCTGGGCTTTGGGAGCGAACTGAAGAGCAAGCAGGAGGAAAACATCAACGCCACGCTCAAGCAGCTCCGCCCCGAGGACCTGATCAAGTTTGGCCTGATTCCGGAGTTTGTGGGCCGCCTGCCCATCGTGGTCACGCTGGACCAGCTGGACGAGGAGCAGCTGGTGCGCATCCTCACCGAGCCGAAAAACGCGCTGGTGCGCCAGTACAGCTACCTGATGGACCTGGATGGCGTGGAACTCAGGTTTGAGCCTGCCGCGCTTACGCACATCGCCAGGCAGGCCATCGAGCGCAAGAGCGGCGCGCGCGGCCTCAGGGCCATCGTGGAAGGCCTTTTGATGGACGCCATGTTTGACCTGCCCTCCCGTGAGGACGTGAAGCAGTGCATCATCACGGAAAAATGCGCGCTTGGCAAGGAAAAGCCCAAGCTGGTCCTGGCTGACGGCGCGCAGCCCAAAAAGCTGCGCCGCCCCGCGGCGGAAAAGAAGCCGCCCAAGCCTGCGCCCAACGAGAGCAGCGTATCCTGAAAACATGCAGAAAAGCGAGACGAACATTCGTCCCGCTTTGTTCATACGAAAGGGACGGCGAAAGATGGAAAAGCAGGATGAGGCGAGCCAAACCATCCGACAGGTTGCTCGGGCCTTTCAGGGCTGTGCCTCCCTCCGGGCCGTTGTGCTGGGCGGGTCAAGGGCTACGGGCAGCGCAACGGAACGATCGGATATCGACATTGGCCTGTATTATGATCGGGACAAGGCGGATTTTGCCCAATACAATGCCATTGCGGCCCGGCTGGACGACGGACACAGGGACGGCCTTATCTGCATGGAAGGCGGATGGGGCCGGTGGGTCAACTGCGGCGGGTGGCTGGTTGTAAACGGCTATGCCGTGGACATCATCCTGCGGGACTGGCAAAGGGTGCAAACCGCCGTGGAGGAAACCGACAGAGGAATATGTACCTGCCATTACCAGCCGGGACATCCCCACGCGTTTCTCAATGTGATGTACCGGGGCGAACTGGCTTGCTGCAGGGTGCTCCATGCGCGGGACGAGGCGTTTTTTCGGGAAAAGCGGCAGGCGGAAAGCTATCCCCCCGCACTGAAGAAGCGGCTTATGGAAACCTTTCTGTTCGAGGCGGATTTTTCCTGTACGCTTGTTGAAAAGTGCGTTGCCAGCGGCGACGCGGGCTATTTGGCAGGGCAGATGTTCCGGGCGGTTTCAGCCATGCACCAGGTGCTGTTTGCCCTGAACGAGACGTGGCTGCTGAATGAAAAGAAAGCCGCTCAGCGCGCGGAAAGCCTGCCCGCCGTTCCCGCCGGATACGCTGAAAAGGTGAACGGCGTCTTTACGGCGGCCGACCCCATAGCCGCAGTAACCCGGTTGCGGGCGCTTTGCGGCGAAGTGAGCGCCCTGGCTGCGCAGGGAACGGCTACTTAACACCATGCAAAGTGAAGCCAAAACAAGAAGGCCGCCGCGAGTTCCCGCTGCCTGTGCGTTGGGAATCGCGGCGGCTCTTTGCTTGCGTCACCTTGCGGCGTCGCCGGGCTGGGTACGGTCCAGGATGCCGCGCATGAACGCCCTCGCTCGCTGCAGGTCGTTCTCGTCGGGCTTTCCCTTGCCGGTGCCCCCGACGAGCTTGAAAGGCCCGAACGTATTGTACCCCCGGCAGCCGAATTCGCCCAGCATCGCGCAGTCCTTCTCCTGCGCGACGCGGGCGATTTCCTTTGCGCCCATGCCCTTTGCGCCGCCATAGGTGTAGACGCAGAAAACACGCTTTCCGCGGGGCAGCCGCTCGCGGGCAGCCTGCACCACCGACGGATGGAGGGAAAAGCCGTAGATGCCGGAGGCAAAGCCAATCAGGTCGTATTCCTCCAGCGATGGCTCCGTCCGGGCGGAAAGGTCCACCAGCGTGGCGCCGCATTCTTCGGCCATGGCCTGCGCCACCTTCCGGGTGTTTCCGTGATGGCAGGAATAATAGCAGATAACGGTTTTCATTGCTTTGCCTCCAGCGTCCAGCCGAAATCGTTGTGATAGATCATCTGACGGGTCATGCCGCCGTCGATGCAGATGTTTTCCCCGGTGATGAACCCCGCCTTGTCCGACGCAAGATAGAGCACCATGTTGGCGATATCCAGCGGGTGTCCCACGCGCCCCGCGGGATGCTGGGCCGCATCCGGCCCCTCGTAGCGGGTAAAGGCCGTGTCAATCCAGCCGGGGGAGATGGAATTGACCCGTACTTTTCCTGCCAGGCTCACAGCCAGCGCGTGCGTCAGGGCCGCGATGCCGCCTTTCGCAGCGGTATAGCTCTCGGTCTGCGGCTGGCTCATGCGGTCGCGGGAAGAAGAAATGTTGATGATGGACGCGCCGGGCACGAAATAGGGCGCAAACAGCTTTGTCAGGAAGAATGGGGCCGTCACGCCCACGCGCAGCGCGGCGTTGAATTCCTCATAGGTGCACGCATCCAGCCCGCGGGTGAGGGGCAGGGCGTTGTTGACCAGCACGTTCACCCGGCCATATTCCGAAATGACCTTGTCCGCAAAGGCTTCCAGCGCGGACTGGCTGCCCACGTCTCCCACAAAATACCCGTTGGGCAGCAGGTCGATGACGCATACATGGGCGCCGGCCTTTTCAAACTCCTGCGCGATGACCTTGCCGATGCCCTTCGCACCGCCGGTGACCACCACCACGGCATCCTGAAACATGTCGTTTTCCTCCCTCTGCGGCACCGGGGCCGCCGCGCTCACTGCGCTGCCTGCGCCTGCAGGTAGGCGCTGAGCCTTACGGCCACGTTTTCCTGCAAGCTCCGGTAAAAGAACTGATAATCATACAGGTGATAGACCCCCTCGGCAAACAGGGGCAGCACCGGAGGATAGTCCTCTGGCGAAACGTCGGGAACCCTCAGGCTTCCGCGCACCGGGTCAAGATAGGCCCCGGTCAGATGGGGGATCTCGGTCACGATCTGCCCGCTGTAGTCGGTAAAGCACGCCCCCGGATTTTCCTCTTTGGAGGCGGGGGTTGCGTCGGTGCGCCAGTTGAGCGGGTTGATGGCCAGCGACCGCACGCCCGAGGGAATCATCGGGGAATCCTGCACGCCTTCCGCCTCGCTGTTGAAGGAGATGATCACGCCCGTGTCGTCCTCGTCCGACGCGACGCGCAGGTGCGGATACTGCGCCAATTCCTCCTGCGTAATCCGCCACCCGATGGCATAGCAGGCCACCAGCAGGTCCCGCGTGGCCTCGTCGGCAAAGCAGTCCTTCATCAGGCGGATGCACATGTCGGCTCCCTGGGAAAAACCGGCCAGCACCAGGGGGCGGCCATCGTTGCAGTTTTCCAGATAATAGGTAAGCGCCGCCTTTACATCCTCATAGGCCAGCGCGAGCCAGGGCTCCCGCTCCTCCTCGGGCAGGGCGTAGACGTTCAGCCCGATCTGCCGGTAATAGGGGGCGTAGAAGCAGGCGGACGCGTCATAGATGCCCTTTTCCATGTTGATGGCGCCCAGAAAGCTGCTGCGGGCCTCCTGGTCGTCCATCGGCATGTTGAAGATTTCCTCCGTTCCGGAAAATACCGTCGGACAAACAAAAAAGACGTCGGCTGCCAGCCCCTCGCCATCGGCAAAATAGGCCCAGCTTTCCGCCAGCGCGTAATCCGGGGCGCCCGCCGTCTCCGCACAGGCGGCCCAGAGGGGCGCAAGCAGCAGCCACACAACGGCCAGCCCTGCGCAGACCGCCCTGCGGATACCGGGATGCTGTTTCATGGCACAGGTCCTCCTTCAATGGTGATTCAGGACATTTTACCATAACTCGTTGCCCTGTGTCACCCAAAAGTGCTTTTTGCCGCTTCGGGAGGAAATGGCATGGATTGGTGCTTGACATAAGAACGTATGTTCGTATAATAAAGGAGGACGGATCATGAGAACAGGAGGGAGCGGCCATGGAACGGGTGATTCTTCATTGCGACGCCAATTCGTTCTATGCCAGCGTCGAATGCCTGTACACCCCGTCCATCCGTCATAGCCCCGTGGCGGTGTGCGGCAGCGTGGAGGAACGCCACGGCATTGTGCTGACCAAAAACCAGATTGCAAAGCAGTTCGGCGTGCAGACCGGGGAAGCCATTTGGCAGGCGCGGCAGAAGTGCCCGGACCTGATCTGCGTGCCGCCGGATTACGCGCTCTACATCCGTTTCAGCCAGCGCATGCGCAGGCTCTACGAGGAGTATTCCGACCGTGTGGAATCCTTCGGGCTGGACGAGGCGTGGATTGACCTTAGCAACCCCGGCCTGACGATTCGGGACGGCGAGCGCATCGCCCATGAGATCCGGCTCCGGGTGAAGCGCGAGCTGGGCATTACGGTATCGGTTGGGGTGTCGTTCAACAAGGTTTTTGCCAAGCTGGGCAGCGACATGAAAAAGCCGGACGCGGTCACGGTCATTTCGCAGGATTCCTTCCGGGACATGGTCTGGCCGCTGCCCGTGGGTGATCTGCTGTTCGTCGGTCCGGCGACGCGGCGCAAGCTGGCGGATATGAACGTGCGCACCATCGGCGATCTGGCGCGGTTTGACGCGGAATGCCTGCGGGCGCGGCTGGGAAAGCCCGGGCTGATGCTCAATGCCTATGCCGCAGGGCTGGACCGCTCGCCCGTGATGCGGGCGGATCTGCGAAGGGCCATCCAGTCCGTCGGAAACAGCGCGACCCCGCCGCACGATCTGGAAACCCCTGCGGACGCGCGCTGCCTCTACTACCTGCTGGCCGAATCCGTGGCGGCGCGGCTGCGGCAGGAAGGGCTGCGGGCCCGGTGCGTGAGCATCAGCGCGCGCAATACCGAACTTGTGACCCGCTCCTGCCAGCAGATGCTGCCGCGCGCCACCAGCCTGACGGGGGAGATCGCGCAGGCGGCCATGCGGCTTTTTGACGGTCGGTTTTCCGACGGCTTTCCCTACCGGAGCGCGGGCCTGAGCTGTTCGGCGCTGACCCCGGACGACACGCCCGTGCAGCTCGACTTTCTGGGGGACGAGGCGCGGCGCATCAAAACCGAGCGGCTGGAAAGCGCCATCGACGGGCTTCGCCGCCGTTTCGGGCATCAGATCGTGCGCCGGGCGGTGACGCTCACCGACGGACAATATGCGCAGATCAACCCAAAGGAAGAGCATACGGTGCATCCCGTGCCGTTTTATGCGGGGTAAGGAGGAAAAGGCGTCATGGAGGCAAAGGACCGAAGGCCGGAAAACCCGTGCAAGCGCTATGTGAAAGTCCGGGCTGATTTTGAGCTGGACGGACGCATCCGGCCATTGCTGTTCCGGGAGGAGGACGGACCGGCCTTTCGCATCGACCGGGTGCTGGATGTGCGTCAGGCCGCGTCGCGCAAGGCGGGCGGACAGGGAACCCGCTATGTGTGCGAGGTGGAGGGCGGCATCGCCGTGCTGTTCCACGACGAGCCGTACTGGTTTATCGAGCGGGAAGAGAACGCCTGACGTACGTCGCCGATGGAGGCGCAGCGCACCGCCTGAGAACGCCGGTTTTGCATGACGCAAAGCCGGCCTTTTTTATGCCCCAATAGGAAACGCGGGCCGCGCACAGATTCCGTCATGCCCCAAGACATGGGCGCAATTCCTTCTGTAGGCCAATCTGAAAGCCAAATGCAATATGGTGGGAAGCTTATGCGCTTCCGGTTCGTTTCCATAGTGGAATGATTTGTCAAAAAGGACGTGTTCCCGAAGGCGTTTTATGCGCAGAAATCCATGTATATAACCGAACATCCCACCCATCCATCGCAGAGAGAAAGGAGATCCTGAACATGCGGAAATGCTTTGTATGGCTTCTGATTCTGGCCCTGTGGACGATGCCCTGGGCGGCGCAGGCGGAGGAGGAATCGCCGCTGGTGGTACGGGGCTACGGGTTCGACCCGTACATGATTCCCGCCTTCATGAGCGATCACCCGGAGATCCCGCTGGTGATCGACAACGATTTCTCCGTCAGCCGCGCGCAGTTCATCTCCGCCGTTCAAAGCAGGGATGCATCGACGGATATCTATGTGCTGCCGGACTCGTGGAACGTCTGGAGCCTGATCGACAAGGGCTACGCCAGGGACCTGTCGCCCTATCCGGCGCTGCGCGAGAGCGTCGGGGCGATGATTCCTCAGCTACAGCAGGCGGTTACCCGCGGGGATCAGATCTTCGCGCTCCCCATCGCCCTCTATGCCAGCGCCTGGTCCGTCCGCCCGGACCTGCTGGAGGCCGCGGGATACGATCATATCCCCGAAACGATGACGGAATTTCTCCAGATGCAGCTTGATTGGGATTGGGACAAGGCGGGCGAGTATGACTTCACCTTCGCAAGCACCGCTTACGACGGCTATGACCTGCGCCTCTATCCCTATCTGGAGATGGCCGTATCGGAATACATCACGCAGTACGAGGGCTCCGATCAGCCGCTCTCTTTTGACACTCCGGCATTCCGGCAGGTGCTCGCCGCTCTTGAGGCATTGGGCTATCCGCCCGAAAACGTGGATGAGGTACTCGCCGGCCCCGCGGATGACGCGCTGCTCACCGGCCGTCCGGCCGCCATTTTCACCCTCGGCGACAGCAATCCCCTGAACGTGGGGGAGACCGGCGCCTACGACAAGGTGCTCCTTCCCGCACCGCCCTTTGAGGAAAACGGCAAAAAACGCGCGCTGGTCACCATCTTTCTGGCGATCGTCACTCCCTACAGCCAGCATATGGAGGAGGCCGCCACCTTCCTGACCTATGCGGCCGGGCGCAGCGCGACGGACGCCACGCTGACCCTCTATCCCGACCGGAACGACCCGATTCCCAATCAGGGCGTGATGGCGCAGCTGGAGGAAGCAAGGCAGGAGCTTGAGCGCAGGCGCGCATTGCTGGACAGCGCCGACGACGCCCACAGGGCGGAGGCGGAGGACGCCGTCGCCCAGCAGGAAGCCGTTGTTACGGAGCTGGAAGCGTGGCAGGATCTGGTGTCGGCAGAGGCGATCGCGGCCTATCGCGCGCTGGAACCCTATCTCTACATTCCCCAGGATTCTCCCTACTGGCGGGCCACCACGGAAATGAAGGCGGAGATTGAAGGGGTGCTAAAGCAGTACGCCGCCGGCATGCTGGATGGTGAAAACCTGATCCGTCAGCTGGATCAGCGGTTCCAGCTGCTGTTTCTGGAGCAGTGACCCGGCGCTTCCTTCCCTGCATTTGCCGTGCAAAAATGAAAAACAACGCAACGAGAACAGGAGGGACGAAAATGATCCTCAGGAAAACGCTCGCTCTGCTGACGGCGGTCCTCTGCGTTTTTCTCTGCCCGCCCGCCCATGCTCAGCAGGACACATTAGTAGCCTACTACGATGCTTATAATGGCGGCGCCCCCTTCCGCGCGTGGACCATCGAGCAGCAGTACGCCTTCGCTTCCGAGCTGCCCGCGCTCATCGAGGAATACTGCCAAAAGCCCGGTTTCTATATCCCGCCCAGCCTGGAGGAAGTTCTTTCGCACAGCTATGGCCTGCCCGCGGAAGAGGACCTTACCCAAGGGCAGGCGCAGGAGGCCGCTATCACATTCCTGCTTGCGCTGGGGCAGGAAACGGAGGAGGAGCTTCGGGCGGCAACCTGGAACTTTTCCTTCCTGACCGACGATCCGGACGCACCCCTCTGGCTGATTAACGTTTACAACGGCGTTTCCACGGCACGAAATCGGCTTTACCGCCTGTCCATCCTCTCCCGAAGCGGAGAAATCACGCTGGAATACGATCATCTGGCCTCTCCCGAGCAAACGCCCGAGGAGATTCTCATGGTGTTCAAACGTCAATTTCCGGATGAAAGCTTCGACCAGACCTATCAGGAAAAAGCCATGATCGGCGATAAAATCCTCGAGCTGATGGCGCTGTATCCCGGATTCAACGCGGACAAGTCGTATACGATTTGCGGACTGCCCAAGGAAAACGAAGTGTCCTACGAGGAGGGCCTCGCTTTTGCGAAGGAGGTGCTGGCACGGGATTATGGCGGCGACGGCGGCTGGCGCGAGGAAGCGTATCCGCTCTGGTATGCCGAATTCATCCTCAGTTCACCCGCCGTGCCCGAAGAAGCAATCCCCGTATGGAATTTTGTCCTGAGGAATCCCCAAAGCGGGGAATTCTTTCAGATTTATGTGCATGCCGGACCGGACGGCCCGGAACTGGTAAAGGTTAATGTGTCCTGGAACAGCAACGGCTGACAGGAGAGTTATGAGATGTTGAGGCTGCTTCCGGCAAAACAATGCGGGCAGCTCACCTGATGCGGGTTCATGAAAAAGGCGCCGTTAAATGTTATGGCCCGCCGAAAGTCAACCCGGCGTTAACGGCTTGGGACTAGCCAGATCGACATGGAAGGAAATCATATTGGCAACATGATATAGGGGGATGAAGTTGTGCTGCCTGTATATCTATGCATGATTTGGATCGCTGCCTCGCTGCTGGCATCAGCGCTTACCCCATCCATAGATGCTTTCAGGAGCGTTGTATATATCAGCCTGATGGCTTTATTTGCTTCCTTTATGCTGCATATACAACGAAGCAGGCAGACCATTCGTATCGCACGGTATAGCGGGCTGTCCTTGTGTAACACAGCAGAATGTATTGTGGGAAGGTACGGATTTGCATTTCTGCTGATCATTGGTCTTGCCATGGCTGCTTCGTGTTTTAACAGTGGATCTTTGCTTCCCGTATTCGTTTGTTATTGCTTCATCCATGTGATATGTTTCGGCGCGCTGTCTTTGCACTATTTCAATCATTCTATTGACAACGGGAGAATAAAGCTTGGCATCTTCGCACTCATACAGATAGCAATCAAAGTTGTTTCGCTCGCTTTGATTGTCGGAACAACCTATGCAACGTATCAATACACAGTGGACCTCATGAACAGATTGCCTCGGACAGCGGAATGGAAAACTTATGAGAACGAATACGGAGTCGTTCCGGACTTGTTTGTTGGAGAAGATGAAAAAATCATCTATGACCAGGTAAACAGAAATGATCTTGCGATCAATGGCGAGCTATACACCTGGCTCAACCATTATGGAGCGATCTATTGCAGGCAGGACGCCGATGTTAACGGCGTCCCCATATTGTATGTGAATCCCAATTATCTCGGCATCATTCCAGTCATTGACGCTGAGGGTAGCACAGTAAACATAAGCAAGGACGAAACAGACATCATCATACTCAGCCCGCTGGAAGCCAGCCAGGATAGTAAAATAACGGCTTTTTTCAGAGAAAGACGAAACGGGATGCTAAAGCTGGAGCGCCAGTACGCCGTCCCACAGAATGCGCACAGTGAAGCCATACAAGTCATACACATAAAACCATCACAAAAGCTTTTTACATTTCGGCCGGATACAGAATACTGTGAGAATGCGATTGTTTGCGTGCTCACGGAGAAGAATAGCCTCATTACCGAGCGCGTGTGCATCACGGGGAACGGTGTGCTTGATCCGCTGAAAATATATATAGGCAGCGGAAGCGATGAATATAAACTCGATATATCAAAAAAACTTGCTGACTTGGGACTTGATGATAACATTCAATCGATTGTGTCGCTCCGACAATCAATAGACGCGTTGCGGCGCGAATGGAGGAGCAGGATAGCTGCACTTGGGATGGTCATCATATTTCTCTTTTTATCTCAACTTATCAGCAATGTTTTGACGTTTCGTGCATACATCAAAAGAGCGATTCCTTTGATCATTCTAAAATATATTAACGGCTATTCTACATTCAAACGATATGCCGTTTATTATTTCATCATGATATTTCAAATGATTTTAACGGTTTTGATATGTTGCGCGCGTCGGGTGAGCTTCGAATTTGGTTTGGTGTGGTGTGCATTGGATATTGGCGAATATTACCTGTTGAAAAAAACAGCGCTTCGCTATGAAAAGCGAATGCGATCAGAGTACATGAAGGAGGTCAATGGATGAATGTATGTGAGTTCAGCAACGTAACAAAGAGATATGGAGATAGAGTCATTCTTGATCGTGTAACCGGAGCGTTTGCCAGAGGAGAAATGGTCGCGCTGATTGGGAAAACAGGCAGTGGAAAGACAACATTGCTGAATGTTCTTACCGGTGTCATCACGCCGGATCATGGTCAGATCATGCTGTTCGGGGAAGAGCTCAAGCGAAAGCGAGGTTCCAGAACACTTCAGCAGTTATATAGGAATAAAATATCCTTGATGTTTCAGCAGGGAAATGTTGTGCTGGAGAAGTCTATTGAGTGGAATCTCCGTTTGCCTCTTATACCACATAAACTAAAACAAGATCAAATTAGCATCAAAGTACATGATGTGATGAAGCTCGTTGGTTTGACGCAGGATCCAAAAGAGAAAGCAGCTCATCTGTCAGGCGGCGAAATCAGAAAACTGGCGTTTGCGCGAGCAATCATAAAACCCTGGGAGCTGCTTATACTCGATGAGCCAACAACCAATCTGGACAAGTCAGGCGCAATGCAACTCATGGACATTGTCGCAAACTTGCATCACGAGAATACTACCATACTCATTGCGACACATGATCCTGAGGTAGTCAAGCGCTGCCAGAGAACGGTATTATTGCGCAATGGGTTTATGGAGAGCAACTGATCCGCCGCGTATCTGATGCAAGCTGGCAGAACGGAATCACTGCCTGGCAGAGATGGGAAAACGCCATCTCAAGGAATGCCAAATGAGGAAGCAGGATTCGGATTTCATTTTGAGGGATACGACCCGCCAAAACTTCCAAAATGGTTTTTTGCCGGTATGAGGCTGCCGCATGTGGAAGCGGTAGCATGTGATTTTGATATTGAAAATCATCCCTCGCTGTTCTCATCCCACCACACGACGCAGTTGACAAACTCCACCAGCGTATCAAAATGATTCTGAAGATCGAGATGGATAACCTCACCATCGCTTAGGAAGGTATAGGAGGGCTCAGTCTCGCCCTGCGCAGACGCGATGGAGGAAACTGCAACATAGCCGTTCTTGCCGGGAATGTTGGTAACTGCGTAGACAAACATGGGCAGCTCGAACAAGGTGATCAGGCGCCGGTGGGAAATGGTCACTTTTTCAAACGGCGTTTGAAATTCCGGCTGATAGGATACGCGCTGCATGCGGCAGTGGTCCGGCAAGGTGATGGTGTTTCCCTCCGCCAGATAAAGCGTATAGGACGTTTCGCCCACAAGATCATATTCCCGTAGCGCCTCATCTTCTGCGCAGGCTACCTGTACCCTGCCGTTGCACGCCTCGTCCGAAAAGATCGTGTAAATGCCTGCATTCAGTGTCTCTCCTACGGAATAGGTGCCGGGCACATCAATGACCGTATCGCTTGAGGCTGTGTCATAGACGCTCTTATTCTGGACGCTGTAAGGGCTTCCTTCCTCTTCTGCCGCTGCGGGACAAAGAGAGGTACACAGCACTATCAGCAGCATAAAAAGGGTTCCAATCCGTTTCATGTTTGTCTCCTCCCTACGCCGACTTCGGCGGGCCATACGATGCAGTTGACGAACTCGACAAACCGGTCGTCCTGGCGCCACAGCTCCAGCGAAACGGTTTCTCCCTCCCGGATTTCGGTACGTACAGGCGCCTCTTTACCCGTTTCGGCCCCGATGGTGGATACGATGAAGTACGCTTCCTCGCCGGGAATGCTCGTCACGAGATAATCACAGGTGGGCAGCTCAAACCATGTGAAGAATCGGCGGTGGGAAATGGTGAGCTTCTGCCGCTGATCCTCAAAAACCGGGTTATAGCGCACCCGGCGCATCTGACAGTTCGCTGGCAGCTCCACGGTCATCCCCTCGCCGAGATAGAGCGAGCAAAGGGTTTCGCCCTCCAGCGGATAGGCGTACAGCGCCTCTCCGCCGCCAGTGAGTACGCGTGCTTCGCCGGCGCAAAGCGAATCCGACTCGATGGTGTAGATGCCGGGGTCCATATCGCGCCCGGCGAGATACGCGCCCGCCTGGGTGATCAGGGTACTGTTTTTCGCGGTGTCATAGGCGCTGCGCGGGCGATAGACAAAGGGGTTGGACATTTCCTCCAGCGCGTTGCCTTCCAACTGCCCGAAGCACAGCGTACAGGGAAGGAGGGTCTGGTAGGGCGCCTCGGAGAGCGCTTCCGGGGTCAAAGCGAGCAGAGACGCCCGGTCCTGCGATGGAAGGAGCGGACAGGCAGGGTCCACATGATAGGATGACGTATCGTGCGGGGCGACATAGTAGACGGTTTCCCCGGTCTGCGCCAAGCTGGTTAAGGATACCGACAGGGTCATGCACAGCAGAATCAGGCATAGTCGGACGCGCTGCTTCATCGTTCTTCCTCCTATCGGCATAAGGTATCCTTTCATAATAATAACGAATCAGCCAAAAGATACTATCCCGTAACGAGAAGGTACAAGCTGCCCGAATCAGCATGGGATCATTCGACCTGACAACGGCCCCGCTTAAACAAGAAAAACATACCCCAAAAATCAGCGGAACGTATTTTTGCAACCGCAAAGAAACAGGGACTATTTTACTTTTTCCCAAAACAGTGAGTTTTCGGAAGGATATCAAACATGTATACGTTGTATTTTGCAGAAAAACAAGTTCTCAAAAATTGGCTGGAGGTAAGGAAGAGATGCGGGCTGTACGTTCAGGTTCATTTCTTTTGACCATTCTGCTTGTGCTGCATCCCTTGGGTTCCTTTTCGGAAAACAAGGCAACGGCTACCATGTTTTCCGATACACACGCAGCTGTCAATGCCGATATCTCCGGGACGCTTGAGAAGGAATGGAAACATGAATTTTCCATGGACACTCCGGGCCCGGATGCATTGACATCGGATGCCGCCGTGGAGAGAGCCATGGAGGTGCTTCTCAGCCAGAATGCGGTGATCGAGCGAAATCCGCAAAACCCGGATCACTACAATTTCCTGCTTTTGGAAGTGGAAGATCGCGCTCTTTCTTACACGGCTCATTATGTTGCGCTCAGCCGGGGAAGCCCGGCCGCGCATGCGTGGATTGTTACTTTTTTCATCGAGGATACGCCCTTTTATGTCGGGACCGTGACGGTTGCCTCTCCCGATGGAGAGGTGATCGAAACAAGCTTCGGCTTTATCCGGCAGGTTGTGGAAATCTGGGAGCGGGAAAAGGGGCCGGAGTTTTTCTGGAGCATCGAAGATCAGTATCTTTTCGATCAGCTGTACCAGAACCGGAGCTGGAACTATCAGCCGGCGCTGCCCGATGAGCAGGATCTGCCGCAGGAGGCGGCCGTGGCAGGGGCGCTGGAAGCGGTAGCCCAAACGTACAATCTTTCGCCGCAGGTGTTACAGGAGGAGTATTTGTTGTCCACACAGCTTTGTTATGTGGATGCCAGAGATCCTTCCAGCAAAATATGGAGGATTGCTTTTCGGAAGCTGGACCCGGCGACACAGACGTATGCCTTGCTGTATGCCGTGGACATTTCCGCGGCGGATGGCTCGATTGTGGACATCAACAACAACACCTCCGGGCAAGGCTGATGCATGAAGGGGGAGAAGGGCGGCTCCCGGGAGGGGAGTGGACACGGAATTCACAAAGGGCGGAAAAAGCGCTTTCCGCCTTCGCAGGATGCGCGGGAGCAGGGAAGGCAAACGCTTCCGCTCTTGACATACGCCCCCTGCCCGCGTTATGATGCCGGTATGGCGGCAAGCGGCTTTTCCCGTCGGCTGCCGCGATTGTTCCGGCATGATTCGCGCCCCTACGGCGCTTTTTCCAATGCGGGCAGGAAAGGAGAACCCCCATTATGAGCGAGCAGCGCATCGAAACCATCTGCGTCCAGGGAGGATACACCCCCGGAAACGGCGAACCACGGCAAATCCCCATCGTCCAGTCCACCACCTTCAAATATGCCACCAGCGAGGACATGGGCAAGCTCTTTGACCTGGAGGCTTCGGGCTATTTTTATACCCGCCTGCAAAACCCCACCAACGATTACGTGGCGGCCAAGATCGCCGCGCTGGAGGGCGGCACGGCGGCCATGCTGACCTCGTCGGGGCAGGCGGCGAATTTCTTTGCCCTGTTCAATATCGCCACCTGCGGAGACCATATCGTGGCTTCTTCCAGCATCTACGGGGGCACGTTCAACCTGATTTCCGTCACCATGGCGAAGATGGGCATTACATGTACCTTTGTCGCGCCGGACTGTACGGCGGAAGAGCTGGACGCAGCGTTCCGCCCCAACACCAAGGCCGTCTTTGGCGAAACCATCGCCAACCCCGCGCTGACCGTACTGGACATTGAGAAGTTTGCCGCTGCCGCGCACGCGCACGGCGTACCCCTGATCGTGGACAACACCTTTCCCACGCCCGTCAACTGCCGGCCGCTGGAGTGGGGCGCGGACATCGTGACGCATTCCACCACCAAGTACATGGACGGGCACGGCACGGCCGTGGGCGGAGCCATCGTGGACGGAGGCCGGTTTGACTGGATGGCCCATGCGGACAAGTTCCCAGGCCTGTGTACCCCGGACGACAGCTACCATGGCATCACGTATGCAGAGCGCTTCGGGAAGGAAGGGGCCTTCATCACCAAATGCACCGCGCAGCTGATGCGCGATTTGGGCTCCATCCAGTCACCCCAGCATGCTTTTTACCTGAATCTGGGCCTGGAAAGCCTGCATGTGCGCATGGCCCGTCACTGTGAAAACGGACAGGCAGTGGCGGAATACCTATCGGCGCATCCCAAGGTGGCGCGGGTGATCTATTGCGGCCTGCCCGGCGATCCCTATCATGCGCTGGCGCAGAAATACCTCCCAAACGGCTCGTGCGGCGTGGTTTCCTTCGAGCTTAAGGGCGGACGCACGGCAGCCAGCACCTTTATGAGGGCGCTCCGGCTGGCGGCCATTGAAACCCATGTGGCCGACGCCCGCACCTGCTGCCTCAACCCCGCCAGCTCCACCCACCGCCAGATGACTGACGAGCAGCTGCATGCCGCCGGCATTCCCGCCGGCCTGGTGCGCATGAGCTGCGGCTTGGAGAGCCGGGAGGACCTGATCGCCGATATCTCCCAGGCGTTGGATGTCATCTGAGCGGCGAGCGCTATCATCAGTCAAAGCGAGGCGATCCTATGCCCATCAAGATTCCCAACCAGCTTCCGGCTACCGAAACCCTGACGCGTGAAAACATCTTCGTGATGACGGAAACCCGCGCCATGACGCAGGATATCCGGCCTCTGCGCATTCTGCTTCTCAATCTGATGCCCACCAAGGTGGATACCGAAACGCAGTTTGCCCGCGTGCTGGGAAATACCCCGCTGCAAATTGAGCTGGAGCTGATCGCGCCTTCGGGCCGTGTATCCAAGAATACGCCGCAGGAGCACATGCTGGCGTTTTACAAGCGGTTTTCCGACGTGAAGGACCAGAAGTTCGACGGACTGCTCATCACCGGCGCGCCGGTGGAGCACCTGCCCTTTGAGCAGGTGGACTACTGGCCGGAGCTGTGCGAAATCATGGAATGGAGCAAAACGCACGTCCATTCCACGCTGCACATCTGCTGGGGCGCGCAGGCCGGGCTGTATTATCACTACGGCATTCCCAAGCGCCAGCTGCCCCGCAAGCTGTTCGGCGTGTTTGAGCATACGGTGGAGGACCCCAACTTCATCCTGTTCCGCGGCTTTGATGACCGTTTCTGGGTGCCCCATTCCCGCAACACCACCGTTGACCGCGCGGATATCGAGGCGGTGCCGGGCCTCAAGGTGCTGGCCGCCTCGCCGGAGGCGGGCGTATACGCCGTGAAGACCGAGGGCGGCCGGCAGGTCTACCTCATGGGCCACGCCGAGTACGACCGCGACACCCTCAAAAAGGAGTACCTGCGGGACGTCGCCGCGGGCGTGGACATTCAGCTTCCGCAGCACTATTTCCCCGATGACGACCCGGAAAAGGAGCCCGTGGTGCGGTGGCGTTCCTGCGCCAACCTGCTCTACTCCAACTGGCTGGACTATTTCGTCTATCAAACCACGCCCTACGACCTCTCCGCCTCTTTCCCGGACGGGCATTCGGCGGAGGAATGACGGCCGCTGGAGCATGCAGCCATGCGAAACGGCCCCTTGCCGACAGATTTGAGAAAAAGCGGAAAACCATCTTGACAAACGCCCCCCAAATCCGATATAATACCTATCGTTGCGAAACAGCAACGCGCGATCGTGGCGGAATTGGCATACGCGCACGTTTGAGGGGCGTGTCCGATAAGGGTACGGGTTCAAGTCCCGTCGATCGCACCAAGATTCCGTGGAATCAAAGGATTCCACGGAATTTCTTTTCATGGCAACGGGAGTGCTGCGGCTGAAGCGTCTCAGCCCGGCTTTGCCTTCGCACCTTCTGCTGCGTTATCATCCAGTCAGGGTTGTGGTCCATACGCCCCTTCGATCAGCAGAAGGGCCTTACAGGGCGGGAGGACGGTTTTATGTGCGATACAGAGAAAATTGGCTGCTGCGGCGCGTACTGCGGAACATGCCGTGAATTTTCGAAAACCTGCAAGGGGTGCAAACCGGGGTATCTGAATGGTTCGCGGGACTTGCACCGGGCGAGGTGCAGCATAAAGATCTGCTGTCTGACCAGAAGCTGTATCACCTGCGCAGACTGCGAGATGTTTGACAGTTGCGAAACCATTCAGCGCTTTCTACGCCATCCCGGCTACAAGTACTCCAAATACAGGCAGGCGTTGGTCTTTATTCGCGCACATGGTTATGCCGCGTTTATGAATGCGGCGGATCGGTGGACAAACGCTTACGGGAAATTCACATAAGGCGGCTTTTTCTGTGATCGTCCGGACAAGCCCGTTTTTCGCTGCTTGCAGAATCCACCCACCTCCGGCAAAAGCCGCCTGAAAACCGGCGCTTCCAGGCGGCTGTGCCATAAGGAAGCCGTCACTCCGCTTCCAGCAGCGCCATCCGGTGGGCGGCAAAGAAGTCGCGTGCCACTTCGTCTCCCGGCTTCCCTTCGTACATATAGGCTTGCCAGGTGGGGCTGAAAGCGTCCAAAAATACAGCGTCGTTCCATAGAAAAGTGCATTGCTCAAGGCTGCGCTCATAGTCGGCAAGCGACTGCTCGCTTACGTCCCAGCGGATGCTTTCGATCTGGCGCAATTTCTCTTGCCTGAGACGCTCCTGCTCCTCAAGCTCGCGCTTTTCCGCACCCTCCGCCGCCTCGATGCGCGGCCTGAGCCGCTCGATCTCGGCGGCGTAGTGCTCCTTCATCAGCAGGTAGGTGCTGTACTCCGCAGGCGACGCGTCCCCGTAAAACATGGCGCCATCCCTCTCCGGCTGATGGCTCACGTAAAAGGCAAGCCACTCGATGGCCAGCTCCTTTTGCGTGGAATAGGGATTGACCACAAACAGCGTCCCGTCGCACAGGAGCAGCGCGCGGTCCTGCGAGGGCAAAGTGAGCGCCATGGGCACGAAATCGGAAACGGGTTCGCCGTTGGAATAGAGGCGCCGGCCGGGATGGAAGGAAGCATATACGGAGAAGAGGTAGGAGGGCTCGCTGTTGAGGCGGGTGGTGGCGAAGCGCTCGTTCATGTTGCCATAGGGCACTTGGGGACTGCTTTCGGGAATGGAGGCGCAGGCGAGGGTCAGCTTGTCCAAAAGCTGCGCCAGGTCCGCTTCATAGCGGGGAATGGCCGACGCATCCTGCGCCATCAGCGTATAATACTGCTCCCTGAGCCGGCTGAACAGCGTAGCCTTGAAGCTGTCAATGCCAAGCCCGTCGCCAAAGGGCGTGATGCCCGCCCGCAGCGCCGCTTCGCCCACGCGCTCGTCCCATTCGATCAGAAAATCCAGCAATTCCATATAGGTGGAGGGCATGTCCTCCGGCGTCAGCCCAAGCTGGGTGAGCGCGTATTGGCTGTAGCCCAGGGTGAATTGGGTGACGTTCCTCATCACGGCGGCGATCTCGTCACCGTGCATCACCGTTTCACGGAAAAACGGCCGGCAGGCTTCGGTCCGCTCCCGAAGCAGCGGAGAGCCGTTGAGCGGGGTATAGTAGCCCTTTTCAAGGGCTCGCCGGGTATTGTGCCCTGCGGGCAGTTCGAAGATGTCAATTTCGTCCGACCGCAGCGTCATGTGCTGGGCAAACAGGGCCAGGGCATCGTAGAAACTCGTTTGCCGGTATTTCACGGCGACCTGCGGATGCGCCTGGGCAAATTCCCGCTCGATCCAGCTCTCCGGATAGTCGCAGGAGATCATGAGCGGCCTGAGCTGCGCCTGCGGCAAGGTGGACAGCGCACATACGGCCTGGTCCTGCAAAAGCAGCAGGCGGCCATCCTGCGCAAGCGCCCTGCCGCCAAATGACAGGTGGGGAAGATAGGCCACGACCTCGCAGGCATTGCCCGCGGAGAACGCCAGCAGCTCCTCAGCCGATTCGACCAGCACGCGGCCGCGCCATGGGTCGTACAACAGCCCATGGACGGGAGCGCCGTTCAGGCCCTCGCTGTCGCACAGCGGGACGAAGGTCCCCGCGGAGGGGTCGAAGTCCGTGATTCGCCACTGCTCGTTAGGCAGGTCCTCCAGAAGAAGCAGATGCCCGTCCCGGTAGCGGGCAATCTCGGTCACATCGCTTTGCGGATCGACCGGGCTGCGCGCTCCGGTGGCCATGTCAAAACGGAAAAGGGAAGCCTGCGCACCGCCGTCGGTCAGGCCCATGAGCAGATACAGCGATTCGCCGCAAACCGCGCCGCAACGCACGAAGGGAAGGCCAGCCTGCCCTTCGTCGGAAAAGAAATCCAGCCGCGAAAGGCCGTGAAGCGCCGCGCCGTCCTGCGCAATGTCCACGCGGTAGAGCGAACCGTTCAGTTCATTGAGGCCGTAGAGCGCTTCCCCGTCACGGAAAAGCAGCGTGATGAGGGAGGCGTCCTTTTGCAGCCAATCCGGAATGGGCTCATCCTTGCCGATGCCGTGAAAACGCAGCACTTGCGCAGGGATGAACTCGAATTCGGGACTGACGTTGCGAAGCGGCAGAGGCGTGGCCTGCCGGGTTTCCAGATCAAGCTCATACAGGCTTTTGGCGACGGAGAGCAGATATGCCTTGCTATCTGCCACGATTGAACAGAAGATTTCCTGACGCCCTTCAGGGCTTTGGATGCCCGAAACGGTGAAGCCTTCTGCCAGCGTGGCTGGACCCGGGACGCAAATCAGAAGAAGCGCAAAAAGCAGCAGCATCCGTTTTTTCATGGCTTCTCTTCCTTTCTTTCGTTTCCTGCCGCTGGGAAACGAACGCTTTTCCAGGAATGCCTTCTTATTTGATTAGACGGAGCCGCGGGGCTTTTTGTAACCTGTCGGCTATTTTTTTTCGACCGATGTAACCTATTGCGGCACGCGCTCGCAAAGCCGCCGCAGGCCCTCCCGGTCCAGCAGGCGAAAGCCCACGCCCTCCGTGGCGATGATGCCCTCCTGCTTGAGCAGCCGGCACGCCCGCGAGATGCTGGCGCGCGAGCTGTTGACCGCATAGGCCAGCTCCTGCTGGCTCAGGCGGACGCGATTGTCCCCGCCGTCCCAGTTGGTCAGAAGAAAGTTGCCCAGGCGCAGAAACACGCTGTTGATGCTCTGGTTGGCCGCATCAAAGCAGAGCTGGCGCATTACCTTGCAGTAATACCGCACCAGCGTCGCCGCGAAGGAGGCGTCCTCACGCACCATATCCTCCACCGCGTTGTTTTGAATGGGCATGAGCCAGCAGTCCGTCATGCATGCGATGGTCATGATGGAGGTTTCGCCCGGCAGAAAGCAGTCCAGCCCGGCCAGGCTGTCGTCCCCCAGCAGGGCCACCGTACGCTCGTTTCCCTCGCAGTTGCCGGCATAGACCCGCAGCGTTCCGCGGCACAGGTAGTACATCCAGTCCCGCCCCTCGCCGCTTTTGGAAACGCACATGCCCTTGTGCAGCTTCATCGGCGGGGGACAGCGCCTTTCAAACGCTCCCCGGTAGGGCAGAAAATCCCCCTTGAAAAAGTAGCTTACGCCGCTGCTGTTCGTCACATGGTTCACCTTCCACGTCAGATGGCCGCAAAGTCGCCCTGTGCGGCCTGACGCACCTGCTCGAGCGCCTCCGCGCCAAAGCGCTGCGCAAAGGCCTGCCCGGCTTCCGCCTCGACGAGGGCGGCCGCCTGCGGGTCCTGCCTGCGGGCGCAGTCGAGCAGCGTGCGGTACAGGTGTGCCGTATGATAGAGAAAATCCTTGACCTGCGTGCCGCGCAGGCGCTCCTGAATGCGCCTTTGCCGCTGCGCAAGAGCAGGCGTGTTTTCCGCGCTTTCCCAATGAAAGGCGCAGCCTTCCTCCGGATTTCGGGGCAGGCAGGAGGGCAGGCTCAGGCGAAATGCCGGGTTGAATCCCCGAAGAATCGCCCGGTCCACACGCCGGCAATAGAAATGGCCGACATCCTCCAGCCCGCTTTCCCGCCAGGCGGTGTGCCAGGGGCATTTCAGCATCCGGTAGCTGACATGGGGGCAGTCGGGGTCGTTGACGGTCCGGACCGATTCGCCGGGCCATGACCATTCGCAGTAGGCAAAATAGGAAGCCATGTCATCCGGCGGATCGCCGTTTTTCCGGCAGCGCGCCGCCATGCGCCTGCCGCGCTCCTCGCCGTAGGTCTCCACGGCCTCAAGCAGCAGCGCATCCGCCTTTGGTCCGTAATGCTTGCAGATTGCTTCGGCCAGCAGCCCGAACATCACCGCGTGCTGCCTGGGGCCAAAGGTGCTTTCCCGGGTATGCTCCATCGCCATGGGGGATTCCTCCTTGCGTTTCGCTATTCGCCCCGCGGGGTCAGCTGGCCGCTGCGGTAGGCGTGCAGCAGCTCCTCCAGCGTGCGGATGCGCTGCTGAATCTGCCGCCCGTTGTCCGTGTCCGCTACCAGGCAGCGCCGGCGGTTGTGCCAGAGAATCTGCGAATCGGAATGGATGTCGTCGTTGGCGTCCAGCACGCGCGTCAGGGAGGAAAAAGGCTGGTGCGCCACGATGCGCAGACCGTGCGAGTTGGAAATCAGCGTGTATCCTGCGATGCCCGTCGCCTTCTGATACGCCTTGCAGAAACCGCCGTCGATCACGATCAGCCGCCCATTGGCCTTGACGGGGCTTTCGCCGCTGCTGACGTGGATGGGCGTATGGCCGTTGATGATATGCGCTTCGGGCGAATCCAGGCCAAAGGCGCTCAGGATACGGCGGCAGACGGCTTCATCGTTGATATGGCGGTAGTAGGGATTCATCGGTTCATGCCAGGCGTCCGGACAGTTGATGAACGCGCGCTCAAAGGTTTTGATGCTGCGGCCGCACAGGGGCGAGCGCTCGCCGCACCAGAGGTACCACATAAAGTCCACCGCTTCGGGATCGCGGGCAAAATACGCCCTGCGGGCCATGCGCTCATGATGATCCATCAGCGCCCGGCCCTGATAGCATTCGCCGTCAAACGTCACCTGAGCGAAGTCGCCGTCCTCCGTCATGGGAATGCAGCCGTGAAAGAGCAGATTGCCGTTGTAGCACCGGTACAGCCTTCCGTTGTCGTAGAGAAAGCGCACATGGCGGCGCAGCCGTTCGCTTTTGGCAAAGGCGGCGGAAAGGTCTCGGAGGACCGCCTCTTCACCGGCCGTCAGGCGATAGGGATCGGCGGGATCAAGGGTGGGCAGCTCCATGCGTTTGAGCGGATAGGTCTGTCCGCCCAGGGAAAGGGTTTCGCCGTTTTCCAGGAGGCGGTGCAAAAGCCGGCGTCCCTCCATGCCGTATTCGGGATGGCGCGCGATGAGTTGGCCTTCCAGCTTGAACAAAAGGACGGTGATGGCCTGAAGCGCAGCCGGTTCGCCCACGGGACTGGGGTAGGTCTGGCTGGCGAACAGCGCCAGCGAGCGCAGGCTGATGCCGTAACCGGTTTCCAGCAGCTCCATGTTGTCGTATTGCAGGCAGCCGCGCACGACGGCGGCCATGCACACGGGGTTGCCGGAGGCCGCACCCATCCACAGGATATCATGGTTGCCCCATTCGATGTCCACGGCGTGGTGATCCAGCAGCAGATCCATGATCCCGTCCGCATGGGGGCCGCGATCGTAGATATCGCCCACGATGTGCAGCCGGTCTACCGCCAGGCGCTTGATCAGCCCGCATAGCGCTATGATGAACTCATCTCCGCTGCCGATGTCAATGAGGGTGTCAATGATCTTTTGATGGTAAACGAGCTGGTTGTCGTCCTCGTCCGGCAGGGCATGGAGCAGCTCGTCCAGGATATAGGCGTAGGCGGAAGGCGTCGCCTTGCGCACCTTGGAACGCGTGTACTTGGAGGAGAGCACGCGGCTTAAGTCGATCAAATCGTGCAGCGTGTCATTGTACCACGCTTTGGTCAGCCGGCCCGCCGTGCCGAGCAGCTTGAGCTTTTCTTCAGGATAATAAATCAGCGTGAGCAAATCGGAAATCTCCGGGCCGCTGCGGGTTGCGGAGAGCAGCGTCAGCGCTTTTTCGCGGATGACGCCCGAACAGTTGTTGAGGATGTGCAGAAACGCTTCATATTCGCCATGAATGTCGCTCATGAAGTGCTCCGTGCCCTTGGGCAGGTTCAAGATGGCCCTGAGGTTGATAATTTCCGTGTAAAGCGACTGAACGGTGGGAAACTGTTCGCTGATGCAGGCCAGGTAGCGCTTTTGGGAAGCCTCGCTCATGAAAATCCTCCGTGTGCTTTTGTTGCGTGCCTATACCATCAGCAAACAGTATACGACATTTTGGACGTTGTGACAATAGAAAACGGCCTGTGTGAAAACCACACAGGCCGCAGTTTGTCGAAAAAGTCCGCCTGCGGTGGCCTTTTTCGCCAGATGCTTAAGAAATGTTTGCGCCAAGGGCGCAAACTCCCCGCCCGCCCGGCAAAGCCGGGCGATACGAATTCACTTTGGAGGGCCTGCGGGCCCTCCAAGCCTCCCGAAAGGTTTTTTTGACAGTCTGCGGCCTGTGTGAAAACCACACAGGCCGCTTGAAAACGGGCTTACTCGTGAATGCGCAGCACATTTTTGTTGTTGATGTAGAAATCGACGGTCTCGCCGATGTTGAGGTGGCGCGTGTCATGGTTGAGCAGCTCCAGGTTGACGGGAATGGTGCCGCAGTCGAGCTGATAGCGGGTGACGCTGCCCAGCATGGAGCTGCGCACCACCTTGCCGTTGAGATGGATCTTGCCTTCGCCGCCCTCCAGCGTGAATGCCTCGGGCCGGATGGCCACCACCTTGCATCCGCTCTCTGCCGGCAGGTTCAGCAGGGTGGTTGCCTGAGCGGGATCATACACGTTGTAGTGGCCGATGAAGCGGGCCACAAACTCGGTTTTGGGCAGCTTGTAGAGCTCTTCCGGCGCGCCCTCCTGGGCGATGATGCCGCCGTGCATCACGCACACGCGGTCGGAAATGGCCATGGCCTCCTCCTGGTCGTGGGTGACGAAAATGGCGGTGATGTGCATGTCCTGCTGGATCTCGCGAATCTGCACGCGCAGGTTCTGACGGATCTGGGCGTCGAGGGCGGAGAGCGGCTCGTCCAGAAGCAGCACCTTGGGCTCCATCACCAGCGCGCGCGCCAGGGCCACGCGCTGCTGCTGGCCGCCCGACAGCTGGCTGGGACGCTGGTTTTCCTTGCCTTCCAGGCCCACCAGCGCCATCATGTGCGCTACCTTCTTGCGGATTTCTTCCTTGGGCAGCTTTTTGATGGACAGGCCGAAGGCCACGTTCTGCGCCGCCGTCATGTTGGGGAAGAGCGCGTAGCTCTGGAACACCATGCCCACCTGGCGCTGGCGCACGTCCACGTTGGTCACGTCCTTGCCGTCGATGAACACGCTGCCCTCGTCCACGTCGTTAAGGCCGGCAATGGCGCGCAGCAGGGTGGATTTACCGCAACCGGAAGGACCCAGCAGCGTCACCATTTCGCCCTCGTTGACATCCAGGTTGATATGTTTCAAAACCGTATTGTTTCCGAAACTCTTGACTACGTTGCGAATCTCAATATAGGAGCTCATGGCTTCTCCTCCTTCAGCTGCTTGTGTTCCTTCTTGCCGCTGGACAGCTTCATCACCGCTGCGCAGATGACGGTCATGATAAACACGTAGATGACCACCACTGCGCTGGAGAGATGACCCGTCTGCTTCATGATGAGGTACAGATAGATCTGCACCGTCTCAAAGCTGCCGCCGATCAGCAGGTTGGCGACCACGAATTCGCCAAACAGCGTCGAGAAGCTCAGAAGCGTGCTGACCAGAATGCCCGGCGCGATGCCCGGTACAATGATGCGCAAAAAGGTCGTCCATGTGGAGGCGCCGAGCACACGCGCCGCCTCCGTGACCGGTACGATGTCGATGGCGTGCATCGCGTTGTTGATGCCGGAATACACCAGCGGCATCACCAGCACGAAGTACGCGCCCGCCAGCACCAGCACCATGGGAAGGTCGGTGCCGCCGTAGGCCCGCAGCAGCGCGGCGGCGCTGATGACGCCGGGAATGGCGTAGGGCAGCAGAGTGATGATCTTCATCGCGCTTTCCAGCTTGGGCGAAAACGCGGCGATGGCGAACACCACCGGCGTCATGACCAGCACAGCCAGCGCCACGCTGACGGTGCTGATGAAGATGCTGCGGCCGATGGCCATCCAGAAGCGCTCGGAGGTGAACATTTCAACGTAGAACTTGAGCGTGTAGCTCTCCGGCAGCACGGTGATGTTCCACATGTCGGTGAGGGAGTAGACCAGCGTGATGAAGAAGGGCAAAAACAGATAGACCATCAAAATCCCCACGATGACCTTGGGGCCGATTCCGGTTTTGCTTTTCATGATTTCAGCCCCCTTCTGCTCGCCACGCGGGACGCCCAGTCATTGAGCAGCATGGCTACGATCAGCACCAGCGCCAGCGTAACGGCCAGGGCGCTGCCCAGCTCCGGCTTGGTGCGCACGTCGCCGCTCATGAGGGCGCTGATGCGGATGGGTACGATATTGTAGCTGGACGATACCAGATAATAGGCGGTGGCATAGGCGCCCATGGCGTTGGCAAAGAGCACCGTGAAGGTGGACAGGATGCTGGGCAGAATGGCCGGAATGCCGATGCGCAGCCAGAACTGCACATTGGAAGCGCCCAAAATGGAGGCGGCTTCCTTCCAGTCGTCCCGGATTCCGCGGTAGATGGGGTAGAGCAGCATGATGCCCAGCGGCACCTGGAAATACGTATAGGCGATGACCAGGCCCTGCACGGAATAGATGGAGAAGTCCTGGGTGATATCAATGCCCATCTGCTGCAACAGGATGACGAAAACGCCGGTGGTACCCAGCATCA
The DNA here is from genome assembly GCA_018710985.1 of Candidatus Limiplasma pullicola. Classification (GTDB taxonomy): domain Bacteria; phylum Bacillota; class Clostridia; order Christensenellales; family Aristaeellaceae; genus Limiplasma; species Limiplasma pullicola. The sequence continues at coordinate 63,367 of DVIV01000034.1, forward strand.
GGGTCAGGGCAAAGCCCAGCGGAAGGCCCGCGAAGTTGGAGGTCATGTTGACGATGACCAGAAGGTTGTTCTGCGTGCGCTCGGATACGAAGCGCGTGATGGCATAGGAGCAGAACAGCGCGATGACGATACCGTATACGCTGCACTGAAGCGAGAGCTTGAGGCTGTTGCCGAAGCTCTGGGCGTAATAGGCGCTGGTGAAGATGTTTTCGAAGTTTTCAAAAGAGAAGGTTTGTGTCGCCTGGGCAGTGAGCGCCGATGAAACCAGACTGATGACCGGCAACGCCATAAACGCCAGGATGAACAGCAGAAAGATGCCCATCGTGGATAGATAAAAGCCGTTAAGCTTCCGCTTCCTTTTCAAGCGGGTAGCCCCCTTCCGATGTGAGGATGGCGCCTTGCGCCAGTCAGCTTTCGCGCGGCTCCGCACGCGTCCAGGACAGGGAAGGCCGCGTGAACGGGAAAAGGGGCGGCTCCGCGGCCGAAGCGGTCCGGGCGCCGCCCCTTGTTCCTGCTGGTAAGCCCGCCGACACGCCTGGGCATGCCGGCGGGCAGCAGGTTACCTCGTGTCAGTTCATGTAGATGGCGACGTTCTCGGCCCAGAGCTCAGGCAGCGCGGCGACGGTCGCGTCGAACACGGCCCAGTCCTTGACCTGGTAGACGTTCTCATACATGCTGTTGTCCAGGATGGCAGCCTGGGCTTCCTCGCTGAATTCCACGTCCGTGCGGATGGGCTTGGCATGGCCCAGCGCCAGGAACTCCTGGCCCACGTCGGACAGCATGATCTCACGGGCCAGCATGGCGGCATAGGGGTTGTTGGCGTACTTGTTGATGATGTTGGCATAGCCGGAAGCAGCCGCGCCGTCCTGCGGGATGGTGATGGCAAAGCGGCCGTTGTCCTCGCCCTGGGATTCATAGATCGTCTCAGCATAGCCCAGCGCGTTGAAGTCCCACACCACGGCGACGCCGACCTCGCCCTTTTCGATGTTCTCGACATAGGGGTTGGAGGTGATCAGGCGACCCTGCTTGGCCAGCTCGGCGAAGAAGTCCATGGCGGGCTCCAGATTGGTTTCGTCGCCGCCGTAGGCTACGGCGCAGGCCAGCACGCCCACATACGCCTGGGCGGCCTTCTCAACGTCGCCGATCCAGACCTTGTAGTCGCCTTCCAGCAGCTCGGCCCAGGTGGTGGGGGCCTTCTCGACGTTGTCAAGGTCGGTCATGAAGGCGGTGGTGCAGGTGTAGGCCATGATCCACTTGCCGTCGGGGTCCTTGGCATAGTCGGGAATGGAATCCCAGGTGCTGGTCTTGAAGGGCAGCAGCAGGTCCTGCTCCATGGCCACACCGGTCATGCTGATGCCGATGTCGCCGATGTCGGCGTCGGCTTTGCCTTCCAGCGCGAAGCGGGCAAGCTCCTCGGCGGAGGACATGTCGGTGTCGGAGTGCTTGATGCCGTAGGTGTCGGTGATGTAGGCCCACAGGGACTTCCAGTTGGCCCACTCGTCGGGCATGCCGACGGAGAACAGCTGGCCTTCGCCCTGAGCGGCGGCTACCAGCTCATCCATGGTCATCGTGGCGGCGGCTTCCGCAGCCGCGGCCGCGGCCGCCTCGTCGGCCAGAGCGGACGTGCATCCAAGCAGCATGGTCAGGCACAGGATGAGGCACAGGATTTTTTTCATGATCGGGTTCCTCCTTCATGTTTGGTTAGATTGGGTCCAACACAATCTCAAACAGTGTACCTGTTTGAAATGATACGAAGATAAAGGAAAGGTTAAAAATAAGAAAAATCCTTTCCGACGGAGTGAAACGAGCGCAAAAACCCCATTGCTAAATACTGAAAGAAATGGTGTTCATCGGCAACTTATTCATAAACAGCATACGACATACCGTTATTATAACAGGGAGGATATTTGGATGTCAAGCCGGAAAAAACCAATTATTTCACTGCCCGGAGGAACGTGCGCACCCTGTGGAAAAATGGTTGACAAGCAATGCATTGCCATATAAAATGAATAAAACCGGAGGATGCGCGGAAAACGGAGGATACGATACATGCGTGAGGAACGGCTGCTGAGCGTGGGGATTGATATCGGCACATCCACTACGCAATGCGTTTTCAGCTCCATCACGCTGTCCAATACGGCCTCGGCGTTTTCGGTTCCGCGCATCCAGATCACCGAAAAACGCGTGCTTTACCGTGCGCCCCTTCGGCTGACGCCGCTGATGAGCCCGGACACCATCGACGCGCAGGCGGTCGAGCGCATCGTGAGCGAGGACTACGCCGCGGCGGGCATCCGCCCGGAGCAGATTCGTCTGGGCGCGGTCATCATCACCGGCGAAACCGCGCGCAAGCAGAACGCGCGGGCTGTGGCGCAGGCCCTCTCCCGCCTGACGGGGGATTTCGTGGTGGCCACCGCCGGCCCGGCGCTGGAAAGCATTCTGGCGGGGCGGGGGTCCGGCGCGGCGGAGCTTTCGCGCACCAGCGGCAAGCGGGTGATGAACCTGGACATCGGCGGCGGCACGGCCAACATGGCGGTGTTTGAGCGGGGCGAGCCCATTGCCAACGGCTGCCTGGACATCGGCGGCAGGCTTCTGCGCTTTGAGGACGACGACCGTACGGTTCTTTCCTTTTCTCCGGCGATGCGGCGCATCGCGCGGGACGCGGGCGTTCCGCTGGCGGAGGGTACCCGCCTGAGCGGCGAAGAGACGGACCGGCTGGCGGTACGCATGGCGGAGGTGCTGGAGGAAGCGGCGGGTCTGAAGCCGCGCACGCCCCTTCATGACGCGCTGTGCGTGGAGGCCTGCCTGCCGGACATCGGACCGTCGGACATCTATACCTTTTCGGGCGGCGTGTCGGAATGCATCTATGGAACGGATGCGGATACCGCGCGCTTTCATGATGTGGGGGCGGCGCTGGGCCGCGCGGTGGCATCCTCGCGCTTTTTCGCATCCGGTCGTGCGGCGCAGCCCGCGGAACGCAGCTACGCCACGGTGATCGGCGCAGGCGCGTACAGCGTGGCTGTGTCGGGCAGTACCATCTGCTATCAGGAATTGACCTTTCCGCTGCCGTCCCTGCCTACGGGCAAGGTGCCCTTTGCCGTCCCGGAGGACCTGCCGGGGCTGGAAGCGGCGGTGCGGGAGCAGTATCGCATCTTTGACGGCGAATGCGCCATCTGCATGGACGGGGTGCAGGCGCCCTCCTATGCGCTGGTGGAGCAGGCCGCGCAGGCCCTTGCGCGGGCCATGGCCCCGCACTGGCCCAAGGTCGTGATTTTGCGGGAGGATATGGCCAAGGCGCTGGGCCAGGCGCTCAGGCGCGCGTGGCCGGAGAATACCCCTTTTCTGTGCATGGACGGGATTTCGCTCACCTACGGCGACACGGTGGATATCGGAGCGCCGCTTTCAGGCGGGCGGGTGATCCCGGTGATTGTAAAAACGCTGGCGTTTGCAGCGGGGAGGTAAGGGCTTTGCGGCTAAGCGTATGTCTGGGCGGTCATACCTATTCCTTCCGCGATGTGCGGGAGGTGATGGGCAAGGCCAATGAGGAAAAATCAGGCGATCAGCTTTGCGGCGTGGCGGCGCAGACGCCGCAGGAGCGCGTGGCCGCGCGCATCGTGCTGAGCGAGCTGACCGTGAAGGAGGTCTGCGAGCATCCTGCTGTGCCCTATGAGCAGGACGAGGTGACCCGGCTGATTCTGGACGGCCTGAATCAGCCCATCTACCGGGAATATCAGAATATGACTATCGGGGAGCTTCGGGAGCGCATTCTCTCCGCGGCTCCGGAGGAACTGACGCGCATGGGACGCGGCCTCTCCAGCGAGGTCATCGCGGCGGTTTGCAAGCTGATGTCCAATCTGGACCTGATCTATGCCGCTGCCCGCATGCGCGTGAAGGCCACCTGCGTCACCACCATCGGCGAACCGGGCACCCTTTCGGCCAGGCTCCAGCCCAACCATCCCGTCGATGACGTGGAGGGCATCACGGCGAGCGTGCTGGAGGGATTGTCCTTCGGCATGGGCGACGCGGTGATCGGCCTCAACCCCGTGGACGCGTCCACCGCCAGCGTGCAGGCCATATTAACCCGCTTTGACGAGCTCAAGCGCCGCTACGAGATTCCCACGCAGATCTGCGTGCTCGCCCATGTGACCACGCAGATGGAGGCCGTCAGAAACGGCGCGCCCTGCGATTTGATGTTCCAGAGCATCGCGGGCTCGGAAAAGGGCAACGCGGCCTTTGGCATCAGCGCGGAGCTGATTGCCGAGGCAAAGGATCTGATGGCGCGCGAGGGTACCTCGCATGGCCCCAACCAGCTTTATTTTGAAACGGGGCAGGGGAGCGAGCTGTCCTCCGATGCGCACAACGGCTGGGATCAGCTGACCATGGAGTCGCGCTGCTATGGCTTCGCGCGGCACTATGCGCCGTTTTTGGTCAATACCGTGGTTGGCTTCATCGGCCCGGAATACCTCTACGACAGCCGGCAGTTCATCCGCGCGGGGCTGGAGGACCATTTCATGGGCAAGCTCCACGGACTGCCCATGGGGTGCGACTGCTGCTATACCAACCACATGCGCGCCGACCAGAACGACAACGAAAACCTGGCCGTGCTGCTGGCCTCGGCCGGATGCAACTACTTTATGGGCGTGCCCCACGCCGACGACGTGATGCTCAACTACCAGTCCACCGGCTACCACGACGTGGCCGCCGTGCGCGAAACGCTGGGCCTTGCGCCCATCGCGCCCTTTGCCCGGTGGCTGGAGCGGTGGGGCTTCTGGCGGGACGGGCGGCTCGGCCCGAACGCGGGCGACGCCTCCGTGTTCCTCTGAACCGGCGAAGGGAGGATGAACAGCATGACCGAACAGGAAGTCCGGGAAGTGGTGGAGCAGCTTCTCAAGCGGCTCAACGCCGGGGACCTGGGCGCACCTTCCGCGGGAACGCCCGCGCGCACCCCTGCCCAGCCGGCGGAGCAGGGCGGCGTGATTGCGGATCTTGAGCAGATTGACCTGCGTAAACAGTACCTGGTGGAAAACGCGCATGACGCCGCTGCGTTCCTGGCCATGAAGGAGCGCACCCCCGCGCGCATCGGCGTGGGCCGGGCAGGCGCGCGCTACCGCACGCAGACCATGCTGCGCTTTCAGGCGGACCATGCCTTCGCGCAGGCGTCGGTGTTTTCCGACGTGCCGGCGGAGGTGCTGGAAAGCCTGCATCTGCCCGTATATCAGACCACCTGTGAAAGCCGCGAGGAGTTTCTGACCCGGCCGGACAAGGGACGCGTGTTTGATGCCGAGACGCTTGGACGCATCCGCGCGGGCATAGCGCCGGATGTGCGGGTGGTGCTTTATGTGGCGGACGGGCTCTCGTCCTCCGCGGTCACGGCCAACGCGGCCGATATTCTCCCCGTCATCCGCAAGGGGCTGGAGGGCGCGGGGGTGAAGGTGAACGAACCATTCTTCGTGCGCTTCGGGCGGGTGGCCACGATGGACCAGATCGGCGACGGGCTGCCTGCGGAAGTGGTGTGCGTGCTGCTGGGCGAGCGGCCGGGGCTGGTGACGGCCGAGAGCATGAGCGCCTATATCGCCTACAAGCCCACGGTGGGCATGGCGGAAAGCCGCCGTACCGTGCTGGCCAACATCCACCGGGGCGGCACGCCCGCGGTGGAGGCGGGCGCGCATATTGTGGACCTGATCCAGCTGATGCTTGAGAAAAAGCGCAGCGGCATTGACCTGCCGGTGTGACGGAAGGGAGGGGCAGCGATGCGGGGAGACCGCATGCCTGCCAGGGTGCTGGCCATGAGGCTGATTCCGCGCGTGGACGCGGGCCTTCGGGAGCGCCTGGGGCTGGGAGGAGAGGTCCACGCCCTGGGACTGATCACCTGCGACAGCGACGACGTGGGCTACACGGCGCTGGATGAGGCCACGAAAAAGGCCTGCGTCAGCGTGGCCTATGCGCAGTCCATGTACGCGGGCGCGGCCAATGCCAACACGGCGCTGGCGGGCGAATTCCTGGGCATCCTGGCCGGAGAAACGCCTGCCGAGGTAGAAAGCGGCCTTCTGGCCGCGCGCCGGATGATCGAGCAGGAGGCCAGCTTCTATTCCGCCAACGACGATGACAGCGTCATCTACTATGCGCACTGCATCTCCCGCACGGGCAGCTATCTTTCGGCTGCCTGCGAAATCCCGGAGGGATCGCCGCTGGCGTACCTCATCGCGCCGCCGCTGGAGAGCATGTATGCGCTGGATAAGGCGCTCAAGGCGGCTCAGGTACGGGTGTGCGCCTTCTATGGCCCGCCGTCACCCACCAACTTTGGCGGCGCGTTGCTCACCGGCAGCCAGTCGGACTGTCAGGCGGCGTGCGACGCGTTTGCGCGTGCGGTGATCGACGTGGCGACGAATCCCATTGAGACGCTTTCGGGCGAGTAACCGCCCGAGGAAAGGAACCGGTATATGGTGAGCGTGACGGCTCTGGGGATGATTGAGACCATCGGGCTGGTATCGGCCATTGAGGCGGCGGACGCGGGCCTCAAGGCGGCGCAGGTGCGACTGCTGGGCACGGATTACGTGCGCGGCGGGCTGGTGATGGTGCGCTTTGAGGGCGAGGTGGCCGCCGTCAAGGCCGCTGTGGACGCGGGCGCGGCGGCGGCACAGCGCGTGGGCAAGGTATTCAGCGCGCATGTCATCCCCCGCGCCATGCCGGAAGTGTTCTGTATGCTGGCCTCGGACCCGTCCGTGGGACCGGGCAAGCGGTATCGGGGCGGTTGCGTCAGCTGCGGCGGCTGCGAGGGCGGACGGCGCGAGCTGGCGGCGATAGCGCGTGCGGAGCAGGCGGAGAGAGCCCCCACGATGGAGGAAATGAAAGGCCGGCGGGTCGCGGATCTGAAGCAGTACGCCCGCTCGCTGGAAAACTTCCCGATAACGCCGGCGCAGATTCGCACAGCCACTAAAGACCAGCTGCTGCAGGCCCTGGCGCGCCATTTTGGATGGACGGAGAAAGCCTGACCGCCGCATCGCCTGATTGCTTGAAGCGAAAGGAGCCTTGCGCCTATGCGATATATCACCGAGCAGGAGCTTCGGGACAGCTTTGCCGGGGGCGTGCCCCTGCATTTCGTGCTGCCCGCGGACTGCCGGCTGACTCCGCTGGCCGAACAATATCTTAAGGACCTCAGGCTGCTGGGCGGGGAAAGCCTGCCGGACCGCGGACGAAAGCCGGAGTACATGACCCATCTCAACGGCCGTGAGATGGTCTATAAAACCCATCCGTGCATCCTTTTGCGCGGAAAGCTGGACACGCTGGAAAGCGACATTCTGCTGGTGATGGTCGGATGCGACGACGCATGGCGAGCGCTTTTGCAGGATGCGCTGCTGCTGGTGCGGCAGGTGCTGGCCGCCGATGTGAAGGACGCGCCGCTGCCGCCCTGGCGGCTGGGCGGCATGGACGCGGAGGAGGTGCACCGGGGGTCGCATCACCCGGAGGCATTCGGCCTGTCGGGGCATTTGTTGCCCGCGCCGGAACAGGGACTCCTGGCTGCGCAGATGAACCGCCTGCGCGCCATGTGCCGCGAGGCGGAGCTGGCCGGCATCGCGGCCTGGCAGGACGGCGTGGCGCTGCGCCACGAGGACTGCGTGCTGGCGCTGAACCGGCTTTCCAGCTACTTTTATCTGCTGCAGCTGCGCGCCGCAACGGGCGCCGGACCGAATATGGAAAGGAAGGAACGGACATGAAGCAAACCATCTACGCGCACCGCGGCGCTTCGGGGTATGCGCCGGAAAACACGCTGGAGGCCTTTGAACTGGCGATCAAACAGGGCGCCTACGGCGTGGAACTGGATGTACACATCACGGCAGACGGCTATCTGGTGGTTGCGCATGATGAAACGGTGGACCGTTGCTCCGACGGCAGCGGGCTTATCGCGCGGATGACGCTCAGCGAGCTCAAGGCCCTGCACTTTAACAAAACCTTCCCGGCGTATGCCAATGCCACCATCCCCACGTTCCGGGAGGTGCTGGAGGTGCTCCGTCCCGCCGGGCTGCATGTGAATGTGGAACTCAAAAACAGCCTGATTGATTACCCTGATCTGGAACGGCGCTGCGTGGAGGAGGCGGCCGCCGCGGGCATGCTGGAGAGGATGCTGTTTTCCTCCTTCAATCATCACAGCATGCTGCGCATGAAGCAGCTGGACAAAAGCCTGCGCTGCGGCCTGCTGTACGAATGCACCATGGTCAAACCCTGGGATTACGCCGTATCGCTGGGCATGGATGCGCTGCACCCGCACTTCTCCGAGGTGCTGGTGCCGGGCGGTGAATGTGAGGCGGCCCATGCGGCCGGACTGGAGGTCAACCCCTGGACGGTCAACAATGAAGAGGACCTGCGCCGGGTGATTGCCGCGGGCGCGGACCGCATCATCACCAATTATCCCGACCGTGCGCTGCGCTGCCTGGCAGAGCAGGGGAAAAAGCACGAAGGGTAACGGCAGGAGCCGCTTATCCGGCTGATCATACAAAACAGCGCTCCGCGTGCTATGGGCACACGGAGCGCGTTGACTTCCCGGTACAGACACAAACCGGATTCTCTTACTCGGCGGGGGCGTCGGGCGCGGGATGTACGGCCTTCTTCCCCGCTTCGAGGGCGGCATGCTCGCTGGAGAGCTCGCCATGGAGCGTGAGAGAGTTCCAGGCGCTGTTGGTGGGCGTGAGCATGGCCTTGAGCGCGATGGGAGGCACGCCCAGCCTGCGCAGGGACTGAAGAAACTGGGACGCCTGCAGGGAGGAGAGATGGGCCATCACCAGCATGGCATCCTCAAAATCGCCGGGGGCAGGCAGCCCCCTGGGCGGTTCCATGCCGCACAGGGCGGCGAGCGTTTCCCCATACTCCGAGGGAGATACGGGCCGCACGCGAATCTTGAAGCGCATGGCCGCCAACCGGACTTTTTTGAAGGCTTCCTCCCTGAGGTTATAGCAAAGAAGCACGGGCTGCCCCATATTTCAAACGCCGCCTTTCCTAACAAAGATACGCAGGGACTTTATTGTAGGCGGAGAAAGGCGAAAAGTCAAGGGAGCCGGCCGGGTTCGGTCCGCCGGTTCCCGGTGGGCGCGGGCCGCGAAAGGAGAAAGTGCGATGCCGTTTACCATCGTCCGGCAGGACATCACCCGAATGCACGTGGATGCCATCGTCAACGCCGCCAATACGGAGCTTAGGATGGGCGGCGGCGTCTGCGGCGCGATTTTTCAGGCGGCGGGCGCCTCTGTGCTTCAGGCCGCCTGCGCCAAGGCGGCGCCGATTCCCACGGGCGGGGCTGCGCTCACGCCCGGGTTCAACCTGCCCGCCAAGTACATCATCCACGCGGCAGGGCCGGTCTATTCCCCTCAAAACGCGGCGCAGAGCGAGCGGCTGCTGCGCTCGGCGTACCTGGAATCGCTCAGGCTCGCCCTGCGGCACCGGTGCGTAAGCATCGCCTTTCCGCTGATTTCAAGCGGTATTTACGGCTATCCCAAGGAGGACGCGCTCAGGGTGGCCACCGCCGCGATCGGGGATTTCCTGATGCAGCATGACATGGACGTCTACCTGGCGATCTTCGACAAAGCCTCCTTTGTCATCAGCCGCAAGCTGGCCGGAGCGGTGGAAAGCTATATCGACGAAAACTACGTCTTTAGCCATCAGATGCTCCGCCGCGGCCTGCTGGAAGTCGAAAGGGAAGCGCTTGAGGCGGCCGCACCGCTCCCCATGGCCGCTTCTTCGGGCATACCCGGCGAGCTGGACAGGCTGATGGACAACCTGGATGAGCCGTTTCATGTGGCCCTGCTCAAGCTGATTGACGCCAAAGGCAAAACCGATGTGGAGGTGTACAAGCGCGCCAACATCGACCGCAAGCTGTTTTCCAAAATCCGAAAGGGGAAGGGATACCTTCCCGGCAAGCGCACCGTGCTGGCGCTGGCCATCGCGCTGCAGCTCACCCTCCGGGAGACGGACGAGCTGCTGGAGCGGGCCGGATACGCGCTGTCGCACAGCCAGAAATTTGACGTGATCGTGGAGTATTTCATCGTCAGCGGGCAGTATGACATCTTCCGCATCAATGAGGTGCTTTTTCAGTACGATCTGCCGCTGCTGGGTTCCAACTGATGTCGCTTTGAAAGCGACCCGATGCCGTCGCTTCTGCGCTATCCTGTAAACGCACCAGAAAACAGGAGGGCGAGCGCAATGAAAAAGAAGCTGACGGAACTGGTTTTCATCCTGGACAAAAGCGGCTCCATGGCGGGGCTGGAGCGGGACACCATCGGCGGGTTCAACGCCATGCTTGAAAAGCAGAAGGCGGTTTCGGGCGAGTGTCGGATCACGACGGTGCTCTTTGACAACCGGTATGAGCTGCTGCATGACCGCATCGACATCCGGGCCGTGCGGCCGATCTCGGAAAAGGAGTACCGGGTGGGCGGTTCCACCGCGCTGCTGGACGCCCTGGGCAAGACGATTCACAAGATCGCAACAGCGCAGAAGAACACGGCGGAGGCCTTCCGCGCGGAAAAGGTGCTGTTTGTGATCATCACCGATGGCGAGGAAAACGCCAGCCGTGAATACTCGGCTCAAGAGGTGAAGGAGCGCATTCAGCGGCAAAAAAACCGGTACGGCTGGGAGTTCCTTTTCCTGGGCGCCAATATCGACGCCGTGGAAACGGCGGCCCGGTTTGGCATCGACCCCCGTCGCGCAGCCGATTATGTCCCGGACAGCCGGGGAACGGCGCTCAATTTCTGCGCCATGAGCGAAACCGTGTCGGCGTTCCGGGCCTGCGGCGCTGTCCCCGACGCGTGCCTGGACGCCGTGCGCAGGGATATGCAAAAGCGCGGCGGACGCGGCTGATGGACGGTGCGCCGGAAGGAAGGTCGGGGCTTTCCTTCCGGCGCTTTTTTGCATAGGCGGGCACCTTCGCACATACAATGTGCGAAGGAGGTGGAATGCTTGAAAACAGACAAAAAACGGTTGCTGCTTTGCCTGGCGGTTCCGCTCGTGGTGGGCGCGGCGGCGGGCCTGCTGACCCAAAACAGCATGGAGACCTTTGAAGCGCTGAAGCAACCGCCGCTGTCGCCTCCCGGGTGGCTGTTTCCGGTGGTGTGGACGGCATTGTATCTTCTGATGGGCATCAGCTCGTATCTTGTGTGCGTGTCGGATGCGGCAAGGGAGGAAAAGGCGCGCGCACTGTGGGCCTATGGCGTTCAGCTGGCGTTCAACTTCCTGTGGCCGATTTTCTTTTTCAATCTGGCATGGTATCTATTCGCTTTCGCCTGGCTGGTGGTGCTGTGGATTCTGATTCTGATCACGGCGCTGCGGTTCAGGCGCATCCGCAGTCTGGCCGGCAGGCTGCTGATTCCCTATCTGCTGTGGGTGGCCTTTGCGGGATACCTGAACCTGGGGATTTACCTGCTCAACCCGTAGATGGGGGAGCCATCTGCCAAAGCGGGAAAAGGGCATGCCCCCGCGCGGAGAGCATGCCCTTCTTTGTGCCCATAGAACCTAGGCATCCTGGGATCGCTTGATCTGCAGAAGCGTGATGGCGGCAAACACCGCTGCGATGCCTGCCACCTGCCACGGCCCCAGGGCGCGGCCGAAGAAAAGCACGTCGAGAACGGCAATTTCAATCAGCATGGCATTGTTGATTGCGCCGCTCTCCACGGCGGTAAGCGACTGCTGGCTGAACACCCACAGCGCAAAGCCCAGCGCGCCGCTGATGAAGGCCAGATAGCCCACGCACAGGGCCAGCCCCCACGAGGGAACCGGCGGCGCTTCGGTCGCCAGCCCCAGGCACAGCATCATCACGCCGCCCACCAGCATGGGGCGGAGGGTGAGCGAGCGGCGTTCCACGCCAAGGGTGAGCATGCGGCGGTTGCACACCACGTTCATGGCCGATCCAAAGGCGGCCAGCAGCACGCTGACCAACCCGGCCAGCGGAAGGCTCAGATCGCCTTCCCCGCCGAAAGGCGCGTAATAAGCCGCCATGCCGGCCACCAGCAGGGCGATTTTGGCATAGAGGCTTCGGCCCGGAGCCTCGTGCAGGCGAATGCGGTCGGCGGCGACGATGAACAGCACCATGCCTGCGTTGAGCATGAGGCTTGCCAACGTGGGGGTGAGCAGGCTCTGGGCCACATACTGCATGCCCTGGCCCAGAAAATAGCACACAAATCCCTGCAGCACGCCCAGACGCCACGGAAGCGTCTTGCCCTCGGGGCCGCGCCGGAGCGCGGCCGCCAGCGCCAGCCCGCCCAGCGTATAGCGAAGGCCGCTGAGTGTCAGCGGACCGATGCCCTGGGCAAAGGCGAATTTGTTGACGATGTAGGAGCCGGACCAGAGCAGCGTGGTCACCACAGCCAGCACCAGCGCGCGCCGTCTCATGCCGTCAGCTCCCAGATTTCCGTATGCGCGACGGTCTGTCCGGGCAGGATGGGCTGCTCGGGGCCGTAGGTTTCCAGCTCCGCCATCCAGTTTCCCTCGCCTGCGAACACCGCCACATTGCAGCCGTCCAGCGGATAATGGCCGAAGGGCTGGGGATTGACGGTTTTGGCAAAGGTCAGCCCGCGCTCGGGCCAGCGCAGCTCTACGCGCCCCTGCGGCGCCCAGGCGCAGCGCTTGCACACCTTTCCTGCGGGCCGCACCACGAGATCGTTTTCCTCGAAGCGCACCTGCGGATCGTCCAGCGCAAGGGTGCTGCCCGCGAACACCCGGGGGATGACCACCTTCACAAGATCCCAGCTCGTCCCTTCCTGTCCGAGCGGAATCCGAAGCTCGCGCCCGTCGGGCACCACGCAGGTGGGCGCCCATACGCCGCCGGAATAGATTAGCTCGCCGGTGTTTTTTACGAAGCTGGTCACGCGAAAGCGTCCCTCCTCCAGCGGCTCGATGGTGAATCCGCGCTCCAGCCGGTGCACGGGATGGGCGGGGGCGGTAAGCGTGAGTATATCGCCGTCCAGCCTGACGGCGCAGGGGTCGTTGTCGGCAAAATAGGTATCCTCGGACTCGTCCGCCATGGGACGGGTCAGCCATATGCGGTGACCGCCATGCAGCCTCCAGTCTCCCCGGACCATGCCGTCCTTGCGCCAGTAGAGCAGGTTTTCCTCATCGCCCAGAAAAGCGATGCGCGGGCCCATTTCGGATACGGCTGTGATGCGCCATCGCCCTTGACAAAACGTCAAAGCGTCCAGGCCGTCAAAGCGGGTTTGCGTCCATGGCATAAAAACGCCTCCTTTCAAAAAAGCCCCCTTTCGGGGGCCCCAGGCGCTTACAGCGCCAGCTCGTAGATGTGCCTGGCTTCCTCCCGGGTGATGGGCGGAATGGAAGCCAGCGTTCCGTCCGGGCTGAAGGACACATCCACCACGCCCTGGGTGAGCGTTTCGATGTCGTCCGCGGTCACGCCGAACTGGCTGATGCGCGTCTGCACGCCCTGCGCACGGATGTATGCCTCCAATTCGTCGGCGGCCTTGCACAGATCCTCCGTGCCATACATCAGGCGGGCAAACTTGACAAAACGCTCGTTTTGCGGCCTCGCGGCGAAATGGCGCGTCCAGGCGACCATCATGCACGCCAGCGTCGCCCCATGCGTAGCGCCGAAGTGCGAGGACAGCACGTGCCCCATCTGGTGCATGGGGGTCCAGCCCTGCACGCCGCAGGTCAGCCAGCCGTTGAGGCCCACGGTGGCGGCAAACTGCATCATGCCGCGAAGCTGCACATCGTCGGGATGAGCCAGCACCTTGGGCAGGTTTTCATACATGGCGCGGATGACGCCGATCTGCATGTGGTCATGCAGGTCGATGTTTCCGTAGGTGGCCTCGTCGCTGAAGAAGAAGGGCTCAACAACATGGCTGATGGCATCCACCGCGCCGCACGCCGTCTGATAAGCGGGCAATGTGAGGGTTAGTTCAGGGTCGAGGATAGCGGCCTTGGCGTAGAGGCATCCGGGCTCCCAGACATAGCTCTTGCGCAGCGTCGCATCGTCGGTGATGACGGCGGTGGGGTTCATCTCGCTGGCCGTGGCGGGCAGCGTGGGGACCATGACCATGGGCAGCGCCTCTTTGGGCGGAATCTGCGTGTCCTGGCTGTGCGAGAAGCGGATCATGCGCTCCAGGTCATGCGGGTAGAGGATTCCGGCGGCCGTGACCTTCGCAAGGTCCATGGCCGAGCCGCCGCCCACACCGATGACCACGTCCACGCCCTCCTCCTTGCCCAGCTTAACGGCGCGGCGCGCCTCGCTGAGCTTGGGGTTGGCGGTAGCCTCGAAGCAGTCCACCCACGTCATGCCGCTTTCCTTCAAGCTCTGGTGGATGCGGTCAAACAGGTTGCCGCAGAAGCTGGGGTCCGCATAGCTGACAATCAGCGCGCGGCGGCCGTAGCGCACCGCCTCCTGGCCTACGCGCTTCACCTCGCCGGGCCCGTAGATCAGCTTGACGGGATTGTAAAACTCAAAAGGATTCATGCCGTTCCCTCCTTATTCGTACTTCATCTTGCGTCCGCGCGGAATCGTGCGGCGGCGGTAGACGGTCACCACGGCCACGCCCATGATGAGCAGCAGGCCCTTGATGACCTGGCCCACCGCGAAGCCCGCGCCCTGCATGGTCAGTCCGCTGGTCAGCGCAGCCAGCACCAGCGCGCCGATAAAGGTGCCCACCACCTGCGTTTTGCCCAGTTTGAGCACCATCGCGCCCAGGAAGACGCAGGTGAAGCCGTTGAGGAAGAAGGAGGTGCCCATGCTGGGCTGGCCGGATTTGTAGACGGTCAGCACGTAGATGATGCCGCCGAAGGCCGCCATGAAGGCGCTGAACACGAACACGCAGGTCCTCACCAGGCCGTTTTTGACGCCGCTTTCCTTCACGGCCTGCGGGTTTTCGGAAAGGGCGTAGAGGTACTGGCCGAAGCGCGTCTTTTCCTGCACCAGCAGCGCCAGGGCAAACAGCACAAGCGCCACCACAAACACCATCGGCAGGCCCAGGGGGCTCTTGGAGAAGAACTTGTACATCCACGTGGAGTTGAGGCCCTTGATGGAGAGCACAGATCCCTTGTAGATGATGTTGGCCACCGCGCCGGCGATGGTGGATACGGCAATGGTGGTGATGAGGGAATGAAAGTGGAAGCGCACCACCAGCAGGCTCGTCAGAAGGCCGAAGATTACGCCGCTGAGCAGGCTGACCACCAGACAGAGGGTGGGATCGTAGCGTTGGTTGAGCATCCAGGCAAAGATCATGCTGGCGCAGCTGGCAACCTCGGGGAAGGAGCAGTCCATCTCGCCCGCACCGATCACCCAGGTCAGGCCCAGGACCATCAGCGCCATGGAGCCGGCGGATTTGAAGATATTGAGCAGGTTATAGCTCTGGTAGAAAGCGGAGCCGTTGAGAATACTGAAAACGATGAACATCAGGGCCAGCACGCCCACGAGCGACAGCTCCATCAGGGAAAACGAGCGCTTTTTCATTTGGCGGCACCTCCCGTCGCGCGGGCGCGTCCGCCCTGGAAGTTCACCTTGGAGAGCATGATGGCGGCGATGAGGACAAAGCCCGTCACCAGATTGGACCAGTAGAAGGGAATGTTGATGGAGGTAAAGCCGGTGGAGATCACCGTTACCAGCAGAGCGCCCAGGAACGTGCCGGTCACGCAGGGACGCTTGAAGACCGACATGCCGATGTAGACGGCCGTGAAGCAGGGCATGAGGATGCTCATGGTGATTTTAACGTTGCCGTAGCCCTGTCTGGCGGTCATGATCATGGCGGCCAGCGCGGCCAAAACGCCGCAGATCACATAGGCGGTGATGATGATTCGGTTGACGTTTACACCGCTGAGGTAGGCGGTCTTTTCCGTGGCGCCCACGGCGTAGAAGCCGCGGCCGAACTTGCTGCGCTCCAGAAGGAAGTAGCAGACGACCACAACGACCAGCATGATGTACACCGGCAGCGGCACATCCAGGATGCGAAGCTCGGAGAGGTAATGCGCCTTGGACTCGATGAAGTTCTCCATGATGAAGGCGCCGTCGGAGAAGATATACCCCATGCCGAAGCCGATGGAGCCGATGGCGATGGTGGTGATGATATCCGGCAGCTTAAAGCGGCCCACGGCCACGCCGGAGATGCCGCCCCAGGCCAGGCCGCTGGCCAGGCCCGCCGCCACGGCGAGCACGGGATGCCAGCCCTTGCTCACCAGCCAGGCCATGAGCACGCCGCTGAAGCAGGCGGTCATGTAGAAGGAGATGTCCGAGCGGCTGATGGTGATGACGAAGGTCAGGCCCACCGCGGCAATGACGGTGGAGGAAACGGATTTGGCGATGTTGATGATGTTATCCAGCGACAGAAACGAGGGCTGAAGAAGCTGGAAGGTTACCAGCACCGCTATGAACAACAGCGCGAACAGCGCCACGGGCAGGCGCTGGGGCGTAAGCAGACGCTTCATCCCTGCGTCACCTCCCCGTTTGAAATGGCATGTACGAGCATTTCCTTGAGCGTGGTATCCGCGGCCGATTTCTCCATGGCCGCATGACCTTTGTAGACGACCATCACCCGGTCGGCGTTGCCCAGCACCTCCTCGGGCTCGGAGGAGATGATGATGACGGCTGCGTTGCGGCTCAGGTCGCGCATGGTCTCATAGATGGCGGATTTGGCGCCCACGTCCACGCCCACGGTGGGCTCGGCGAAGATGTACACATCCGCGCCCGCGTACAGGCCCTTGGCCACGACCACCTTCTGCTGGTTGCCGCCGGAGAGCTCGTTGACCTTCTTGTCAAGGCTCGGCGTGGCGATGGAGAGCTTGTCCACCAGCGCGCCGGCATCGGTCTGCTCACGCCGGCGGTTGATCAGGCCCAGCCGGTCCGCCGCCTTGTCCAGACGGGCAATGGTGATGTTGAAGGCAATTTCCAAACCGTTTAGGAAGCCCTCGGTCTTGCGGTTGCCGGGCACCAGAAAGATGCCCTTGCGGATGGCCTGACCTGGGCTAGCCAGCGCGAGGCGCTTGCCGTCCTTGATGATTTCACCGGCGCTTTCCTGCATGGCACCGAAGAGGGTCTTGGACAATTCGTCGATGCCGGAACCCACCAGGCCGAAGATGCCGTAGATTTCGCCGCGGCGGGCTTCAAAGCTGATGTCCTCGAACTTCCCCGCCATCGAAAGCCCCTTGACGCTCAGGCACGGCGACACGGCCGCATCCGTGGGACGGTCGGGGTAGAGCTGGGAGAGGCGCTCACCCAGCATCAGCTCGGCGATGTAGTCGCTGTCCACCTGTCCGTTTTCGATATCCTCGTGGCAGACGACCTTGCCGTTGCGGAACACGGAGAAGCTGTCGCACACCTGGGCCACCTCGTCGAGGTGATGGGTGATATAAATGATGGAAACGCCCTGCTTTTTCAGTGTATGGACAAATTCAAAGAGAATGTATTTTTCCTTTTCGGTGAGGATGGAGGTCGGCTCGTCGAGGATGAGGATTTTGCAGTTCTTGGACAGCGCGCGCAGAATGGCGATGATCTCGCGCTCTACGGGCGTCATCAGGTAGACGGGCTTCTCCACGTCGATGTCAAAGGGATAGCGGCTGACCAGTTCCAGCGCCGCCTGGCGCAGCCTGCGCCGGTTGATGGGCGAAAAGATGGACCGCGACGGGCCCTCGCTGCCCAAATAGATGTTTTCATAGCCCGTGTAGCTCTCGATCATCTGGGGGTCCTGATAGACCGCCGAGATGCCGCAGGCCAGGGCGTCCTTGGGGGAATGAATCTGACAGGGCTGGCCGTCAATCAGGATTTCGCCGGCGTCACGGGTATAGACGCCGGAGAGAATCTTGATCATCGTGGATTTTCCGGCGCCGTTGATGCCAAGCAGCGCGCGGGCTTCCCCCTCCCTGAGCGTCAGGCCGGCGCCGCAAAGCGCCTGCATCCCCGCGAAGCTCTTGTCGATTCCTTTCATTTCGAGCTTGTAGCGCATCGTATACCCTCCGCTTGGAAAAATGCGGGGAAGCGGTTTCCCGCTTCCCGCGCTTCAAAATCAGATCACTTGGTCAGATGGTGGGCACCCAGGCAGCCTCCAGGCCGTTCTCGGTCAGGCCCTGGTTGAGCAGATCCACGTTGCCGGGCAGGTCGTAGTCCAGGAGCAGCTCCCACATGGTCTTATCGCCGACCTTGTAGTCGCGCACGCTGTCAATGTCCTGAATCATCTTGCTGGTCACGGCGTAGCCGGGCACGAGCACCAGGCGCGGCACGGTCTCGCCCTCGTTGTAGGAGGCGGCGTAGTCAACCAGGGAACGGGGCATGTCGTAGATGTTCTCGCCGGCGGACATGATGAAGGAATCCGGATAGTTGAGCATGTAGGTCCAGCACTCCTCGCCGCCGTCGCAGCCGGTGTAGAGGATTTCGGGGCGGGATTCGCCGGTGAGTACCAGGCCCTCAAAGGCCGCGCCGTCCCAGGCGCACCAGATGGCGCGCAGCTCGTTGGCCGTATCGGCGGCCAGCCAGGTGCTGATGGTCGCAGAGGGGGTCACGGCGCCGGTGGAGTCCCAGGACCACTGATAGGCCACCTCGATGTTGGCATACTTCTCCTGCTCCAACACGTCACGGGCGCCCAGATCGCGCTGATGCCAGCTCTCGTTGGAGGGCAGCTCGATCATGCCGATCTTGATGGTCTCCTCCGTGCCGTACTTGGCCTGGAGGGTGTCCAGCAGGTAGGTCATGGTGGTCTTTCCGCAGGCATAGTTGTCAAACAGCACCGTGCTCACCGCGTCCGCGCCGGAGACGAAGCCGTCGGAGAGGTAGACGGCGATGCCGGCGTCACAGGCCTCGCGCACCACTTCGGCAATGCCGGTGGGGTCGGAGGGGGTGATGAACAGCGCCGTGGGCTGCTTGGCGATGAAGGCGCGGATCTGATCGGTCTGGGCAACGGGGTCGTAGTTCGCGTCCACGATGGAGTAGTTGGTCCAGCCATAGTTTTCAAAGGACTCGGTGAAACCGGTCTTCTGGCGCTGACCGGAGGCGTTCTCGGCCCAGCCGAGGGAGACGGCATAGAAGTCCTCAGCCACAGCGGCGGCCGAAGCGGTCAAGAGAACGGCCGTCAAAAGGATCGCGAGCAGTTTTTTCATGTGGGGTGCCTCCTTGTTGTGTTTCTATTTTTTCCGCATCCGCGGATTCAGACGTTGAGAGCGTGGAGCAAATCGCCCACGTCGCTTTGCAGATCAGCGATACGTTGGAACACCGGCAGCATGGCCGCATAGACTTTGCGCTCGGCAGGGTCGGGAGCGATGGCGTCCAGACGGGTATGGATCTCGCGCACGCGGTCATAACCATCCCACAGGCCACAGGCAACCGCAGCCACGGCCGCCGCGCCCAGCGAGCCTGCGTCCTGGCCGACGTTGGTCTGGATGATGGTCTTGTCATAGATGCTGGCAAACAGCGAGCGCCAGAAACGGCTCTTGCCGCCTCCGCCCACGATGAGCATTTCGTCCGACAGGGGAGTCTGGGCCTCCAGCACATCCATGGCCAGCCGCAGATTCAGGCAGATGCCCTCCAGCGTGGCGCGCGCCATATCGGCGGCGGTATGGCCCAGCGTCAGGCCCGTGTAGCAGCCACGTACATGGCTGGAGCGGTCCAGGCCGGACCCGCCAGCCAGGCTGGGATTGAAGATCAGCTTGTGGCTGCCCGCCGGGGCGGTGGCAGCCAGGGCGGTGAGCAGATCGTAAACGTCTTTGCCCTCGCGCTCAGCTTCCGCTTCCAGATGGCTGAACAGCGTGTTTTTGAACCAGCGGAACGAGTTGCCCGCCGAGAAGATGCTGGTGGCCGAGGCGAACATGCCCGGAATGCAGTGTGCAAAGACATAGGGCCGCCGATCCGCGTTCACCACCGGTTCATGCGATGCCACGGCGATCCAGGCCGAGGAGCCCAGCGAGGTATAGCTGTCCCCGTCATGCGTGCAGGCCGCGCCAAGGCACATGCAGGCGTTATCCACACCGCCGGCGGCCACGCGCACGCCCTGGGGAAGGCCCATCAGGCGGGCGGCCTCCGGGGTGAGGGTGCCGATGACCTCGGCCGACTCCACGATGCGCGGCAGCTTGGCCGCATCCACCTTGGAGGCGGCGATATATTCCTCCACGTAGCGGCGGTCACGCAGGCTGTAGACGCCACTGCCGGACGCATAGCTGTGGTCGGTTACCATCGCGCCGGTCATGCGCAGGTTGACATAGTCCTTGGTTCCCAGGAAGCAGGCCGTGCGTTCATAGATGTCGGGATGTTCATCCCGCAGCCACATGATTTTGAAGATGCCGTAGTTGGCGGCCGGGAAACCATTGCCGGTGGTCAGGTACCAGGTGCGCTCATCCACGGATTCAAAAAACCGGCGCGCCTGCGCATCCGCCCGTCCGTCCGACCAGATCGGGGTGGTTTCGGTCAGCAGGTTGCCCTGGGCGTCCACAGGCGTGACGCCGAGGCTGTGCCCCGATACGGCCAGGCAGGCGATCTCGCTTCTGTCAACGGGCGCGCTGCTCAGCAGCGCCTGCGTGCTTTCCACCACCGAGCGCCACCAGTCATCCGGACGCTGCTCATGCCATTGCTCACGCGGATAGAAGGTGTCGCAGGAAACGAAGGTGCTGGCCAGGGAACGACCGGTTTCGTCGTACAGAGAAGCCTTCGTTCCGCCGGTTCCCAGATCGTAAGAAAGAATGTAAGCCATCTTTTGTACCTCCTCGGCCGGAATCAGTACAGATCATTTTCACAGCTTTCCAGCGAGAAATCGTCCGTGCGTCCCAGACGGGCGTCCACTTCTTTCATGATGGACATGATGGAGCGCAGTCCGATACCGAAGCGGTCACAGCCGGCGTCAATCATCTCCAGCATCGTGTCCAGCGTGCGAACGCCGCCGGCAGCCTTGATCTTCGCCGCGTCTCCGATGGTGCTTTTGATCAGGCGGATGGTATCTACGGTGGTGGGCTTGCCGGCCCAACCCGTGCCGGTCTTGACATAGCTGACGCCTGCTCGCACGGCGGCCTCGCTGGCTTTGCGGATCTCGTCATCCGTCAGATAGGCAACCTCCAGAATGCTTTTGACCGGATAGCGGCCATCGGCGGCTTCCACCACGGCGCGGATGTCGCTTTCCACCAGGTCGAAGCGCCCGCTCTTGGCCGCGCCGATGTTGATGACCATATCCAGTTCATCCACACCCATGGCGATTTGCTCCTTGGCGCTGGCAACCTTGAGGAACGTGGTATCTGCTCCGGAGGGGAAGCCGATCGTGGCGCCTACGTGGATATCCGGCTCATCCCTGAGAAAGCTTAGCAGATAAGGAGTAAAGCAGGGAAGCGCAAAGGCGCATATAAAGCGGTAATGCTTGGCGGCCGCCGCTATTTTCCGCAGCTCCTCCATGCTCACGTCCGCCCGCACGCCACTGATGTCTACCCGGCGATGAATGGTTTCAAGGATCTCCGCAGTATTCATGAAAGGGTACCTCCATTCGTTATCCCCAAATCGTATTTACATTATAACGTCATTATGTTTGCTTGTCAATGGGTCTGGAAAATTTCTTTTTAGGTTGTTTTTTATCCGTTTTATCCTTATAAATACATAAAAAAAGGCCCTGCTGTTTAGAGAGGACCAAAAGATCATTATGTTATTAGGATTTGGGGCGGCGGCCTGTCATCTGCACTTCGAACTCATACCGGCTGCCCAGTATGCGGCAATGGTCCGAACCGACGATACGCCCGCCGCTGTAGCATACGCGCACCAGATAGATCAGCGCCGTCCCCACCGGCACGTCGAGCATGGAGGCTTCTTCAAAGGTCGCCGAACGGGCGGAGATGCGATCGCGCGCGCCGTCGATCAGCAGGCCGTATTGCTCCTCCAGAAAGTCGTACAGGCGTGAAAATTTTCCGGCATAGCTCTGAATGCCGGGGACAAGGTCCGGAATCAGGTAATTTTTGAAGATGGCGATGGGCAGATCATCGGCAATCTGCAGACGCTGGATGAGGATAACCGGATCGCCTGCCTGAATGTGCAGCTCATTGGCCACACGTGCAGAGGCAGGGACGGTATCAATGTACATGTTTTTGCAATAGACTTTGCAGCCCTTGCGCTCCAGCGTTTCAGAAAGGGAGGATACCACATTGATGTTCTGCGTGGTGTGATAGTCCAGCACCCTTGTGCCGCGCCCCTGTTTGGCTTCTACCAGCCCTTCGCGCGAGAGCAGCTCCACGGCTTTTCTTACCGTTGTGCGGCTGACGAGAAACTGTTTTTCCAACTCCGGCTCCGGTGGCAGCAGGTCACCCAGCGCGTAATCACCGTCCAGAATCCGGCTCCGTAACGTATTATACACACGCACGTATGCGGGTGTTTTGTCCAGTACCATAAGATCCCTCCCGACAAACTAAAAGGGATAACGACATTACGATTATAGCATTTTCCAGCGTTAAAAGCAAGCGGAGCCGGAAAGAACATGGCAGGCATCGGTTTCAAGGCACCCATGGGAATTGTAAAAGGTATTCTGAAAAAGGATCAGAAAATTCAAGGAGGAAGTCTCTACACGGACAATCATGCAGTTGCCATCCAGGCCTGCTGCACACCAGATCAGCCAGCATCATCCGATTCGGATTGTGCAGCAGGAATCATATTGTCGTCCGACTTTCAGCAAGCCGGCGCATGGCCGAAAGGGCAACGCGCCGGCGGTTGCGTAGCCATGCCGGACTACGATGCCGTCGATATCTTGCAGGTGGAACAATTGCGATTGGATGTGCGCCGTGGAACGCGCTAATGCAAGCGTAACAGCGTCCCGCGCCAGGCTTTTGCAATGCGGTGCCAGACAGGGAAGGCGGACCAGGATGAGGGATCGACAGCTGGCCAGCCGTAGCCGGCGCATTTTCGCGTGGACTGATGGCTGGAGGGCGGATGTACGCACCCCCAACGACCGCTTTTCCTTTTTTCTTTCTTTAAAAATACAGGAGATATGGAGGTTTTCTTTCCCCTGGTAAAGGTTTTCTTTCCTCTGGTAAATTTCCTCTTGACAAGCGCCCCGGCCCATGCTATGATAGGCAACGTGGTTTGGACATCCCGGATGTGTCGCCGGAAGGGAATCCGTTACCAAGGCGTCCGGAGTTCGAGCCTTCGGCGGGTCGCCCGTCCCTGCTCCCTGAAGAAGGAGGACATGTCCTTTGCGGGCGTGGCGGAATGGCAGACGCGCCAGACTTAGGATCTGGTGCCCCTGTGGCGTATGGGTTCAAGTCCCTTCGCCCGCACCATTTCAAGTGGAACGTGCGGTAGTAGCTCAGTGGTAGAGTGCCACCTTGCCAAGGTGGATGTCGCGAGTTCGAATCTCGTCTACCGCTCCACTTTTTCTGAGGGGTCGAATGTTCAAGCCATCTTTGGGCGGGTGTAGCTCAATGGTAGAGCCCCAGCCTTCCAAGCTGGTTACGTGGGTTCGATTCCCATCACCCGCTCCACCGAAAGAATGCCCGGTGTCGTTTCTCGTCAGGGAAATGATGCCGGGCGTTTTTCTGTCCGTGGAGGGATTTCGGCCGGCAAGCGGCTTGCGCTTTTCCAGACGCCCCAATCCTTGACAATCAAAGCACGGCGCGTGTATAATTCAACTATCTGCGGCCTTTTCCGCAGGCGATTTGACGAGGTGAAGCACATGCTGAAGGTACTCAAGGGAATGAAGGACGTGCTTCCCGCCGAAAGCGCGCGCTGGCGCGCCCTGGAGCGGGAGATGCGCAAGGCGGCCCTGACGGCCGGATACCGGGAAATCCGCACGCCCGTATTGGAGCATACGGAGCTTTTCGCGCGTTCTGCGGGCGAAAGCAGCGATGTGGTCCGCAAGGAGATGTACACCTTTCTGGACAAGGGCGACCGCAGCGTGACCCTCAAGCCCGAAAGCACCGCCGGCACCGTGCGTGCCTTTTTGGAAAGCGGCCTGTACGCGCAGGCGCTTCCCCTGAAGATGTACTATGTCAACGCGCCGCATTTCCGCTATGAGGCGCCGCAGTCCGGCCGGCTGCGCGAGCATCACCAGTTCGGCATGGAGTGCTTTGGCGCGGCCGAACCCTCCGCGGATGCGGAGCTGATCTGGCTGGTGGTCAGGCTTCTGTCCGATTTCGGGCTGAAAAACCTGTCCGTGCGCATCAACTCCATCGGCTGCCCCAACTGCCGCCCCGCCTACCAGAAGGCGTTCCGCGAATACCTCGCGCAGCGCAGGGACAGCCTGTGCCGCACCTGCCAGGAGCGCATGGAAATCAACCCCATGCGCACGCTGGACTGCAAGGAGGAAGGCTGCAAGCGGGCGCTGGCCGATGCCCCCGTGATGCTGGACCACCTGTGTGACGAGTGCCGCGCGCACTTTGAGCTGCTCAAGAAATATCTGGACGAGGCGGGCATCCGCTATTCGGTGGACCCCCGTATCGTCCGTGGCCTGGACTATTATACCAAGACCGTTTTTGAGGTCATCACCGCCACGCCCAATGGCGAGCTCACCGTCTGCGGAGGCGGTCGGTATGACGGGCTGGTGCAGGAGCTGGGCGGACCGGCCATCCCCGCAGTGGGCTTCGGCATGGGCATTGAGCGGGTGCTCATGCTGCTGGATGCGCTGGACGAGGGAGAATGCCGCCTTCAGATCGACGATGAAACACCGCAGGTCTTTGTTGCCTGTCTGGGGCGCCAGCTGTCCTTGCAGGCGTTTTCGCTGGTGCGGCGCTTCCGCGAGGCGGGCCTGCGCGCCGACATGGACCATCAGGCACGCAGTCTCAAGGCGCAGTTCAAATACGCCGACAAGCTGGGCGCGAAATATGTGGCCGTGCTGGGCGATGACGAAGTCGGGCGCGGCGTGGTCAAGCTGCGCGACATGTCCACGCGCGAGGAATGGGAAGTACCGCTGGAGACGGCGGCCGAAGCGCTCAGGGAGCGCCTGTAAACGAGCGACCGTAGAGGCCGGACGTCCCCAAGCGGGCGGCGGGCTGATTCAAAGGAGGAAGGTTCCATGAACAATCGCACCCATATGTGCGGTGAGGTAACTGCCGAGGCGGCGGGGCAATCCGTGATTCTCAAGGGCTGGGTGCAACGCGCGCGCAACCTGGGCGGCATCGTGTTCGTCTGGCTGCGCGACCGCACCGGCATCGTGCAGGTGGTGTTCGACGGCAACGATATTTCCAAGGAACTGCTGGAACTGGCCGAATCCCTGCGCAGCGAATATGTGATCGAGGTGCATGGCCAGGCGCGGATGCGTGCGCCCGAAGCCGTGAACAAGAAGCTCAAGACCGGCGAGGTAGAGGTCGTGGCGGAGTCAGCCATCATCCTCAACCCCAGCAAGACGCCTCCCATCTATATTGAGGACGATACCAAGGAGCAGGAGAGCCTGCGCCTGAAATACCGCTATCTGGACCTGCGCCGCCCCAGCATGCAAAACATGCTGCTCTTCAGGCACAAGGTGATCAAGCTGCTGCGCGACTATATGGACGAGCAGGGCTTCATCGAGGTGGAAACGCCCATTTTGAGCAAGTCCACCCCCGAAGGCGCGCGCGACTACCTGGTGCCCGCCCGCGTCAAGCCCGGCACCTTCTATGCGCTGCCGCAGAGCCCGCAGATCTACAAGCAGCTTCTGATGCTGGCCGGGCTGGACAAGTATTACCAGGTGGCCCGCTGCTTCCGTGACGAGGACGGCCGCGCGGACCGTCAGCCTGAGTTTACCCAGTTTGACATGGAAATGAGCTTCATCGACCCGGAGGATATCCAGACCGTGGTCGAGGGCGCTTATGCGCATGTGTTCAAAACGCTGCTCAACATCGAACTGACCCTGCCTCTCAGGCGCATCACCTGGCGCGACGCCATGGCGCGCTACGGCAGCGACAAGCCCGATACCCGCTTCGGCATGGAAATTCAGGATGTGGGCGAGGTGGTCGCGGGCTGCGGCTTCAAGGTCTTTGAGGAGGCGCTGGCCGCGGGCAACACCGTATGCGCCATCTGCGCCCAGGACGCGGGCCATATGAGCCGCAAGGAGCTGGATGCGCTGGGCGAATTTGTCAAGACCTATCACGTCAGGGGACTTGCCTGGGCCGTGGTGAACGAGGACGGAACCCTGCGTTCCAGCTTTGCCAAGGCCATGCAGGGCGACAGCATGCAGCGCCTGCTAGACGCTGTTTCCGCCAAGCCCGGCGACGCGGTATTCGTCATTGCCGACAAGAAGTACGTGGCGCTGACCGCCATGGGCCAGCTGCGCCTGCGCCTGGGCAAGCAGCTGAACCTGATTGACAACAAGCGCTATGACCTGCTGTGGGTGACGGAGTTCCCCCTGCTCGAGTGGAGCGATGAGGAAAACCGCTTCCTGGCCATGCATCATCCCTTCACCAACGTGATGGAGGAGGACATTCCCCTCATGGATACCGATCCCGGCGCGGTGCGTGCCAAGGCCTACGACCTGGTCATGAACGGCGTGGAGATGGGCAGCGGTTCCATCCGTATCCACCAGAGCGACGTGCAGGAGAAGATGTTCAGCCTGCTGGGCTTTACCAAGGAACAGGCGTGGGAGCAGTTCGGCTTCCTGCTGGGCGCTTTCCAGTACGGCACGCCGCCGCACGGTGGTTTCGCCTTCGGCATCGACCGCATGGTCATGATCCTCAGCGGCGCGGAAAGCCTGCGCGATGTGCTGGCCTTCCCCAAGATTCAAAACGGCGCCTGCCCCATGATGGACACGCCCTCCGCCGTGCAGCCCGAGCAGCTGGAGCAGCTGAAGATTCGCTGCGTGGAATAACAAAATACCGCGCTTCGATTGTCAAGCCCCGCCTTATCTGTTATACTATAAGATGAATCGGGCTGAGGGGCCGTGCGGGCCCAATCCATAGGAGGTGTGGAATATGGCCACCAAAAAGGATAATCTGCCTTTGACCCTGGATCAGGATAATGATTCCACGGGAACGATCACATATGCCAATGAAGTCATCGCCATCATTGCGGGCGTGGCTGCCAACGAGGTCGAAGGAGTTGCCGGCATGTGCTCCGGCGGCGGCATCACCGATGTGTTTGGCCGCAACAAAAACATTACCAAGGGCATAAAGGTGGAGCTGGGTACCGAGGAAGCGGCCGTCGATATCTACCTGATCATCGAATACGGCACCCCCATTCAGACCGCCGCCTCCAACGTGCAGGAAAACGTGCGCAAGGCCATCGAATCCATGACCGGGCTGCACGTGGTGCGCGTGGACGTGCATGTGCAGGGCGTCAGCTTTGAAAAGGAGCAAAAGGAAACGCTGGAGGGCCTCAAGTCGCTCAAGGGCATTGAGGACAGCGAGGCGAAGCCGGAAAAGCCGGCTGAGCCGGAAAAACCGCTGGAGCCGGTCCATGTGGAGTTTGAGGGCGAACCCACCCCGGCTGAAATGCACGACTCCGATCCCGTGGAGGAGATCGAGACGGAGCAGCCCACGGAAGAATAATCGCAGGCAATACCTGCCCTCTGCTCGGCACAGGCTGAGCCGGGGCAGGCATTGCTTTTGCGCGTCGTTGTGATGGAAGGGAGGGTGGATCAGATGAAAATGACCGTATGGGACAGGATTTTATCGGCGATTTCCGGCGCGCTGATCACGGCGGCCGGGCTTTGCCTTCTGGATATTGGCCTTGGCACGTCCCTTTTGGGCGCGCCTTGGGTGAACACCTTTTCCGTGTGGTGGCAGCGCGCGGTGGTGATCGTCGTCGCCCTGCTGCTGATAGCGCTGGGCGTGCATGGCATCGTGCTCCTGTTCCGCCGCCGGCATGAAAAGGGATTCATCATCCAGCATTCGGAATACGGGGACATGAGCATCTCCATGAACGCGCTGGAAAGCATGGTGCAAAAATGCGTGGCCTCGCATCAGGAGCTGAAGGTCAATGCCACGCGAATCCAGCATGCCCGCGAGGGGATCGTCGTGGACATCAAGATTACGCTGCTCAGCGGGGTCAACATTCCCCTGACGGTCAATGCGCTGCAAAAGCAGATCAAGCAATACATCACCTCCTGCAGCGGCGTGGATGTGCACAAGGTCCGCGTGATGGTGGAAACCGACGGGCACGCTGCGTTCGAAACGGATGCGCAGCCGGCCTCCGGCGCGCCCGATTCCCCGGCGCCGCCGGCGGACAGCGTCGATGAGCCGATTTTCCGGCATGTGGAAGATGCGGCCAGCTATGCCGTTTCCGCCGGGGAGACACCGGAAAGCAGCCTGGAAGAGGCGGTGGAGCAGGAACCGGAGACACCGGCCGAAAACCCTGAGGAGGACGAATCCGCGCCGGATACGCCTGCGCGGCGGGATACAGCAGCCGTGGAAAGCGTTGAAGGGGAGGAGAATGCATAATGGAAACCGGAGAAAAAAAGAGCGCGTTCCGCGTGGGAACGCCGCTGTGCGGACTGGTCTGCGGCCTGGTGGGCGTGATGATCGCGCTGGCGCTGCTGCTGCTTGGTTTCTGGCGTGCGCTGTTTGTGGCGCTGTTCTTTGCGGCGGGGTATTTTGTAGGCGCGTACCGCAACAAGACGGAGATCATCAAGGGCTGGATCAACCGCCTTTTTCCGCCCAAGGGCGAATGAGAGGAAATACAAACGATACGGAACAACGGGGAGTGTTGAAAACCATGGCGCGTTCGATTGCCAGGCAGGCTGCCATGCAGCTTCTGTATGAACGTCTGTCCGGCGGGGAGGCCGATGACGAATCGCTCGATCTGGTTTACGAGCAGCTTTCCATGGCGCAGCCGGAGGGCAGCGCACGGCTCAGGCCCAGCAAGGATGAGCGGCAGTACATCAGCGATGTGCTCACCGGCGTGGAGGAGCATCAGACCGAGCTGGACGACAGCATTGAAAAGCACAGCACCGGCGCATGGGCGCTCAGCCGCGTGCCGCATGTGGACCTGAGCATTCTGCGCCTGGCGGCGTATGAATTGTACCATCGTTCGGATGTGCCCGACAACGTGGCGGTCAGCGAGGCCATGGAGATGGCCAACCGCTACAGCGAGCCCAAGAGCGGCCGCTACATCAACGGCGTGCTGGGCGCAATGGTGCGCGACAAACAGGAGCCCAAGGCATAGCGCCCGCGTGGGGGAAAGGAGCGGGCTTATGCGCGTGACCCTGGGTTTTGATACCAGCTGCTATACCACCTCCGCGGCGGCGGTGGACGAGCATGGCGCGGTGGTGGCCGCCGAACGCATGCTTCTCCCTGTCCGGGAGGGACAGCGCGGCCTTCGCCAGAGCGAGGCCGTTTTTGCGCATGTGCGGCAAATGCCGCAGGTGATGGAGGCGCTGGGCCGCAGGCTCAATGGCGCACAGATTGTGGCAGTGTGCGCCTCCGCGCGCCCGCGCGACGGCGAGGACAGCTACATGCCGGTGTTCACCGTGGGGCTGGGCCATGCCTCTGTGCTGGCCTCCGTTCTGGGCGTGCCGCTGTATGAAACCTCGCATCAGCAGGGGCATATCGCAGCCGGGCTGATCGGCAATGCCGTACCGGAAGGGCCGTTTGTGGCGCTGCATCTGAGCGGCGGCACCACCGAGCTGCTGGACTGCCGCGGTGGTTCGCTTACCCTTTTGGGCGGAAGCGAGGACCTGCACGCGGGCCAGCTGGTGGACCGCGTGGGCGTGGCCCTGGGGCTGCCCTTCCCGGCGGGACCGGCCTTGGAGCGGCTGGCGGTGGCCTGTCCGGAAAAAACAGCGGCCCTGCTGCCTGCCAGCGTGTCGCGCGACGGGCTTTCCTGCCACCTCTCCGGCGTGGAAACACAGGCGCAGCGCCTGATTCGCTCGGGTGAACTATCCCGCGAGCGCATCGCCGCCGAGGTATACGACGTCCTCGCCCGCACGGTGGCGCGCCTTTTGGATGGCGCATGCAGGCGAAAGGGCGCAAGGCAGGCGCTGGTGGTGGGCGGCGTGGCGTCCTCGGCGCTGCTTCGTCGGCTGGTGGGGGACAGGCTGGACCGCCTGCGCTCACCCGTGCGGGTGCTCTATGGACAGGCACAGTACAGCGCCGACAATGCCGCGGGCGTAGCAAGCATCGGCATGCGGCGCTATCTGGAAGAACATTTATAAAGCAGGGAGGCGATCTGATATGTCGGCACAGCTTTTGGACGGCAAGGTGATGGCTGCCGAATTGGAGGAAGAACTGAAAAAGCGCGTGGAGGCGCTGGCGCAGAAGGGCTATACGCCCGGGCTTACGGTTATACTGGTGGGCGATGATCCCGCCAGCCAGACCTATGTCAGCAACAAGGAAAAGGCCTGCGCGCGTCTGGGCATTCGCTCGCGCACGCTGCGCATGCCGGCCGATACCACCCAGGAAACGCTGGAAGCGGCCATCCATGAAGCCAATGCGGACCCGTCCGTCAACGGCATACTGGTCCAGCTGCCCCTGCCACGCCATCTGGACGGCGACCGGGCGCTTTCGCTCATTCTGCCGGAAAAGGACGTGGACGGCTTCCATGACATCAACGCGGGCCGTCTGTCGCGCGGGCTGGACTGCGTGGTGGCCTGCACGCCCAAGGGCGCGCTGCATATGCTCAAGCGCGCGGGCATTCCCATCAGCGGCAAGGAAGCGGTGGTCGTGGGCCGCAGCAACATCGTCGGCAAACCCATGGCGCTGCTGCTGCTCCAGGAAAACGCCACCGTCACCATCTGTCACAGTCGCACGGTGGACCTGGCCGCGCATACCCGCCGTGCCGACATTCTGGTGGCCGCCATCGGCAAGCCCCGCTTTATCACCGCGGATATGGTCAAGGAGGGCGCCGTGGTGGTGGACGTGGGCATCAACCGCGTGGATGGCAAGCTCTGCGGCGACGTGGATTTTGAACCTGTATCGCAGAAGGCTTCCTATATTACCCCGGTGCCCGGCGGCGTGGGCAAGATGACCATTGCCATGCTGATGGACAACACCGTGGCGGCGGCGGAAAAGGCGGCGGCCGCGCTGTGAAAGGGCTGACGCTCACCGTATCGCAGCTCAACGAATACGTGCGCCGCTCGCTGGCGTCCGACCCCATGCTTCACGGCCTGTGCCTGACGGGCGAGCTGAGCAATTTCAAGCGCCATACCTCCGGCCACTGGTACTTTACCCTCAAGGACGAGGAGGCGGCGATCAACTGCGCCATGTTTCGTCAGGTAGCCATGGGGGTGCGCTTCCGCCCGGAAAACGGGCAGCGCGTTCGGCTGTTTGGCAGTGTGGGCCTGTACGCCCGTACCGGATCGTATCAGTTTTACGCTGACGCCATGGAA
Source organism: Candidatus Limiplasma pullicola (assembly GCA_018710985.1). GTDB lineage: Bacteria > Bacillota > Clostridia > Christensenellales > Aristaeellaceae > Limiplasma > Limiplasma pullicola. Next base: position 94,518 of record DVIV01000034.1, read on the forward strand.
CCCGACGGCCTGGGCGAACTGTACCTGCGCTTTGAGGCGCTCAAGCAGAAGCTGGCCGCTGAAGGCCTGTTTGATCCGGCGCTGAAAAAACCCCTGCCCCTGCTTCCGCGCGGTGTGGGCATTGTGACCAGCCGGACGGGCGCCGTGGTGCATGATATCGCCCGTGTGAGCTGGCGGCGCTATCCGGGTATGCCGCTCTACCTCTGCCCCGTCAGGGTGCAGGGCGAGGGGGCCGCGGCGGAAATCGCGGCGGCCATCCGCCTGCTGGACGGGTTTGAAGGCGCGGAGGTCATCATCGTGGGGCGCGGCGGCGGCAGCATGGAGGACCTGTGGGCCTTCAACGAAGAGGTGGTGGCGCGCGCCATCGCGCGATGCCGCACGCCTGTGGTCAGCGCCGTAGGGCACGAAACCGATGTGACGATTGCCGATTTTGTCGCGGATGTGCGCGCGCCTACCCCGTCGGCCGCCGCCGAGCTTGCCGTGCCCGAACGCACGGCGCTGCTGGAGACGGAGCAGTCGCTCCTGAGGCGGATGAACGCAGCCTTTGCCCACCAGCTTGCGCAAAAGGGACTGCGCCTGGCATCGGCGCAGAAGCGCCTGGAAGCGCAGTCCCCTGCAGGCGCGCGGGAACGGGCGGCCGCAAGGCTGGCCGCCGCGGTGGCCGCGATGGAAGCGGCTTTGCGCCGCACGCTGGCGGAGCGAGAATATGCGCTGAAGCAGGCAGCTATCCGGCTGAGCGCGGCAGGTCCTGTGGAAACCATGCGCAGGGGATACGCCGTGGCGCTTTCGGGCGGAAGGGCGGTGCGCAGCGTGGACATGCTCAGTCCCGGCGACACGCTTGAAATCGTGATGGCGAACGGGCGCGCAGGCGCGCAGGTCACGCATGTGGAGAAAGGATGGGCTGCCGATGGCGGGAAAGAAAAAGACGCTCAGCTTTGAGGACGGCCTGAGCCGGCTGGAGGCGCTTGCGGCGCAGCTGGAGGCCGGGGAACTGCCGCTGGAGGAGCTGCTCAAGCGCTACGAGGAAGGCGTGAAGCTGGCGACTGAGCTGGAAAAGATGCTCGAGGCGGCCAAAGGGCGCATGCAGGAGATCACCGCCGGCCAGGGCGGCGCGCCCAAGCTGACGCCAACGGAGATGGCGGAGCAGGGGAGCCTGCTGGACGCGCTGAAAGAAGAATGAAAGGGAGGATCGTCATGGACGCATACCGCGAGGCGGTGGAGCAGGCGCTTGCAGCGTTTCCGCTGCTCGGGCAGCAGGGCGAGGAGCCCGTGACGCAGCCGCAGGAGGGCGGATGGGAAGCGGACATGCCCCCGCAGCCGCTGCGCAGCGCCATGCGCTACAGCCTGCTGTTGCCGGGCAAGCGGCTTCGGCCCGTGCTGCTGCTGGCCGCCTACCATCTGGTAAGCGACGACTGGGAGCGCGCGCTGCCCTTTGCCTGCGCCATGGAGATGATTCATACCTATTCGCTCATCCATGACGATTTGCCGGCGATGGATGATGACACCCTGCGCCGGGGCAAGCCCACCAATCACCGCGTATTTGGTGAGGCTGTGGCGATTCTGGCGGGGGACGGGCTTTTGAACCTGGCCTATGAGACCATGCTTTCCGCGCCCATTGCGGCCGAGCGTCCGCAGCGGGCGCTCCGGGCGGCGGGAGAGATCGCGCGGTGCGCAGGCGTGTGCGGCATGATCGCCGGGCAGACCGCCGACGTGACGCTGGAGGGCCATACACCCACGGCGGAGAGTGTGCGGTACATCCACCTGCACAAGACTGCGGACCTGCTGACCGCGCCGGTGGTGGCGGGGCTGACGCTGGCCGGGGCCACGGAGGCGCAGCTGGATGCCGGCCGGGCCTATGGCCGAGGCATAGGGCTGGCCTTCCAGATCGTGGACGACCTGCTGGATCTGGAGGGCGACGTGCAGCTTATGGGCAAGGAAACCGGCATGGACGCGCAGCGCGGCAAGCAGACCTGGCCCGCCGCCTTCGGCGTGGAAAGGTCCCGCCGGGATGCCGCGGAGGCTGTGGAACAGGCCGTTCAGGCGCTTTCATCCTTTGGCGAACGGGGTGCGTATCTGTGTGAACTGGCGCGAAAAACCCTTGTGCGCAAGGCCTGAATGTTGTATCATGATAAAAGCTTTCGGAAGAGGAGAGGAAACGGGTGCACGCAATCTGGGAAGTGTTTTTCAACCATGTGCTCATCGCAGCGCTGATCGGCTGGTTTGTGGCGCAGGGGTTGAAGATTCCCATTCACTATCTGGTGGAGCATGAATGGGATCTGAGCCGCTTCCACGGTTCCGGCGGGATGCCCAGCTCGCATACGGCGATGGTGGTTTCAGCCGCCATCATGGTAGGGGCCATCAACGGGTACGCATCCGGGGTGTTTGCCGTTGCGGTGGTGGTGGCCCTGATCGTCATGTACGATGCAACCGGCGTCCGGCGCGAAACGGGACGTCAGGCCACGGTGATCAATCAGATTTTGCGGGACGTGCTCATCAACGGCAAGCCCATCTCGGATGCGGAGCTGAAGGAGCTTGTGGGTCACAAGCCCATTGAGGTGGCCGGCGGCGCGCTGGTGGGTCTGGCGGTGGCAGGAATCTATATTTTGGCTTTGAGCGGTCAGGTCTGATCGCGGAAGGAGTTGTTTGGCATGGATCATTTTATGGAAGAGGTTGTCGTCAAGCATAACCGCGGCGTGGAAAACACGCTTTACATCCTGTCCAATATCGTTATGGTGCTCACGGCTCTGTGGGCCCTGATGTGCATTCAGATGCTGTTTATGCAGTTCAGCATTTACGGCCTGATCGAAGCGCTGGTGACGGCGGGCGTGGCGGTACTGCTGTTTTTGCGCCGCGACCGCCTGCGCACCGAGTATGAGTATACCTTCACCAACGGCGATCTGGATTTTGCCCAGGTGTTCAACAACCAGAAGCGCAAAACGCTCGGCACCATGCGTGTCAAGAACGTGGAGGCGTTTGGTCCGGTGGACTCCAACGCCTTCCGCAAGCTCATCAACATGCCCGGCCTAACGCGCCGCAACTGGTTTTTGAACCGCGGCGCAAAGCTGTACTATTTCTATTATCAGAAGGAAAACCAAAAGACCGTCATCATTCTGGAACCCTCTGCCGAGCTGGTGGAGATGATCCGCAAATATCTTCCGCACGGGGCGTATCAGGAATGAGCATGCAGGTGTATCTGGACAACAGCGCGACCACCCGCCCCTGCGCTCAGGCCGTGGAGGCCGTGGCGCGAAGCATGACGGAAGCGTTTCATAACCCTTCTGCACTCTACGCGCCCGCCATGCGGGCCGAACACGCGCTGGCGGACGCGCGCCGAACTATTGCCGCCACGCTGAATGCGCAGGAAAAAAACGTGATCTTCACCTCCGGCGGCACCGAGAGCGATAACCTGGCCATCTGGGGCCGCCTGTCCGCCATGCATCATCCGGGCGAGGTGCTCTATACCGCTGCCGAGCACGAGGCGGTGAAAAATGCCTGTCTGGAGGCTCAGGCGCGCTATGGCGTGGCTGCGCGGGAAATCCCGCTCCTTCCCGGCGGCTCGGTGGACCTGGCCGCACTGGAAGGTATGTTGGGACCGCAGACGGCGCTGATTTGCGTGATGCAGGTATGCAACGAAACCGGTGTCATCATGCCGGTGAAGGCAATCTGCGAGCTGCGTGACCGCCTTGCCCCGCAGGCCGCCATCCACGTCGATGGGGTGCAGGGGTATCTCCGCGTGCCGTTTTCGTTCAAGGAAACCACAGTCGATTCCTATGCCCTCAGCGCGCACAAGATTCACGGTCCCAAGGGCGTGGGCGCGCTGGTGCTGGCGGATGGCGCGCGCATCAGGCCCATCGTGGCCGGGGGCGGCCAGCAGGGCGGCCTGCGCAGCGGCACGGAGAACACCAGCGGCATAGCCGGCATGGTGGCCGCGGTGCAGAGCTATCCGTCCAATGCCATGGAGTGCATGCGCAGCCTTAAAAAGCTGCTTCTCTCGCTCTTGATGGAGGCGCTCCCGGAAACGACGGTTGCGGGCCTTCCCGTGGACGACCCCATGAGCGCGGGGCATATCCTCAACGTGGCCTTTCCTCCGGTGAGGGCGGAAACGCTCCTGCACGCGCTGGAGGCGGACGGCATCTGCGTGGGGACCGGCTCGGCCTGCTCATCCAAGAAGGGCCGGCGCTCCCCGGTGCTCACGGCCATGCACTTGCCGCCGCAGGTGATGGACAGCGCCATCCGCATCAGCCTGTGCCCCTTCAATACCGGGGAGGAAATGCGCTACACGGCTGAAAAGATCATCGAAAGGGTCGGCCAGCTGCGCCGGTTTACGCGCCGCTGACGCCAAAGGAGGAAGAAACCACCGTGCGTGAGGTTTTGCAGGTTCGCTATGGCGAAATTTTTCTCAAGGGGCTCAACCGCCCCACTTTTTTACGCATGCTGGTGGACCGCGTGCGCGACGCGGTCAAGGCGGTCGGCGGCCATGTGTGGCTCAGCGACGGCCGCATCTACGTCAGCGATGCGGCCGATATGGATGAAACCATCCGCCGCGTGACCAAGGTGTTCGGCGTGCACAGCGTGTGCCGCGCCATCGAGATGGAAAAGGATAGCTTCGAAGCCCTCTGCGCCCAGGCCGCAAAGCTGATGGAAGGATACCAGGGCACCTTCAAGGTCAACGCCCGCCGCAGCGACAAGCGCTATCCCATGGATTCGCCCACCATCAACGTGGAGATGGGCGCGTACCTGCTGGAGCACCTGCCGGGACTCAAGGTGGACGTGAAAAACCCCGATGTCGTGCTTTCGGTGGAAATCCGCGACCTGGCCTATCTCTATACCCATCCCATCCCCGCCGTGGGCGGCATGCCGGTGGGGTCCAACGGCAAGGCCACACTGCTGCTCTCCGGCGGCATCGACAGCCCCGTGGCGGGCTGGATGATCGCCAAGCGCGGCGTGCGCGTGGACGCGGTGCATTTCTATTCTTTTCCCTATACCAGCGAGCGCGCCCGTGAAAAGGTGCTGGAGCTGGCGCGCATCCTCAGCGAAAGCCTGTGCGGCGTGCGTGTGCATGTGGTGCCGTTTACCGACATCCAGATGCAGATTCACGAAAAGTGCCACGAGGATTACACCACCATCATCATGCGCCGCTACATGATGCGCATCGCCAACGCCATCGCCAGGAAGGAACATTCCCAGGCGCTCATCACGGGGGAGAGCATCGGGCAGGTGGCCAGCCAGACCATGCATGCCCTCGGCTCCACGGACGCCGTGGCGGATATGCCGGTGTTCCGGCCGCTCATCGGATTTGATAAATCCGAGATCATCGAAATCGCGCAGAAGATCGGCACGTATGAAACCTCATCCCTGCCCTATGAGGACTGCTGCACGGTCTTCACCCCGCGCCATCCCGCCACCAAGCCCAAGCTGGACATCATCCTCGACGGCGAGAGCAGGCTCAATTCCGAGGCGCTGATCGCTGCCGCCCTGGAGGGCACGGAGGTTTTCGACCTTTAAGGCAGCCAGGAGACAAACGCCGCCAGCGCCAGCCCCGGAAGCCCCAGGTAGCCCGCGCTGACCGCGGCCAGCGGGCCCTGCGGAAAATGCAGTCCCAGCGGGGCAAGCCCCAGCCAGCACAGGTAGCACAGGATGATGCCCGCGCACATCCGTTCCACCACCCGCATCACCCCGCGCCGGGGCGATGCGCGCATGCACAGGGGATAGCTCACGCCAAGCGCCGCTGCGACCATGGCCACCGCCAGAAGCCTGTCCGTCATATCCGGTTCACCTCCGCTACCAGCCTATGCGCATGGGGAGGGGATTAGACGGACAGGATGAATTGTGAAGATTTTATCAAGCAAGGGCTTGCGGCACAGGGTCGAATGATGTATAATCACCTGTGGGATAAATTTGGTCATGCGGGACGTGGTTTGTCCCGAGTAGGAAGGGTAGCATGCAGGACGGTTATTTTACCCTGATGCAGCAGCTGGCTCCGGATCTGGCGCAGGAAATCGAGCTGCGGGCGCTGGTGCTGGAGCGCATCGGCGCGCTGCAGCCGGTGGGCAGGCGGCAGCTGGCCGCCCGGCTGAACCTGCCGGAGCGTGAGGTGCGCACCGTCGCTACGCTGTTAAAGAGGCACGGGCTCATTACGCTGGACGCGGCGGGCATGTGCCTGACGCCGGCGGCGGAGAACGCGCTGCCCATGGCCCGGCGCTTCAGCCGGGAGCTGAAGGGTCTGACGAGGCTGGAGACGGCGCTGGCGGAGCGGCTGTGCGTGGACAAGGTGTGCGTGGTCGCCGGCAACGCCGACACGGACCCGCATGTGCCTGGCGAGGTGGGCCGGGTCGCGGGCATGCGCCTGCGCGGCTTTTTGCAGACGGGATTCACGCTGGCTGTCACCGGCGGCAGCACCATTCGCGAGGTGGCCTTTGCGGTGCCCCAGGGCACGCCCATGAACGTGATGGTGGTACCCGCGCGCGGCGGCATGGGCGGCGCGCTGGAAACCCAGGCCAATACCCTTGCCTGCGAGATTGCCCGCCGCCTGGGCGGGCACCACCGCATGATGCACCTGCCCGACCACCTGGATGAGCAGGCGCTGCAGGAGATGCGCAAGCTGACCGAGATCAACGAAACGCTGGCCCTTTTGGAGCGCGCGGACGTGGTGCTGCACGGCATCGGCCGCGCAGATGACATGACCCAGCGCCGCCAGCTTCCCGGCCCTGTGAGCGCCGAAGTGCTGCGCAAGGGCGCAGTGGCCGAGGCCTATGGCTGCTACTTCGACGCAAGGGGGCGGCTGGTATATTCCGCCTCCACCGTAGCCCACAACCTGGGCGCGCTCAAGCCTGCCTGCGCCATGATCGCCGTGGCCGCAGGGGCGAAAAAGGCCGAGGCCATCGCTGCGGTGATGAAAAATCGCCGCCACGCCATGCTGGTCACCGACGAGGGCGCTGCCAAGGCCATTCTGGATGAGGCTCCCTGATTCGCTTGCACGCCCGGAAACGGGCTTTGCAATACCAACTCAACGAATTTACCAGGACGGAGGAGTGTACGTTATGGCGAAAAAAACCATCGAGGACATCCAGGTCAAAGGCAAGAAAGTGCTTGTTCGCTGCGATTTTAACGTGCCCATGGATGAAAACAAGGTCATCACCGACGAAAACCGCCTGCGCGGCGCGCTGCCCACCATCAAGTACCTGATGGAGCATGGCGCCAAAGTGATCCTGTGCTCCCACCTGGGCCGCCCCAAGGGCGAGTTCAACATGAAGTATTCCCTCAAGCCTGTCGCCAAGCGCCTTGGCGAAATGCTGGGCGTGGAAGTGAAGATGGCCGAGGACGTGATCGGCCCTTCCGCCAAGGAGCTGGCCGCCGGCCTCAAGGACGGCGAGGTCATGCTGCTGGAGAACGTCCGCTTCCATAAGGAAGAGGAAAAGAACGATCCCGCCTTCGCCAAGGAGCTGGCTTCCCTGGCCGAAATGTATGTCAACGACGCCTTCGGCACCGCGCACCGTGCGCATGCCTCCACCGAGGGCGTGACCCATTACCTGACTCCCTCCGTGGCCGGCTACCTGATCGGCAAGGAGCTGAGCATCATGGGCAAGGCCCTGGAGGACCCTGCCCGTCCCTTTGTCGCGATTCTCGGCGGCGCGAAGGTGTCCGACAAGATCGGCGTGATCAACAACCTGCTTGAAAAGGTCGATACCCTCATCATCGGCGGCGGCATGAGCTACACCTTCCAGAAGGCGCTGGGGCTCAGCATCGGCAAGAGCCTGTGTGAAAACGACAAGGTCGAGCTCGCCAAGGAACTGATGGCCAAGGCCAAGGAAAAGGGCGTCAAGCTCCTCCTGCCTGTGGATAACGTGTGCGGCGACAGCTTCAGCAACGACGCCAACCGCATCACCGTCGCGTCCGCCGACGGCATCCCGGACGATTACGAGGGCATGGACATCGGGCCCGAAACCGCCAAGATCTATGCCGACGTGGTCCGCGAGGCGGGCACGGTGGTCTGGAACGGCCCCATGGGCGTGTTCGAGTTCGAAAACTTTGCTGTTGGCACCCGCGCTGTGGCCAAGGCCATGAGCGAGTGCAAGGGCGTCACCATCATCGGCGGCGGCGACAGCGCGGCGGCGGTCGAGCAGATGGGCTATGCCGACAAGGTGACGCACGTGTCCACCGGCGGCGGCGCGAGCATGGAGTTCCTGGAGGGCAAGACCCTTCCCGGCGTTGCCGCGCTGAACGACAAGTAAGCTTTTTCCGTTGCGCAGGCCGTCCAAACCGGCCTGCGCAACGTTTGCGCGCCGCAAAGCGGTTTCACGCGGCGCAAAATCGGTTAAACCATAGATGTATCCGAATGATTTTTTCAAAGTGAGGTACAAACCATGCGTAAGCCTATCATTGCCGGCAACTGGAAGATGAACAAGACCCCCGAGGAAGCCCGCGAGCTGGTCGCCGCGCTCGTGCCCGCCGTAAAGGACGCGGACTGTGACGTGGTGGTGTGCGTGCCCGCGACGGATTTTGCCGCCGTGAAGGAGGCCGCCCAGGGCAGCAACATCCATCTGGGCGCGCAGAACGTGCATTTTGCCAGGAGCGGCGCCTATACTGGCGAGCTCAGCGCCGACATGCTCAAGGCCTGCGGCGTGGAGTATGTGGTCATCGGCCACAGCGAGCGCCGTCAGTACTTCGGCGAGACCGACAAGACCGTGAACCTTCGCGTGCGCGCGGCGGTCGAGGCGGGCCTGATCCCCATCATCTGCGTGGGCGAGCTCAAGGATGAGCGCGAGAGCGGCTACACCGACACCATCGTGGAGTATCAGACGCTGATGGCGCTGCACGGCCTGACCGATGAGCAGATCAAGAACGCCGTCATCGCCTACGAGCCCGTCTGGGCCATCGGCACCGGCCTCACCGCCACCGACGAGCAGGCCAACGAGACCATCGGCGTCATCCGCAAGGCCGTCGCCCGCAAGTATGGCCAGGAAGTGGCCGATGCGGTCCGCGTTCAGTACGGCGGCAGCATGAACCCCAAGAACGTCAAGGGCCTCATGGCTCAGCCTGAAATCGACGGCGGCCTCATCGGCGGCGCCAGCCTCAAGGCCCCCGACTTCACCCAGGTGGTTCTCTACAACAAGTGACCAGATAAGAAGGAGCAGCTAAACCATATGCAAAAAACCATGACGGCTCTTATCATCATGGACGGCTTCGGCATCAACCCCGCTCATGAGGGCAACGCGATCTACCAGCAGGGCACCCCCCGGCTGGATGCGCTCATGGCCCGTTACCCGCATACCCAGATCGGCGCCAGCGGCATGGACGTGGGCCTGCCCGACGGCCAGATGGGCAACAGCGAGGTCGGCCACCTCAATATCGGCGCGGGCCGTATCGTCTATCAGGAGCTGACCCGCATCACCAAGGACATTCAGGACGGCACGTTCTTTGAAAAGGCGCCTCTGGTTCACGCCATGGATACGGCCAGGGAAACCGGCAAGAGCGTGCACCTCATGGGCCTGGTCAGCGACGGCGGCGTGCACAGCCACAATACGCACCTGTACGCTCTTCTGGAGATGTGTAAGCGCCGTGGCGTGAAGAATGTGTACGTGCACTGCTTCCTGGACGGCCGTGACGTGCCGCCCACCAGCGGCATCGACTACGTGCGCGAGCTTCAGGCCAAGATGGACGAGATCGGCGTGGGCAAGATCGCCACGGTGATGGGCCGCTACTGGGCCATGGACCGCGACAACCTGTGGGACCGCGTGCAGAAGGCCTATGACGCCATGGTGCTGGGCCAGGGTCAGGCGACGGCCGACAGCGCCGTTCAGGCCGTGGAGCAGAGCTATGCGAAGGAAGAGACGGACGAGTTCGTCAAGCCCACCGTGGTGATGGAGAACGGCCAGCCCGTGGCCACCATCGGTGAGGGAGACAGCGTGATCTTCTTCAACTTCCGCCCCGACCGCGCCCGCCAGCTCACCCGCACCTTCATCCAGCCCGACTTCAACGGCTTCCCGCGCGGCAAGGGCTATTTCCACGTCAACTTCGTCAGCATGACGCAGTATGACGAAACCTTTACCGGCCTTGAGGTGGTCAACCCGCCGGAGACGCTGGAGAACACGCTGGGCGAGTACCTTTCCAAGCTGGGCAAGACGCAGTTGCGCATTGCGGAAACCCAGAAGTACGCCCACGTCACCTTCTTCTTCAACGGCGGTGTCGAAAAGCCCAACGAGGGCGAGGACCGCGTGCTCATTCCCTCCTCCAAGGTGGCTACCTTCGACATGAAGCCCGAGATGTCCGCCTACGAAATCACGGACAAGGCGATTGAGCTCATCAACGAAAAGAAGTACGACGTGATGATCCTCAACTTCGCCAACTGCGATATGGTGGGCCACACCGGCGTGATGGAAGCGGCCATGAAGGCCGTGGCCGCGGTGGACGAGTGCGTGGACCGCGTGGTCAAGGCTGTTCTGGACAATGGCGGCCGCGCCTTTGTCACGGCTGACCACGGCAACGCCGATCAGATGATCGACCCCGAAACCGGCGAGCCCTTCACCGCGCATACCACCAATCCCGTGCCCTTCATTGCCGTGGGACCGGAAATGGTGGGCAAGACGCTGCGTGAGGGCGGCCGTCTGGCCGATATCGCTCCCACGATGCTGCAGAGCATGGGTATTCCCGTACCTGCCGAGATGACGGGCAAGTCCCTCATCGTGGAGTGATCCGCACAGCAGGAAACCCGTCGAAAATGCCGCCCCGGTGCGATGTGCGCCGGGGCGGCTCATGATGTCGAAAAAGTCCGCTGCGGCGGCCTTTTCCGCCAGAAGATTAAGAAATGTTTGCGCCCAAGGGCGCAAACTCCCCGCCCGCCCGGCAGAGCCGGGCGATACGAATCCACTTTGGAGGGCCCACCGGCCCTCCTAACCTCCCGAAAGGGTTTGTGCCTGTGCCGCCCCGGTGCGATGTGCGCCGGGGCGGCTTCTTCTGTTATGGCAAGGCTCGAAAAGCCGGTTGGCTAGCTCTTTCTGGCTCTGACGATGATGACCTCCGGGATTTCCGGATTGCGGTAGTACGCCTCCAAAAAGCCGTCAATCACAAAGCCGGCGTCAAAACAGCACCGGAAGATCTCCTGCATGGAGCGGTGGTAATAGCGCTGCTTGCAAGGCTGGCCTGCTATGGCTTCGCCCAGGTACGCGTGTTCGGTCCGGTACTGCTTTGTCAGCGTCACAAAACAGGGATGCTGGGTTGCAAACACGAAAATTCCCTTGTCTGCCAGCAGCGTTTGCAACGCCTGAAACAGGGGCCGGATGTCGGAAATGTCCATGATGGCCATGCAGGAAACCGCTTTGCTCAAGGGCGGCGTACTTTGGAGCAGGAGCAGGCTTTCCAGGTTGGCGGCGTCCGCGACACAGAATTCAATCTTATCCCGGAACGGCCGCTGGCGTTTCCTTGCCAGCGCAATCATGGCCGGGCTTTGATCAAAGGCCAGGACCCGTGCGCCCCGCCTGGCCATGAAAGCGGAGTAATTGCCGTTTCCACAGGCGATATCCAGGATAACGTCACCGGCCTGGGGAGAGAGCAGCTCCGTCACGCCGGGATGGACAACCTCTCTGTGAAACGGATTGGAATCATCGCCCATGCAGGCATCCCAAAAGGCCGCGTTCGTCTCCCATACGCTCAGATCGTCCACGGAAAAATCGCTCATAACGCGTTCCTCCATGCGTGTGGTGTGAAGCTCGGTTACTGCGCCGGAGAAACAGGAGTCCCCTCCATCACATCGTTGACCAGTGTCAGGCAGCGTTCCATCACACCCCGCTGGGTATCATCCACATAATCGGGGTAGGTCTGCCCGTCGTTGAGGAGGGTGCGGTAACGGGTCACGCCGTCCTCCTTGCCGCGCCAGGAATAGGTGGGCGTGTAGCTGAGGTTGTCAAATGCCACACAGTCGGTGGTGGGGTCATATACCACGTCGGACCTGAGCAGGATGCTGGCCAAAGTGGACCGCTTTTCCCGGTCGTAGGTGAACAGGTTGCCCAGCGAATAGGCGCACAGCACGGGATGGTACTTGCCGTCGCCGCGATTGGCAGTGAGAATCTCCACCGTTTGCAGCGTGCCGGAATGCGTGCCCAGAATGATGTCCGCGCCCGCATCCGCGATTCCCTGAGCCAGCTCCGTCTGCGTGCTGGTGGGCGCTGTAGCGCCTTCCTTGCCCCAGCAGAGGGAAACCACGACCACCTTCGCGCCTGCCTGCCGCGCCTTGGCGATCTCCTCGGTGATCACGGGCAACTGCTGGGAAGCGATGGCAAAGGCCTGCTCTTCGTCGCTGGTCTGGCGCTTTCCGGAGGAGGTCAGCTCGTTCTGAAAGCTGAGCAGTGCAACGGAAACCCCGTTGACGTCCATCAGGGTGAGGCTGTCGCGCTGCTGCTGTGAGGCGTATACCCCATAGGGCGTCATCCCTGCAGCGGAAACGGCCTGCTGGGTTTCCACCAACCCTGAAATGCCGCCGTTGAGCGCACCGTAATAGCCAAGGCACAGGGCGTTTACGCCGGTTTCGCGCAGGGGCGCAAGCATGTCCGCAGGAATGTTGGAGTCACTCAGCTTGGCACTGGCGATCACGTTGTTTTCCAGCGTGGCGATGCTCAGGTCGGCGGCCAGATCGCCTGCCAGGTCGTCAAAAAGAATCTCAAACCGGTAGGTACCGTCGTCCGTCAGGGCTTTTTGCACGTTGGAGTTGATTTGAATGCTCCCGGCCGCACACAGCGAAAAGCGCTGTTCGGGCTGGGGAGTCGGGGCAGCGGGTGTGGGCGTAGCCGTGGCCAGATCGGACGGGGGAAGCACGGAAGCCTGAGGGGTAGGCCCGACCAGCGACACCCCGGAGGCGGCGATCTGGGACAGGGACTGATCTATGGCTACGGCCAGCTCGGCCGCGTTGGTGCGCACATCCGTCACGCCTGTCAGTCTGGGCAGCAGCGTGCAGAATCCTCCCACCACCGCAACCGTCAAAAGCAGCATTACGACGGTACCCAGCGAAACGCCCCGCCTTGAACGCCTGCGACGGCTCATGAAAAGCCCCCTTTCTCATCTCATCATCGGAAAAGACCCTCACCGAAGCCCGCCAAGGGCTTGACCAACGGATGAAGCAATGATATCATAAACAACAACCGATATGCAAGTTTAAGGAGTGACGGCCATGAAGATCAGCTTTTCTACCCTGGGCTGTCCGCGCTGGAGCTGGCGTGAGATTCTGGCGACCGCCTGCGATCTGGGCTACGGCGGCGTGGAGGTGCGCGGCGTCGGAAACGACATCTCGGTTCCGAGCATCCCCGCCTTTTCTGATGAAAATCTGGAGAAAACCAAGGCGGAGCTCGCCCGGCTGAATCTGACGATTCCGTGCCTGGACAGTGACTGCTGCATCCATCTGCGCGAAACGGAGCAGACCACCAGCGAGGAGATTCGCGCTTATGTCCACCTGGCGCAGAAGCTGGGCGTGCCGTATGTGCGCGTGATGGCGACCGCGCCCGTTCCTCAGCCTGCCGGCACGGTGGATGAGGGGTATGTGCAGCACCGTGCGGTGGAGATGGGGCATTACGCGCTGGAGCACGGTGTGAAGATGCTGATTGAAACCAACGGCGTCTGGAGCGACAGCGAGAAGTTGGCCCGGCTGATGAGCACCATCAGCTGTGAGGGCGTGGGCGTGCTGTGGGATGTGCACCATCCCTACCGCTTCATGCATGAAAAACCGGAAATCACGTATCAGAACCTGCGTCCCTGGCTGTGCCATACCCATTTTAAGGACAGCACCGCCACAGCGGACGGCTACCGCTACGCCTTGCCCGGCTTTGGCGACGTGCCGCTGGAGGAGATCGTAGGTGTGCTCAAGGACGGCGGCTACGAGGGCTTCTATTCTCTGGAGTGGGTCAAGCGCTGGGACACGACGCTGGAGGAGCCGGGCATCGTGTTTGCGCACTACGCCAACTACATGCGCACGCTCTGACGGCGCTTTTGCCGTCAGACTTTCAGGGGGCGGCTGCCAGAGGGCGGCGCCCCCTTTGCAATGCGTCTGCGCCGTCGAACATACGTTTGACAACCGTAGACAAAACCTGTATCATAGCAAAGACAAGGAGGCGTGGCGCATGATCGTTTTGGGCGTGGACCCCGGCCTGGCCACGCTTGGCTGGGGCGTGATCGAGGCGGAGCGTGGAAAGCAGCGCCTGGTGGACTATGGCTGCATTCTGACCACGCCGCAGCAGTCCTTTCCCGACCGTCTGTGCCGCATCGGCCGGGACATGCGCGCGCTGCTGAGGCAGTACCGGCCGGAGGAAATCGCCTTTGAGGAATTGTTCTTTGCGCGCAACGTGACCACGGCGCTCACCGTGGGCGCGGCACGGGGCGTGAGCCTGGCCGCGTGCGCCGAGTACACCGACCGGCTGTATGAATACACGCCCATGCAGGTGAAGCAGGCCATCGTCGGCTACGGAAAGGCGGAAAAGCAGCAGGTGCAGCAGATGGTGAAGCTGCTGCTTCACATGCAGGAGATCGCCCGCCCGGACGACGCGGCGGATGCCATTGCCATCGCGCTGACCCATGCCGCGACGGGTCCCGCGCGCGAGCAGTTTAAGATGAAGTGAGGCGCTGACATGATCGCAATGGTAAAGGGCACCCTGATGGAAAAAAGCGAGGGCGAGGCCGTTGTGATGACGGTCGGCGGCCTGGGCCTGCGCGTGATGTGCAGCATGAACACGCTGGCCGCCTTGCCCGCTGCCGGGCAGGAATGCGCGTTGTATACCTTTATGAACGTGCGCGAGGATGCCATGGAGCTCTTCGGCTTCTGCCAGAAGGAAGAACGCGACATGTTCAAGCGCCTGACTTCCGTCAGCGGCATTGGTCCAAAGAGCGCGCTGGGCGTGCTGGGCAGCATGCCGCTGGCGGACCTGCGCCTGGCCATACTTACCGGGGACGCGGCGGCGCTGTCCCGCGCGCCGGGCATCGGCAAAAAAACGGCGCAGCGTATCAGCCTGGAACTCAAGGACAAGCTGGCGCAGGATGCGCTTTCCGGCGCGGAAGGGCTGGATGACGCGGCCTTTGCCATCGAGCCCGACGCGCCCGCACAGGACGCGCTGGGCGAGGCGCTGCTGGCCCTTAAGTCGCTGGGATATACGCCGCAGGAGGCGGCCGCGGCGCTCAAGGGCGTCAAGGGGCAGGCGGAGACGCCGGATGAGCTGATCAAGCTCGCCCTGCGCCACATGGCGCAAAACATGTGAGGGAAGAAGAGAGGATAGGGCATGGACGACCGCATCGTTTCCACGGGCTTCCGGCAGGGCGAGGACGAGCAGGAGCAGAGCCTGCGCCCCAAAACCCTGCGGGAATACATCGGTCAGGAGAGCGTAAAGCGGAATTTGCATATCTCCATCGAGGCGGCGCTCAAGCGCCACGAGCCGCTGGACCATCTGTTGCTCTACGGCCCGCCGGGCCTGGGCAAAACCACGCTGGCAGGGATTATCGCCGCGGAGATGGGGCAGAACATCCGCATTACCAGCGGCCCCGCCATTGAAA
>DVIV01000035.1 GCA_018710985.1 Candidatus Limiplasma pullicola
AGGGAAGCGTCAGCCCTGTGGGCTGTTGCGCGAAGCGCAAAGCGACCCGAAGGCGGACCGCGAAACGAGCGGTGGGCGCGGCCAGCGCCCTCCGCGACGATTGAGCGGGCAAAAACGGAAGCGGCATGCCGCCAGGGAAGCGCGAATGATTGAGCAACCGGGGAGGCCCCCGCACCCCGCCCTTTGTCAGCAGCCAGAAGGCCGCCCTTCACAGCGCCAGCCGCTTCACATGCTTGTAAAAATAGCTGCGGCTCACGCCCAGGCGGCGCAGGGCCTCCTCGCAGGGGATGCGCCCCGCGCGCCACAGCGCGGCCACCTCGCAAAAGCCGTCGGGCAGGGGCTTTTCGCTGCGGCCGAAGCGCACGCCGCGCGCCCGCGCCGCCGCGATGCCCTCGGCCTGACGGCGGCGGATCATCTCGCGCTCGGTCTGGGCCACGTAGCTGAGCAGCTGCAATACGATGTCGGAGATGAGCGTGCCGGTGAGGTCGTGCTGGCGGCGGGTGTCGAGCAGCGGCATGTCCAGCACCACGATGAACACGCCCCGCTCGCGCGTGAGCACGCGCCACTGTTCCATCACCTCGGCGTAGTCGCGGCCCAGCCGGTCGATGCTGGTCACGGCGAGCAGGTCGCCCCGGCGCAGGCGGCGCAGCAGGCGCAGGTACTGGGGCCGCTGAAAGTCCCTGCCGGAGCAGCGGTCGGCGTAGAGGGCCTGCGGCGGCACGCCCCAGTTGAGCAAAGCGGCGCGCTGCCGCTGGTCGCACTGGTCGCGGGAGGATACGCGGATATAGCCATAAACCATGAAAATGCCCCCTTCTGAATGCGGATGGGGGCATTGTAGCGCAAAAGCGGACGGGGGAAAAGGGCGGCGGAAGCGGGCCGCCGATTCTGACCTTGACAACCGCCGGTTATCTGATATAATCGAATTGGAGATGATATGATTGCATATCATATTATCGGGCATCCTGCTCCCTTCGAAGCCTTGCGTTCCTACGCGAGGGGTTGATGTAGAAGAAGCGGGATGCTTTTATTCGCTTCCGGGATGCCCGTTTGCGGCAAACTTCCAGTGCTCGTAAGGGCTTTCCCAGTGTGGCCTGGCATAGTTGCGCGCCCCGGTCGAAACCCCGATATTGAAATTCTTGTGAATCGTGCAGATTTCCCTGTGGATTGCGCGGTACATCTTTTCTTTTGCGACCGTCTTTTTTCCCCTGCATCTCTGCCCGTCAGGCTTGTCGAGGTGATGCTCGTTCAGCCTGAACTGCATCGCGCCGAGAATGATATCCGCGCATTGCATAAGCACATGGTCATGGGAGGAAACCTCGGCGATCTGGTCCCGTCTGATTCGTACGGCCGATTGTTTTTCTGCAAAGTCTCTGGTCGCCGTCATTTCATGGAGAAACTGCTTAAACCTTTCGCGTTCAAGGCGTTTGTTGGGCATCTGATCCAGATAGATTCTCACGTAAAACGGCGCGAGGCCCGCCGTCTGAAGAAAGCCGAACCCATGCTTGATGAATTGATAGTAGAGCTTATATTCCATAGATGCCTCTTTGCCATGAATTTCTTCTCCTATATCATTATACCAGCGATATGGCGCTGCGGGCAAGTCCACCGCGGAAAGAAGGGCCGCCTGCCGCCGCCGCGCCGCGCAGGGGCCCGCGCCCTCCCTCGCGCCCGGCCCTGCCAAAGCCAACCGCCCGGCCCCCCATGCGGGGAAGCCGGGCGCTCCTTCTTCAGTTCTTCAAACTGTGCAGCGGCGCGGGAATCCTGCCGCCCCGCTCGATAAAGGCGTCGTTGCTGGCCCCGTTCACCGGCATCACCGGCGCGAAGCCGAACAGCCCGCCGAAGTTGACCGTGTCGCCGGCCTTTTTGCCGGGCGCGGGGATGACGCGCACGGCGGTGGTCTTGCCGTTGACCATGCCGATGGCGGCCTCGTCGGCGATGATGCCCGCGATGGCGTTGGCTGAGGTGTCGCCGGGGATGGCGATCATGTCAAGGCCCACCGAGCACACGCAGGTCATGGCCTCCAGCTTTTCGATGGTGAGGCACCGGGCCTGCGCGGCCTCGATCATGCCGATGTCCTCGCTCACGGGGATGAACGCGCCGCTCAGGCCCCCCACATGGCTGGAGGCCATCACGCCGCCCTTTTTGACCATGTCGTTGAGCATGGCCAGCGCCGCCGTGGTGCCGGGCGCGCCGGTCATCTCAAGGCCCATCTCCTGCAAGATGTAGGCCACGCTGTCGCCGCGCGCGGGCGTGGGGGCCAGCGACAGGTCCACGATGCCAAAGGGCACGCCCAGCCGCCGGGCGGCCTCCTGCGCCACCAGCTCGCCCACGCGGGTGATCTTGAAGGCCGTGCGCTTGATGGTTTCGGCCACCACGTCGAACGGCTCGCCGCGCACCTCGCGCAGCGCGCGCTGCACCACGCCCGGGCCGCTCACGCCCACGTTGACCACGCACTCCGGCTCGCCCACGCCATGGAACGCGCCGGCCATGAAGGGGTTGTCCTCCACGGCGTTGGCAAAGACGACGATCTTCGCGCACCCAAAGCCGTCCGTGTCCGCGGTCAGCTCGGCGGTGCGCTTGATGACGTGGCCCATCTTGCGCACGGCGTCCATGTTGATGCCGCTGCGGGTGGAGCCGACGTTGACGCTGCCGCACAGCCGCGCGGTTTTGGAGAAGGCCTCGGGCATGGAATCCAGCAGGGTTTCCTCGGCGCGGGTGGCGCCCTTGTGCATGAGCGCGCCGTATCCGCCGATGAAGTTGACCCCGACCGCCCCGGCGGCCTCGTCCAGCGCCACGGCGATGGCCACGGGATCGTCCCCGCAGATCATGCCCACGGGCGTGACGCTGATGCGCTTGTTGACAATCGGCACGCCCAGCTCGCCCTCCAGCTCGCCGCCCACGCGCACCAGGTCGCGCGCCAGGCGGGTCACCTTGTCATAGACGGCCTGCGCGGTTTCGCGGTCGGTATTTTTCTTGCAGTCCAGGAGGCTGATCCCCATGGTGATGGTGCGGATGTCGAAATGCTGTTCGCTCACCATGCGGATGGTTTGCAGGATCTCGCTGACCTCGATCATCGTATCCCTCCCGTCAGATGCGGTGCATGGCGTCGAAGATGTCGGTGCGCTGGATGCTGATGGCCTCGCCCAGCTCGCGCCCGACCTCCTCCAGCCGCGCGGCCGCCTGGCCGAACGCCGCCGTGGCGTTTGTGATGTCCACGATCATGAGCATCGTGAAGTAGCCGTCCAGAATGGTCTGGGAGATTTCCAGCACGTTGATGTTCATTTCAAACAGCGCGGTGCTCACCCGCGCGATGATGCCGGGCTTGTCCACGCCCGTGACCGATACCAGCGCCTTTTGCATGGTCCGCGTCCCCTTCCGTAAATTGGAGTCCCCCCTACGATACCGCACGCGGCGCGCCGTGTCAACTCGCATTTTTGGCGTTTCGGGATAACGCGCGCTTTCGGGCGGATGGCGAGCCGCCCCGCGCGCCCCCCCGCCTTGCTTTTTTCGCGTTTTGGTGTATGATGGTACTACCATACTGCCCGGCGGCCGCGTCCGCCGTGCAAAGAGGAGGCGTTCCATGACCCAAACCAACGCGGCGGCGCAGCCGCGCGCCATCGTCGTGCAGGATATCTCGTGCGTGGGGCGCTGCTCGCTCACGGTGGCGCTCCCGGTGCTAAGCGCCGCGGGGGTGAATACCGCCGTGGTGCCCACGGCGCTTTTGAGCACCCACACGGGCGAGTTTACGGGCTATACCCATCTGGATTTGAGCGGCCAGCTTCTGCCCATCGCGCGGCATATCGAGACGCTGGGCCTGCATTTCGACGCGTTCTATTCGGGGTATCTGGCGTCGGGGGCGCAGGTGGAGATGGTGCTGGAGATGATTGATCTTCTCTGCGATGGGGACACGCACCTCTTTGTGGACCCGGCCTTCGGCGATCACGGGCGGCTGTACTCCCTGCTGGATCGCGGCCTGCCCGCGCAGATGCGCCGCCTGTGCGCCCGCGCGCGCACGATTACGCCCAACCTGACCGAGGCGGCCTTTCTGCTGGACGAGCCCTACCCCGGCGACACGCCTGAGGAGGCGCAGGTGGCGCGGCTGTGCCGGGGGCTAAGGGACCTCGGCCCGGAGAACGTGGTGGTGACGGATGTGGCGGCGAGGCCGGGCCTGACGGGCGCGGCGGTGCTGGCGCCGGGCATGGACGAGCCGCTGTTTCTCTACCGCGAGCGCTACGAGGGGCTGTTTCACGGCACGGGGGATGTGCTGGCCTCGCTCCTGCTTGGCGGGCTGATGCGGGGGAAGGCGCTGCCGGACGCGGCGGCCCTCGCGCTGGATCTGACGCATAAGGCTCTGCGATTGACGCTCGCGGGCGGCGAGCCGCTCAGGTATGGGCTTCGGTTTGAGCAGGTTTTGCCGGAATACTGGGAGAAATTGAAGTAAGGACGCAGGGAAAAGAGTGGGGTGCAGGGGCCTTCCCGGTTGCTCAATCACGCGCACTCCCTGACGGTCGTGCGCATGGTTTCGCTGCCCTCGCAAATATCGGCGTTCTGCGCGCTGGCCGCGCGCAGCCCTTGTATTTGCTCACGCCTGCGGGTCGCTTTGCCGCCTTTGGCGGCAACAGCCCACCGGGCTGACGCTTCCCTCCG
>DVIV01000004.1 GCA_018710985.1 Candidatus Limiplasma pullicola
CCGCCGACATGACCCGCGAGGGCTACACCTTCGCCGGCTGGTATGACAATGCCGCCCTCACCGGCAGCCCCGTCACGGCCATCGGCGCCACCGAAACGGGCGACAAGGCGTACTGGGCCAAGTGGGACCCGATTCCCGGCGGCACGCCCGTCTCTACCGAGCCGCCCCAAACCGGCGACGGCAGCCATGCGGGCCTGTGGCTTTCGCTGCTGCTGCTCAGCCTGGGCGGGCTCTATGCCCTCACCCGCGCCGCCCGCCGCCGCGCGGCCCGCTGAGCCGAAGCGGCGCCACGGATTTTTTTGAAAAACAACCGCCCATGCCCGGCAGGCTGCCGTGGCATGGGCGGTTGTTTTCGTGCGCTTTCGCACGCCGTGCGCTATTTCAGCTGCCGCGCAAGCGCCTCCAGCTGCTCGTAGCTGATCTGACCGCCGGAGAAGCTCACCAGGCCGCGAAGCGGCATGTATTGCAGCATGGCCTCCATCATCTGGCTGGAGATGGCGCCTTCCTCGCTGTCGGAAGCGCCGCCCAGCCCGCTGGCCATCTGCTTTAGCATCGGCTGGAGAATCGCGCGGTTTTCCTCGCTGCGCATCAGGTCCATGAAGATGGAATTGACCGTGCGCCTGCAGGGCGCGGGCGGCGCGCCCTCCACATGGACCTCGGCGGAGAGGGCGATGTCCCGGCTGGAACGGCCGATCTCGATGCGGAACGCGCCGCTTTCCACGCGCCAGTCGTGCAGCTGCACATCCCAGAAGGCAAAGGCGCGCTTGCCCAGCTCAAAGGATACCGTGCGGCGCTCTCCGGGCTGCAGCAGGATTTTTTCAAAGCCCTTCAGCTCCCGGACGGGGCGGAACACGCTGCTTTCCACATCGCCCACATACAGCTGCACGACCTCCTTGCCCGCCACGCGGCCCGTGTTGGTCACATCCACGCTCACGGTGAGGGTGTCGCTTTCCCGGATGTCCGGGCTGCTCAGGCGCAGGTTGTCGTAGGCGAAGGTGGTGTAGCTCAGCCCGTGGCCGAAGGGGAAGCACACGTCCATCTTCTTTTTGTCATAATAGCGATACCCCACGAAGATGCCCTCATTGTACACGGCCACGTCGCCCTCGCCGCCGTAGCTGAGGTAGCTGGGGTTGTCCTCCAGCCTGTGGGGGAAGCTCTCCGGGAGCCTGCCGGAGGGGTTGACCCTGCCGTAGAGCACGTCGCGGGTGGCGCCGCCCACGGCCTGCCCGCCCAGATAGGCCTCAATCACGGCCTTGACCCGGCCGAGCCAGGGCATCTCCACCGGCGAGCCGTTGTAGAGAACGACGATGACGTTGGGGTTGACCGCCGCCACGCGCTCGATCAGCTCGTTCTGGCAGCGGGGCATGCGCATGTGCGAGCGGTCGTAGCCCTCGCTTTCAAACGCGTCGGGCAGCCCCGCCACGATGACGGCCCGGGAGCAGGCGCGCGCCGCCTCGACGGCCTCGGCGATCAGCGCCTCGTCGGGCGTTTCGCTCTCGACGTCGTAGCCCTGGGCATAGCGCACGGTAGACAGGCCGCTGAGGGCGTCCATCAGGCTTTCGACCCGGAAGCTGTTCACATGCGAGCTTCCGCCGCCCTGGTAGCGCGGCGAGCGCGCGAACTTGCCGATCACCGCCACGGTATCCGCCTCGTCGAGCGGGAGCACGCCGTCCTCGTTCTTCAGCAGCACCATGCAGTCCGCGGCGAGCGCGCGGGCCAGGGCGTGCTGGGCCTCCATGTCCCAGGGCGTGTCGGGCCGGGCGTGATCCCAGTAGCGCCTGTGCACGGTGAGGATGCGCTCCACCGCCAGATCCACGTCCTTTTCGTTAAGCAGGCCGGCGCGCACGGCCTCCACCACCCGGCGGTCGTTGGACCCGCCCGAGGCGGGCATCTCCAGGTCAAGGCCCGCGTGCACGGCCTTCACGCGGTCGCTCACCGCGCCCCAGTCGCTCATCACGTACCCGTCGAATCCCCATTCCTCGCGCAGCAGGCGGGTCAGCAGCTCGCGGTTCTGGGAGGCGAATTCCCCGTTGACCCGGTTGTAGGAGCACATCACCGTCCACGCCCCGCCGTTTTTCACGGCGCTTTCAAAGGCGGGCAGGTAGATTTCGCGCAGGGTGCGCTCGTCCACCCGCGCGTCGGAGGACATGCGGCGGTGCTCCTGGCTGTTGGCGGCGAAGTGCTTCACGCTCACGCCGATGTTGCGGCCCTGAATGCCGCGGATCAGGCTGGTGGACAGCTCGGCCGTGAGGCAGGGGTCCTCGCTGAAATACTCGAAGTTGCGGCCGCAGAGGGGCGACCGCTTGATGTTGACCGCGGGCCCCAGGTTGACGGCCACCCGCTCGTGCTGGCAGGCGACGCCCAGGCAGTCGCCGATCTGGCGCAGCAGGTCACGGTCGAAACTGGCCGCGCTGGCGCAGGCCGCCGGAAAGCACACCGCCCTGATGCTCTCCTGCACGCCGAGGTGATCGCCGCCCTCCGCCTGCTTGCGCAGGCCGTGGGGCCCGTCGC
The DNA here is from genome assembly GCA_018710985.1 of Candidatus Limiplasma pullicola. Classification (GTDB taxonomy): domain Bacteria; phylum Bacillota; class Clostridia; order Christensenellales; family Aristaeellaceae; genus Limiplasma; species Limiplasma pullicola. Next base: position 2,512 of record DVIV01000004.1, read on the forward strand.
TGACCATCACGCTGCCCACGCCCAGCCGCTCCACGGGCTTGGTGTGCCAGAAATCCAGGCCGCTGAGCAGGGACGCCTTTTCCTCCAGCGTCATCTGGGACAGAATCTCTTGAATCTCCATACGCTTCCCCTTTCCGGTGAGATGGATGGCGCAAACTTGTTTATGTGAAGTTCGCTCCCGGCGGGCCGGTTTCCTTCCCGCCGGGAAAAAGGATTATGCCTTGCCCAGCGTTTGGCGCACCTTCGCGGCGATATCCGCCTCCGAAATGCCGTAATGCGCGACCAGCTGGTCATAGGGCCCGCTGCTGGTATAGCGCGTGACCCCCACCCCGCCGAAGCGGGTGCTGACGCCCCGGCTCAGGAGCGTTTCGGCGACGATGCTGTACAGCCCGCCGGGAATCCACTGCTCCTCGGCGGTGATCACCGCGCCGGTCTCGCACGCCGCCGCCACAATGGCCGCCTCGTCCACGGGCTTGAGGCTGAACATGTCCACCACCCGGCAGGAGATGCCCTCCTGCGCCAGCGCCTGCGCCGCCTTGAGCGCGCGCCCCACGCTGAGGCCGTACGCCAGGATGGCGGCGTCCCGGCCCTCGCGCAGCACGCAGGCCCGACCGGGCTCAAACTGCGTATCGGGCGCATAGAGGTCCTCGGTGGCATTCCGGGATACGCTCATATAGACCGGCCCCAGGTCCTCCTCCGTCAAAAGGCGTGTCAGGCTGCGCGTCATGCAGGCGTCGCTGGGGTAGAGAACTGTCATGCCGGGGATGAGGCGCATGACGGAGATGTCGTCCAGGGAGTGATGGGTGCTTCCGTCATAGCCGCCGGTCAGGCCGTTGTTGGAGCCGATCAGGCGCACGTTGAGGTGGTTGTAGCCGATGAGCGTCTTGGCGGCCAGCGAACCGATGGTGGTCACGAAGGTGGCGAAGGTGTTGAGAAAGGGGAGGGCGCCGGCGCTGGCCATCCCCGCCGCCATGGCGGCCATGTTGGCCTCCGCGATGCCCACATCAAAGAAGCGTTCGGGGCACGCCTGCTGGAAATAGACGGTTTTTGTGCTGGTGGCAAGGTCGGCGTCCAGCACCATCACGCGGGGGTTGTCCTTTCCGTATTGCGCAAGCGTCCGGCCATATACATCACGCAAGGCTTCCATGGGCTGTTTCTCCTTTCAGTTCCGTCATTGCGCGAGCGTATTCGTCGTCGGTGAGCTGCTTGCCGTGGTAGGTGTTCTTGCCCTCCATGAAGGATACGCCCTTGCCCTTGACGGTGTTGGCGATGATCACGCAGGGCGCGCCCCGGTGGGCCTGCGCGGTGAGCACGGCGTCGTGCAGGGCGCGCACGTCGTGGCCGTCGCAGCTCTGCGTGTACCAGCCAAAGCTGCGCCATTTCGCCTCCAGGTCGCCCAACGGCATCACCTCGTCGCTGGGGCCGTCGAGCTGCACGCGGTTGCGGTCCACGATGGCGATGAGGTTGTCCGCGCGGAATTTGGCGGCGGCCATGGCGGCTTCCCAGACGGTGCCCTCGTTGAGCTCGCCGTCGCCGGTGACGGCATACACGCGCGCGGCGCTCCCGCGGACGCGGAGCGTCAGCGCCATGCCCAGCGAGGCGGAAAGGCCCATGCCCAGTGGCCCGGTGGACAGCTCGATGCCCGGCAGCTTGCCGGCGCAGGGATGCCCCTGCAGCCGGGAGCCGAGCTGGCGCAGCGTGTCCATCTCGGACAGGGGGAAGAACCCCTTCTGCGCCAGAATGCGGTACAGCATGGGGGCGGCGTGGCCCTTGGTGAGCACCACGCGGTCACGGTCGGGGTCCTCCCAGTTGTCGGGGGAGATGTTGGCGCACTGCAAATACAGCACGGCCAGGATCTCGCACACGGACAGGGAACCGCCGGGATGGCCCGTTCCGACCTTGTGCAGCGTGGTCAGCACATCCACGCGGAATTGTCTGCAAAGCGCCTCCAGCTCCCCGGCGCGCGCCTGGTTCCATACAGGCGGTTGGTTCATGCTTGTTTTCCTCCCTTCTGACGCCAGAGCGCCTCGGCGGCGGCCACGACGTCGGCGGTGCCCAGATGGCAGTATTCGTAGAGCTCGTCCTCCAGGCCGGACTGGGCGAAGGTGTCCGGCAGGCCCATGCAGGCCACCGGCACAGGGGCCTGCGCGCATACGGCCTGGCAGACGTAGCTGCCCATGCCGCCGTTGACGTTGCGGTCCTCCACGGTCAGAATCGCGCCCGTCTCGCGCGCGGCAGCCAGCACCATGTCCCTGTCCAGGGGCTTGATGCAGGGCATCTCGATCAGCCGCACGTCGATTCCGCGGCACGCCAGCTCCTGCGCCGCCTCCTGGCAGCGCCACAGCATGGAACCGTAGGTGATGATGGTCAGGTCCCGGCCGTCGCGCATCAGAAGACCCTTGCCGATCTGGAAATGATAGCTGTCAAAGACCTTGTGCGCCTGGCTGCGGCCCAGCGCCAGATAGACGGGGCCCTCGTGCGCCATCAGCACGCGCACCATCTCGCGGGTGGCGCAGGCGTCGGCCGCCACGGCCACCACGAAATTGGGAATGGCGCACATGATGTTGATGTCCTCCTGCCCCTGATGCGTGACGCCCTCGATGGAGCCGGTGATCCCGCTCATGCCGCCCACGACCGTGACGTTGAGGTTGGGATAGGCGATGAAGGTGCGCGCCTCCTCCAGCGCGCGCATGCAGGTGAAGGGTGCGTAGGTGGTTGCCACGGCCTTGAAGCCGTCCGCGGCGAGCCCGGCGGCCATGGTCATCATGTTCTGCTCGGCGATGCCCACATTGAGCACCCGCTCCGGATACTTTTTCTCCATGCCCTTCAGCCCCATGGAGCGGGCGGTATCGGCGGAGACCACCACAATGCTCTCGTCCTCGCCGGCCATTTTCTCCAGGGTTTCGCCGAAGGCCACACGCGTGGATACGGCGTCCAGCTCTCTCATCGTGCTCCCCCTCCCAAAATGCGGTCCCTGGCCGCGTCCAGCTCGGACATGGCCTGCCTGTACTGCTCAGGCGTCGGTATGCCCGTGTGCCACGAGGGATCGTTCTCCATGTAGCTCACGCCCTGCCCCTTGGTGGTATGGGCGAGGATCATCACGGGCGCGCCCTTGATCACCCTTGCGCGATCCAGGGTATCGAGAATTTCACGCATGTTGTGCCCGTTCATCTCCAGCACGTGGAATCCGAACGATTCCCACTTCGTCCGCAGCGGTTCCATGGGCATGATGTCCTCCATGAAGCCGCTGGACTGGATATGGTTGTAGTCTACCATGGCGATCAGGTTGTCCAGCTTGAAGCGGCCTGCGGTCATGGCGGCCTCCCAGACGATGCCCTCCTGGATTTCGCCGTCGCCCAGGAGCACATACACATTGGCCTTCTGCCTGCGCAGCTTCAGGCCCACCGCCATGCCCACGCCCGCCGACAGCCCGTGTCCCAGCGAGCCGGTGGTCATGTCCACGCCGGGGGTCTTGGTCATGTCGGGATGGCCCTGCAGCCGCGAACCGCATCTGCGCAGCGTCGGATACCAGGAGCGGTCAAAGTACCCCTTCTGCGCAAGCGCCGCGTACAATGCCGGCGCGGCATGCCCCTTGGAAAGAATAAAGCGGTCGCGGTCCGCCCAGTGCGGGTGGGCCGGGTCCACCCGCATCACCCCGAAATACAGGGCGGTGAGAATGTCCGCGCACGACAGCGAGGGCGCGGGGTGCGCCGGCCCCTGGCCGCGGGTGACCAGCTCCAGGATGTCCCTGCGAATCTCCACCGCCCTGAGCTCCAATGCCTGAATATCATACATTGCGGCGTCCTCCCCCTCATCCGATCAGCGTGGCAAGCGCCCGCATGCAGCGTTCGGGGCTGGAAAGCACAGGCTTTCCCAGCGCGTCGGCCAGCGGCTGCTCCATGCGCGCCATGGAGCCCTGTGCGAGCAGCAGCACGTCAATGCCCTCGTTCATTTCCCTTGCACAGGCCATCAGGAGACGGTCGTGCTCCTCGCGGTTTCCCTGCGCCTGGGCCTGATAGGCGCCCTGCGCCACTTTGGCGGCGATGGTGACATCGCGTCCCGCGCGCCGGGCAGCCCGCCGGATGCAGGCCGTGGTGGGCCCGATGGTGCTTTCCACGCTGGCCAGCACGCCTATGCGGTCATAGGTGGCCACCGCCTCGTCGATCATCGCCTGATCAATGCGGATCACGGGCACGTCCAGCAGCGTGTCGGCCATCTCCGCGATCTCGCCCACGCTGGAGCAGGCGCATACAATGGCGTCCGCGCCCGCGGCGGCGGCGCTTTCAAACTGGTACATCAGCCGGCGGCGCACAGCGGGGGTGATTTCGCCGCTGCGGATGATGTCGGCCACCAGGCCGCTGTCGGCGATGTGCAGGGTTTCCACACCGGGCAGCCGCTCGGCGGCGAGCTTGCGGGTGGTTTCCACCAGCCCGCCCATGGAGGTGTAGACAAAGGCGACCTTCTTCATTGTTCGTCCTCCAGCATAATCACGACTTTGCCCAGGTCGTCCCGGCCGCTCTGGGCCATTTCCATGGCTTCCTGCGCGCGGGAGAAGGGATAGGTATGGCTGATCAGCCGCCGGATCTGCGGCAGGTGCTTTTCAAAATCGGCGATAACGCCGGGAAACTTGTGGGATTCCAGGCGCGACCCCACGACGTTGAGCTCCTTGCGCCCGATGAGCACCGTGGGGACCGACGCGGGCGTATCCGTATAGCCCATGGGCACCACCACGCCCGCCTGCGAGGTGACGCGCAGCGCCTGCTCAAAGGTTTGGGGCAGGCCGGCGCAGTCGATGGTGACGTTGGGGCCTTCGCCGTCGGTGAGCTCCTTCAGGCGCGCCTCCACGTCCTCCTCGCGTGCGTTGATGGTGATGGCGCCCAGCTCGCGCGCCAGCTCCAGCCGCTTGGCAATCATGTCCGATACGATGATTTTTTTCACGCCCAGAGTGAAAAACGTGTCCAGCACCACCTGGCCGGCAGGGCCGAGGCCGGAGATAAATACCACGTCGTCGGGCTGAACGCCGCTGCGGGCGGCCACCTGCGCGCCCAGGGTGTAGGGCTCCATCATGACGGCCTCCCGCCAGCCGATGCTGGCCGGAAACACGTGGAGCTTTTCTTCCTCAGCCACGATGTATTCCTGATAGCCGCCGTCGATGTTGATACCGCGGATCTGGAGATGGCGGCACACGTTTCCGCGCTGATGGCGGCAGGCGTAGCACTTGCCGCAGAAGACGATGGGCTCCAGCACCACGCGGTCGCCCGGCTTGAGGCGGGTGACGCCGCTGCCCGTGCGGACAACCTCGCCCACGGCCTCGTGGCCCAGCACGCGCGGGTAGGTGGCGAAGGTGTTCTTGCCGTGGTAGATCTTGATATCCGAGCCGCAGATGCCCACGGCCTTGACCTTGACCAGCGCCTGCGTATCCGTTTCGATTTCGGGAATGGGCGCCTCCTCAAATTCCATTTGATAGGGTGCTTTTACAACCAGCTTTTTCATTGTCCGTCACTCCTCGTCCAGCTTTAGCGGGCCCTGTTTTTCCTTTTCCATGATGAACGTGTCCCCGATGGAGGACCCGCCGTCGCAGAAGATGCTCTGCCCGGTCAGGTGCGGCGCGCCGTCGGAGAGCAGCATCACCACAGGCGCCACCAGCCACTGCTCCTTTCCGGCGCAGCCGCGGGGAATGCTTTCGATGCGCTTGAGGAAGCTGTCGGGGTTGGCCTCCACCTGCTTGCGGTTGATGTCGGTTACGATCATGCCGGGGGCGATGGCGTTGACGGTGATGTTGTTTTTGGCCCATTCCACCGCCAGCGCGCGGGTGAAGCCGTTGACGGCCGCCTTGCTGGAGGCGTAGGCGGTATAGAAGCTCTTGCCCCGGATGGAGCTGAGGGAGGAGATGTTGACGACGCGCCCGTAATTTTGTCGCAGCATGTATCGCCCGGCGTATTTGCAGCAGATGACCATGCCCTTGAGGTTGACATCCATGACGCGGGAAAAGTTGTCGATGCTGCCGCTGTGCAGCGCCTCGATGCGGTTGATGCCGGCGGAGTTGATCAGGCCGTCGATGCGGCCGAAGCTGCTGTGGATGCTGTCAAAAACGTCGCGGATCTGCGCTTCGTTGGTGACATCCGCGGTGAAAGCCAGCACGCGGCCGGGGGCGGAGATGCCCTCCAGCCGGGCCAGGGCGGCCTGCGTGGCCTGTTCGCCCACGCCCAGCACCGCCACGTGGGCACCCAGCTGGCGCAGCGCCGAGGCCAGCTCCAGCCCGATGCCGGACGTGCCGCCGGCCACCGCGATGCTTTTGCCGGCCACGCCGAAAAGCGATTCCAGGGTATAATCCATGACCAGGTTCCTCCTTTGTGTCAGAGCTTTGGAATATTCATGTCAAAGGCGTTGGACAAGGTGAACCAGGAGCCGTCGTCCGCGTAATGGACGATGGTGGCGTACACGCTGCGCTGCACGTAGCGGCCCTCCAGCGAGTGGCAGGAGCACACGTGGACGACCTCTTCCGGCAGGCCCACGGTCAGGGTGATGTAGGCGCCGTAGGCGGGGTGGCGCACGTTGAGCATACCGGTCTGATGGATGTTCTTTTTCCAGCGTTCCAGGTTCTGCGGGCAGTATTCGTAGGCCTTGCCCACGTCGTGCAGCACGGCTCCGGCGATGAGCAGCTCGCGGTCGATGCCCAGCTTCACGCCGTAGATGCGTTCGAGGTTGTCAAAGAGGCTGCAGCTGTTGTAGGCGACGGCCAGAATGTGGTGAAGCTGGTTGCCCAGCTCCGAGGTGCCGGGCATGCCCGAACCGGGTATGGCCGATATGCGGTCAAAGCCGTTGAGCTGAAGCGCCAGCGCCCATGCGTCCACGACCTGGCTGCGCAGCGCCTCGTTGCTGATCTGCTCAAGAATGGGCAGTTCCCGGGCCACGTTTTGCTGAATTTGCGGGTCCAGTTCGATGGGAAGACGGTTCATGGTTCTACCTCCTTCAATATCTGTAGGGCTTTTGGAACGACAGCCACGGGAATCGCGTTTCCGCCGATGCGCCGGATGTCGATTTCCACATCCAGCGGAAGCCTTTCCCATTCCGCTTCGGGATGGTCTACGTCCAGCCCGTCCACGCAGCACCATAGCGTGGGGCCATCCTTGAGCTCAACCATGCCCACGGCCACACGTCCGGGCAGGTCGCGAACGTAGCGCCGCTCCATGTCCCAGGGCTGCCGAACGGAAAACACGGTGAGCACGCCGCGCTTTTCCAGCTCGACGGGCTCGGGCGCCCGCCGCTTGCAGCGGTCGCACACGGGCACGTAAGTCAGCCGGACCTGGCCGCAGTGCGGGCAGCGCATGCCTGGCAGGCGGCCGGCCTCCAGCTCGCGGTAAAAGGCCCGCACATATCCGGGCATCTCCTTCATGATCTCACCACTCCCTTTTCAAAACCACTACGCCGCCGCTGCTGCCCCCGCCGAAGGAATGGTTGACCGCAACGCGCGGGCGGCCGGCAATCTGGACCGGGCCCGCCTCGCCGCGGAGCTGGCGCACGCTTTCGACGATGTCCGCCATGGCGGTGGCGTCGAAGGCGTTGCCAAACGCGCAGTCGCCGCCGTGCGTGTTGATGGGTCGGTCGCCGTCATAGGCGGTACGGCCCTCCGTCACCATCCGCCATCCCTGGCCCTCGGGCAGGTAGCCAAGCGCTTCCGCCACCTGAAAGTGGCTTTGGAGCATGCAGTCATGAATGCCCACATAGTCGATCTCGCCGGGCTGGATGCCCGCTATCCGGTATGCCTGGCGAATGGCGATCTGCTCGCCGTAGCGGTCCGCCAGGCTGCCGTCCGCGGGCGTTTTTCCGAAGTTGCTCCCGCCCGAGGCCGCCCCCAGCCCGGCCACACGGATGCCGCGGCGCGTATAGCGCCTGGCGTCCTCTGTGCGGCACAGCACCAGCGCCGCGGCCCCGTCGCAGGGTACGTGGCGCGCGAATTCCCGGTAGGGCCAGTCATAGACGGGGAAACAGTCGGAATGCAGGTAGGCGTGGATGGTGGCAAAGCCGTGCTCGCGCGCCTCCTGTTCCAGGGGCGTCTGCCGGGCCGCACGCGGGTTCAGCGCCGAGGCGCGGCGGCTGTTGATATAGGCCGCCGCCAGCGCTTCATCCAGCTGGGAAAGGCTCAGTCCGTACCGGCGGGCATAGCGCAGGCCCTGCAGGGAACCGGTGCCGGCGTCGGGCCCCAGGGCAATGGGAATGAAATAGGCCTGATCGAACGGGCCGCCCAGGCCGTCCCGAAGCTGCCGGATCTGCGTGCGGGTGCGCTTGGAAGGCTCCAGCTTGTACCCCTCAGGCGTGATGGTTATGGAGGAGAGGGGAACCTCCACGGCACAGAGCACCACCAGATCGTTCATTCCGCAGGCCAGCAGCCCGGCCGCAAGGCGGATGCCGTTGATGGGGGAGACGCAGGCCGTGTCGATGTCGCTGATGGAGGCTTCCTGCATCCCCGTGAATTCAGCCAGAATATGGCTGCTGTTTTTCGTAAATCCGTCCGTAAAGTGAGAAACCAGCAGCGAATCCACGCATTCGGGCCCCGCGCCCGCATCTTCCAGGGCTTCCAGCACCGCCCAGGACGCCAGCTCGCGGAAGGTCAGCCCCTCCAAGGAGGGGGTGGCGCACACATCGCCAAAGGGGGAATACGCCGCTCCGATGATGGAGATATCCTTAGCCCACTGATGAATCACTTCGCATGCATCTCCGCTTTTTTTGTCGCGTTCAGCGTAGTACAATCCCCGTGGGCGTACAAGTGAAGATGAAGAAGGTTTGTCTATTCTTGTGTCAAAAGGCGCATGAAAAAAACTGCGATCTATGGAAAAATCGCAGTTGGAATTTGTTCAGCCGGGCACGGGAAACGGGCGCCGCACAAGGGTTTGACGCCTGCTGCGGCGCGCGGGCGCTCAGGGCCTGTGCTGCTTGGCGCGCAGGCGGTAGTCGGCCGGGGTGGTGTGGTTGACCTGCTTGAAGAGCTTATAGAAGTAGGAATCGCTGGCAAATCCCACTTTCGCGGCGATGGCGGATACGGTGAGGTCCGTTTCCTCCAGCAGGCGCAGCGCATGCTGCATGCGGATTTCCAGCAGGCGGTCGGTGATGGTGACGGTCGTGGCCTGCTTGTACATGCGGCCGATGTAGTTGGCGCTCATGTCGAGCCTGCCGGCGATGGTATCAATGCCCAGAAGCGAGTCGCTGTACTGCGTCTCCAGAATCTGATCAATCGAGGCGATCAGCCTTTCCTTGCTGGAGGACTTGCGGTCGCGCATCACGCCGCAAAGGGAATCAATCAGGGCGCGGAACTCCTGGTTCATGGCGTCCAGCGAGTCGTAGCGCTGCAGGTCGCTGACGATGGCGTTGTCGATTTTGACGCTTTCCCCGGCGGATTTCTGCGCCACGATGGAGAGCGTGAGGAACAGGTGCGAGAGCGCCGCGTTGAAATCGGAGAAGGTGTAGCCGCGGCTTTCCTCCACGATTTCCCTGTAGATCGCATAGGCGCCCTCCGCGTTGCCCTTCATGATCTCGGATACCATCTGCTTGCTCTTGGCCTGGGGATAGGTGTATTTGTGCTGGCGCGATTCGGCCATGCTGGAAAGCGGCACGAAGCTCTGCTCGCCGTAGAAGATGCGCTGATGGCTCATCATGTTGAGGTGGAGGTAGCTGGCGTGGATATCGGCGAGGGAATGGGCGGTCGCGCCCAGCATGACCGATATGCCGTGTCCCTGACGGATCAGCTTGCGCTGTGCGCTTTCCAGCTGCTCGGCGAAGCCGCTTTCCGCGTCCAGCTCGCTGGAGCTGGCCAGGAGCAGGATGCGCTTGGATTCGTGAATGATGCTTGCGCCGGTGATCTGCGCGGGCAGAAGCGAGATCAGGGCCTGGGCGGTCTCGCGCAGGCGCCGGGAGGACAGCGCCTTGCCCAGCGAGGCGTACTGCTGCTGGTAGTCGTCCAGGGAGATGATGGAGAGGGCATACCAGCCCTCCAGCACCACGGGGCGCTTGTCCTGGGGAAGGGACTGAAGCTTTTTGATCAGGTCCTCGTCCGGCGGGGCCTGGATGAGCCGGTGCACGATGTCGCGCGCCACGGAATTGGTCGCCTCGTCCAGCTGCATGCTCAGCGCCAGAAGCTGGTTTTCCGCCGCGTCCAGCGGCTTTGAGAAGCGGATGGTTGTCCAGATCGAAAGCAAAATGCTCAGCAAAAGTGCAATCAGGGCAATCCGTATGGTATAATTCTGCATGGCCTTGAGCGAGGAAAGCAGCGTCGCGTTGGGTATGCGCAGCACATAGCCCCATTCGCAGGACTCGTCCACCGCATAGATGACAAACTGATCATCCGCCTCGGACACAAACGAGCCGTTGAGCATGCCCTCATCCACCCGCGCCCAGATGCGCTCGCTGTCCGGCGCCAGCTCCTCCGTGGCCCCGTCCGCGCGGGGCTGCGTGGATACCAGATACCCGTCGCGGGAATAGATGAACGCCTGTGACCCGGCCCAGAGGGATTGCAGCGACGCCATGATGGTGCTGAAATAATCGGGCGACAGGTTGATCATGACCGCATAGGTCAGTCCCTCGTCACGCCCCTGCCAGTCGCTGGAAAAGAAAGTGAACACGTTGCGGGTCTCCCCGTCAAGCGTATAGGCTCTCAGGATGGGATAGGAATACGGGTACTGCTGATAGTTGTAAAACAGCTCCAGCGCGCCGGTATCGGGAAAGTCCTCAAAGGGCATCACCTGATTGGAGAGCGAAACGGACGGGCTCTGCACGCTGAGATACACGGTCTGGCTGTTTTTGTTGAAAATATAGATGCTTTCCGCATGCGCGATCATGAACAGGTAGCTGTTCATGCGGCTGAGTGCGGGCATGACGCCGTAGGTGGGCGGAGCTGAGGTGTACAGCAGCGGAGTGATCAGCGAATCGTTGGAAATCTCCAGTGTGAAGCGGCTGCTGATTTCCATCAGGAAGCTCATGCTGACCTGCAGCTGCTGCATGATGCTCTGGCTGCTGTTGTAGGCATTGTCCAGAATAACGCCGCTGGCAAAGCCCGAAACCAGAAACACCGTGAGCAGCACAATGATGCTGGTCATCAGCAGAATTCTGGAGAATATCACGATTTTGCGCCTGGAGAGCTTCCGCTGTGCCATTGCCTTCCCCTCTCTCCCTTATTTTTTCACTTGCCGTCTGACTGATGCGCATTATTATATAGCAAAAAATCAGAAAAGGAAACCGTGCCCCCTGGCCTCAAAAGAGGGACTGAAAACGGCTTTTCCCAGGAAACACGGGCCTTTGCGCGCCCCGGCGCGCACCCGCTTAGTACGAAATAAGCAGTCAGGTACGATATGTGCAGTTGTGCGAAGAAAAGCGATTTTTGGCCAAAAGCAACGATTTTTGAGTTTACGCCCGGCGCGGCGGTGTGCTACGCTTGCAGCGACAAAGGGTGACGGGCAAAGCCCACGACAATTCCATCATCAGGAAAGGGTGATAAACCTTGAAAGCGACCAATGCCGTAGTCTTAAACCCCGCAGGCCTGCGCAGACGCGGTTTGGCAGGCATCACACACGAACTCAGGGATCATTATGTGCTGTATCTGATGATCCTGCCCACCATCGCCTATTTCATCGTGCTGGGCTACCTGCCCATGCGGGGCTTCTATTATGCGTTTTCCAAATTCAAGTTTGGCACGCCCCTGTTTGAAAACGACTTTGTGGGCCTGAAAAACTTCGAGTATCTTTTCAGCTCCGGCACGCTGGCCTATCTCACCCGCAACACCTTTCTTTATAATATCGCGTTCATCGTCCTGGGCAACCTCACGCAGATGGCCGTGGCCATCATGCTCAGCAACCTGCGCATGAGCGCCAAGCGCTCCATGCAGACCATGATCTTCTTTCCCTATTTCATTTCCTTCGTCATCGTCAAGGCATTCAGCTACGCCGTGCTCAACTCCACCAACGGCATGCTCACGGTGTACCTGCGCAATATGGGCGTGATGGGCTTTGACGCCTATACCACCGCCGAGATCTGGCCCTTCATCATCGTGCTGGTCTACCTGTGGAAGCAGCTGGGCTACGGCAGCGTGATCTACCTGGCCGCCATTACCAGCATCGACGATACCTACTACGAAGCGGCCAGCATCGATGGCGCCACAGCCTGGCAGAAGGTGACGAAAATTACCATCCCCATGCTCAAGCCCACCATTATCACCCTGACGCTGATGGCCGTGGGCGTGATGTTCCGCGGGCAGTTCCAGCTGTTCTACAACCTCGTGGGCGACAATGGCCTTCTGTTTGAAAGCACCGACATCTTGGATACGTATATCTTCCGTACGCTGAAATCCACCTTCAACATCTCCATCGGCACCGCAACCTGCGTCTACCAATCCCTGTTTGGCTTTGCCTTCATCATGCTGGTTAACGGCATCGTGCGCAAGGTCAATCCGGACAACGCGCTGTTCTAAGGAGGCACCGGCAATGAAAAAAGAAGCCATTCAAAGCAGCCCGGCGATGTCCGCAGCTTCCTTCGGCATCATGCTGGTGATATCGCTGGCGTGTCTGATTCCCTTCGTCATCATCATTTCCGCGTCCCTTACGGACAACGCGGCCATCATCCAGAACGGATACAGCATCCTCCCCTCGGCCTTTTCCACTTATGCCTACACCTACCTTTTCCGCAACCCCACCGACATCCTGCAGGCATACAGCGTGACCATCTTCATCACGCTGGTGGGCACGTCGCTGGGACTGATCCTCATCACCATGGCGGGCTACGTGCTCAACCGCAACGACTTCCGCTATCGCAACCACATCGCGTTCTTCATCTATTTCACGACCCTGTTTTCGGCGGGCATGATTCCCACCTACATGCTCGTGGTGATGGACCTCAACCTCAAGGACAGCCTGTGGGCCGTGATCCTCATGCCGCTGCTTACCCCCTTCAACGTGCTGCTGATGCGCAACTTCATGAAATCCATTCCCCATGAAATGATCGAGGCCGCCAAGATCGACTCGGCGGGCGACTGGAAGATCTTCACCCGGATCGTCCTTCCGCTGTCGGGCCCCGGCATTGCGACCATCGGGCTATTTCTGGCGCTGCAATACTGGAACGACTGGTACCAGAGCATGCTGTATCTCTCGGACGCCGACAAGTTCCCCCTCCAGCTGTACCTGTACAACATTCTTACCGCCCAGCAGAATCTGGCCAACAGCGGCGAGATCGTGACCACGACCAACACCATGCCCACCGAAAGCATCAAAATGGCAATGGCGGTCGTGGCGACCGGCCCGATTATTCTGGCGTATCCGTTTGTGCAGAAGTACTTTGTCAAGGGCATCATGATCGGTGCGGTAAAAGGCTGATTGAAACCGGTGTGACAATGAGGAGGTGAGGGAAGAGCTTCGCCGGATTCATACAGCGTCGCATAGACTGGAAATCATCATGATAAAGAAAGGAATTGCGCTTTTATGAAAAAACTGCTTGCCATGCTGCTCGCGGTCCTCTGCCTGCTGGGCGGAGCCGCCATCGCCGAGGAATACGATCTTTCCGAACCCTACGAACTGGTCATTTACGTTGCCTATGACGGGGCGAAGGACCTTGACATGGTGACGGAGGAGATCAACAAGATCACCCAGGAAAAGCTCAACGCCACGGTGACCATCAAGCCCATCGGCACCGCCGATCAGACCACCAAGTACAACCTCGTGCTGGCCACCGGCGAAAAGTGCGACCTGATTTTTGAAGCCACTTGGTTCTCCTATGCCGACAAGGCCAACAACGGCGCGTTCATCGCTCTGGAGGACTATATCGACACCTACGTGCCCGAGCTGCGCACCCTGATCCCCGAAGAAAAGTGGGAGCAGAGCAAGATCAAGGGCCATGACTACGCCATTCCCGGCGTTGTGACCAACTGCACCAGCGCCGGCTTCCTCTACCGCGCGGACCTGGCCGAGAAGTACGGCATCGAAGAGGTCAAGACCATGGAGGACATCGAGGCCTACTGCGAAGCCATCAAGGCCAACGAGCCCGACATCCTGCCCATGTACAGCCATGCCAACGACATGTTCACCATCTACAACAGCATGTACCATGAGCACACCGGCATCGGCCATCCCTACTTCCACTTCTTCGTGTGTGACCTGGACAATCCCCGCGACCTGCATGTGAGCGCCGATACGGAGAACTTCCTGGATTATTGCACCTGGGCGCGCAGCTGGGTGGAAAAGGGCTATGTGCAGTCCGACGCGGTTTCCAACACCGAGGACCACGCCTCCGTGATGCTGGCGGGCAAGTACGCCTCCTCCATCTTCAACGGCGCGTATGAGAACCTGCTCACCACCATCATCATCCCCTCCGAGACCGCGCATCCCGACTGGGAGTGGGGCTACATCAGCTGGGCCGAAATGTTCCAGATCTCCATGCCCAACGTGCCTTTCCAGGGCTCCTTCGCCATCCCCTACGCCTGCGAGGACCCCGTCCGTGCCCTCCTGTTCGTCAAGGAACTGCTGACCAACGAGGAGCTCAGCCGCCTGATCGACTGCGGCATTGAGGGCGTCCACTACGAGGTCGCCGAGGACGGCAGCTATGTCTCCCTCAACGATCCGCAGAACCCCGGCTACCTGCAGAACTGCCTGGCCTTCAACAACCTGATCAACCCCGACTTCAAGCTCTATCCCAGCTATTACAGCCGCGTGCAGGAGGAGTTCGACAAGATCATCCCCTACGCCGTGTACAACTACAAAGAAGCGTTCCCCGTTGACATCGAGCCTGTGCGTGACTATGTGAACGCCCTGTCCCTGACCTACCAGCAGTATGGCTATCCGCTGGTCCATGGCCAGATCGACGACGTGGAAGAGGGCATCCGCATCTTCAAGGAAAAGATGCTCGAAGCCGGCGCCCAGCAGGTCTTTGAGGAATACAACCGCCAGTGGCAGGCCTACCTGGATATGATGGGCGTGCCCGCTGCCGAGTGACCCAAACGCGCAAAGTACCGGAAGCCATTCCGGTACTTTGCGCTTGCCGGCGGAGAGAAAAAGACATGCAGGACTTTCCATTTCGGATGCATCCCATGTGGGATGGCGTTTACAGAATCGAGGGCAGGGGCGCGGAATATGCCTACCTGGTGCTCGGCACGCGCAGGGCGGCGCTGGTTGATACCTGCGCGGGCTACGGCTCCATCCGTGAGGCGGTGGAGCGCGTGACCGGCCTGCCGCTGGTGGTGCTCAATACGCATGGGCATGTGGACCATGCGGGCGGCGACTATGACTTTGACGAGGTTTACCTGCACCCTGCGGACGTGCCGCTGATGCAGGCGGAGACGCAGCCGGCGCGCCGCCTGTGGTTTTTGCGGAAAATAGCGGATGCGGAGGACACGCGGGCCGTGTTTGCCCCGGCGCTGCTGGCGCCGCCGCGGCCGATCCGGCTACTGCCCCTCCGTGACGGGCAGACGTTTGACCTGGGCGGTACCACGCTTCAGGCGTTCGACGTGCCGGGACACACGCGCGGAAGCGTGTGCTTTCTGGACCGCGAGCGACGGCTGCTCCTTGGCGGGGACAGCTTTCACGCCCAGGTGCAGCTATTCTTTGACTACTCCGCCAGCGTTGAATGCTACGCCCGGAGCCTGGCCCGGATCGGCGCGATGCGCAAAGCCTTCGATCTGATCCTGCCCTGTCACAACCAGACCCCGCTTTCCCCGGCCTGCCTCGATGAGCTGAGCCAGGCATGCGAGCGCGTGCTGCGGGGATGCGCGGGGGTGCCTCAGCAGGACGGCTCGCTGGCGGCCTACGCGGTTGATGCCAAGGGGTTCCGGCTGGACGGGCAGGTAGGCAATCTATTCTATACGGCCAGCCATATTTTCGACAATCAGGAGGACAGGACATGATCGACGAGATTGTACAGGTACAGCAGGGCCTTTTGCGCGGCAGGACGGGCCATCATCCCCAGGTGCGCGTCTTCAGGGGCATTCCCTATGCGGCGGCGCCGGTGGGCAACCTGCGCTGGCGCAAGCCTCAGCCGGCCCCGGCGTGGGAAGGCGTGCGGGAGGCGGCGGACTACGGCAGCCGGTGCTGGCAGTTTCCCCGGCTGGGAAGCGCGTCCTTTTTTGCCAGGGAATTCACGATGAAGACCGTCCGCCCGCTGCCGGAGCTGCCTCAGAGCGAGGACTGCCTGTTTTTGAACGTGTGGACCAGCGCGCAAAGCGCAGACGACCGGCTGCCCGTGGTGGTTTCCATACATGGCGGCGCGTTTTGCACCGGCACCGGGGCGGAGGGCCAGCTGGAACGGGAAAACCTGTGCCTGCGCGGCGCCGTGGTGGTCTCCTTCAACTACCGGCTGGGCGTGCTGGGATTCCTGGCGCACCCGGCGCTGGCGGATGAAGCCGGCGACTATGGCAACTATGGCATGTATGATCAGATTGCGGCGATTCGCTGGGTGCGGGACAACATCGCGGCCTTCGGCGGCGACCCCGACAGGATCACGCTGCTGGGCGGCTCCGCCGGCGGGCTGAGCGCAGAGGTTCTCAACTGCTCGCCCCTCACCGCGGGCCTTTATCGGCGCGCCATCCTGCAAAGCTCCGGCGGAATCGAGCTGTCCCGCGGGGAAGCGGAGCAGGCGGCGCGGGAATTCGTCGCGCTTTTGGGCACGGAGGATGCGGCGCAGCTGCGCGCGCTGCCCGTGGAGGCGATTGTCCATGCCTACCTTCTGTCCAACTATACGATCAACCGGGACCAGCGGCATCTGTGGGTTCCGACGGTGGATGGAACGCTGCTCCCGGATTTCTGCAAGACGATCATCCAAAGCGGGGGCATGCACGATCTCGATTACCTCTTCGGCGTCAACCGCGACGACATGGACATCCCGGAAATGTTTGAAATGGCCCGGACCTGGGCGCAGGCGCAGGCGCGCCCCGGACGGAAAAACGCGTATTTTTACTACTTTGACCGCCGCATGCCGGGCGACGATCCGGCTGCCTTCGCCTATCACGGCGTCGAAAGCTGGTACCTGTACGATATGGTTGCGGAGAACTGGCGCAACCTGGGCCAGGAGGATCAGCAGCTGTCCGAGCGCATGCAGGCCTATTGGAGCAATTTCATCGCCACGGGCAACCCCAACGGCGAGGGCCTGCCCGCCTGGGAGGCGTATGAGGCGGAGAAGCCCGGCGTGCTGCGGCTGGGCCTTGCGCCGCGCATGGATGAGCGGATTGACCCCACGGACGGCGAGGAATGCCCCCATGTGCCCTGGGTAAAAAGCAACTATCAATAACCTCCATCCAAAACGATCCCCCGGCATTGCCGGGGGATCGTCCAGACTGTCAAATAACCCATTTGGGGAGGTTTGGAGGACCCGCAGGTCCTCCAAAGTGAATTCGTATCGCCCGGCTTTGCCGGGCGGGCGGGGAGTTTGCGCCCCTGGGCGCAAACATTTCTTAAGCTCCTGGC